>CAZOKZ010000003.1:0-125364 GCA_964580585.1 uncultured Candidatus Sumerlaeota bacterium | reverse complement strand
ACGCTCGGGCGTCGAAGTCATCGTTACCGGCGAAGTGACTACCAACCTCAAGGACCAGAAGAAGCTCTATTTCGATAATTATTGGTTCTATGAAACCGAAATGACGATCCGAGTCCTGCGTGTCGATACCCAGGAAGTGCTCTTTGAAGCGAAATCGAAAGGTACGGCCAGTGATCGCGATCCTGAGTTGGCGATCAACGCTTCGCTCGAACGCGCAAGCAACGACGTGGCCGATATCCTGGTACCGGAATTCGATTCCTTCTGGCCGCTTGTCGTTCAACGCAAAGCCGACTACGAAATTCTGTTCACCGGTGCCGACGAGGAACTGATGAGCATTATCATTCAAAACTTCAAACGTCTGGGACGTGAAACCGAAGTTTTTGTCCGCAAGTCCTTCGACCGCAGCACAGTGATCAGCCTGATCTACAAAGGCTCGAAGCAAGATGTGCTTGAAAATATCGGCTCTTGTCCGTTCCCGACCCTGTATGTGGTGAATCCCGAAACCGATGGGCTAACATTTGAAGTGCAGGTTTCGAGCTGATTATTGGCACATAACGTGCATCGGGTTTTGGAAGAGCCCGGCATAAGCACGGGGGCTTGGGGAGTCCTGTTCAAATGAGGAGAACCGCTTTGTTTGCACCTATTCGGTGGATGATGGCATCCGCCACGCTCGTATTGTTTACTGTTGGATCGGCTTGGGCCGAAGAAATCGCCCCTGCTTCGCCAATAGAAACTTCCTCCGAAACATTGCCGCCGCTGAATTTGCACAAGGTTCCCGGCCTTGAAGGCGAACCCGTGCATCTTTCGTTGCGCGAAGTTGTCCTCAATACGTTGGCGCATAACCTGAACATTGATATTGTGCGTAAAGATCGCGACATTGCGGGCGAACAGGTTTTTGCCGAGCGCGGCATTTACGATCCCGAACTGGCGATTTCCAGCATTTATGCGCGCACAGACGCTCAAACGGGGGTGTACCCCACCGACGACCGACATCGCCAGATCGCTACTCACACCAGCTCTACTACCACGGAAGCTTCGCTTACCCAACGCACGCCGCTCGGGACAATTCTCAAGCTCAAAGCCGTCGATACACGCTACCGCGACATCGACGGAACGACCATGGCTGGCTCAAGTCCCCTGGGAATCAATCCGTCGTACACGAGCAGCGTAGGTGTTGAAGTTGTTCAACCTTTGTTGAAAAACTTCGGTCCCGTTGTCAACAACGCCCAGATTCGCATCGCGCAACGCCAGTTGGATCAGTCGAACATGGCATTTCGCCAGGAATTGCTCGACCGCCTGGCCGAAGTAATGACGGCTTACTGGGATTTGAATTTCGCGATTCGCAACCTCGACGTTCAGCAACAAGCGCTGACCTCGGCACAGGAACTGGAACGCGTCAATCAGGCCCGCGTAGATGTCGGTTCGCTGCCGCGCTTGTCGCTTCTCCAGGCGCAAGCCCAAGTCGCCGAACGCGAATCGATCCTGGCCGATGCAGAATCCGCTGTCATGGCGGCCCAGGATCGTTTGATGACGTTGATGAACTGGGATCATACGAACGGCGTCAGTAATTGGAACCGCCAAATCATCCCATCCGATCCAACCACGTATTACACGGATCTGGCATTGGACGACGCCGGATTGATTGCCATCGCGCTGGATGCCCGCCCGGACTATCAAGCCTCATTGCTTGATAAAGAAATCGCCGAAATTAATCGCGACGTGGCCCGTCGCCAGAAAAAACCCGAATTGAACGCCATTGCAGGATACACACTTTCCGGATTGGAGGAAAGCCGCGGCGATACGTACGACACCATCGGCGAAGGCGAATACGGCGGCTACTTCATTGGTGCAGAATTGCGTTATCCGCTGATGAATCGGCGCGCACGGGCGCAGTATCATCAGTCCCTTGACCGCGTCGAGCAGGCGGAACTGGGCGTGGAAAGCCGCGAATTGCTGATCACACGCGAAGTGCGCGAGGCCACCCGAAACGTTCGGACCGCGTTGAAACAAATCATCGCCACAAATCGCCAGGTGGACGCGGATACAGAGAAGTTGGACGCCGAGAAAAAACGTCTCGTCGTGGGCGAACGCACCACGTTCGATGTGTTGGATTTCCAGGACGATCTGGCCGAATCCCAGGCTCGCCAGGCCCGCGCGCTGGCCGATTATCAGCAGGCGCTGGTGGAATTGGCCCGCTCGACCGGTACTTTGCTGGATATTCAGGGTATCGAGATCGACGATGAAGAGGCGCCCGGCGGTTGGCAATACACATACGACGCCGACAGCGAGGACGCCGTTAACGCCAGTAGTGTCAAGGAATGGGACGAACTTTTAGAGGCCGTTCCGCGCGAGGAAAAGTAAGAATATCGCGAGAGAAACCGCCGCCTTAGGCGTTCTGGTTCTTTCTCCAAATGCTCTCGATCCCGCGCAACGTCAAGTAATCGTCCACGGCGTCGAGACGTTTCATGTCCGGCGCAAGAACCTTGGCAAGGCCCCCCGTGGCGACCACTTTCAAACCATAACCCAATTGAGATTCAATGCGCCCGATTGCCCCTTCGACGGCATCGATCGAGCCGAAAAACAGACCCGACAACATGGCCTGAACCGTGGTCCGGCCAAAGGCCGCTTCGGGACGTTCAATGCTGATTTGCGGCAACTTGGAAGTGCGAATATACAACGCATCGGCAGTGGCTTCGAGCCCGGGCAAAATCACGCCGCCGAGGTAATGCCCCTCGTTCGAGATAATATCCAGGGTCGTCGCCGTTCCGAAATCCACGACGACCAATCCTGGGCCATATTTTTCGATTCCGGCAACCGCGTTCGCCAGACGGTCCATGCCGACCTCGCGTGGATCGTTGTACTCGTTTTCGACGTCCAACTTCATAAATGGCGTCAAGACATCTGGCTTGATAGCAATAACGCGTTCGATAGCCGTTTTCAACGTGCGATTGAACGCCGGAACCACGGAGCAAATTGCCGCGCCTACCCATACGTCGCGCGGGACTTCTTCGATACCGGCCAAAAAGCGAAGAATCACCTGCAACTCGTCGGCGGTCTGATGCCGTTGAGTTGTGATGCGGCTTTCGCGGAGCACGTTTTGGCCTTCCATCAGGCCAAACGTTGTGTGTGTGTTTCCAACGTCAACGGCAAGGAACATGGGTGGTGGTGCTCGATAAGATTAAGTGGGTGTTTCTGGTTTATTCGGCGAATTTCCAGCGTCCACGACCCCGTTGCTCGAAACTGGTGGAGCGATCGAGAATCACTTCGCCATTGAGAACGACTTTCTGGGGATAGACACCTTCGATTTCGCCCGAATCCAGGATCGAATCCGGTAAAAACACGACATCGCCGCGGAAACCCGGTCGCAAAGCCCCCGCTGTATCCAGGCGCAGTGCATCGGCCATGCGGAATGTCATCGCGCCGAGCGTGGCGCGCCGACTTTCCGGCGTCGGGTCGTCGATCGCATTCAACGCACGGGCAATGAAATGCTCGGCGGGCAGGGTTTGCTCGGTGAATCCAGCGGGAATCAGGTGCTGACGGATGCCTTTTGGCAATGGATCGCGTCGATTACCACTAAAGCTCACTTGGTCGCTGGCGGTGATGAAGGGTTCGCAAAGCTGGTGCAAACTGGCGTAATCCACACGGCCCGCGCGGCTGGCGGCTGCTTCATCGATGGTTTGCAGCATCAGGTGCAGTCGCGTTTTACGCGTCGAGGACGCGCTGCTGAACAGCACGTTGAGCCCCAGCATGGTTTCGTTGGGTTCGGCGGCAATGACCTTGCGCAAGGTGGGCTGGAATTGACGGGCGAATTCCTTCAAATCCCGCATGCTGATTTGAAGTTTCGTCACACACAACCCTGCAAAGGGAGTAATCCCATGGCGACGCACGATGGCGGGAATGGATAAAACGCGCTCGAAAGCCACCACGTTCAGCGGCGGAACCGATTCGCGCATCATTTCGATGTATTCATCGCGCTGGTACGAATTCACAAACGGCCCGAACGCCGTGGCGATCGTGGTGATGCCTGCGCGCAGGAACCCACGGGCTTCGTCATCGCTTGGAACATCGTCGTCGAACGTGAAATCGGGGGTGGCGCCAATGATGCCGGGCGCCAGCAAACAACCGCTTGCATCGAGCACATGCTTGCCCGTTTCAGGAGCCAGGTCGCCTGCAGCCTGGACAGTGCTGGTGACTTGTCGGTCCAAGGTGGTGCGGCGCGGCTGAAGATCTGTCCAAAGTCCCAAATCGGCGACATAAGATTGGCTGGTCGGCGCATCGAACACACGACCGCCGCGATAAATTTCATCGAAATCAAACACACCGCCGTCTGGCGGGATTGCGTCGTAAGCCGACGCGTCGTGGCTGGCGTCTTTGCCCGTGGCCACGGCGTGCAATCCGGCCAGTAGCGCCAAGGCGTGCATACGAATCACGTTGTCGTCGCCGCCCAAGTTGCGCGGCAGACTGCCCGATTCGATCAGAATACACGCCACGCCCCATTTCATCATCGCATCGCCAAACGCGCGGCTCATGTAGTTGCAATCGTAGCGGGCGATGTGAGGCGATTGGGTCTTCACCACATTAAGAATTTCGCCGATTACGGCTTTGGCCTTCAGCCGTGTTTCATTATCGCTGTCTTCGGCATCGAAGGGGCCGGCTTGAAACGCCAACGTCACCATGTCGGTGCCAGCTTTTGTGGTCTTGCGAGGGCGCATGTCATGCAAATTGAATGCAAACTCTGGCTGGAATTCGTCTTTCAAGCGCACGAGAAGCTGGCCTTCGGGGGTGGCCTGGACAGAAGCATCGCGGTTCAAATCGATACCCGAGGCGCACACGCGTGTGAAGGCGTCCATGCCGTCTGGATTGACCATGGGCACAACAAGCAGTTCGAGTTCGTCGAGAATTGTCTGGCACAACGGTGAAACCGTTTCTGTGACCAGTTTGTGCAAAACCGTCATCAGGGCAGCAGTGCATTCGGGCTCGTCACCGTGCTGGCGTGCCCAAATAAGCACGCGGCGTTTACCACGACCAAATCGCAAGGTCAGGATGGGTTTGGCCTCGCCGGAGGAAGCAGCGATTTCTGGATTCAGATCGAAGGGTGCCAGGTCGGCTAGATCGGCGATCAAGTCCTGTTGGTCGCTGGACTGAAACGCATACCAATCACCCGGCCAAACGGCCTTGGGATCGAGATGACTCCAAACCTCTTGGGTCGGAAACGGAACGGCAACATCGTGAGACAAGGTCGGCACTCCCCATGGCGGACAATCGGGCGTCATCTGCCCGCTTGATGATTGTTCTACGGAATGATGAAACCGTGGGCAAGCGGGGAAACGGAGAGGATAGGAGGATTGGTTTCGGTTGAAAAAATTACCCCTGACGGGCCATGATGAATACGATAACTTTGCGACGATTTACTCTTCTGCTGGAGCATACCAGCCTTCTTCGGCCTGGATGCGGGCGATTTCTTCGAGTCCCTGGTAAAACCACTCGGGAGGCTGAATCACGGTGCAGCCGCGATTGCGACCGAAAATGATAATGCGAACGGTTCGCGCTCCGCTGCAATCGACAACCCATTCGCGCTGGTAACCGTCGAAGGGCAATACCAGATCGGGACGCGCGGTTTGGTGAATCACCATCGACTCGCGGGTAAAGCGCACTTCCTGGGCCACGCAGAAATGCCAGATCACAATGCCGGTCCACACGCTGGCGCCGACAGTCGCCATGAAAAGCCCAAGCGTCACCATGGCGAATTGCTCGAACCCGGATGCCAGAACAATCAACCCACCAAATAATGTAACGGCGCCAAAGACGATCAGCAGCAGGTTGCGTTGGCGCAAATGCTCGGGAAGGGAGTGGACCTGGCTGGATTGAGCGGCTTGCGAATGGCAATCGTAGCGCGCTGGGCGACGAACTAACTTGGAAGGCAACGAAATCATCGGCGGGGGTATTTTCTCCGAAAGGGCACTCGTCGCAATCATCCGAATGCAGAGGCCGGATTTCAATGGGAATCATTTTCCACTGAATGGTTTCCGACCTTCAAATGCAAAGACGCCAAGTCCTGCGACTCTGGCAGGTTCCTTGGCGCCTTAGTCCCACATCGATTTCGATCTTACAAAAACCCGGGAGGCGTTACGCCAATGGCGCGCAGAATCTGGTAAAGTTGCCCCCGGTGGTGCGCCACGTGCGTCAAAATCAGCGTTGCCATGGCACGCGTTGTCATGGGACCGCGAGGACCCACAATTTCTTTTTGCTGAAGCTCTTCGGTCAAATCATCCACCTGGGGGACGATGCGGGTGGCAACAGCCCGTCCTTCGGCGGCGATTTCCTTCATCGATTTTGCGGACAATTCCGCCATTCGAGCTTTAATGCCCTCGAATATCTCAGGCGACATTTGGACTTCGCCTTTGGTAAACTTCATCATGCCTTCCAAGGCGATCACCACGTCGGCGGCCATTTCGGCGGGTGTTTGACACTGTTTTTCAACGTCCTGGCCTTCGGCGTTTTTGAAGGTACCTTTCCACAAAACAAAATCGTGCTGATCTTCGGGAACCAATTCAACGGCATCGAAAAAGCGATCGGTGTAGGATTGGAGGACTTCGCTGGTGACAATAATCGGCATGGGTCAAGCCTCTCTCTCTGTTCAGGGAAATATAAAACCATGCGCAGGCGAGGCAAACATCATACCCGATTGCAACACTGTCGGGTTGGTTTGGCTTCAGAAGGAAACGATACGGGAAGGTTTCGTTAGAAAAACGGCGGGGGTTCGATTCCAATCGACCGCAGGATCTGGTGCAGTTGACCGCGATGGTGCACCACGTGCGTCAGCATCCATACGCTGTGTTCGCGCGCGGTAACCATGCCGTTAAAACCAGGCACCAATTTTTCGAGTTGTTCGGCGGTCAAGGCATCGATTTCCGGCGCCACCCGTTTGGCGATTTCTCGTCCTGTGGCGGAAATTTCGCGCAGTGGGCGTTCGGCAAGGGCTTTCATTTCGGCGCGAACTTTTGTGAACAGTTCCGGAGAAATTTGCGCTTCGTCTTTGGTCAACTTGAGCAAAAGGTCGAGCGCCAGCGAAACATCCGCCCCCATTTGAGCGGGAGTTTGGGATTGTAACACTGCGTCCTGACCGTTCTGGTTTGAAAATGTGCCTTTCCACAGAACGTAATCGTGTTTGTCTTCGGGGATTTTATCCAGCGCGTCAAAAAAACGATCGGTGTAAGATTTGAAAATTTTTCCGGTAACTTCGATAGGCATGAAACGCGTCCTTCCTTTTGAAGAAAATGTCTTTCGCGTTCAAAAAGGCAATCGTTGTACCGCGGAAAAGATTTGTATCCTGCCTGGCAATTGGGCAGGAATTTGGTTCTCTTTTTGGATTTTGATAGCGCTTGCGCTGGCAATTTCTGCTGAATGCTCGGCAGATGACTAACTTGCCAAACACAGGAATTCAAATGACCTTCGCCATATCGACCCAGTCACTCGATCGCGTGAACGCCGATGCGCTCGTTATTCTGCACACTCCCGAAGACGGATTGCTTGCCAAACCAGAAAACGCTTCGCTGGCGCGTCATGCCGAAGCCTTTGTCCATACCGTTGCCGATAAATCGACGCGTGCCGAATGGTTTTGTACGCTGGAGCAATCTGCGAATGTCAAAACGCGGCATCTGCTGCTGGATTCGGCAGTCTTTGTACCCGCGATGCCTCCCACCGAGCGGTTAAAAACCGCAGCCGCTCACGCTGCCGAAGTTTGCCGCCGGTATTCACTGACGAAACTGGCATTCGCCTGCGATGGCGACGATGCCCCCGCCCTTGCTGCCGCGATTGCCGAGGGCATATCGCTCGGCGATTTCGTCGATACACGATTCAAGTCAGCTCCGGAAAAACGTCCTCCGCTTCGCGTGCAATTGGTCGTCGATCCGTCGCAAGCCACCGCCGTCAAGCGTGCGGTACAACGCGTCGAGACCATCGCAGCGGGGGTAAATCTGGCCCGCGAGTTAGTCAACGCGCCGAACAACGTGCTGTTTCCACGCGCGTTGGCCTCTGAAGCCCAACGCGTCGCAAAGTCGGCACGCCTGGAATGCCGGGTGTTGGATGCGAAGCGCCTTAAACGCGAAGGCTACAACCTGATCACTGCGGTCGGAGTAGGCAGCGAACACCCGCCGTGCATGATCGTGCTGCGGTACAAGCCAAAGAAAGCTGCACGCCGCGCGCCGCATATCGTCTTGGCGGGTAAAGGCATTTGTTTCGATACCGGTGGGCTTTGCATTAAAACCCGCGACGCCATGCACACGATGAACGGCGATATGGGCGGCGGCGCAGCGGTGATAGGCGCCATTCAAACCATCGCAGCGCTCGGGTTGCCCGCGCGCGTCACGGCACTGATTCCTGCGGCGTTCAACGCGGTCGATGGCGCGGCGTATCATCCCGGTTCGATTCACCAGTCGAAAAACGGCAAAACCGTTTACATTGAAAACACCGATGCGGAAGGCCGCCTTGTGCTGGCGGACGCATTTGCGCTCGCGGCCAAAGAAAAACCCGATGTGCTGATCGATTTTGCAACGCTGACTGGCGCGGCAGCCGTATCGCTCGGCCCACAAATTGGCGCGTTGTTTACCAACGATGCAGAATTACGCGACGTGTTTGAATCGGCGGGACGCGCAACGGGCGACGCGGTGTGGCCGTTGCCGCTTTGGCAGGAATATGAACCATCGCTCGGTCATCCGTTGGCGGACTTGAACAACATTTCGTCGCTTGGTCAATACGGCGGAGCGATTCACGCGGCGAATTTCCTGAAAGCCTTCGTCCCAACCGGCGTGCGTTGGGCGCACCTGGACATGTCGGCCCCCGCGCGAGCAAAAACGAAAACGCGCTACTTCAACGTCGGCGCCACCGGGTATGGGGTAAGGTTGGTTGTCGATGCGATGGAACAATTGGCTGGAGGCCGCGCTCGTTCATGACCGAAACCGAATACGATTCAATCGTTGTGACCGATTCGTTACGAAAATTTCGCGCAAGCGCGAATTGGTTCTACTGGATTGGCGGTTTAACCTTGGGAAACACGCTGCTTCATCTCCTGACGGGGAGATTTCTGCTTTCCCTGATTGGTATTACGTCGCCGCAATATTTTGGCTATTTTCTTCGTGATCTGGGAGTGAATTATACCTTAAGATTTCAAGCCATCCAGGCGTTCCTGATCGCCGTTTTCGGGTTGCTCTATGTTATCTTTGGATATTTTTCACGCCGCGATGTTTTATGGGCTTACTGGATTGGATTCATTTTGTATATTCAGGATTTATTTTTTCTCACGACGTTTTTTCGGTCCCCTGCAATCCTGATGCACATGGTTGTTTTGTGGTTTTTATTCCAAGGAATTCAAGCTGGCCATCGTTGGAAGAAAGAACGCGAAACACTCGCCGTTCCCTCATGATCCCGTTTCTTTCAAATCCGGCAACTTCTCCATGGTTTCAGAGGTTTTTTCCTTCGCTTCTTTGAGCAGCGCTTCCACTCTTTCGCGCGTTTGGTCGTCGAGGTTTTCAGCCTGTTTGAGCAATTCTTCCAGCGACTTCTGCAAATCGTCCGCCGTATCGCTGTTGGCCGCGCCTTCGGCCTGCGCGCGCATGTCGTTTAATAATTTGGTGCCTTTTTCGAGCGCTTCGCCAAACTTGCTGCGCGCTTGTTGCGCTTTGGTCGCCGAGGCTTCTTCGAGCGATCCGAGGAAATCGTTTACCTGAGTTTTCAACTTCTGGCCGTCTTCTGACTTTGCCCACTCTTCGACGCGGTCAATGCCTTCGGCACCCATTGAGAGCGCTTTCGCATAACCGCTGCTCATTTTGTCTTTCGCGACCCAGAGTTTTTCCTCGGTCCAACCGTCGAGACCCTCGACCACGGTGCCCGACGCCATCGCGCCGCTGCTGCCGTCGCCGCGATTGATCACATCGACATAGGCGTTTCCGAGCACCATCGAGTCTTTTTTGATCCGCGCGGTGGAATCGGGGGCGGCGTTGATGCGGTTGCGATGTTCGGCGTACACGCGCACGTCGATTTGAACGCCCGCATCGCGTTGGTCTGCAAGTCGCACGCCGGTGACTTCGCCGATTTGCGTGCCCCGCATTTTCACGGGCGCGCCAATGGCAAGGTCTTTGGCATCGTCGAACGTATAGGTATAATTCAAGCCCGCTTTGCGGTCGATCAGGACAATCGCGGCAAGCAATGCGGCGGCGAGAATCATCAGGCAGACGAAAATCATGTTCGCGCGAGCAATACGGCTAGGCATGAGGGGTCTCCTCCCGGAAGGTTGTTTATCTATACGCCCGACCAGCGGGGGTATTCAAGCGAAGACGGTGGAAAACATGTACATTCACCCTACTCGCTTGACTGGTTAGCCAATTGGTGAGAAAAAATAAAGTCATAATCGTTAGGTGAAAAAACTGAGGTGAATTTTGAATTCCCATTTTTCGACTGAACAACAAGAGCAAGCTCTTGTCAGCATTTCAAGTCATCCACTCTACCTTGAGGCAAAGGGGCATCAATATTGTGTGTCAGAGATGTTTATTTGGAATCGAACCGATATCGGTAAAATGAAAATAGACGCCAAAGATTGTCATGAAATTACTCGAAAGTTAAAGGGCGAAAAACATGCTTTTCTAATTACTTTTTTTACAGCGGAGAGAAAACCAGAACCACTCTCCGGTTTTGGAACACAATATTGTTT
Organism: uncultured Candidatus Sumerlaeota bacterium; assembly: GCA_964580585.1. Lineage (GTDB taxonomy): Bacteria > Sumerlaeota > Sumerlaeia > SLMS01 > JAHLLQ01 > CAZOKZ01. The sequence continues at coordinate 114,659 of CAZOKZ010000003.1, read as the reverse complement.
TATTTTACATCCAAAAACTTATGGAATTTTACATGCATCGACAGGTCTATGGAAATCATAAACTTTATTTCGCACTTATATCGAACTGCAAAACCAACAGCTCTTTAAAATCGTTGCATGATGCCCACTCCGGGGTTGCACTTCGCAAACTTCTCGGATAAAAGCTCTCGAAATTGGGGGTATTCGGGGCATTTGTTGTATTTTCCAGAAAACTTTATCGTGAGGTGAGGGCCCATGCCAAAGCTTTGGCGGGTAGTTTTTGCATGTATGGTGTTGGTGAATGTGTATCTATTCACGGGCACGAACGCCGCGCGCGCCGAGGTGGAAATCGGCGAGCTCGACGATGGCATGCGAACGGTGACGTTTCGCTACACGCCTGAGGAGCCAGCCAATCGCGTCAGTCTGGCGGGCAGCTTCAACATCTGGGATTTGCGCAAAAACTACATGCAGGACGATGACGGCGACGGCACGTTCGAGTTGACGATGCAGTTTATCGAGCCGAGCGAGCATGAATATAAGTTTGTCGTCAATGATCGCGAGTGGGTGTTGGATCCGGGTAATCCGAACACGCGCGTGGATGGCATGGAGGAAAATTCGTTCCTTCAGTTAGGCGACCCAAGCACTGCAGCGCCGACCGGGGACGGAGAAAACTTCGTACCCGTTTGCATCGAGTACCTTTCCCCCAACGATAGCGCCGTGGATTTGATTTGGGGCATCAACGGTTTTAATCGTCCGACGGATCGGTCGGGACCGATTCCCGAAAATTCGTTTGAAATCGGCGACGCCTGGGGATCGCCCATGCCGGAAGTCGAACCGGGACGTTTTCGTCTGGAAGTCCAAGTACCTTCCAATCAGATGCTCGATTTCGTCTTCCACATCACTGCGCCCGAAGTACGTTGGGACAATAATGGCGGCGAAGGCATTGATTATCACCATCATGTACGTCGCGCCGCGGATTTGGTGATCAATTACAAGGGGGACGGAGCAGGAGACGGTGGCGCTGCTCCACGCCGCGGGGGACGGAGTTGGCCGACGACTGCGTGTTTGTTGATGGGATTGGCGTTGGGCGTTGGCTGGTTGCTCTGGCGGTTCTGGGGGACGGAGAAACCGCTGCCCTGTGCTGTTCGAATCGTGTTGGTCGTATGGATCGGATTGTTCGCCTTCGCCATGCGATTCGATCATGGTCGCTCGACGGGCATGGAAGTGGATGAATACGATTATGTCCCGATATCGATGGCTTTTGCCCACATGATGCGCGAAGGAAACTGGCAGGGCGTTATCGATTTCGACGCGGTGTACGAACACCCGCGTTTTTCCATGGCATTGTTCGCGATTGTGATGAATATCACGCACGCGGAATCCGAAAACGACGGCGTGATGGCCGCGCGGATGGTGGTAGCCATTTGCGCCGGATTACTGGCGGCAATCCTGGCGATTCGATTCCCGATTGCGGGTATCGTTTGGGCATTGTTCGGACTCGGATGGCACTACACGTCGATCGCCTATCTCGACAGCGCCATGGTTTTATTTGGCACCTCTTGTGTTTTAGCGTTCGACGCGGCCATGCGCAGGGCTCCGTCCCTCGCGCCGGGGACGGAGACCGAAGGCCCGCCATCGTGGAAAAAGCTCCCGTGGTTCTGGCTCGCCGCTTCCGCCGCATGCGCGGGCATCGCCATGTCTTGCAAGTACCTCGCCGCCGTGGCGCCGTTGGCCGTCACCGTCGCGTTTGGACTATGGCTTTTCCAGAACCGCGGACGCGGATGGAAGATCATCGCCTTGGTTTTCGCGGCCTATGTGGCATTTTCATTTCTGTTCATGTTCGCCAGCGACTGGTACCTATGGTCGCCGGACGCGCTCACGCGTCTTCACGATCGTTTGACATTTCACCAGAATTTTTCGAGCAGCGAGTTGGTCGAACGGGCAGACTTTCCCTGGTATCAGCCGATTCTCTGGCCTTGGATTTACCTGGATTTCGATCCCCTCGTCGGATGGGCCTGGTTGGACAAGTCCGCCACGATACTCGGTTTTCTGGGCCTGGCGATTTGGTGGAAACGCGAGCCCCGCGTGCTGATCGTCGGCGTGGTCACGATGCTGTTTTTGTTCGTTTGGAACACGAAATGGCCGCAATATATGGTCAGCATGGTGCCATGGCTTTGCATCGGAACGGAAGCATGCCTCGTGGAATCGACAGCAGGCGCGCGATTGCTCTGGAAACATTTGCGCGGCAGCACGCCTGGCTTAGAAAACTGAATCCAGTTGCCCATAGCCGTTCGAGTACGAACAAATTCTGTATCTTAACAGAATTATTGGGAGGTTGCAACGATGAGTGAGTCCGGCTCTTCCTTTCCGTGGCCAAAGCCATCTCAACCGGTAGAACCAGCGGCGCCCCCTAGCCAAGCCGTACCACCATCCCAGGATTCGCCATCCAACAACCCTTCACCTTCGGCGAAAGACATACCGGACTGGCAACGCGTCTATTCAAAAAAAGAACGTGCTGACACGACTAACTCGAATTCTCAAAACCCTTTAGGAGAAAACGCAACAAAGACACTTCCCCCCGAAAACCTTGAAATTCCTTTCGTCGATTCCTTTGAATCAGACGACTATTTGGATGACATCGAAAACGCAAAAAAGGCTTTTTGGTGGATCGGTGGGCTGGGTATCCCAGGATCGATTCTGGGAGCCGCAGGCGCGGGAATGTTTATCTCTTTAATTGGGTTTTCTATTCCAGCCCTCATCGGCTTATCGCTACCCGAAACTGGAAACGTTGGGCCAATCGTATCGCTTGCCGTCGGTTTTGCCATGTGCGCTTTGCTGATCTGGGCGGGGTATGCCGCTGAACACCAACAAAAATGGCCGATCTGGTTGGCTACTACCGTTTATCTGGTCGATACTGGCGGTGTTGGATTGTTAACGGCTCAAACAAGTGGCGGGCTTGGGATGATTCTCATCCACATCATCGGATTGTATTTAATGGTTAGAGCTTCGGTTGCTTGCGGAAAATTGAAGAAAGCCTGAACACACGAGTTATTAGATAACGTTTTTGGACGGCGGTTTCAGCCACGCGGATAAATCGCGGTCGATCAAGCCCTGAAGCACCAGCATGTCTTCGCGATAAACGTTATAGAGGCGTTCGCGAATTTCGAGCGGGAAGGGCGGTTTTTCGACCACGGTCGCAGCGCTTGTTTTTTCGATTTTTCGGGCTTTTTTGCCACCAAACAGTTTGGCGAATATTCCGCGTTGGCGTTCGGATTTCGATCCTTCGGGCGCTTCCGTCACGTTGTACTTGGCCGAAAGGTCCGGCGTGAAATCCGCATCGACTCCGATAAAATCGTACATTTGACGCACGAGTTTGCGCGGATCGTCCGATAAATCCTCGAACAAAAATACCAATAATTGCTCGCGCGGAAAATATTCCAGAAACCGTGTGAGCTGCGCGCCGTAAAACCCTTTGCGTTGATAGTCGTACGGGTTCCCCCATCCTTCGGCGCGACGTTTTTCTTCATCGTCGAGCGCTTGAACGAACCCGTCCATCGGCTCGCGACCGCTGCGTACCGCGTGCAGAAAATGAGAATACGCCCGATCAACCGGGTCGCGCAAAATGGCGATCAGTTTCGCATCGGGAATGCGCGTGTGGATACGCTCGGCAGCTTGCTCTTCGTAAAGGTAACTCGGCGACGCTTCGCCAATCGCTTTTTCGTTCGTCACACCGTCAAAGAGTTGCTCGTACGCTTCGATGGTATTGATGATGTTCTTTTTTTTGTCCGAACGTTCTTTGAATTTCGGTTCACGTCCCTCGAAGCTGAAAAAGTGCGGTTCCTTTTTTCGGCTCATGAATACCTCGGGGTGTTCGTCGAGGTAATGATAGAGCGATGTGGTGCCGGACTTTTGCGCGCCAATGATCAGAAAATTCGGAAGCGTCATGGGCGGAGCCTCGGCAAGAGGAGGAGTTGTTTCGGGACTCTGGAAATACGGGAATCAGCTCACCACTTCGCACACGACAGCCGTGACATCGTCCTGGTAGAGGTCCGATGGGCCATAACTCAGGATGTCTTGTTCGAGGAATTGCACGAATTCCTCGCCCGAAACGGCTCCCTGGCGCACGAGTAATTCGCCCAGACGTTTTTCGGAATAGAGACCCTTTTCGCGCGAACCGTATTTGAACAAGCCGTCGGTAAAGAAAACAATTTTGTCGCCCATGCCGAGGGTGATCACGGTTTCGCGGTAGCTGGCATCGGGAAAGGCGCCGACGGGCAAGCCGGACACCAGCAGGCGCTCGACCGCGCCGGTTTTAGCCCGGTAAATCAGCGGATACGGCAATCCGGCTGAAGCGACGCTGAATTCGCGTTTGTCCGGATTATATCGAACGTACATACTCGTGGCGATTTCAAAGTCCGGCAGCACGGAAATCAAGTACGCGTTAATACGCGAGAGAGTCAGCGCCGCGTTATAAAGCCCCGCGCATTGACCCTGAACAAATGTCTTAATGCGGAACGTGTTGAGAGAGGGCACCACGCCGCTGCCGGCAAAATCGATGAGCAAAATGCCCAGCGAACCATCCGCCAATGATATCAAATCCCAGAAATCCCCGCCCAGCGTATCGCTCGGGCGCCAGAGCGAACCGACTTCGATGCCGTAGGATTCGGGCATTTCGGCCATGCGTTCTTCGCTCGGCAGCAGGCTTTCCTGCACGCTGCGGGCGGCGGCCAGCTCGCGGATCAATCGCGCGCTGGTGATGTTGACTTCTTCCTGTAATTCCTTCAGGCTCAGATGTGTTTCCATCCGTGCCAACAACACTTCCATGTCGATGGGCTTGGTAACATAATCGTTGGCCCCCGCGTGCAATCCCTGGACCACATCGCGGGAATCGGCTTTCGCCGTCACCATGATAACGGGCAAATCGCGCGTGCGATCGCTTTGCCGCAACCGCTGGCAGACCTCGATTCCGCTCAAACCCGGCATCATCACATCGAGTAAAACCATGTCGGGGATGGTTTTATCGATAGACTCCAGCGCCTCGGGTCCGTCAGAAGCCGTGTCAACGCTGAAACCGCGATCCTCCAGGCACTGCAAAAGAAGTTCGCGATTATACTCGTTGTCATCGACTACAAGGATATGTTTCTTGCGTTCGGCCATGCGAAAGTATTCTACCGATTCGATTATAAACTCACCCTGGGACTATGGCGCCTCAATTCCCGGGGGGTATCAAGGGCAAATGGAAACTCGGGAGAGAAAAGCGAAATGAATTCGACCGAAGAAGTCACTCTACTCCAGCGATATGTGATCGACGGCGGCTGGATGATGATCTTTCTGGTGCCGATGGCGCTGCTGTTGGTAGCGTTCACGGTCCAGGCGGCGATCAATCTGCGCCGAACCCGGGTAGCACCTGCGAATTTCCGCCAACGCCTGCCCCAGATTCTCGCCCAATGCCGTTCGCGCCGCGAAGTCGAAGCCGCTCTCGAACGCGAAGGCCACAGTCTGGCGCTGATTTTACGCCGCGTACTGGTCCATTTGGAGTTCAAACCCGACGCCGACCCCGCCGAAATCCTCAGCGAAACGATAGAGGAAGAGTGCACATCTCTCCAGCAGCGCAACAGCCAACTGGCCGTGGTTTACACCGTCGCGCCGTTGATGGGGTTGCTCGGTACCGTTTTCGGCATGATCGAAACGTTCAATAATTTCGCTCAATCCACCGATCCCTCGGTTAAAGAACTCAGCGCAGGTATCAATGTGGCGCTGATCACGACAGCCTGGGGCCTTTCGATCGCGATTCCAGCATTCATTTTCCTGTATTTTTTCACTCGTCGCATCAACACATACGAGCAGGTGATCCTGCCCGAAGAGGGACACCTGTCACTGGAACCCGTGCTGAGCGCCGTGGGATTCAAACAACGCGCCTCGTCGGCCCAAACGACAGTCCGTCCATCCGCCACCCACCAACGTCCCCAACAACCCCAGCCGGTCGCCGCTCCCCCGCAGCAACAACCTCCTGCCCCTCAGCAAACGCCCCAAGGGAACGGCTAAATGGCACGCAAACGGGCAAAACGCAAAATGTACGGCATGGAGTCGGGGCTGAACCTGACGCCATTGCTCGACATTATCTTCAACCTGATCTTTTTCTTCGTGCTGGCGACGAACATTCGGGATCGCGAGCGTTATCTGGACATCACGCTGCCAGCTTCGACCAGCGGCGAGGAACGCACCATCGAAAAGCGCGTGCCGGAAATCGCCATCTCGCGCGAAGGCAAGATGTACCTGAACGGCAAGGAAATGAGCACGGATTTACTCGAGCGCGAACTCAAGCGTGCGGTTGAAACGGAAAACGTGAGCGAAGCCCTGATCACCAGCGACGCGGAAATTCCGTTCCAGCAAATCATCGATGCGACCGACATCTGCCGCTCGGCGGGAATTTTACAGGTCACGCCGAAACTTCGCACACGGCAGAATTCGGGACAATAGCAGGTCCGATTTCGGCAAAAAAACGGGCCGCCTTTCAATTCAGAGAGGCGGCCCGCACGTTTTTTATCAACAGACGCGATCAGACCTGGATGGTCTCTTCGCCCTTCTTCCAGTTGCAGGGGCAAAGCTCGTCGGTTTGCAACGCGTCGAGCACACGAATGACTTCTTCCGGGTTACGGCCAACATTCAGGTCGGTCACGTACACGAAACGCACGACACCGTGCGGGTCGATCAGGAATGTGGCGCGTCTCGACACACCCTTTTCGTGGTCCAGAATGCCATACGCGGCGGAAATCGACTTGGTGTAGTCGGAAATCAGCGGGTGCTTGAGGTCCTTCAGTTCGCTTTTGGCGTTCACCCAGCCCAGGTGGCTATATTCGCTGTCACAGCTACCACCGATCACCATGCAATCGCGGTCTTCGAACTCCGGCACATTGTCGCTGAACGCTTTGATTTCCGTCGGGCAGACGAATGTGAAATCGAGCGGGTAGAAGTAAAGGCACACCCATTTGCCTTTATAATTGCTCAGCGTAATGTCCTGGAATTCCGTCCCGACCAAAGCTTTGCAGGTAAAATCCGGGGCTTGTTGTCCAACGGTAATCATCGAAAGGGTCTCCTATGGTGTTAATGAAAGGTTTGTTTTTATTTTAACCACAGAATACACGGAGTACACGGAAAGTACAAGATGGAACATCTTGTTGAGCATCGTGCTTACTGAATGCCCATGATTCAAAATCCCTGAATTCCGTGCCTTCTGTGTATTCCGTGGTTGGTTTTTTTTACATCGCGCCAACAGCTTCAGGCTCGGCGTCGAGCGATGCGGCCACGTTTGCCAGCGCTCGCGCCACGGTACCCGCTTTGATCGCCTCGTCAATCTGATCGTTGGAGATTCCGACCGACTGGGCCTTGGCCATGTGGCCTTGGACGCAGGTATGGCAGTTGTTCCACGCGGAAACCACGATACAGATCAACTCGGTTTGTTGAACGGTGAGCGTCGTTTGCGCCAGCGTATTGGCGTTGAACGGCGCGCGGAAGGCGTCGAATTCACCATTAGGCGCGAGATCGCGGAAATGATAGTAGCCGTTGAAGATCGTGCAAACGGTGGCAACCGAAACGGCGTCGAGTACGGCCTGGGCCGAAGCTCCCGCTTCGCGTGCCGCGGCTCCAAGGAATCGCACACCCTCGGTGGAACCCGCCGCCGATGCCACCGCCACGCCAATCAGCAGCTTGACCTCTTTCGACACCTTGCCACCGTCGAGCTGGCGCTTGAGATTCATGTAGAGATCGTGCACGCCGGATTCCGAGCCAGCCAATTCCGCCACGCCCGCCGGGATTTCCGATACGGAAAATGTTTCCCGCAAACGGTCCAATGCCCGTTGCGCCTTTTCCGTTGTTTCAGCACCTTCCCATGGTCTTACTACTGTCGTCATACCGAGCTCCTCGGAAAAATTGAAGCCGCGTTGTGAACGCGGCGGGTTTTCATAATCGAGACATTTGTCCCTGTGAATCCTCAAACGTCCAAACGAAAAGCAAAGCCTGGGCCGAAGTCCAGCGTACCGCAAAAATCATCCGCCACGCGCGTGGTGTCGGCTCCCATTGCGCCCGACGAAATCCCCGACCTTTCGGTGGTGCTGATAAACTGGCGCTTGTGCGGCGAGTTGCGCGCCTTGCTGCCGATGATCCGGCAGCATCGGTGCCGTTCGATTGTCGAGGTCATTATCGTCAACAAACCGAGCGGCGACGGCACCGAGCAGCTCTGCCGGGAAAACCCATGGGTGCGCCTGATTACCCACCATGTGTTCGGAATTGCCGAGATGCGTAACGCGGGCATCGCGGCGGCACGCGGGCGGTATTGCCTGATGCTGGATTCGGACACCGAGGTTTTCGACGGCTGTTTCGACGCGTTGGTTCATTTCATGGACCGGTTTCCCAAAATCGGAGCGTGCGGCGGACACACGACACGGCTCGATGGCGAGATCGAGCGCAACGTGAAGCGGTTCTACACGCTGATGACAATCGTCGCGCGGCGGCTGCCGCTCGGCGAAGCGTGGCAAAACAACCCGTGGAACCGGCGGCACCTGATGCTCGATCGCGACCCGAGCCGCCCATATATGGGCGACTGGGTGGCGGGAGCTTGTTTTTGCATGCGGCGCGCGGCCATCGAACAAATTGGCCTGTTTGACGACCGTTACTATTTCGGATTCGAGGACGTGGATTGGTGCTGGCGAGCCAAGCGTCGCGGTTGGAAAATCGCCTTCAACCCGCGCGCGCGTATCATCCACAAGGTCCGCCGCCAAAGCGCTCGCGGTATCAACCGCCTAACACTAGAACACCTGATGAGCGGCCTGCGATTTTGGTGGAAATCGACAAAGATTAAACTGGGCTTTCCCGACGACACCGTGCGGCTTTCGGATTTGCAGCCGAGGCATCCGGAAGCGAAGTTTTGATTCGTAGGCGCGTTTTACAAAGCGCCTATTCCTGGGAACGCCGATCTCCTGATCGGCGGATGGCATTTTCGCCAATCGGGAGATTGGCGATCCCAGCTTCTGCTTCGTTCTTTCAGTGATTTTTTTACGGGGACGGAGTTGTTAAATGAAAAAGGGACGGAGTCGATTGGCTCCGTCCCTTTGTCGTATTGTATGACCTGTAGCAGGAGAGGAAAGGCGGGTTAGCTGCGGCTTCCACGCAGGGGACGCTTGGCAGGAATGCCTTCGCGGCGCGGATAACGGTCGGGGGTGAGGCCGGTTTTCGGAATCCAGAGCGCGGTGCGCTTGGATTGGTCCGGACCGGGAACGTAAGGTTTAACTTCGACTTTGCCGGCGCCAAGTTTATTGAGCGCGAATTCGGCGTCACGAACTTCTTCGGCGGGATTGGCGCTCTTGAAGGTGAGCATGTAGCCGTCGAGCGCGAGGTAGGGCAGGCAAAGTTCCAGCGCGATGGGAAGCGGCGCGAGAGCGCGCGAGGTGACCATGTCGAACCGTTCGCGCCAGACGAGTTCGTGCGCGTGGGTTTCGGCGCGGCCTTCGAGGATCTGGCAGTTGTCCAGGCCTAAGGCGTCGATGGCTTCGCGCAAAAATTCGAGGCGCTTTTTATTGGATTCGAGCAGGTAAACTTCGCAGTTTGGCCAGTAAAGGGCGTAAATGATACCGGGCAGGCCCGCGCCGGAGCCAACGTCGAGCAGTTCTTCGGGGCCTTCGTCGCAAATCGGTTCGGGCGCGTTCATCAAAGGCGCCAAGGCGTCGCAAACAACTTGAATGGCCAGTTCATTGGAATCGCGGAATCCGGTCAGGTTATTATCGCGACCGCGATTGCGCAGCATTTCGAGAAAAACTTCAAATTTGTCGAGCATTTCCTCCCGACGCCCGTTGATACCCTCCAGGTATGGTTCTACGACTTCCGCTAGTACAGATTGTAGTTCCGTCATAAGACTCGCACCGGTGGCTGTTGCCAAGCCAGTCGCCATTGGGCGACCAACCCGGCCAGCAGGATTTTGGAATTGAACGTCGAGGACCCCGCACGCCTCTCCTCGAAGAGGATGGGTACTTCGGCAAAACGAGCTCCAAGCGCACGCGCAGCGACCAGGATTTCCTGGACAATGGCCGGACCATTGGATTGCACACGTTCCCATTCGATTTGTTCAAGTACCTGGCGTCGAAACACGCGATACCCTGTTGTGCAATCCTGTATAGGAAGACGCAACATGACGCGAATATAGAGATTAGCAGCCAGTGTAATCATTTTTCGAATGGCGTGTCGTCCGACTTCTCCCCCCCCGGGGACCAACCGCGACCCGATCACCACGTCCGCCCTTCGCGAGGCGCGTATCATCTTGCGAAGAAAACGCGGATGATGTGACCAGTCCGCATCCATTTCCACGATCAAATCTGCCCCCATGGACAATGCCTTTTGAAAACCCGCGATTCCTGCTGAACCCCGACCTTTGGCGTTTGTGCGGTGGAGCAGGTGAACGCGCGGATTTTTTCCCGCGATCTCTGCGACCAGCCGCCATGTGCCATCCGGCGAATTGTCGTCGATAACCAGAACCTCGAGGTTTTTAGAAACCTTGAGCAAGGCATCGATCAATGATTCGATATTCCCCGATTCGTTATAGGTCGGTAAGGTCGCGATAATTTTCATGCGTGGTTATGGCAACCTACCCCCAAAGTAGCGCCGACTCATTTCCCGAACGCCCAGTCATGCGCTGCGAGGAATAATTTCTTCAAAACCCCCTTCCCCGGCAAGCGAAAAATTTCCTAGACCCGCCGTCCCGACTTGAATAGCGATAGCTGGTGGAGAGGGAATCGCCCACTGATTTCGGTGGAGTTGCACCCCTAAGACGAAGATCAAATGTCCGATTTTCCCAGGGATTATGTGTTATTTGAACATTCGCTCCGTCTTTTGAATCTCACAAAAAACTCGCTATCTTCCCTTACCGTTCGGTGACAATTTCCTCGCTTGAATTTCCGTCCCCCGGGTGGCAAAGCAACCGCCTTGCGCAGTTCAACTCTAAAATCCACCCGAAAAGCACTCCGTCCCTTTCCATGCCCGATGCCCTTCCGGACCTAACTTTGTTGCATTACGTCGTGCTACTGCTCGCAGGATTGGCCTCGGGCGTGATCAACACCGTCGCAGGAGGGGGCAGCGTCATTACGCTCCCGGTTTTGATTTTTGTCGGCTTGCCCGGCAGCATCGCCAACGCCACGAACCGCATCGGCGTCGTGGGACAGAACATCATGGCGTTGCGCCAATTCCGGCGCGGCGGCGTCAGCGAAAACCACCTGTCCTGGCGCGTGGCTATCGTGGCGATTATCGGTTCGATTGCCGGTACGTTGCTGGCTGCGTATTTACCCGACGACCGATTTGAAAAAATCCTCGGGGTCTTGATGCTTGGACTGCTGGTTTTGATTTTGAAGAAACCCAAACCGCGTCTGCTCGGACCCGGCGAAACGCCCGAGGACGCCTGGGAACCGCTCGGTTTCAAGCAGAAAGCCAGCGTGCTAACCGCGTTTTTTTTCCTCGGTGCGTATGGAGGTTTTTTACAGGCCGGAGTCGGTATTATGATCCTGACAACGCTCGGGTACCTGATGCGTCTCGACCTCGTGCGCGGCAATTACGTCAAGTTGCTTGTTATCCTGGGCGTCACGGCGATTTCGATCGTCACGTTTTTGCTCAGCGGCGTGCAAATGGCATGGTTGGCGGGGATTTTATTGGGCGTGGGACAAATAATCGGCGCTGTCATTGGTAGTTGGGTCGCCATTGAAAAAGGCGAAAAATGGATCATGGTGATTCTGGTCGTCATGATCCTGGTCAGCAGCGCGAAACTGCTTGGATTGATTGATTTTCTTTTGACGTAGAGAAACGCGTCACATCTTGTTCAGCTTTTCAACGCGTTGAAGCACATCCCGGTAACCGGCATCGATTTTCATGAGTTGTTTGAAAAGCCGCGACGCTTTCTCGAACATGTGCGCGCCTTCGAGTGCCTCGGCTGTCTTGTAGATCCACCGCATCAAGACGTCGAGTTCTTCGGAATCGTCGCTCAAACTCAATTTGATTTCCATCAACGTTTCACCGGCGAGATCGAACATGCGTTTTTTGGCAAAGCAATACGCCAGCTTGGCCGCTGGAACACGCGTGGCGCCTTTCTGGCGCGAGGCACGCTGGTAATACGTAATCGCCTGATGGTAGTCTTCGCGCTCCAGGCTCAAATCGCCAAGCTCTTCCAGGGTATTCGCGTCGCCCTTGCCCGCTTCGAGTTCGCGCTGGAGGAACGAGAACCGTTGCTCGCCCAGCGAGGCATCCACACGCCCACGCAGCACACGCGTTTCGCGATCTTCCGGAAGAATCAGCTCCAACCGCTTGATGTATTCGGCGGCTTCCATGGCATTGTTCGATTCCAACGCCAACGGAATGATCTGGTGCAGCAGCCTGGCGTTTTCTTCGGGGTCGGCGTCCTGGGCATCGAGCAGCGAATTGACGAATCGGCGCGCGCTGGGGAAATCGTTGATCGCCATGTAGGCTTTCGCGAGCGATTGATCGATGACGACGTTTTCTTCGCCGCCGTTGGCCAGATACAGCGAGTACGAGTGAATCATTTCCGTGAATTGACCGATTTCCTCGTACATTTCGCCCATCACCCGCAATGTGTTCAGGTGGTGTGGGCTGCGGCGCAGGATTTTTTGCGCTCCGTCCTTGATCGCCTTGGCAGGCGAAAGCGAGCGCTTGGCCATCATCTTTACGGTTTCGAGCGCGTCGTCGAAACGACCTTCGGCAACCTGCAAGTCGGCCAGGTAGTTGAGCAACGTGAAGCCGCCGTCTTTCAAGTTGATGAACGTGTGTTCGATAATCGCGATGACTTTGCCACGCGCGCGCTGATGATGGCGCAGCAACAAATCCGCGTGCCCGATGGCGCGGTCGAAGTGCCCGGTCGAGCAAAGTTTCGACAACGTTTCCAACTGCAATTCCAGGTTTTCCGGTTGAGCTTCGCAATCTTCGAGTTTTTGCGCCAGTTCGGCGGAAAACACGGCGCGTTCGATACGGCGCACCAACGCGTTCATCGACGCGGATTGTTCTTCGGTCAGTTGTTTCGTCAGCGCTTTTTCCGCGGCGTTTTTGGCTTCATCGAGTTTGTCCAACTCGAAATTCGCCTTAGCCATCATCAAATACATTTCCGCTTTGTTGCAACCGCGCGTTTCGAGTTTATCGAGCGCTTCGATGGCATCGCCGATTTTACCGTTTGAATAAACGAGGCTGGCATGACGCAGACCCAAGTCCATGTCGTGCGGTCGATCGATCAACATGTCGAACAGCAATTCCTCGAGACGTCGGTGCATATCGGCGCCTTCGAGCAGATCGGCCAGTTTTTTCATGCGATCGGTCTGCGTGCGATCAAGCGTCACCGAACGGTCGAGCCAGCGGATTTGCTGGTCTTTGCGCCCTTGGCGATCGGCCTGATCGGCCAGCACGTTCATCGCGGGCACAAACTTGTCATCAACGGAGAGCACTTTGCGCAGGATGGCATCGCTGCGACGCATGGGTACGCCTTCGAGATCGCCCAGGCGTTGCGCCACTTTCACGGCTTCGAGCAAACGTTTGGCTTCGAGCAATAGGATGGCGTGTTTTTCCAGCAGGTCTTCGTCCTGGCGCAGACCGTGCGCATCGATGTGCGCCAGCGCCTCCTTGTTTTTTCCCAGTTCCAGCAATTCGTCCAGGTAAGCGTCGCGCAATTGCTGATCTTCGGGGAATTGATTGAACAATTCGCCCAGGTAACAAATGAACTCGTCTGGTTTTTTCTCTTCGGCAGCAAGCTGGCAAAGCAACTCGAGCAATTCGGGTTCGCGAATGCCTTGCTGGTACATGCGGCGCAACTGCTCGCCCACTTCGCCGCGCCGACCACGGCGGAACATTTCGATGCTGACCGATCCGAGCAGTTCTTCCTGGCCCGGTTTCCATAAAAGAGCCAAACGGCTCGCCATCAACGCCGGTCCGCCCAGATGTTTTTTGTCCAGTTTGCAAAGAATGAAGTGCCACAACCAGCGATTGAAAAACTCGAAGATCAAAATCGCCGCGGCGCTGGCCACGCCACCGCCCAGCGCTCCGCCCACAGCAACCAAATCGACTTGTTCGTATGTGAAAGCAATTCCGGTCAATCCAGCCGTCGCACCCGGACTGAAAGCCCCGGCAATCATGGCGATCCAGGGACGACGTGTCGCGTGGGAGTCCAGACTGAGGAAATACGCCAACATGATGGCAATCGCCTGACCCACGGCAATGTAATAGAAAGTTTGTTCGCCACCGCCCGCTTCGATCAACGAATACTGGAAATCGCTGCTGGCCCAATAGTAGGCCACCGCGCCGCCCGACACGAATGTGACGAGTAATGAAAGCCAGAAAATCGACTGGCTGAGAATTCTTCTCATCTTACTGAATGGCTCCCTGCCAACTTGCCGCGACGGATTATGCCGACACGTCCTCCGGTTCTTACCCCGTATTATGGTAACAAGACTAACAGAGTGGCAACAAGGCAAGACGGAAAGCAAGCCCAGGTCGCCGTTTTTTCCCAACTCGTCCTTTAACTTTTATCGCCAATGCAATATTTTTACTGGCCGACCAAATATCCTGTTTGACATGCCAAACATTGTGTGGGTACTAATGAGCCATCGTTGGCGAGGCAATCGGGGATTTCTCCCGCAAAACGAGGAAAGCACCATGGCAACACTCAAAGACTTATGCAAAGGCCAGCAGGCCGTCATTGAAGATTTATGCGGTGAAAATTGCGCCTGCCAGCAATTAGCATCGCTGGGTTTCTTCGCTGGCGCGTTGGTCCGCATGATTCAGCCCGGTTGCCCTTGTCTCGTTCAGGTCCAGGACGCCCGCGTCATGCTGCGCGGCGAAAACACCGAGATGGTACACGTCTCGCCCCTGTAAATCGTTGCAATTCCTCCTCTTACATGAAAGTTTCCATCATGACACTGGCTGATCTTACCCAGGGACAGCAAGCGCGCGTCGAAGACTTCACCGGCGACGAATCCCTGATCCAGCGCTTGCTCGAGATGGGACTGACCGAAGGCGTCACGGTGGAATACCTGCGCAAGGCGCCCATGGGCGATCCGCTGGAGTTCCGCCTGCGCGGCTACAACCTGTCGCTTCGCAAGTCGGAAGCAGCCTGCGTGCTTGTCACCCTCCTGTAACCCCGGCATCTCTCACCCGACAGGTTGCCTGAACGATTTTCCCTTTATCAAGAAATTCCCCCGGCTGGAGCAGCAATGACCGCGACCCAAACCCAGACCACCCGTGTGGCGATTATTGGTAATCCAAACACAGGTAAAACGACGCTTTTCAATCACCTGACGGGCTTCAAAGCCCGCGTCGGCAATTACGCTGGCGTGACGGTCGAGCGCAAAATCGGCCCACTCAAAGGTTCGTCCGGCGCCGTGGAGATCATCGATCTGCCCGGAACGTATAGCATCGCCGCGCGCTCGATGGACGAAATGGTGGCGGTGGACGTTTTTTTGGGTCGCCGCGAGGACGAGCAGGCTCCCGAGAAGGTCCTGATCGTCGTCGATGCCTCGAACCTCGAACGCAACCTGTTCCTGGCAACGCAGATTCTCGAGCTTGGTATCCCCTCCATCGTCATTTTGAACATGACGGATGTGGCAGCGGGAAATGGCGTTACGGTCGATGCCCAGTTGTTATCGGAACGTCTGGGCGTGCCGGTAATTTCCACGGTTGCCGCCCGGGAGCAAGGCCTCGCGGAAGTTGGAAGCGCGCTGCTGAATGGAAGATGCACTTCTGCGCCGCAAATGCCGGAGTTGTTCCCCGATGAATTCGTTCAAGCCGCCGAGGAATTACAGAAGGCCCTGATTGCGGCAGGCTGTCCCGAAAAAAACGTCGAACCTTTTCTTGCCCGACGCGTGTTGCTCGAATCGAGCGGCATGGCCGAGCAACGGTTCGTGAAATCCGGCGGGGAAAAAGCCGCAGAAGCGATTCGTTCCGCCAAAGCCCGCCTCCAGGAAGAGCATAAAATTCGCCTTGTCAGCCTGGAAGCGCGGTGCCGCTACGGATGGATTACGAAAATCCTGGAAGGGGTCGTTTCGCGCGAAGAGGTCAAGACAAAAAGCTTGACGGATCGCCTGGACGCCGTCCTGGTGCACAAGGTTTGGGGAACGCTGATTTTCGCCACGTTAATGCTGATCGTATTCCAGGCGATTTACACATGGTCAGCGCCATTTATGGACCTCATCGATGGTGTTTTCGGTGCGCTTGGCGGATGGGTGGGCGGCACGATGGCCGAAGGACCGCTGCAAAGCCTGATCGTCGATGGCGTGATTGCAGGCGTTGGCGGCGTGGTGATTTTCCTGCCCCAGATTCTGTTCCTGTTTTTCTTCATCGGACTGCTGGAGGACTGCGGTTATATGGCTCGCGCGGCGTTCCTGATGGATCGTCTGCTGAGTCGATGCGGCCTCTCGGGGCGCAGTTTCATCCCGATGCTCAGTTCGTTCGCCTGCGCGATTCCCGGCATCATGGCCACTCGCACAATCGAAGACCGGCGCGACCGATTTGCCACGATTCTCGTCGCTCCGCTGATGAGCTGCTCGGCGCGGTTGCCGGTTTACACGCTTTTTATCGCGGCGTTTGTGCCGAATAAAAGCGTGCTGGGCGGCGTGTTTGGCCTCCAGGGTTTGACCCTGTTTTGCATGTATCTTGTCGGGCTGGTGGTCGCGATTCCGGTAGCCTTGATTTTGAAGAAGACACTGCTGAAAGGCAAAACGCCGACGTTTATCATGGAGTTGCCGCCATATAAGCAACCGTCTTGGAAGACGATTTTCCACCGCATGATGGAACGTGGCAGCGAATTTTTGAAACGCGCGGGCACGATCATTTTTGCCGTCTCCGTGGTGGTGTGGGCGCTGCTGTACTATCCACGCCCGGCAAGTGTCGAACAATCGGTTATGGCGACGTATGCAACCCAGATTGAAGCCGCCAAGGCGGAATGGACGGAATCGTTGGCGTTGGCGGGCGACGATCCCGAAAAAACACAAGCGACCATCGATGCATGGTTGGACACAGAAAATGTACCGCAGAAAATGATGCCGGAGATGCAACGCGCGGTGGAAGCCACGGAAGCGCTTCGCGCATTGGAGTCTGAACAAGAAAACGCCGTCGCTGGCGCTTACATTCGCCAGTCGATTTTGGGGCGCATGGGTCAATGGGTTGCCCCCGTGGTTAAGCCCTTGGGTTGGGATTGGCGTCTCGGAATGGCGGCGATTGCCAGTTTCCCCGCACGCGAGGTGATCGTTTCGACCCTTGGCGTGATTTACGACGTGGGCGACGCGGACGAGGAAAGCATGGATCTGCGGTCAAAGCTGTACGAAGCCACCTGGCCCGATGGTCAGCCGATTTTTACGCTTCCCGTGGCGTTGTCGGTCATGATATTCTTTGCATTGTGTGCGCAATGTGCCGCGACGTTGGCCGTGATGAAGCGTGAAACGAACTCCTGGCGCTGGCCGGTGTTTGCCTTCGCGTACATGACCGGCCTTGCATACATCGGAGCGATGATTACGTACCATCTATTCACCGCCGTGTTGAGTTGACCCGATTTTTTGTCCGGAGGCGCAAAATGAACCAGATTTTTGAAACCAGCCTCGTGGTTTTGATCGTGACAGGCGCCGCATTTTACGTGATTCGCTCTTTTTACTTGGCGGTTTTTAAGCAAAAAACCACGTGCAGTTGCCCGGCAGGCAAAAGCGGCAGTTGCGCGAAGCTGGCGAATGCCACAGCGCAAATCAACGCCGCCGCACAGAAGAAACAATAACCGTAAAGGCGCGAAGACGCTAGGGAACGCAAAGAAAACAGGTCGAAAAATCATTTCAACCGCTTCTTCACTCTCTCTATTTTTTGAGTTTAGCGCATCATTTCGCGCCTGAGTATCTACGCTGGTTTTCAAGCTCCACGGAGAAAAGACCATCCAAAGCGTTCCATGTGAACTCTTCGCGATTCTTGGTGTCTTCGCGCCTTCGCGGTTCGTTTATCGTCTGGCTATCCGGGTTGGCCGTCGTTTTGCTCTTTTCGGTGGTGGACTATCATTTTACCGGAGGACAAAGCCGAGGTGGCCGTGAAATTTCAGGACTATTACGAAACCCTGGGAGTTTCCCGTGACGCGACGCCCGAGCAAATTCGCAAGGCGTATCGCACGTTGGCGCGCAAGCACCACCCGGACGTGAATCCCAACGATTCGTCCGCCGAGGAAAAATTTAAGCACATCAACGAAGCTTACGAGGTTCTCAAGGACCCCGAAAAACGCAAACGCTACGATCAATTGGGTGCGAATTGGAAGGCGGGGCAGGATTTTCGTCCGCCTCCGGGGTTTGAGTCGTTTTCGTTCAACTTCGGCGGACCGGGCGGCGGCGGCGGTGGCGGTTTTTCGGATTTCTTCGAGGCATTGTTCGGCGCGGCAGGTGGAATGGGCGGCGGACCGCGCGTTCATCGGCCTCGCACGGGACCGACAGGGTTTTCCGGGTTTCAGGACTTCTCCGGTTTTGAAGCCGGGCCGGGCGCGTTTCAGGGCGACGTGGAGTCCGAAATCGAAGTTCCCATCGAGAAAATCATCACTGGCGGCCAGATGACCGTGCGTGTGGCGGTGCCCGGCGAAGCGCCCCATTCTTACGACATTCGCATTCCGCAAGGCATCGCCGAGGGCCGAAAAATCCGGTTGTCGGGCCAGGGACGCGGGGGCGGCGATTTGTTTTTGAAAATCAAGTACGCGAAGGATGGCCCGTACAAAGTCGAAGGCAACGATCTGATTGCCGAAGCGCGCGTGGCACCGTGGGAAGCGGCGCTCGGCGCCAAGGTGCCCGTCGAAACGCCCGGGGGCAAAATCGCGCTGACGATTCCGTCGGGCAGCAGCTCGGGTCGTCGCCTGCGCATTCGCGGACAGGGTCTTCCCAACGACAACGGCGCAAAGGGCGACCTTTACGTTCAGGTGATGATCTGCGTACCTTCCGCGCCGACGGAAAAAGAAAAAGACCTCCTGAAACAATGGGCCGAAACGTCCAGGTTCAATCCGCGGGATTGAACGCATTTTTAGTTTACAGTAATCAGTTCACAGCTTGTAGTAAAATTGATTTCTAGAAGTTCATTCAAGAACCCATGCGAATCGTGTTGTCCACGAAGTGACGTTCCGGTGGACTAAAAACTGTGAACTGTAAACTGTGAACTATACTTCGGTATTGTTATGACTTCCTCCATCCTTCGCATCGAAGAAGCCGCGATGAACGCGTGGCCATCGACACATCAAATGGTGCTCGACGGGTGGGTGTTGCGTTTTAATGGCGGATTCACGCGTCGAGCGAACTCGGTGCATCCCTTTTATGCGGGCACGCGAACGTTGGACGAAAAAATCATCGCATGCGAACGCGCGTATGCCGCACGCCGGTTGCCAACGACTTTCAAACTGACCGATGCAGCGCAACCCGGCGATCTGGATGCGCAACTTGAAGCGCGCGGCTACACGAACGAGGCAGGCGCGTATGTGATGACGCGCGAAATTTGTGGCAGCGCGGACCTCGCTCCCGGCGGCGATGCCGTGCGGCTTTGGCACGAAGCGTCGAGCGAATGGTTACAGGCCTACATCGAGTTGTTCGCACTGCCCACGGAGCGCGAACCGATTGTGCGCAACATGTTTGCGGGAATGTCGATGCCACGATTGATGGCAAGCCTGATCGATGGGGGCCGCACCGTGGCGTGCGGCATGGCGGTGGTCGAAGAAGAATTCATGGGCGTGTTTGGCGTTGCCACGCATGCGGATTATCGTCGTCGTGGATACGCAACACGATTGATGGAGCATTTGCTGGCGTGGGGACGCGAGCAAGGCGCGCGCACGGTGTACCTGCAAGTCATGCAAAACAACGCCGTAGCGATTGAAATGTACAAACGGCTCGGGTTCAATATACTTTACTCTCATTGGTATCGGGTTCAGCCAACTTGAAAGGATAATCAAATGCCAACAGCCATTCATCATAAAGTCCACGCCGCCAATTTGGGCGAAAATCCCCAGGTGATCTGCCGGATGAAATCCGGCTGGGCTGTGATGGGCGATTATCAATATTATCCGGGGTATTCGTTGTTGTTACCCGACCCGGTGGTACCGCATTTGAACGCGTTGGAAGGTAAAGAGCGCGTTCAGTTTTTGCAGGACATGGCGCTGCTGGGCGATGCGGTGTTGCATGTGACGGGTGCAACGCGAATTAATTATGAAATGCTGGGAAATCTGGAACCGGCATTGCATGCGCATGTGATTCCGCGCCGTGCCGATGAGCCTGAGGAGTTTCGCACGAAACCCATTTGGTTGGCGCCGTTCGATAAACCCGAGTGGAAATTCTGTCTGGAGCGCGATGCCGGTTTGATGGAACAAATTATGGAAGCCGTCGATCGCATCGCTCACGAATGGATGCAATAATGGATTCAAACATCGATATTCGGTTCGATCGTTCGGGCTTAAAAAAAGGACGCGGTGAGCTGACAACATTCACGCGCTCGATTATCGACCATACCTTGAGGGAACTTGGCTGGACGGGTGCGGGAATTTCGATTCTATTTTGTTCGGACAAAGAAATCCAACGTTTGAATCGCGAGTTTCGCGACCTGGACGAGCCGACGGATATTCTGAGTTTCCCCGCTGCCGACGATCCGGAATCGCTCCGTGGGGACGGAGACGTTTACCTCGGCGATTTAGCCATTTCGCTCACGTACACGGCACGCCACGCACATGAAACGAAGCGCAAGGTCGAAGACGAGATCGCGCTTTTACTCGTGCATGGGATGCTGCATCTACTTGGCTGGGACCACGACACAAAAGCCAAAGAAAAACGCATGTGGAAAGAGCAGGAACGGTTATTAACGTTAGCGCTTCGCCATGTGAATAAACCTGTTGTTAATATACTTTAAGGTGCTGCGATCAATCCTCGCTGATTTCCGTATCCGCACGCGAGGAACGTCGGCGGCGGCGTTCCTCTTTCCATTCGATGCGTTTACGCCCGCGTTCGGATTTCAGCCGTTGTTTTTCCCACGGTGCCAATTCATTGCCTTTTTCTTCGAGCCATACTTGCGGTGGCGGAGCGAACGGCAATTCGCCCTGGGGGGTGTTTTGAATCGAGGCTTTGGCATTTTTTTCGGCGGTCTTTTTTTTCTTCTTTGCCGACTGCACCATGGCGGCTTTTTCGGCATCGACGGCTTTGCGCAACGGCGCGCGCAACTCTTCTTCGCGCGCGGTCCAGCCCCGTTCGGCGGCCAGCCAATCGTCTTCGGTTGCAGCGTTCGGTTGCAGTGTAAGCCGACGCGCAATATCCCACGCCAGGCATCCGGCCATCCATGATTCGGGTAAATGTTCGAACCCATAACGCGCGCCGATCAATCCACCGATCAACCCGGCGGCCAGGGATGCTTCCCCCCCACGATTGACGGCGTCTTCGACCGCGTGCGCGGGCGCCATCGGCCCCAACGCGCGGTACAACACCCATGGCACGAGCACAGGCGCAAAGCCATGTTGTGTATGCGCCACAGAATGCAGCGGCGCGAATTCGCGCGCTTGTGCGACGAGCGTTTTTTCCGCCAACGCATCGTCACCCGTGTGCAACAGGCTGGCGAGCGGACTGAGGCATTCGCTGAATCGTGCGGGCGGATAGCCAAGCCCGGTTTCGCGCCAATGTTCGCCAACAGGTCCATCGCGCAGGGCATCTTCGATGGTGCGCGCATCTGCAATCAACTCGGACAGTAATTCATCCGCGTCGATTTTTTTCGGGTTTTCGATTTCGATCAAACGACGCGCCACCCATGCAATGGTCCACGCTGCCATCAAGGCAGGTTCCTTCAAATGTGTCAGGCGCGCCAGGCCAATCGGATCGAATTCCGTTTCGCTGATGACCGTGGCCAACGCTCGCGCGGCGGTCGAGGCGCCTTCGCTGGTTTCCGTCAACGCGAAATGGTCCTCGGGTTCCCATGGGTACTCGGTACTCCAGCAATGCAACGCGCGGCGAAGCGGTTTGCCGGGAGCGCGCAACGCCCCGAGTGCCGGGTGGGGATTATCGAAATCGTCGCCTGCTAATTCGCGCAGCAGCATCGCCGCCCGCGCAATCGGATGCTGGCCCGTGTCCTGGTCGTTGCGTGCGGCCAACACGGCAAGGAATTCCTGGCCATGGATCGAATGCAGGCCGGGCAGAACGTTTTTATTCGGTTTATCGGGAAATAAAATCGGATCGGCAAGATAATCGTCCACCCATCCGCCAACCAATTGCTGAATATGCGCGGCTTTCACCGCGTAGAAAGGAGCCCCCAACGCGTCGCCCGCCAGAAAACCCGCCACCAATCCTATTTTTTTATCGTCGCTCATTGCTTCAATCCGTTTTTGTTCATTCATATTTTCGCTTATAATCGCGTTCCCCCTTGCCGACAAGGCAAACCAGGATAAGACTTGAGCATGAGGCAACAAGGCCGGTGGGCCAGAGGAAAATAAACCCGATGACAGATCGAATAATTTTACCCAGTACGGACGAGAAGTTGCTCGCCGAATGCGATGTGGATACGTTTCGCTCGGGCGGCAAGGGCGGCCAGCACGTCAATAAAACCGAATCCGCCGTGCGGTTGCGCCACCGTCCCTCGGGGTTGGTTGTGACGTGTCAGCAGGAACGCAGCCAGCATCAGAACAAGCAGCTTTGTCTGATTCGTTTGCGCGAAAAAGTCGCGAAACTGAATCGTCGCCGCGCTCGCCGCATTCCCACCGCCATGCCGCGCGCAGTGCAGGAAAAACGCTTGAAGAAAAAATCCCACCGCGCGGGAATTAAGAAAATGCGCGGGAAGCCGGATGTGGAGTGAGATTCTCAATATTGGATTGAAAGGTTTCTTATTCAAGAGAATGATGCTAAATATGTTAGATTGAGAAATATCATCGATGCAAAGCATGTTCATAAAAACACCTATCGTTTTCGTTTCATTCATTCTGAATTCTGTTGGATTATTACTAATTTTGCCAAAACCGTTTACTATCTCCAATGCGTTCGTTGCAATACTGTGCTATTTACTTTGGGGAAGTGTTTTTCTTCGTTTACTTTGGATTGCGAAACATATTCGTGACAACAATTGGAAAATTTCTTGGTTGTCATTAGCCTTGAACTTGCTGGACTCCGATATTCGATTTATTAAACCTATAGTTCCTCGAAAAATAGCAGAACAACTTCCCATTTTCGATTCAGAAGAATCCGAATGGGAAAACCTTATTCGATGTTACAAACACTCGATAGAATGCTTGAGTTCTCAGAAAAACACGAGGTTCCATTTAGAAAAATGGGTAACTTACGTGATTCCTATTGGGTTGATTTGTATTTTGACTTACCTAATAATTCGAATTTAATGCAAATTATTCCTTAAGAAAATAAATGGCATCTTAAGCTCGTTCTCGTTCCACCAGCAGCAACTCGTATTCTTCAAACGGCAGTTCCACATCTTCCGGCACTTTCGAAAAACGATACGCGATGTTTTCGTCATAGCCCATGGTGTGTCCCGCTTCGATGATGGCGCCGTTCGCCATCAGGTAAACAAACGCGTTCTGGAAAAAATGGGCAATGTCGGTGATGTCTTCGTCCGGGTTTTCCAGACGGTAAACGAAATCCGGGAATCCGCAGAACGCAAATCCTCGCGTGGCCATCCACACGGTGTCGTTCATTTCAAAACATACGATGTCGGCAAGCAACTCCATCGGGGTGCCTTCGCGGCGGATCGAATCCCAGAGGGTTTGCGGCGCGTCTTCGCCTCCTTCCTCTTCCGAGATCCAATCGTCGGGCGAAAAACTCGCCAAATCGAGCAGCAAATCTCCCGGGTAACACAGCCCTGTGTGCGGGTTCGAGGCGCCAATGCCCCCCTGGTCGCAAAGACCCATGGCGATTTTGAGCAAAAAGATCAGGTTTTCGTACGCGGGGGCCTCTTCGTCGCCCGACGCCAGGGTGATGAGCGCGAAGGATTGATGCGCAAGCAGTTGTTCTTTGAGCGGTGCAACGAGTCGTGAAGCAGCGATGATTTCAGGCGCGGGAGCGGCAGCAGCGTGAACCAGTACCCCCGCGTGGTAGGCTCCCTGTGAAACGAGAAATCCAGTCAGACGCACGCCGTCGGCGTTTTGCTCGGTAGCGGACCCCACCATGCAGGGTTCATCGCCGGGTTCCGTGGCATTGATGAACGCCGCCAGACGCTCGGTATCCAACGCGGGAAACGCCTCGAAATACACCTCCATCTGATAGGGCAGGCATTCGCATTCAGGGTCTTCGCATGACATGAGAGCAAACAGCGTCCTTCGGCGGATTTATTTCCCGAGTAATCCGAAGGGTATGCATTAGAGATGGATGGTTGCGAGGAAAATCCCGGCCAGGGTCGCAAGGTTTGCGGGCTATGAGAAGCGGTTAGCGAAGTTATCGAGAGTTAATGCCTGAAATTTCGGAAATTTTTTCCTGTTTCATTGGCTTTTTCGGCACCCGGGCGCGGGCTGAGTGTTGATTTTGCCCACGTTGGGCGCGTTTCTCCGTTGCGCCTGCTGAGCACACCCTCGCAGAATGCTAGGGTAATCGCTTGCATTCGGGTTCGAGTTTCTTTTTTGGCTTTCGTCGAGAACGTATCAAATCCGAATTGACCCAAAATGGTGTCGGGTAAGTATTCTGAGAAGGCAACCCCGCAAAAGACTCGGATTGTGGGTTTGGTGCGCACTGGTTTCAGATTTACGGCGAGGTGGTTTTGAATGGATTCCCAGAAGCAGCAACGCAGATCGCCCTCCCCCGGCGGGTCGTCTTCGACGTCCGATCGATTATCGGCGCTCTTCGCCAAGCGTAATTACGAACTGCTGGGCGAGTTGGGCCGGGGCGGTATGGGAATCGTTTATCTGGCCAAGGACACAAAACTCGACCGCAAAGTCGCGCTCAAGACGCTCTCGCCCGAACGTGCCTCGCGTGAAAACAGCCTGCGCCGTTTCGAGCGCGAAGCTCGCACCTTCGCCCAGATTCGCCATCCACATATCGCGACGCTGTACGAATTCGAGGACGCCGGGCCGCTCCAGTACCTGGCGTTGGAATATATCGACGGTTACGATTTGGAAAGCGAGCGCCGCCGGGGGAAAAAATGGCCCCAGGAAGAAGCCGCTCGCGTCATTATGACCGTGGCGGGCGCGCTCGAGTACACACACAGCAAGGGCATTTTGCACCGCGATATCAAGCCCGGTAATATCCTGATCGAGAAAGGCACCAATCGCGTGGTGCTGACGGATTTCGGCTTGGCCAAAGGGCGCAAGGACGAAACCTTGACGGCCAGCGGGTTCGCGGTAGGAACGCCTGCTTATATGGCGCCCGAACAAATTTCCGATCAGTTCAATATCCGGCCCGATGGACGCGCGGACATTTTTTCGCTCGGCACGGTGTTTTACGAAATGATCACGGCAACGCATCCGTTTATCGGCGCTGACGATTTGAAAACGATGCGCAATATCGTGCAAAATCAGCCCGCCGACCTGCGCGATCTGGACCCGGGGATTTCAAAATCCCTGACGCGGATCATCAAGAAGATGCTGGAGAAAAATCCCGAGGATCGTTATTCGAGCGCCAAGGAAGTGCACGATGCGCTTGAAGCCTGGATGAAGAACCGGGATTTGCGCGATTCGGAACCTTCGAGCATGGATACCAAGCCGTCCGCTAAACCCTCGACCGAGCCCACGGAACCGTCCGCTGCCGTGCCAACCGCTTCTCCATCGAAAATCGACAAAAATCTGCTTATCATCGTTGGGTTGGTGGCATTTGCCATGCTTTTGGTAGGAATTTTGGTAGGGTTGTGGATCAAGTCGATGGGCTGATCGGTAAAGCCTCGCGTTTTTTCTTCTGGGATTAGCGAATTATTCTCATGGTTAGAACTTTCACACGCCTCACCATGCTGCTGGGGATACTCGGTTGGATCGCCCTTGTTCCGGCAACGGTGCAAGCCATCGATCGTGTGAATGTGATGATCGGCTACTATGATAGTAAGCCGAACGAAAAACCCAAGCGCGTGGACCTGGGCGATGTTGCGTACTACCTGGACATTGCAACGTTTCCCATTACACCGGCCGACCGGCGAGTGATCCGAACTTCCCCGGTTTTCTACATCAATCAAATGCCTGATGGCGCGGAATTTTTCCGCGACGATATGGAAGCCTTCCATAAAATGATCTACGATGGAGGGGTTTTGATTTTGTTGGCGGGGCCCGATTCGCCGGAGAACACGATCAAGAGCTTTAACTATCTGGGGACGCGTTTCGACTTTGAGTACAGTGCTAAGGACAACGCTGCGGGTGAAATTATTCCCGAGTTAGTCGGCAAGGGTCCTTTGGGTGGCAACGTGTGGCTGTGCAACAAGGGAGCGCGCACGTTAAAGCTCGATCACAATGACTGGTATGTTCACTACCGCTGGGCAAAATCAAATGCCCCGGTGATGGCTTCGCGCCGCATTGGCAACGGCATGCTGGTTATTGGCGGCACGTTGGAGGTTGATCGTCAATCCAGCGGTCAGTTGCAGAATGCGCTGACGTTGATTGCATGGGGAATGCAGGAAACCAAATTACCGCCTCGTGAACGTGCTTCGATTCAAACCCCCTTGCCCAATGTCCCACTGACCAATATCGATCAGCCCCCCTTGGCGATTGAGCGTTTCCGCCCTCTGACCGAAAGTGAAATGGCCAATATCATCGCCCATCCCAGTTCCGACTTGCTCAAGGACCGATTGTACGAGATGCGTCGAGTTTACGCACTCACGCTTTTTGAGCGTGCCGACGACAACCCGGAATTTGAACTGATCCCCACTGAGCAGCGGAAATTTTTCCCCCCAATAATCGCCCCGGATATCTACAATCGCACCTTCGATATGCGCGATTATGCTTCCGACGTGGTACTGGTGGTGGCATGGGCCACCTGGGATATGGAATCGCGGACGATGATCAAAACCAACGCCGACTTGTTCAACTATCTCCAGGAACGCCAAGGGGTGGTCATTGTCGGAATAAGCCTGGACAAGTCCATCGACACGCTGAAGGAGTTCCAGCAGGAAGCCGGAATTCACTGGGTCCAGCTTTGTGACGGCGAGAGTTACAATTCACCCATCGCGAAAGCGCTCAATATCAAGGAAGTTCCCCGCTTGTTCCTGGTGGATAAAGCAGGGCGCATTTGCAAAGTGGATTTATCCATCGAAGATTTGCGCAACGCGATTCGTAAAGCGCGTCTGGAACGATAACCCCAAATTTCACTCATTCGATTCGAGCATTCCTCATGGAATCCAGCCCTCTATACATCCATCCACATGTGGATTTGGTTCAGCGGTTATATCCCGCGATATACGAATCGGATTGGGTAAGATTGCCCATCCGCGTGGTGCTCGGTCATCAAGCGCAAATTCTGTTCGAGGCGCATCGAGAAAATCGCAAAGGCGCCGATATCGAATTTTGCAATTATTTACCACGACTTGTCGGCATGACAGAGCAGGCTGCTTTAGCCGCTGACATTTCACTGGACGATGCCCGCGAAACGATTGCCCGCGAACATGGATTTCCCGATTGGAACGCCGTTGAAACTTTGGGCGATCTGACACCAGATGCCGAATTTGAACGCGCGGTCGATGCCGTGGTATGCGGAGATATCGCGACGCTGCAAATGCTGCTCGTTCAAGAACCGCGTCTTGTCTCCGCCCGCTCGAGATTCGGTCATCGCGCCATGTTGCTGCATTATGTTGCCGCAAACGGAGTGGAAATTCGACGTCAAACAACCCCCGCCAATGCGGCGAAAATCGCCCAACTGTTGATCGACGCTGGAGCCGATCCAAACGCCACAGCTTCGCTGTACGGAGGTGAATTCACCACGTGGGAACTCGCCGCCAGCAGCGCCCACCCCGCCGCCGCTGGAGTGCTCGACGAATTGGCCAAAGTGTTGCAAGGTTGATCCCAACCTGGACGCCGGGTGAGTTTTCGCGTTGCCTGATCGCCCCGTTAAATACCACAATTTCCACATACAGCACTCATCGGGCGTGCATTCGTTCGATTAATATGGGAGATAAGATGGCTCGATTGATTCCTTGGACATTTTTTTTCACTTTACTGGCAGCAATCACCCCCTGCGCGGCTTCGGCTCAGGTTCACGCCTCCGACAGATCCAGCACGGCGACGGTGATGATCGCGGCGGGTCATCCTCTGGCGGTTCAGGCAGGCATCGAAATGCTGGAAAAGGGCGGCAACGCGTTTGACGCGGTCACTGCGGCAGCATTTGCCCTCAGCGTGCTCGAACCCCATGCGAGCGGCCTTGGTGGCGGCGGGTTCATGGTAACGCACAGCCCCAACAGCTTGCGCACCGAGGTCATGGATTTTCGGGAGACGGCTCCGTCAGGGTTGAAGGCCGAGCATTACACAAACGGCAGCGGAGAAATTACCGGCGAGAAAATGCAAACCGGTCCGCTCTCTGTCGGCGTTCCAGGCATGGCGCGCGCCCTCTGGGAGTTGCAGTTCAACAACGGATGGCTGGAATTTTCCGACTGTCTGGATCCGGCAATCCGGCTTGCCGAGGATGGTTTCGAGATCGACAAGCGGTTGCATGCCAAGATGGTCGCGCGAGCGGATTTGCTGGCGAAGAATCCCTCGGCAGCACAGATTTTTCTGAAGGATGGACGCCATCCCTGGGACGTGGGAACGCAACTGATCCAGACGGACTTGGCGATGACGCTGAAGAAGATCAAGAGCCAGGGACCAAGCGCCATTTACGGCGACATCGCCGCGGCGAAAATCGCCCGCTCGATTCAGGATGTCGGCGGGGTAGTTTCCGCCAAAGACATCATGCGGTACGAACCGCGCCAAACGCCGAAAATCCGCACATCCTATCGCGGGTATGAAATTGTGACGACCGGACCGCCCAGCCAGGGCGGACTGATCGTGCTTGAAACGCTGAATCAACTGGAGAAATTCGACCTCGCAGCGCTCGGTCCCGACTCGCCCGAGTTTTACACGCTGCTGATCGGCGCGCTCGACAATGCGTACAAGATTTGCGGCGAGAAGGTCGCCGATCCAGCGACCTATCCCGTGCCCGTGGCGTGGATGCTCTCGCCGGATTGGACCAATGCCGCTCGCGCCGAGATGGTGATGCCTTCCACGTTGGATGCGAATGCGGTGAAGACCGTTCCTGGCGCAATCAACGTGAACTTCGATCTTCCGGGGATCGAAGGGAACACGACCCACCTATCCGTCGCGGATAAAGAAGGCAACGTGGTGGCGTTGACCCAGTCGATCAATGGCTGGTTCGGATCGGGAATCGTGGTGCCCGAAATGGGCATTGTGCTGAACAACCACATGGCGGATTTCACGTTCGAAGCCGACCACCCAAACGCTCCGGCGGCGGGCAAAATCCCACGTTCGAGCATCGCGCCGGTGCTCGTGTTCAAAGACGGCAAGCCGGTGGGAACGTTGGGGTCGCCCGGCGGCCCGCGCATTCCGAGCGCGGTGGTGCAGACGTTGATTCAGAAAATCGATTTCGGCAAATCCATGAATGAAGCCATCCAGGCCCCGCGTGTGTTCTTCAATACCAGGACGCGTGTGTTGTCTTTCGAAAGCCCGATCAGCGACGAAACGATGCAAAAAACGGCGGCATTTTTCCCGTCCGACCGGGCGATTTCGCTCGAAAAATACGAATCGCGAGACGAGTTCTTCGGCGGGGTGCAAGGCGTATGGATCGATCGTCTGGGAGACGCGCTGGAAGGCGGCGCGGACGCTCGTCGCAATGCCGCTGTCGGGGCCTACTGAGCGTACCCGGCAGACTTTCCTGAGATCGGACACGGGTTACCGAAAGATTGCGCACGGTAACCCGTTATTTTTCCCCGAAAAGCCAACTTTCCCTGCTTTCAAGCAACCGGTTTCCAAAATCGGTTCCCTCTCGCCGCCAACCTTCCATTGACCGGAATCGCCACTCGGTTTGAGATACCGTTTCAGTCCTGCTTGAACTTTCCCATTCCTGCGTCAAAGGCCCTTCGATGCTCGGCAGACTGCTCCTTCCCGAAATCGAAGAACTCGTTGCCCGCAAGGACTTCCGCAACCTGAAGGAAGTCCTGGCGGAACTGCCTGCCGTGGATTTGGCCGAAATGATTTCGGACCTCGAGGAAAGCGACCTCGTGGTGGTGTTTCGTCTGCTGTCGAAAGACGTGGCGACCGAGGTGTTCGAGTACCTGGAGTTTCCTCAGCAGGCCGCGCTGCTCGAAAAGCTGAAGAGCGAAACGATCCGCCACATCCTCGAAGAGATGTCGCCCGACGATCGCACGGCGCTGCTCGAAGATTTGCCTGCGATCGCCGCCAGCCGCCTGATGACGATGCTGTCGCCCGAAGAGCGACAGATTGCCCAGACACTGCTGAATTACCCGGAGGAAAGCGTCGGGCGTTTGATGACGCCGGACTTCATTTATCTGCGCCCGCAAATGACGATCGAGGACGCACTGGCAAAAATCCGTCGTCTGGGTATCGATCGCGAAACGGTGTACGCGCTCTATGTCGTCGATAAGCATCAAAAACTTCTCGGCACCGTTTCATTGCGCAAGTTGGTGTCCGCTCCGCTCGATCTCGTCATTGAAGATATGATGGAAGAAAACGTGATCAAGATCGAGGCGACTGCCGACCAGGAAGAAGCCGCCGAGATGTTGCGTCACTACGACTTGATCGCGCTGCCGGTCGTCGATTCGGACAGTAAATTGCTCGGTATCATCACATTCGACGATATGATGGATATTATCGAGGCCGAGTACACCGAGGACGCGCAGATGCAGGCGGCCATCATTCCCGTCGAGGACTCGTATCTGACCGCGCGTGTGCTGGACCTGGCCAAGAGCCGCGTTGTGTGGCTGGTGGCGTTGCTTCTGGCGGAAACGGTTGGGGTGTTTTTGCTGAAAGGCGCACAGGATTTTCTCAATACCACCATCGTGTTGGCATTGTTCATCCCAATCATGGTTGCCACCGGTGGTAACACGGGAACGCAATCGGCAGCGCTGGTCATTCGCGCACTCGCCACGGGTGAAGTGGAATTATCCGACACGCTGAAGATCCTAATGCGCGAAATTGGTGTCAGCTTTTTGCTCGCCACCATTTTGGGCCTGCTCGCGTTTAACATCGTTCTTTATCTGGAAAGCAGTGTCGTTCTCGGTGTATGCATCGGGATCGGACTGGCAACGATTGTCACCATGTCGAATTTAATCGGCACATTGCTACCGTTGGTGCTGGAAAAAATGGGACTCGACCCCGCGTTGATGTCGGGTCCGTTTATCAGCACCCTGATCGACGTTGCCGGGTTGTTCATCTATGTGCATATCAGCATGCATATCCTGGCACGGTGGGGATAGAGCGTCCCCTAGGCATCTATATAATCATGAGTCCTATGTGACATAGAGGTCGCATAGGACTCATGCTTGAATCGAGCTTCGTGATTTATCCCGCCGTGCTCCCGTTAGAATATCGCCCACTGATCGCTTGTTACCGTCGGTGTGGGTGCAATGTCCGCGTCGCGCACTAAACGCACGAAATTGTAAATGCGGATGACATCGCCCTGAGGTCCATGGCCGTTGGGATAATCGGCGGGGTTTCCTTCCTTCGGGTCACTACGTTGCGCACCGGCGCCGTGTACGTCCTGCAAGTTGTATGTGCCGGGATTCATCGGGTCCTCCATGAATCCGAGGGCTTCGCCAAAGCACACGTAGGATGCATAAGTTCCAACTTCGTTTTCGACGTGTGTCGTGCCACTCCAGTAGAATGGATAATTGGTCGAGCCGCCTTCGTCGGTGATCGGCGTCACGTTGAAAATCGGGTCAATGGCGGCGGAATTCGTGGTATCCGGCGAACGTGTGTAATCGGTGAGACTTTGCAGCTCTTTGATATTCGGTAATCGCCAATCGCTGTGCCCCAGGTAGTTCGCCGCGTTCATTTGCTCGACGTACGCAAGCGCTTCTTCCCAGTTTTTACCCGTGCCGCTGTCGTCCTGCTGCCACATCAAACCCGTGGCGAGATCGGTTACCGTGTCGTCGCCGTTATCGACAAAGTCGTTGATACCGTAGTCCGGATTGCCGCGCACGCAACGTACGTAGAAGAGTTTTTCCCCACCGGTACCAGGATCGCTCAGACCGTAACCTTTGATACGCCCATCGGCGAAATTATTCCCAAACATTGCTTCGCTGCCGCCGAAGACCGTGCTGACATAACGTGTGGTCGTGGCCCATTGAGAATCAATGTAACGTTCGCCCGCCGATTCGTCGCCAAAAGCGAAATCGAAATACGCGGTATCGAGATACGGTTTGGAACTGGCCGCATCCATGCCTGTGGCGCCTGAAAAATCCATCAGCGAGTATTGCTCTTTGACCGATGGCAAACGCCAATCGTTGTAACCGCCGTAATTAATCGCATTGAGCGTCGCGGGATAAAGTTCCGCATCGTCAGCCGACAGTTTGTCGTTCACGTCGATTACGCCGTCACCATTCAGATCGGGGTCTTTCACCCACACCAGGCGCGTGATGTTGTCCCTTACCGTCAAGCCATCGGCGCTGATCGTGTAACTGGGTTGGTAACCAAAATACTGGGCGTCCTGACCATAGAAAGCCTCGCCCGAGGCGGGAGCGATAATTTCCGACGTGTTATTGTAGCATAACACCTGGGCCGAATCGACAATCGGGTAAGAATATTGGTTCGATCCGGTTTTATTGAGCCCCAATGCGATGATCGGATCGGCGTCCAGATCATACCGGGTCGCGCGGAACAGTTGGTTGCTGTCGCCTTGTGGCGTGCTGGCGATATACGGATTAATATAGTCCCAGACGATGTCTCCGCTCGGGGTGACTTCAAAAATTTCTCCCGCGGTTCCATGGCAAATCAGCGTATTGCCATCCGGCAAACGTTGCGTGCCGGAAATATGATCGGCGTAAAAGTCCGTTGGATTCGGAGCGACATATGTCCAAGTCGCTGAGGACGGTCCCCAGGCCGAACCTGGCGTCAGGGTGTAATTGTAACCATTGAGCGGGGGAACAATTTCATCGACCGAAGAATAATCGCCGCCTGTTCGTCCTTGGCCGTTGTTGAAGACCAGGATGTTGCCTCCGCCGGGATAACTGCTATCGATCCACTGGGGATTGTGCTGACCAAAAAAAGTCTGATCGTTTGCATCGCCCGCGTCGTAAACCTGGGGATTCCCCCACCGATAGAGCAAATCGCCACCTCGGCCTCCATTTCCGCCAGAATGACTGCCCGCTTCGGCGGTGCTCGAACTGTGATCGATGATCCAGATTTCACTCAACGAACGCGACGAGACGACAATCTGATCCAATTCGGCATTGTAGTCGATTCCGTTGAAATGCAGCCAGTCTTCATCTGTGTTCAGCACATAATTCAGATCGATCAGCTCGGGATGAGCGCCCGGGGCACCATTGGTCGATTTTCCGTTCGTCGATTTGACATTAAGATAATCCTGGACCAGGTGATCCCAAGCATTCCATCGCCAGACAATCGTCCCACCGTTGGCGCCATTGGGTTCGACCTCGATGATACTTTCGGACCAAAGCTCATCGGTGCTCAACAAGGAGGGATCGCGCCCCGCAGAAATGGCCTCGGCTGCGGTAATCACATCGTACGCAATCATCAAGACGTTGCCGTTGGGCAGCGGCTCGATGTCGTGGTGCAATTTCAAGTTCGAGTCAACGCTCGGCGTCCAGCTCCAGACAACGTTGTTGTCTATGTCGATGCGTTCGACCAACCCCGTCCCCGCATCGCTCGCCGCGCGCAGAATCGATCCGTCGTCCATCAAATAAGCCGACAGATTGACAGAATAACTGCTCTCCCACGTATGAGCCACGTTGCCGTTTTGATCGATCAGGTACGTCGTCGTTTGTTGGATGGGCGCAAAGAGCGTATAGCCCGGGTAGCTGTATCCCGTTCTGGAAACCAAACCGTTCGTTGCGGGAGGCGCCGCGTTCCCCAAGGTAAACCCATTCGCTAACATCACGGGCAAATCGCCGTTAGGCGAAGGAAACGTAATCGTCACGTTATAGACGCTTTCGGGCATGTTGGCCGGGAAACTGAACGTGGCGGTAACTTCGGTAGAGTTGGGGCGCGACACGGCAAAGCCGCTGAGCGTTCCGATTTCAAACGCCGTGGGCTGAACCTGGGCGGGCGGGAGCGTCCCGCTCAACGTCGCGGTCACACTCACGTTGTTGTCACCCGGGTTGGCGCTATTAGGAACGAGCGAATCGATCGAAATCTGAGCCATGGCCGACGACCCCATCCACACCGTCAGCATAGCAAGCGTATAAGGAGTAATATTTAGATGACTTTTCATGGTATCCTTCTTTCCTTCAAAACATGCCGTTCGGAATCTTCGCACATCGGAGATTTAAAATCACACGCTTTGGGTTTGAACAACGCAGCCCCAAGACGGTTGCACTTTATCAACCCAGTCGAACTTTGCAAAGAAATTCCGAATTATTAACAATCATTAATCCCGGAGTTAGGGTGGGTTCATTCTGTGCGGGTTCCGCTTGATTTCCGAACAAAAGTGGATAGTTGATTCTGGCTCGCCCTCCGGGCTGAATGAACTATCCACCGATCGAGTGTCTCATGGCCAATCCCCCGAATCCCTGTTTGAGCTGCGGCGTGTGCTGCACGATGTTTCGCGTCAGTTTTTATTGGGGGGAATCGAACCTGACCACGCCGGGCGGCGTGCCGGTCGAAATGACCGATCGTCTCGGTCCGCACCGGTTGATGATGAAGGGAACCGGCGGCTCGAATCCTCGGTGTGTGGCGCTGGAAGGCGAACTCTGCAAGCAGGTGTTTTGCTCGATCCACCCGAACCGGCCGAGCGTTTGCCGGGCGTTCGATGCTTCATGGGTCAATGGCGTGCAAAACGAACGCTGCGATCAGGCTCGCGCGCGATTCGGTCTGCCACCTCTGAAGCCGGAAGATTGGATTTCACCGGACGACAATAATGACGGCGATCTGCCCCCGATAGCCCCGGCGGCGTAGTGTCGATTGGTCAATTGCTGGCTGTCAGGCGTTCCGTTCCACCGAGGAATCTGAATTTTTCCATAAACAGCGGCATGGAACTGTCAAATTCCGTGCGTCCGAGTTCTTCGCCGATTTCATTTACCCACACGGCGGTGGGATATGCAGAGACGTTGTATTCTTTTGGCGTTACCGGATATTTTGAGCAATCGAACAGGTGAATTTGCGTTGCGGAGCAGTACTCTTTTCCTTCGTCGGAATGAAGCCAGCGAATGACTTCCCATGTATCGTCGTTCCCCGGTTGATAGAACAGATAAATGATGGGTTGTTGGATCGAGCTTTGGCTGAATCGGGATGAGTAGTGTGAAAGTCGCGATGGATTGAGATCGAGCAACTCCGCGTAATCCATGCGTGGATCGCGCTTCCCCTTCATCTCGGT
This sequence comes from uncultured Candidatus Sumerlaeota bacterium, assembly GCA_964580585.1. Classification (GTDB taxonomy): domain Bacteria; phylum Sumerlaeota; class Sumerlaeia; order SLMS01; family JAHLLQ01; genus CAZOKZ01. Next base: position 79,218 of record CAZOKZ010000003.1, on the reverse strand, counting down.
AATTTGATCGCCCGAAAGGGTAAACATGCTATTGCTGTCATGATCGCGCGGCAGGTATTTTTCGTCCACTTTGTGCCATCCACCAAAGTTGCCTTCGACAACGTATTGGAAGGAATAGGTCTCGGGTATCAGGTCAAATTTCTTAAAGAAGAAACCATTGCCTGCCGCTGCCATTTGCGCTTCTTCCGAATTGATTTGACCATCTTTATGGTTTCCCCATCCGTTAAAGGTTCCCGCGATACTGACCTTGGTCGAATCGGGCGCAAAAATACAAAATTCGACTCCCCCATTTACGACACGTGGTGGGAAGGCGAACAGGGTGTCCTTGGGTTTTCCCAGCGGGTTGAATTCGACCATAAAAAAACGCCGTCCCGAAGGACCCATTGGAAGTTGATCCGAACCGTGCATCCAGCGGTCGGCTCGATTATCCAAATTGACCATGTACTCGTATTTGCCCGGAGACAGCGATATCGTTTTCACGAATTCGCTATAGTCCACGGACTGCATGGCGCAGCTTTCGTCGGTAACAATACCTTGTTTCTGATTTCCCCAACTGTTGAATGTCCCCACCAGATACGCTTTGGAATAGCTGGGGGCGAAAACGCGGAACTCCATTCCATTTTCGGTTGGACGAGGCGGATAAACGTAGGGGGTTCCTCCCGGCTCGGCTTCGCCTTTCACGTTCACTTGCAAAACATTGTTCCCGTCCGGGGTAAAAGGGATCAGATCAACCCCAACGGGAAGCTCCAGGTCCCAATGATCGTGAATCACATAACGAAAACCATAGGATCCTGGCGTCAGTTTCAATGTCTTGGTAAAAACACCGTTATCATCGGGTCCTTCCATGGCGGTACGCGCTTTGGGAATCGAGCCCGACTTGATACCGCCCCACCCATTAAAATCGCCGACCAGATAGGCTGCTCGGGCGCCGGGCGCTTTGACGGAAAACAGAATCCCACCGTCCGAAGTACGCGGTAATCGTGCGACATAAGAATCGAATGGGCCGGCATGCCCCAACGAAGCCCATGCCACCAGAACAAAAAGGGCGGAAAAAACACGCCAAGCGTGAAAAGAGAAAACAGGTCGCATTTTTGGATGGATCACTCCAACATTTTATTTTTCGGCGGAAATCCCCAGTCTGAACTGAACAGATATTTTTTTAGCCTAAGATAAGACAATTATCGATTTACGAAAAGCAATATCATAAACGTGCCAATCAATTGGGGGACTCCACTACCTTCTCGGGTAGCATTGTCCTGATTTTTAGAGAATTTTTACCAGGAGGTAAATCTTTTTTTTAGATGAGGGGAGGAAAAAAAACAAGCCGCCGCGATTCACGCTGATGTGGAGGCGGCGGCTCATCATGAGTTGCTGTTACATCTGCGGTGACCAAGGGGGTCTTCCTGGCCGACGCAATCGGACAAAGGCCAACCAGCCTTGACCGACTCTACGTGGGGCTAGGACTCAGCCACCTCGCTGGTACAGTCACACATATATAGACCACCTCCTTTCTCAGCGTTGGGCATGAATTCTCCGAAAAACGCCAGGACGTCAAGTGTTATTTTTGTTTTCTCGCAATGTTGGGGATAAGTATGAAGCTTGATAGTTTTTTGTTCATAGTTTTCGGTTTTTAAATCAAATCGACTACCCTGCTCACGGTTCACTCGATTGGATTTCAGATTCTTTCGCGGCGGCTTCTTTCGCCGCTTCGATCCTTTGTTCCAAAATCGGTAGATGCGCGGAGGATGTGTACGGTTTCGGGTTTTCGACATCACGATGAAATTGTTCCATGAGGTATGGCAAGCTGGTCGCGGGGTCGAGATCGTATAAGGAATAAGCGATCAATGCGTGCAAATCGGGATAGCGTTCCATCTTGGCGATCAAGAGCGGGCAGTAGTCTTTGTCTTTCGTGATCCGCACGGCTTGAGCGATTTCTCGAAACTCCTCCATCGACAATTCTCGTTTTAGGAGCGAAACATACACACGCTTGCTTTCCGTTTGGTAGGCGGTGTGGTAAGGAAACCCTTGAATCATCCATAAACGCTGGGGGTCCCCCATTTTCATCGATTCGAGAGCTTCGATGAAATGTGGGTCTCCGCCAATGCAACGTTTGAAAATCTGCGCGCGATCCAGGCTATTATAATTCACGCGATCGGAAACATTGGGGGCGCGAATTTCGATTTCGATCGATTGTTCGATGGCATCTTCAATTGTTGGTTGATAAGTTACACGGTAAGTTCCGGGTATGCAGAATCGTGTCGGCGGGGCGGTATCCAGGTACGATTGGATTGTCACCGGTATGAGTATCGTTTCACCCGGCGGAATATCGTAACGCCTGCTTGCTGGAAAATCGCTGACTGTATCCCAAGATCGTCCAGGACTCAGATCGCAAACCAACATGCCAGGCGAAAATTTTATGCTCTTGTCGCTGCCAATCAAGGTGGCCTTCAGACCAGGAAAATTCGAGAGCAAACTGGGGTCCCATAATCGGCGATCAACGATTACGGTTTCGGTCTGTGAGGGATTATGAAGCCGAATTTGAAATTCAACGGCGTCTAAAACTTCGACGCTTGAATTTTTAACTTCCAACGTCCATTCGACCGTATCCAAAGTTGGATTGTGAATGGGTTCGGCCCACGCAACGTTTATTAACCATGCAAAGGATAATACAAGAAAAAGCGCCTTGTTGCATTCCATCGAATGACCGCTGAACATGATCGAGCCTCCCTATTTATTCACCCGCCAACGCGGATGCGTGAAGCCGAATTTACGCACGCGATTGTTCATGCGATCGACGGAAATGCCGAGCAGTTTTGCCGCCTCGGTTTGGTTCCAATCGGTGCGGCGCAGGGCTTCGAGCACGAGCTTTTGCTCCAATTCATCGAGGTTGAGACCGTCGTCGGGAATATCGACTACGCTGGCGGTTGAATCGCGGGGTCCGATTCCGCACGTGTGCACATCGTCGGCCGTTAATATCGACCCGCCACGCGCACGAATCAGCAAGCGCTCGCAGATATTGCGCAGTTCGCGAATATTCCCGGGCCAATCGTACGCTCGCAGAAGCGCCATGCCCTCCGGTTGAATTTCCGGTCTTGGTCGTGAGTAACGCGCCGCCGCGCGTGCGAGGAAAAATTGCACCAGCGGTGTGATGTCTTCGCGGCGTTGACGAAGTGGAGGAATTTGAATCGGAAAAACGTTCAATCGATAGTAGAGATCGTCTCGAAACGTGCCCTCACGCACGCTTTCGCCAAGGTCGCGATTCGTCGCCACGATGATACGCACATCAACGGTGATCGAACGCGTGCCGCCCACGCGTGTGAAGTTCATGGTTTCAAGCGCGCGCAACAGTTTCGCCTGCACTTCGCGCGAAATTTCACCCACTTCGTCGATGAATAACGTTCCGCCGTCGGCCAACTCGAACTTGCCTTTTTTCTGCGCCTTCGCATCGGTAAACGATCCGCGTTCATGACCGAAAAGTTCGCTCTGTAACATCGTATCATCGGGCAGCAACGCGCCGTTAATATCGACAAAGTCGCCCGTACGACCCGACGCGCGGTGAATGGCACGCGCGACGAGTTCTTTACCCACGCCCGTTTCGCCAAGCAACATCACGGTAGCGTTTGTTTCAGCGACTTGCGCGATTTCTTCTTTGATTTTTTCGATGCCGGAAGAGGCGCCCACCAGTTGACTGAATTCATCGACCCGTTCGATGGTCGCGCGCAGGCGACGGTTTTCCTCGGCCACGGCGCGCTGGTCGAGCGCTTTGCGCAACCGCACGGCGACTTCCTGGCGCCCGGCTTCTTTCGTCAGGTAATCGCTCGCCCCGCGTTGCATGGCATCGACCGCTGTTTCGACGCTGTTCACCGACGTGAGCATCAAGATGGGAATGTCAGGATCGATGGCAGCTTCGCGACCTTCGCGCACGCGACTGAGAAGTTCAAGGCCGCTCATGCCCGGCATTTTAATATCGCAAATCACCGCGTCGAATCGCGAGGCGGCAAGAAGTTGCAACCCCGCCTCGGGGCCTTCGGCAACTTGCGCATCGAATCCATCGAGTCCCAAATTCCGCGCAAGGCGATTGGCAAATACAGCGTCGTCTTCGATGATAAGTAAGCGAGTCATGAGGAGTTCTTAGTTAATAGTTTATAGTTCACCGCTTCCAATTTTTACATTCTTCATCGGCTATCGATCAAGAATTCAATACCGGATAACACTACTAATAAGACGAGCAAAACAAGTGTGGTTTGTCGATCCACTTTTTCGTGAGATTCACCGAATCCGAACTTTGGACCAAGGCCATGCCAAAGTGCGATTCCACACGGAAACGTCAACAAGCCAAACGCAAGCAATTGCCATACACTAGACCCGTGGCGAATCATATCGCCTCCGTCCCCCACACGAAAAAACGCGTCGCTGGCAATGTAACCTCCGTTGGCAACCAGGCAAAATCCCGCAACGCTTCGATAAATATATTCGCCGGGAAATTTCCATTTCCAAACAACAAACCAAACGAGCAATGGAACCAGAACGCCCACTATCGGTCCCAGCCAAACGACAACGAGTGGATGGGGATTGTTTGCCAGATCGGTCCGGGAAATTTCCAATGGATGCAAAACAACTTTGGAGATGGAACCTCCCGTAATTACTGCTCCGAGAACATGCCCAAGTTCATGAATTGCCTGCATTCCAAGCCAGCAAATCCCAGCAAGAGAAGCGATTAATACAATCTGGTGCAGGCGTTTCAAAATGGGTGACCAGTTGCGATTTTAGGCACTTCAGTTGAGGTGCCCGTCTTCGTCGAAACCTCTCTGGTTTTTTTATGATCGTTTTCCTGGGCTAAGAGTTTTAGCAATCGTCCGTTCTCTTTGGTTTGCTCTTGAATTTTATTAAGTTCACGAAGAATTCGAGCAAACGCATAGCAAACACCAGCAAGAAAGAATACAAAAAACGCAATGGGAAGCACACCAATACCGCTATTGAAAGCACTCAACACGAAATAGGTTCCCCCTAAAATAAAGCACAACCCCACCAATTCCCAGCCGGCACCAATTCGCGATTTTTCTTCCATGTCCGAAACTCTCAGATCCAATGTATCAATTTCATAATTCTGATGTACAAGCCATCCCCGTTACCTGACGAATATCAGGGCTAATTTCTCTATTCTGAAATTCTCGGTGTTCTCTGAATCCTCTGTGGCAGATTAATATACATAACCCGCGCTCCGTCCCCGAGGTTTGCCCTCGCCCGCTTAATCCTTCAACTTCGGCACCACGTCGGAGGTGCGCAGGCGCGCGGCGATGACGGGCGCGTCGAGCATCGTGTCGTCGGCGCGGCTTTCGCCCCCTTCGCGAACGGGCAGGTCGTGCCAGATAATATTGCGCTCGAACACCGAATCGTTCAGGCAACGAAATTGCATGCTCTCCATAATTTTTTCACGCGGTGTATTGAGCGGCAAATCGGCGGTAATCCATACTTCGCGGCTGGGCCAGATATCGAACCCGTTTTCAAAGCGAATTCGCGCTTCGGGCATGTCTTTGAATCGCAATTCCACACAACGTACGACGTTTTTCGCGCGCACCATGAACACACCGCGCGCTCCGGCCAGTACACAGTCGAGTTGGCACGTTAATTCGGGTTCGGGATAGGGCGCTTTTTTCGGTTCGACGGGCGAGAATAATTTCGACGCCAGGACGGTGCGTCCCGCGCACAGCTCGCCAACGATTACGGTGCGACGCGGATCTTGGATGCTGAGCGATTCGTACGAAAACAATCCGACGTCCACTTTACCACCTGCGGCCAACTCCACCTCGGTGTCGCGCCAATCGATCAGCTCGCCGGTAAGTTGATAAGCCTTCAACCGACACACGAGTTTTTGCAAACCTTCGTTGCGCGGGCCATCGTGCACGATGACGACATGCAAGCCGTCTTCCGCATTCATCATGATCAAAGAAATCGGCATGTATGCCTGGCGCACGGCCCAGTATGCGAGCTTCGGGTTGCGCAAATAATCGACGAGCGACCATGTGATTCCCGGCCAGCAATCGTTGAAGTGCCACACAAGCGACCCCATCGTTTGCGGTTTGGCTGCGCGCCACGCATCGATGGCCGACGAAAGCGCGTTGGCCTGAACCCACTGGCTGAAATACACGAGCTCTTCAAACGATTCCGGGGGACGGAGATGCGCCACAATGTATCGGAAGAGTCGCGCGTTCCCGTCGGATTGCAATTGATGTAAATCGAAGTCCGGATGGTTCAACGTATGATCGACTTCGCTCGTAAACGACTGAATGCATTCTTCGCTGGGCAGCGCCTGGAATCCAAAGGACGAAATAAATCGCGCACGCACGTCGCGGTATTTGGCAGGCGCATCCCAATTATTCCAAACTTCGGCGTGATGATCGCCTTGGTCAGGACTGTTGGGGTTTTCGCCGCCAAACGGACTGGATTGCCAATATGGGCGCGTGGAATCGTATTTGCTGCACAGTTGTCCCAACATGCGGGAAAAAATCCGTGAGCCTTTTTGGCGATCCCAATTTCCGCGACGTTCGTAATCGCTCCATTCCTTGGCATCGTTTCCGCACCACACAACCAGCGACGGATGATTGCGCAGTCGCTTGATCTGGTGAGTCGCCTCGCGTTGCACGTTCTGCCAGAAAGCCTGATAATCGGGGTATTCGCCGCGCGTAAACATAAAGTCCTGCCACACCATGATACCCAGTTCATCGCATCGGCGGTAAAAGGCCTCGGATTCGTAACGTCCTCCGCCCCACACACGTAACATATTGATGTTGGCGGCGGCGGCTTGATCGAGCAATCGTCGCACGTGTGAATCGGACGCGCGACCGTGGAAAATATCCGGCGGCACCCAAATAGCTCCACGCGCATAAACGGGTTGGCCATTTATTTCAAAATGAAACCCGCCTTGTTCGTTGGCGGTGATCAATTCGACTTTCCGCAGGCCAAAATGTGTTTCTAATTCATCGAGAATTTCACCATCCAGACGCGCTACCATTCGCAACCGGTACAACTGGCGACGACCCTGCCCGTAACCCAAGGGCCACCAGAGCGCCGGGTCATCGAGCTTCACGCTGGGCGCAAATTTAAAATTCCCCATGCGCAAACCGAGACGTTTCGAGTCCTGAGCCACCGTTACCGCGTTGTATTTGCTTCCCGAACCAACCGGATCGAGACGATCGATGGTGTACTCCAAATCAATCGTGCGATCGGTCAGCGATTCGATGTTTGTTTCGAGAGAAAACCGCGCCTGGTTACCCGACAGCATGGAAATCGGGAAGCTGACCGACTGCAACCGCAGTAAATTGACGCGGCGAACGGTCACGTTGCCCGTCATCCCGCAACCGGAGAGACGCGGTGTCATGGACCAGCCGGTCAGGAACTGCTCGCGCCGCGCATACACGCGTGAACGATCGTGCTCGGCGGCCAGTTTACCGTATTCGATTTCGCGCTGGGTGCAACGTTTCACCGTGGAATCGAAATGCACGATCAGCACATTTTCACCCGGTCGCACGCGTCGGGTAATGTCAAGAGTCAGCGGCAAAAACTGGTTCGAGGATTCACCCAAATATTCGCCATTCAAATAAATGGTCGCGAACGTATCGAGACCGTCAAACGTCAATTCGACACATTGGTCCGACTGCGAAAGCCGCTTTTCCCACTCGACGGGAAAGAGAAAACTCGTTTTGTAAACAAAGTCCTGTTTTTCGACCCAGGTGCTGGTGCGGACGTTGTCGCCCTTAAACGGATTGGGCATCCGATGACCCGCGATCAGGTCCAGATGAACGCTGCCGGGAACACGCGCACTGAGCCACGCGCCCTGAGAAACTGCCGGGGGCAGAAGTCGTTGGGCGAAATCCGCCACCTCGTAAGGTTCGACCTCGCGAACCTTCCAGTTTTTGTCCAACGAAAATCCCAAATCGCCCATAAAATCGCTTCTCGTTGTCTTGATCGCCCCAGCCACTGGGTTGCAACAGCCACCCAGAAGCAGCACCGGCTCCTGGCAACACTTCGGCTCAGTTACAACACACCATGGAGAATAAATAAAATGGGAGCAAGGCTGGTTTTGTCAATCCGGTTTGCGAGCAGGCCTGATCCAAAGGGCGCCTTCATCCGATCCCTGCCTGCGAATCAAATACACCGCGCGCCGATTCGGAGAATCGATTTTTAGTAAATGATCGTTTGCTATTGACAATCCCCCGCTTCTCCCCCCACCATCGCGTCATCGAAACCTCTTATCCTGCTTTCTGCGAAAGTCGTTCGTCATGGCCGAATCCGACATCGAACAGTTACGTCAACTGATTACCGAGCAATCGCGCCGTCTGGAGGCTCTCGAAGCCCGCGTGCGCGAGATGGAAGCTCGGGAGTCGGCTGTCGAAAATCAAGACCTGACGCATGCTCCTGAATATGAAACTCCGGCTGCTTCGGTTGCGGCTTCGCTCGAAACTCCCGCTGCCGAACCAGCGCCTTCCGAACCGATAGAAATCCCGAAACCGGTTTCCATCCCGGAAGAAACCGAAGAACCCGTGGCGCTACCCGTTGCGGCCCAGGAAACACACCCACCCGTCGAGATCGCCCCGCCAGCCCCTCCGGCGTTCGATCATCTGGCCGAAACACCGACACCACCACCAGCAACCCCGGTTGAACACACACCCCCTCAAGTGTCTCCACCCATTCCCGTTACACCTGCGGTTCAACAACCGCCATACTCTGCTCCATCCCCAGCTCCCGCGCAGTTCATGAGCGAAGAAGAGTTCCACGGCAAGATTGCGAAAGCGACACCACCGGCTCCGTCCCCCGCAAAGCGCGACGAGGGCTGGGAAGTGCGCTTGATGACAACATGGTTGCCTCGTATTGGCGGTGTGTTCGCGCTGATTGGCGCGGCCATCATCGCCGCGTTGTTCGATAGCCCATGGCTGAAGGTCGGCATCGGATACGGTGTGGCCGGGATGCTCGGCCTAGCGGGATTCTGGGCAAAACGGCGGTCGGAAACTGCCGGACACGTCACCATCGCTATTTCGTTGGCGCTCGCCTACTTTGTGTCTTTCGGAGGCGGGTTTATCGACGCGATGGCGATTTTCCCACGGATGTTCGCCCTGCTGTTGATGGTGGGATTCGCAGGCGGAATCGTCGGGCTGGCGGAAAGATGGCGTTCGGAAGGCGTCGCGGGAATGGGCTTCGGTCTCGGGGTGCTGGCGGCATTAATCAGCGCCAACACCAGCGCGGGTTTCGCGTTGATCAACCTCTCGGTCCTTGCGCTTGCTGCCGGAGTATTGCTCGTGCGCCACGAGTGGAAACGTCTGACCTCGTTAGCGCTGGTGGGAACGTACCTTGCCACATTAGGGCTGTGGATCATTTCGCCTATCGACCATTCACCCCTCCCCGTGATGACTCATCTCGGCGCGTTATTATTTTACCACCTTGTTTTCAGTGCCGCGTTTTTGAAATGGGGACGAATCTGGCTGGCGCGAGAACGCGCCGCCGAGGAAGCCGTCCGCCACGACGCCGCACCGGAAATCGTTCTGGAATCCAGCCCATTTTCCACGGGAGGCGCGTTGCTGAATTCGCTGCTGTTCAGCGCCCTTTCGGTTTATCTGGTTTGGAGCACCAGCGTCTTTTGGGATCGTGTGCATGTGCTGCTGTTTGCGCTGGCGGGACTTGAAGCCGCGCGGTTGTTCGTCCCGATGTTACGGCGTGGCACGCTGCTGGGCTTTCACGCGTTGATGGTGTTTGTCCTGGCGGCATCGGGCATTGTCGCGGCGTTCAGCGGCATGGCGGAAAGCGCCGTGATGGCGGCAATGGCGCTGGTCGTGGCAATTGCCGCGACGCGCTCGCGCGGAATGCGCTGGCTCCGTCCCCTGACGGCCGTTTGCGCATTTCTCACCGTGTTGCCGTATTTCAAATCGGTCGCATTGACGACACCATTCGATTTCGTAGCGGCCATGTTACCGGGAATTTTCCTGCTCGCGTCTGCCTTGCCATGGGAGCGCATCTGGGTACGCAAAGTCGAATCATTCACACACGGGCCGTTGATGTGGATTGAACTGGGTGCGGGACAATTTCGGTCTTTGGTCGCAGTCGTTTCGATTATTTGGGCCATGGGAGAATATTTTAACAACAACGATCTGGGTATCATTCTCAGTGTGGGCATCGCATCCTCGCTCCTGGTGCTTGGCATGGCAGTATTGCGTGCTCGTGCCTGGTTTCTTGGTACGGTTATATTCTGTCTGGGCGCGTTTTTTTTCATGATGGATAATGCCGGCAGCACCGCGCGTTACGTGCCCCTGCAATTCGTCTGGTGGGGCGCGATGCTCTACTTGTGGGGCGATTGTGCGCGCAAAACGCTGCATTTACCCGCGCGAATTTTGAACATTCTTGTTCAACTTTGCATCGCGTTATGCCTCATTCTTTATGCAGGCGTACGGCTCGAACATCACGATCCGTTCAGCGGCATCCTTGCCGCTTTAATGGCTGGCGCCGCGGCATTCATTGCATTGTTGGGCAACCGCCTGCCCGAATTGCCAGTTCTGGTTCGCCAACCCGATGTCGATCCCTACGAAAAATTTCGCCACAACTCCTTCGACACGACTTGGGAAATTTTTCGACCGGGATACTTTGGCGGTTTGGCGTTGGCGGGACTTGCATTGTTGCTCGCCGTGATGGTGGACGCAAAAACAAACCTGGTTTCGGCAGGAGTTCTCTCTATTGCCGGAATCGGCGCATGGTTCATGACCGCGCGTCGGATGAAATCGAATTTCGTGGCGCAAACGCTCATACTGCTTGCAGTTACCGTCGTTTGGAACGGCGCGTTATTTGTATTCGGGGACGGAGAAATCCCTTTTATTTTCGGCGCAATGATTTCGGTCGGCATTTTCTACGTCCTGGGAATTGCACGACGTCGATTTGCCCTTCTTGCCGTCTCCGTCCCCTGGCTCATGCTGATTCCCTCCTTCTGCATCGCGGCGTTCGTTACCCTTAATTCCGTACCACGTTTCGACGCGCTCTGCGGGCTTGGCGTGGCGTTGTTGGCACTCGTTGCGCACCGACTTCTTCTAATCGCGAAACAAAGATTCGACGTCGAACAGCTATCGAAATTCTGGCAAGCTTTCTTTTCACCGGCAATGAACTACTGGCTCGTATTTGCGGGCACCCTAACAGGCTTGGTCTTTCTTGCAAGCGGCGCGTTAGTCACCGACGTGTTGATTACCGCCTCGTGGGGCGTTGTGTTTATCGCGTTAATCGTCTCGGGTTTACTCATGGCGGACAGAGCTTTTCGATACGCGGGTATCTCAACGTTAATTTTCACGATCGCCCGTATTTTCGCGCACGATCTGGTTTCGTCTCCGCTTCGCACCAAAGGTGTGGCATTCTTCGCCGTCGGGTTGTTCACGATTTTCGGTGGATTGGCGTACGTGTTTTTGCAACGCCGATTGTTGCCGCAAGAAAAACCCGATTCCGAACCATCCGTGCCTCCGTCCCCCAACGATGAAGGCTCCAGCACTCCATGAACGCCCGCCAGAAAGCTCTCCGCGCGCTGCTCGACGACCTCTACGCCGAGTACCACGACCCAGCGCTGCTCGGCACCGATCCGCTTGGCGTCGTGCACACATTCGACGACCCCGCCGACCGCGAAGTCGTCGCGCTGATCGCCGCGTCGTTCGCGTTCGGCAACGTGAAAGCCATCCAAGGAGCCGTGGACACCGTTCTGCGTCCCCTCCGTCCCCATCCCGCCAGAGCGCTCGCCGCCCGCGAACCGAAAGACTGGGCGCGTCTATATCGCGGGTTCGTTTACCGTTGGGTTCGCGCCGAAGATTTACGTCTGTACCTGGCGTGGATCGGCGGCGCATTGCGCACGCACGGATCGCTCGGCGCGATGTGGCAATCGCTGGACGAACCAAACGAATCGACGATTTTGCCGACGCTGCAACGCTGGATCGAAGCATTGACAGAGCAGAAAATCACCGGCCTTCGCACGCGAAAACGCACACTGGCGCGGCGCGATGCGCCTCCGTCCCCATTGCCGTCGGGCGCGCATTTGTTGCTCACGCCGCCCGCGAAAAAAAGCGGCTGCAAACGCATGAATTTGTTTTTGCGCTGGGTTTGTCGGCCAAACGACGGCATCGATTTAGGGCTGTGGAATGTCGCCCCCAGCCGCCTGATCATGCCCGTCGATACACACGTGCTCGCCGTGGCGGAGTTGCTGAAACTGACAACGCGCAAAACGGCGGACCTGCGCACGGCAGTGGAAATCACCGATGCCCTACGCGCCATCGCGCCTGACGATCCGACGCGTTACGATTTTTCGATGACGCGACCGGGCATCATGAGACTTCGGGAGGTCTGGGGAGAAAAAAATAACCACAGAGGCACAGAGACACGGAGGGATCACGGAGAAAAATAAAAAAGAGGAAGGAAATATAATTTCACTTCCTCAAAAAATCTCTACGTCTTTTTAATAAAACTCTTCTCCGTGCGTCCTCCGTGTCTCTGTGCCTCTGTGGTTTATTCTTTATCTACTTCCCGCCAGTCGCACAAATTCCCGTTCCCCGAAGCTTCCAAGCGTGCGATGATTCGAATGTCGTTGCCTCCGTAACGCATCGCGCCGCAGCACGACGATTCCATGGCCTGGATCACGCGATTGATTTCTTCCGGTGTTTGCGGTTGGTGACGAACAATGCATTGCGTGCCACCATTCGCGCTTTCCACGGTGCCGAAAAATTCCGGCGCGCGCACAGACGGGCCATCGCAATTCACGCAAATTCCCTCGGCGAAATAAAAGTCGCCTTTGGCGTTTTGCGGATGGCGACGAATCGGTGGTTTCGGCATGAGTCATCTCTCTCAAATAAAATGCGGGCGAGAGACTTCTCCGTCCCTCGCCCGCGTTGTATTCTTACACCAAGTGCGACGGCACCGCAACGGCCTCCGCCGAGGCGCGACTGGCAGCCAACGTTTCCTGAACGTGCAGGCTGTTGAGCGCGTTGATGTACGCTTTGATCGCGGCCTGAATGATGTCCGTGCTCACGGCGCGGCCTTTGACACGACGACCGCCCGCGCGTTCGATGGAAACCGTCACACGGCCCAATGCATCTTCGCCCTCGGTGATGGCGTCCAACGTAAACCCGGACAGAGAAACGTTTGCGTCGGTCAAGCTATCGACCGCTTTGAACGCCGCATCGACGGGTCCGTCGCCGGTGCCGGTGGCGCATTTTTTCTCGCCATCGACAAACAGGCAAACCGTGGCGCTGGGACGACGGTCCGGGCCGCATGCGTACTCGTACGTGGCCAATTCCCACGTCGCCGCGCCTTTGAACATGACTTCGTCCACCAACGCGATCAAGTCGTCTTCGTACACTTCCTTTTTCTTGTCGCACACTTCTTTGAAACGTTCGAACGCTGCTTCCAATTCTTCTTTGTCCAACGTGTAACCCAACGCGGCGACGCGCGTATTGAACGCGTGACGCCCCGAGTGCTTGCCCAGCACCAAACCTTCGCCGGTCCAGCCGACCGATTCGGGCGTCATGATTTCATACGTCTGTGCGTGCTTCAGCATACCGTCCTGGTGGATGCCGGATTCGTGCGCAAACGCGTTCGCGCCCACGATGGCTTTGTTCGATTGCACGCGCTGGCCGGTCATTTCGCTGACCAGACGCGACGTGCGGTAAATTTCCTGCGTGTTGATGCCCGTCTCGATACCAAAGAAATCGTGGCGCGTTTTGAAATTCATCACGACTTCTTCCAGCGAGGCGTTGCCCGCGCGTTCGCCCAAGCCATTGATCGTACACTCGACCTGGCGGGCGCCTTCGGCGACGGCGGCCAGCGAATTCGCCACCGCCAGCCCCAAATCGTTGTGACAGTGCACCGAAATGATCGCGTCGTTGATGTTGCGGCAGTTCTGGTACAAGTGGCGAATCTGGGCGCCAAACCCGGCGGGCTGGCAATAGCCCACCGTGTCGGGAATGTTGATCGTCGTCGCGCCTGCTTCGATCACGGCGGTCACGATCTCGACCATGAAACCCCAGTCCGTGCGTCCTGCGTCTTCCAGTGAGAACTCGACGTCGGCGACCAGCGAGCGGGCGAATTTCACCATCTCGACGGCGGTTTCCATGACGCGGTCGGGCGTCATGCGCAGCTTGTGTTCCATGTGAATCGGCGACGTGGCGATGAACGTGTGAATGCGCGGACGCATCGCGGCGTTTACCGCTTCGTAGGCGCGTTGAATGTCGCCTTCGCGTGCACGGGCTAAACCCGCGATCACCGGCGCTCCTGATTGTGTCCCAACGACTTCGGCGATTTCGCGCACGCTGGCGAAGTCGCCCGGCGAGCTGATCGGAAAACCGGCCTCGATGATGTCGACGCCCAGGCGCGCCAACTGGCGGGCGACTTCCAGTTTTTCGCGCGCGTTCATCGAACAGCCCGGGGCTTGTTCGCCGTCGCGCAACGTGGTGTCGAAGATATAAACGCGGTTGTTGTTCGCTGTGTTCGTCATTTTCGGAAATTCCTTTCGATTCGGCTGCTTCGAGCCGGGTCAGAAGCGAGCAAGTATTGCTATGGAAAAGGGGAAACGAGCGGCTTAGGCCATGATCGCCGCGCGTCGGGCGGCCATCATGGCAGGATAAGTCGAAGACCCAGGAGGGACAGTCGAATCGAAAAAGTTGTCTGCGTCGTCGTCATCGTGGCGAACCTCGCAAAATGAAAAGCGCCCCCGGCATTGCCTGTGGAGGCTTGCCGGGGGCGCGGTGTTTGCGCGGTACCACCCCGATTTCGGTTCGGCTCAACCCAATGCGGGGAACGCGAACCCTTCGTATCCTCTGCTGACGAGAGAGGTCGTTTCGGCTGGAACTACTGGCGGCCCTTGCGGGTCCGCGTTCGCGCCAGCGGCTCGGAGGCCAGTTCAGTAGTCCGGGGGCGGGAACCTCTCAGCCAGTGGGTTCCTTCTCTCATGCTCTGCCCGGGAAAACCTACTTTTCCTCGTCGTTGCCATTGAACGGGCCGGAGTCGATGCGTCGCACCAAGTCCGTATGTGCAGTTAACGAGTGCTTGGACCGGGGTATCTTTGTCAAGTGCTTTGCGCAGATTTTTTTCCACTCAACGTAATTCTCATCTTCACTCAAAATTACAAAACCCAATCGTAAAGGCACAAAAATACCAAGAAACACGAGGTGAATAACCCTGTGGCGATGCACATATTTTACTGATTGGCGCAACATCTGTTCAACGACTACTGGCAGCAACAAGTCCGCCGCCAACTCGTGTCCTTCGTTGTTCCAGTGTGTGATTCCGTCGGGTTGGCAAAGAAGCATACCGGAGTCGCGAACCTTGCGAACGGCATCCCCCCTTCAGGCCAATCGACACGGCAACCAGTAAGACCCAAAACAAGTGCAGGCAATGAAATGGCGGTTCGAAATTTCAAGGAAACGCATGAACAACCTGAAAATGGTACACTTTTTGGAATTCCCAACTCTGCGGTTCCTTTTGACTCGGCATGCGAGTACAATCTAACCTGAGGAAGAATGCGGCGAGCGTTCTCACCTCCTTTCTTCCCGGTATCAAAAAAAAAATCACCGACGGCCATCCCTTCTCATGAACGAAGCATTGACACTCACCGCTGTATTATTGACCGCCGGAGTTTTTTATCTGTTCGTGACATCCACGCACTCGGGCCCGACATTTGAAGCCAGCGCCTCCGCGCCGAAACTCAGTGTTCCCATCGCCATGGTGGGTTTAGATGGGTCGCCGGTTTCCTTTGAGGAAAATTTTGCCGGGAAAACCGTGCTGCTTAACATCTGGTCCACCAGTTGCCCACCGTGCATTCGTGAAATGCCAAGTTTGCAACGTTTGCATACCCAGTTGAAAAACGATAAAGACATTGTTGTGGTTTGTCTGGCAGCCGACAACAATCTGAAACGCGTGGCATCCTTTGCAAAAAGTCGAAAATTGACTCTGCCAATTTTCGTCCTCGCCGCCCCGTTGCCACCCGAGATTTCAATCAATTTCACTCCGCATACCATCGTGTTGGACAAAGATCAACGCGTGCGATTCGAGTACACCGGCGCCACGGCATGGGACAACGCGGATGCTGTTGCTTTCCTGCGTGAAATCGCTGGCAGCGAGCCCGTTCAATGACCAACTGGACCGCACGCACGCTCGACGAAAATGATCTCTCAACGCTTGAATCGTTGTGGCACGCCAGTGCAAACCGCAGTCTGGTGCAACGTCCCGCTTATGCATTGCATGCGGCGCGAAATCGACAGGCGCGTTTTGCCGGCGCATGGCGGGGCGACCGAATCGAAATGGCAATCGCGTTTTGCGAAGCTCGCCGTAAAGGATTGCTGTTTTGGCAATCGCCATACTTTGCTCCATCCTGCGGACCGCTCGTGCGAGCGGAATCGAGCACTCTCGACGGAGCGGAAGCCGAACGATTCTGGCGCGATGGACTCGAAGCCATTGCCCGCGCAATTCCCGCTTCCGTTGATCGAGTAGATGCAATATTTCCCGCATGTGTTACGGACGCGCGCGGCTTAATGTGGCACGGTTGGAATGTGCGTCCGCATTATAATTATCTGACCGCGTGGGAAACACCCGGTGCGTGGGAAAGCGATTTCGGATCGTCGGTCAAACGACAGGCGCGTAAAGCTCGCAAGGAAGGGCTAAAATGCCATACGTTATCCGCTTCGGAAACGGGCGCCATCGCTCGACTTTGGAAAACGAATGCCAAACGACAGGGCCTCGATGCCACGCTCGCCGCGTCTATCGAATCGTTGGGTCCCTGGCTGAAATCCGAAGACGCCGGTTTCATCGTTGAAGTACGTAATGGGGACGGAGACGTGCACGCAGCGGGGTTGTTTGGTCACGATGCCCATCGCGTTTATTATCTGGCCGGAGCATCCGATCCCGAGCAATTAGGCTCTGGCGCCCCGACGTTATTACATTACGGCGCGCTGGAAGAAACCGACCGGCAAGGTTTGCCGCAACTTTACGATTGGGTGGGCGCCAACACCCCAAGCATTGCTCGTTTCAAACGTCATTTCGGGCCACAATTGGAGATGACACTGGCCGCCACGCGCATCAGCAGAAAAGCCGGATTGTTCGACGCTGCCCGACGAATAATCAGCTGATAACTTTATTCGTCAAACATCCCTTTCGTCACCGTCTGTGCGCCTTGACTGCTGGTATATTTGAACGTCGCCTTGTAATTTTGCGAATCGATCGAATCCAGGTAAATCGGCATTTCAATATTACGATAACGCGTAATCTTCGGTTCGTCTTTTTTCGTTAAATCCATGACGAATTCGTCGCGCGTACGCGGGTCTTCTACAATTACCAACGTTCCCGCAATGGCTTTGACTTTCCATGCCAAGATGGCGTCTTTCAGGCTCGGTGGCGGTTCCGGCGTTGGTTCGGGAGTGGGCGACGGCGTTGGTAATAATATTAACGTTTCAAAGATAGGCGCGTTTCCAAATTTCGTAAATTCGTCCGACGCGTTGCGATTCGGGTCGGTGCGCACTTCGAGCGAAATGTCCGACAGCATTCCACGCAATTCGTCGAGCGGCGGATCGGCAGGAATTTCAGGCCGATGCACCATCATCGCCACGCCGGCAACCGTAATAACGATGAACAGGAGCACGTTCGCGCCTAACAATTTTTGTTCAACTGAATATTGATCCAACATGACTGTCTCTTTCATCCAATGGTCGAAATGTTAATAACGTTTACAGCAAGTCCTCAACGACGGCGTGTTTTGTCCATGAAATGCGGAACCAATCGCGCCACGGAAATGGTTACAGAGCTCAACAGGTCGCGATCAATACGGCTTTGCATATCGACTTCTTGAATAATCAACCCATAGCCCTCAAAGTCCTTCAGTAACTGGGCGACTTTCCCATATTCCGCATCGCGAATTGTCACACGAACGATCACCAACTGGTAATCTTCTACTTCTTTAATGTTTTCGACATCTTTTTCAATGTTCGGTGCATTGAATCCGTATTGCTTGCACCACGCGGCAACGTCTTCCTGGAAATCAAGATCGGGCCGAGTGCTTCGGCTGACGACATCCTGACCCACGAGTTCGTAAAAGTTGCGGTAAATCTGGGGCGCCAATGCAATTTGTTCTTTGCGTTGATTGTAATCTTCGCGCAAACGTTCCACATCCACCGAGGACGAAGCCGTGTCGTCCGTGCTCATCGCTGTTGATATTAACCAGAAACCAACAGCCGCGATGGTGATTCCCATCAGTATTTTTTCACTCTTCTTCATGATAGCGGTTGGTCTCCCTTATTCGCCCAAAATGCCTTCGATTTGGAACTGATAAATCTTGCGATCGCGCCGTGGCAAATTCGTGGGATTCTGGCTGCGAATATCGACACTTTGAAATATCGGCTCACCCTTCGCTTCCAAAGTCTTCAAGTACTTAACGAATTCGTTGATGTTGCTGATTTCCATGGCGTGGCCATCCACGCGCACGACCTCGCCCAGCTTATAATCGAATCGTGTCATGGTCACCGAACCTTGCGGGGACGGACCAATCACGGGATAATTACTGATGCCTTCGAGAATTTCGAGCGCACCGCCTTTGTCCGAGCGTTTCGTCCGGATAATATCCATTCGACTTTCTTTGTCGTCCACTTCCTGTAGCAAATCATCCATGTCGGAAATGTACTGAGAATAATTGTCCCCCAGGATACGTTGATGCTCCAGGTGCGATGAAATGAACATGAACAACATAACCAGAGCGATCAACGCGACCGATCCAGTAACGATGTAGTGCACCATGCGTTCGGATTGAATTTGTTTGGCGACAATTTCCGGCGGCAGCAAATTGATCGACTCGCGATGTTCACCGCGAATGCAACGTAACGCCGCGCCGTAACTGCACGCAAAAACGGGAAGGTCGTTTTCTTCCACTTTGGCAATATGCGAAACAGGCAGCATATCGGTTGGATTGAAAACTTCGCCTTTTACACCGAAATGTTTCTGCAAGATATCGGCGAAACCGGGAATGATCGAACCTTCCCCGGAAATGAAAATCTTCTGAATCGGCCCGATGGAATATTCACGTATGCCGAATTCATAAGTGCGTTGAATATTCTGAACGAGTTTTTTCACCCACGAGCGAATGGCCGAAATGGTCGTTTCCGTTTTTTGACGTTTTTCCTCTTCGTCAAAGAGCAGAAAGTCCGTGTCCTCGTCCTCTTTCAATTGAGCCGGTTGCGCTTTGACGCCTGGCAATGTGAATTCGTGCGGATACATTAAGTTCAACGTATCGAGTTCGCGATAATCCAAGTCGCGTTTTAAATGCATGGTGTCGCGCAACGCCCGTTCCAGGTGCCGAACTCCATGCATAACACTGCGCGCCCAAATCACTTGGCCATCTTGATACAACGTAATGTCTGTATGCTGGAGTCCCACCTGGATGGCGATGAAAGTGCCCTTTTGTGTCGCCACCTCGACATTCTTCAGCAACCCGTAGCTGAGCGCGAGCGATGAAACGTCGGCCATCGTCGGTTCGATACCCGCCGCCGTGCACAAATCCAGCCATCCTTGCATTACCGGCGCGTCGATGGCGGCGACGATCACATCGGTTCCCTTCACATCGTAATCGCCCGCCAATTGGTAATCGATAATATGGCGCTCGACGTTGAATGGGATGATTTTTTCCGCTTCAAATTCCACCATCGAAGCCACTTCGTCGGCATCGGCGGATGGCAGGGTAACTTTTCGCACGGTGGCGCATTGTTTCGGCAAAATAATCACGACGTCTTCGGCGACGGCGACTTTGTATTCGCGCAGTTTATCCCGCAAACGGCGTGCTTTTTCCGCCAAGGCGTTGTCGTCTTTCGGAATGTGCTCGAACGAGACTTGGAAAGCCGACTCCAATTCGAGTTCGCCCTTCTTCGACTGGTGCAGTTGCACCACTTTGGCATCGGCTTCGTTCAGTTCTATGGCAAGCGATCTAGGCATAATGTGTTTTCATGGCACGTTGTTCAAATGAGAAAACCCAAGGGCTTTCGTTTTCTTCGTTCCCTCAGGACATCGCGAGAGCGAAAATACCCGCAACATCCGTGATCGATGTGCCTCCCCTTTCATCCATTATCTGCTGTTCCACTCCAAAATTCGGATCGATGGAATGCGCACCAGCAATTCGTCTTCCTTATCGTTCCAACGTTCGCTACGTTCTTTGTAGCGCTCATCCCGTTCGCGCGCGCGTTCCTTCGTATCGAAATCCTCGACGCGTTGCAATTCTTCCATCGAACGCGTCACCGTTACTTGCAATGTCGAGCGCACTTGCCCGATCACACCCGTGGACGTCAATGTGAAGACGGAAGAACGCACATCGAAAGGGTGCATGGCCTGCATGGGTCCGAGCATCGACGCCAGGGTTCCGTTTTTTTGCAAATCGCCAACTGTCTTAAACGCGCTGTCGTTGTCGATCCGGCGAGCAGACCCCCCGCGACGGTCGCGGATAACCTTGTCAGCCACGCGTTCGGCGTCCGGACGACCGGCGGCGTCCAAATAAGCCGTCAAGACATGCAACGGCACGGTATTCATGTTGATCGTGCCCAAACCCTTGACGGTAAAGAAGTCGCGCAGCCCGACGATTTCATCGTCATGCGAACTGCGACGCTTTTTAATCTGGAAACGTTTGCCGTATTGTTTTCCTTCGATGTTTTGATTGTAATATTCCGCTTCGGGCGAACCGGGACCGAAATACAAGTCCGGTGTCACACCGTACACATCGAGCAACGCATCCACAGTCAGGTACGGCTCGTTGGGAAATACGACCTCTTCGATGTCCTCATCTCGTTTGGACATTCCCAGGTCCTCCGCACGATAAAACCCATAGGTGAATCCTTCGGTTCCCGGCGCCGAATCCACAGCGGCGGCATCGTCTTCGTCGGCGTAATCGATGATCGCCGATGCCACGATTTTGGCGTCCTCTTCTTCGTAACCGATTTGTTCGATGATTTTCTGCAGCAAAATACGGTTCGACGGTTTGAACGTATTGAGGTTGAAGTAACGTTCTGCGTCCTCGACAATCACCGTGTATTCACCATCGCCGAGTTCCACTTCTTCCTTGTCCTCGGGATCGGCCCAATAATCGCCTTCGGCATCGAAAGGCGGCTCGGTTTCGTCGGACAAATCGGCAATCAAATCGTTGCGCAAATCGACAAAGCCTTTTGCGAGCCCCGCACGCGCCAACGCCTTCGCTTGAAAGGTTTTCTTGCGCGCGGACGTCAAACGCGTTTCCAACGTCATCTGGTAAATCAACGAGTAAGCCAGCAACGACAAAATCACAACGATCCACAACACGAGAATGAGCATCACGGCGCGGCGACGGGGACGCAGTTGTTTGCCACGCCCGCGCAATCGCGAGGGACGGAGGCAATCCCAACAATGTCGAATAACGCTGCGCATCAACTCTTCCTCAACGCCCCAGGATACACGGGGATATACTTCGATTCGCGTACATCCAATTCCATATCCCGCTCTTCTTCGTCCAATTGCTCGTTCGAGACCCAAGTCTCCTGAGAACTCGGAACGCGAAACACACGCATTAAGTGCGTTTTGCTGCTCTCGTTTTCCGGGTCCTGAAGCACCAGGCGAATGCGCACATAGGTAGGCAACGCGTCATAGGGTTCGGTTTCCTGGTCGTTCAATTCTTCGTTGAACTCGGTCGAACCCGGTTGCGATTCTCCTCGATCCGTCGGCCGGTCGTCTTCGTCGTATTCGCCGAGCAGATATTTGGAATTGCGAATCTGGCGCCCGCTCGATGTCCATCCGTCCACCTCGAACCATTGGCTGTCGATCCAGAAACCATAACTCAAATCGAACTCATCCACCCCTTCGGCAACGATGGTATATTCGGGCGGAATTTCCTTTTCGAGAACCTGTCCATCCCAGGTGCGCGGGTTTGCTTCGACGGTTTCGCTGGTGCGGATTAATAAATCGCCTTCGAGCGCATAATGAATGCGTGCCAATCCCCATGTTGAGTACGGCGCGCCTTCTCGCAGAGGCACACGAACGGCAAACGTGATGCGATCCTTTTCCCCGTTGTCTTCGCCGTTGAATTGCAGATCGATCAACTTGCCTTTTTCAAACGGGTTACCCGTATTATTTGGGCTGCTGTCGTCATCCGACGGACCGTACTTCTCATTGAAAGCCTCAAAGTCGCCGGTTTCTTCCGCGCGCAGCAAATCCTCCTGATACTCCTCGATCAAATCGCGTGTGTGCTCGTTATAAGTGTCCTCGTCGCGATAAAATATATTCATCACATCGCGCTCGAACGTATCGAATGCAAACCGACCACGCTGCAAAAGTAACGACTCGCGATGACCGCTTTTATACGCCGACGTTGCCGTGCGAAACACGGCAAAAACCGCGATCGAAATCAACGACATGATCGTCACGGCGAGCAATAGCTCGAGGATCGTGAATCCCTTTCGCAGCGTTAATTTCATTCGGTCCTTCATGCTTTCTCGCCCTCGAGGGACGGAGTCGTTAAAACAACTGGCTGGATTGCAGCGCATCGGTGCTGAAAAGTTGCGTATCCAACAAATACGTTGTCACCGAAACCGGAACAAACGGCTGATGACGTCCGTCGTCATAAATAATATCCAATTCCAATTCGTACAACGGTTCCGGCTCCTGAAGCGGGTCTTTGGGAATATCGTCGTAATCGACTTCTTCTTCCTTCACCTGATAACGCCATTTGAAATTTTTAAAATCTTCACCGAACCGATCATCGTCGGCGAATTCACCTTCGTCGCGACCTTCGATGGGCGGTTCGAGTTCAAAATCTTCGAGCATCGATTCCGCCAGCAAGGTTGCCGAAAGGGCGATTTTATTCATGCGGATGGAATTCAATCCAATGACGAAACCACGTAAAATTCCCGTCATCGCCACGGCTAATATGATCAACGCCACGGTGACTTCGAGCAGCACGAAGCTTCTGTCGCGTTTAAAACGCAATGGACGGGCATGTTTCATCGGCCACGCCCCCCCACGTAACGTTCGGGCGACGATTCCTGGGGCTGGTTGTCGAACGTACCACTGTGTTCCTTATCATACTTGCGCGTCGCACCGCCCATAATGCGTGCCGCGACATCCGTGTAGGCAGCCACGCGTTCATCTTCGCTCCCCGCAACGCGACTAAAGCCTGCGCCTGCCACGGGATTGCCATCATCGTCCACCACACCGGGCGAATACGCCGATCCGTATCGGCTGGCATCGACACCCGCGGCGGCTAACTTCTCTCCAAACGTCCGCGGTTCGCCCGAATATGCGCTGGCACGTCCGGTGGCCTTCTCGATCTCAACGGTCATCTGGCGACCGCCCTGGCTCTCGATTAAAATCGTCGCGCCTGTCGAACCTCCATTCGGGTAGAAGGTAATGATAACCTCGTCGTCCTCGGCATCGCGTCCATTGACCAGAATTTCGGCGAAATTCAATCGGTCGTGCAATTTACGTTCGATTTCTTCGTCCGTGGCCGGTTCCCGGTCGCGACCGCGATGGCGGCGATTCCACCGATCGTCCTCATCCACCGGTAAATCGATCCACCACAGACGATCTTCCCGTGCAATTGTCAACGTCACGGAATCCTGCGAGCTAACGGCAACTTGGCGCGCATAATTGCATAGCCGGGCAAGATCGCGCGCCGTCGTTTGCAATGCCGAACGTTCGTTCGAGCCGCGCATCTTCGGTAACGTCGTCGCCAGAATAATCCCCAGTATAACCAACACAAACATCAATTCGATCAGCGTAAAACCACGGCGCACGATTCTCCGTCCCCCGACAAACCGGGCGGTATTAAAACGAAAACCGCAGAGGGAACGAATCGCGTCGCGCATTAGACGCCTCCCGACGGATCGAGACTGAAGATCGGCAATAACATCGCAATCACGATGAAACCCACGACAAAACCCATGAGCACGATAATCAATGGCTCGATCAACGACGTCAGCGTGCGTACCTTGCGATCAACTTCCATCTCGTACGAATCGCTGATACGCAACAACACCGTCTCGAGCTGGCCGGTTTCCTCGCCCACCGACATCATGTTCACCGTCACTGCCGGGAAAATGATGCTGTTGCGCAACGGTTCGGCAATGCTGGCACCTTGTGTGATTTCATCGATGATTTTATCGACTTCATACTTCACCAAGTCGTTGTTGAGCACTTCGCGCGTGATGGCGAGTGCCTGCAATATGGAAACGCCGTTTTTCAGCAACGACCCCAGCGTGCGCGCAAAACGTGCGACCTCGCGCTTGCGCACCACATCCCCCATCAACGGCAACTTGAGTTGAATACGATGCCAGATTTTCCGTCCCTCGGCGCTGCGCACAAATTGCCAGGCTCCAATGATCATTGCCGCCAGTGCGATCAATACCACGTACCAATATTGCTGTGAAAATTTGCTGATTGTAATCAAAACCTGCGTCATCGGAGGCAGCGTTTGATTCAGGTTCTCGAACGTACTGACGATTTTCGGCACCACATAAGTGAACATTACCGCAACCGCTGCGCTGCCCGCGATCATCATCACCACGGGATACGCCAACGCCGATTTCACACGGCTCTTCAGTTGTTCTTCCGCTTCACTGAAATCCGCGAGCCGATTCAGCACCTCGTCCAACATACCGCCCGCTTCACCGCTTCGCACCATCGCCACGTACAATTTTGAAAACTGCTCGGGGTGCTTGGCCAACGCATCGGCAAACGTCGCGCCGCCCTGAACATCCGTGTTGATTTCGCTGATGATCGCCTTGAACGCAGCGTTCGGCGTTTGTTTTTGCAAAATCGTCAGCGACTTGACCAAAGCAATGCCCGCACCGAGCAAATCCGCGAGTTGGCGGTTGAACGACGCCACATCCGCCATTTTAATCCGGCGCGAACGAAAAGAAATCCCGCTCGATTCGGCAGCCGCGTCTTTCGCTTTCGGTTTGACATTCGCCGAAGGTTTTCCCCCTGGCTTTTTCACCAACACCGTCGAACGTTTTGCCGTTTTCGATTCTTCCGCCGAGCCACCAAATCCCAACTTGGGCAACATACGCGTGATAGTGTTTCCCGTATGCGGAGTGGCGGCCGTCGCAACAGGCGCCGATTTTGACGCCCCCTTCGCCGACGTCCGATCTCCCTGCTTCACCAAAATCGGAAACAGTTCCAACTGCTGAAGACGCGCAATCACCGCCGCGCGCGATTCCGCCTCCATCGTGCCCGACTGCGGCTGACCTTTTGCGTCCCTGGCTTTGTATGAAAATTGAGGCATCAGCCTGTCGTTATCCTATTCCAAGTTTACCCCGACGCTCTCAGGACGTCGGTACGTCTTCTTCCGGCTTGGCGAGACGTTCCATCGCGTCCGGCGTGTCGGCCAGAAGGTTCTTAACGTTTTCGCCACCGAATTCGTCTTCCATCGTCACGCGCAACACTTCGTCGATCGTCGTCATACCCGTCTTGATCTTGTCCCAACCGTCCCAACGAATCGGACGCATGCCGCTCTTCATTGCGCTCAGTTTAATTTCGTTCGCCGACGCTCCCTGAACGATAATACGGCGCAACGGCTCGGTCATCTTCAGCATTTCGAGCAACGCCGTACGACCGCGGAATCCTGTGTAACGGCAAACTTCGCAACCCACCGGTTTGAAGAACTTCATCGCATGCGTTTCTTCGTTCACAACGTTCACCTGGCCAATAACGCGTTCCTCGGGGCGATGCGTCGCTTTACATTCGGGGCACAGCACACGCACCAGACGCTGGGCAAGAATACCTTCCACCGACGACGAAATCAGGAACGGCTCGATCCCCATGTCTTCGAGACGTGTCACCGCGCCCGAGGCGTCGTTCGTGTGCAATGTCGAGAACACCAAGTGACCCGTGAGCGCTGTCTGGATCGTAATCTTGGCCGTTTCCGGGTCGCGCGTTTCACCCACCATGATCACGTCGGGGTCTTGGCGCAGAATCGTACGCAACACACGCGCGAACGTTAAATCAATAGACGGATTGACCTGAATTTGCGTCACACCGGGGATACGATATTCAATCGGGTCTTCGATGGTGATGATCTTGCGTTCGGGGGTGTTGATTTCCGAAAGCGATGCGTAAAGCGTGGTCGATTTACCCGAACCCGTCGGCCCCGTGATCAACACAATGCCGTGAGGCTTGTTGATCATCTCGCGCATGATATTCTTGTGATAGTTCGAAAAACCCAGCCGGTCGAGCGTACACAACTCGCTGTCGCGCGAAAGGATACGGATGGCGCTGGATTCGCCGTGGGGCGTCGGCACCGTCGAAACGCGAAGGTCGAACTCCTTGTTATTCATCTTGATCATGATCTTGCCGTCTTGCGGCAAGCGGCGCTCGGCAATGTTCAAATCCGCCATGATCTTGATACGGCTGATGATCGCCTGCTGATAGCGTTTGATGGCAGGCGGAATCGGCGCCTCGTAAAGCACACCGTCGATGCGGTAACGAATCCGCAGGTCTTTCTCCATCGGCTCGACGTGAATATCCGTCGCGCGATCGCGGAACGCTTCCTGAATGAGCTGGTTCACGAACCGGACAATACCGGCGTCCTCGGCGGCCAATTCGCTGTCGATTTCAATATTCGAATCGACCACAAATTCTTCCTCGCCCCCTTCCGCGATGCGCTCTTCTTCGAGACCCATCATCGTCGCGCCACCGATGCCGTAAAACCGGTTACGCGCCTTCTCGATTTCCTCGCTGGTCGAGACGACAGGTTCGACTTCCATTGCCAGAATACGACGCAGTTCATCGAGCGTATGAATGTCGAGCGGATCGGAAATCGCGACCTTCAGCACGCCGTCTTCGATCGCCACCGGCACCAGGTTATAATGCTCGGCCACCTTGGCGGGCACCTTGGTTGCCAGCTTCGGATCCAGATGCATCCCGGTCAGCTTGACGAACTCCACACCCATCGAACCCGAGATGGCTTCGAGCATATCTTCCTCGTCGCACAGCCCCATGCGAATCAGCGTTTTGTTCAATTGATCGCCAGACTTGCTGCTCTCGCGCAACGCCATCTCGAAATCGTCGGGATCGACCAGCCCTTTTTCGAGCAGGTCGCTGAAGCGCGACGCATTCAGACGCAAATGCACATGGCGCCCAGTCCCGAGTTCCTCGTCGTCCTCTTCATACTCAAATGGCAATGGTTCGTCCGCCATGATACGCTCCTGATGTTGACGGGTTTCGGGCCCCGTCGCCCGGATGATTATAGGACCCTATGGGCCTGAAAAAGTTAGACTTGCCAATTCCTGCGCACTACCCCCACCGGACCGTGAAATTGCGGTCCGCGCTCCGGGCTCTCGCGGTTCAACCAGCCTGAATGTCCCGTTTTCGGCTGTCCAGGGGGATCAACAGCAACACGAAAGCCAATCCCGCCGCGAGCAGAATGATTTTTCTTCGCCACACAAATGTCGCCGCGCGTTCCAGAGGCGAAAGCTCGCGCGGCAGCGTATATTCGCCCCCAACAGGCCGCAGCATCGTCCCCTCGCCCGGCCATGTCCAGTACAGATTCAGCATCCGCTCGCCCGACGCGGGTGGATCGAACTCGACCGCGAGCAACCTCGGTCCCGATTCCGCAATCTCGACAGAAGCATGGGCCAACCGACGTGGCGCGTCACGGTCATCCGACCCAAGGATTGGCTTCCCATCGAGCGACACACGAAACGCCCCACGCACCTTGACATAAAACGTGTACGTCCCATGCGGGCGAAAATCCGCAAACGTGTAGTAGGTACCGCCGCTGGAAAGACGAAGCGCAGGGTAGGTGTCCGATTTGGAGTAGCCCTTCCGCATGCCATCAAACTCCCAGCCACGCGGACCTTTGACAAAGCCAAGCACGCTGAAACCAAGAATCAACAGGACGCCTAATAGGGCGAATGCCTTACCAAATCCCACTGAAAACCATTGAAGCGACCCATCAAAATAAGTGGACGACTTACGCAAAATCCCCAAGAGTGGTATCAAAAAGCAAAACGCAATCAACACACAGATAATCACCCTGGATTCCATGCCGATGCTCGACATGACCCCCCGTAACAACTGCGGCTCGAACGCGCCGTCTTGAAGCAGCGCGGGCCACAACGTCCACAAACTGAGTTGTGGCTCGAATAACCAGCGGCTTTCAACTTGGTGAAAGCTGTACAATTCGTTCCAAACCGCTATAGGACTGAACAGTGTGTAAAGCCACGCTCCCGCCAAACCCCAGACCAAGGCAGCAACGAACAGATTGCGTTTGCGCACGGAAAACTCACCGAGTTGCACAATTCCCCGCACGACAAGCGGCATCGCCACAGCGAGTGCGGGGAGCAAAAAGCGCGGTCCGACCGTCCAGCCACCGTGCCAAGTCCAGAATCGTGCATGAAACACGAGCGAAAACCCGAGCACTCCCGCCGCGAGAAGTTGATATCGGCGAACTTGTTCATTGTTCGCGGCCACCGTTCCTGCAAAGGCAAAAACGATGACTGGGAAGAAAACGAACACCCCGCGTTCGGGTGACAGCAGCAATCCAAACAGTCCCGTCAGAAGCGGCGTGGTGAATTCCTGGCCCTCGTAACCAGTGGCGAACGGCGCCCCTCGCAAAATTACGTTTTGTGCCAGCCAAACGCCCAACCCAGCTACCGTTCCGGCAACGCCCGACCAAAAAACGGCGCTGAATCGGTGACACGACCAAATCCAGGTGAGCACCAACAGCACCAGCGGCAGCGTGGCTGTGCGCGCCAGGATCGCGGCTAAGGCAAAGACGAACGCCAGCGCCAACCTGCCACGTCCCTCCGGACGCAACGTCGCCCACACCATTCCCGCCAATCCCACGGCAGCCAACAAATCGCTGTAAAACATCGTCGAAACAGGCAGGAAAGGGCTCGCCACCAATGCCACCGCAGCCGAACAAGCCGCCTGGCGTGGGGTTGTCTGCTCTCCTCCGCCAAGACGTCGCGCACTTCCCGCCACCAACACACCGAGCAGCGCAAAGAGGAACGCGCTGGCTAAAGGCAACAGCGAGATATTCGCCGTTTCGCCAATCACTCCAATCGTGCGCAGCAACCACTCCAACCCAAAAAAAGGAACGCCTGCCAACGGCATTCCCAAGCCGTAGCCGGTAAATGTCTGACCATAGGTTTCAGGAAAATGAAGACTGAATTTTGTCGCAATCGACCGCGTTGTAAACGCCATCAGGATCTCGTCACTCGACCCCAACCGACCAGAAAACAACACCCCCGATAGCATCAAAAGTCCCAAAAATAACATCCACCCCGTCCGGCGGGAACACTGGTCAGAGGTAGTGGACATGAGAGGGAAGCTCCTGAAAAACGAATGTCACCCGTCTCGTAATCTTGGGTTCAGCACCGGGTACAACGCATCGACAACAAGGTTGAGGAACACCAAGAGGGCGCTGAAGAACACCGTGGTGCCTAAAATTAACGGCATGTCGCGGTTCTGGACCGAGCGCACGAACATGTCGCCCATGCCAGGGATGGCAAAAATCTGCTCGACGACCAGGCTGCCCGTCAACAACCCCGCCGCCACGGGCCCCAGATACGTTACCACAGGCCCAAGCGAATTGCGCAACGTGTGCCGCACGATGACTTTCCACTCGGCCACACCTTTGGCTCGCGCGGTCCGCACATAGTCTTCGCTCAGCGCTTCGAGCATCGACGCACGCGTCAAGCGCAACACCGCTGCGAAGGGAAATGCCCCCAGACAAGCCGCAGGTCCCCATAAATAGCGGGCTTCTTTCCACTGCATAGCGGGCACCCAGCCCATCTTGCGCGAAACGACAAACAATACAAGCGATGCCAGGATGAAACTCGGCACGGAAACACCCAGAAGCGCGACGCCCTTGCCCACATGATCGAACCATCGCGCATGATATAATGCGCAAAGCACCCCGATCGGAATCCCAAGCAAAACGGCCAGCAGCATCGCGCGTCCACCCAACGCCACCGACGCAGGCAAATGGTCGTGCAGGATGTCACGCATGGTTTTGCCGTTTTGAATGCGCGAGGGCATCGTATCGAGCACGGCCAGCTTGGTCATTTGAACGAAATACTGCTTCCAGAGCGGTTGGTCGAGACCCCATTGCCGGATGATGTTCTGGCGAACGGTTTCATCCATGCGGCCTTCTGTCATGACCATGTTGTCGCCTGCGGCTTTGGTCAGCAAAAACACGGTCGTCGCCACAAACCACATGGTCAGGAGCGCCATGGGCAGTTTTTTGAGCAACGAAGGCACAAACGTGCACAGGAACATCCAAACGGAATGGCGCGCCCAGACAAGCAGCCCGGCCATTGCCACGACAATCAGCCAACCGATGACGTCCAAACGCGCGTGTTCCTTTCGATCTCAGGTTGAGGGTTGATGAACGAGCCGCAACTGTACCTGTTCGCTGGCGGCAAAAGGAGAAAACGACTGGCAGCGGTAAAAGTGCGATTGGCGCGGAGGAATGTGTACCGTGGCCCATTCGGAAGCATCGATCATCGTCCCGGCCTCGCGGAAAAACACCGTTCGAATCTGAAACGCCAATTCTTTCTCGCTCGAGACGTTGAACAAGTCGAGTTTGACGAGCGGCAAATCGCCATCTTGCGCGGGGGTAAACGTGTAATCGCGAACTTCGAGCGCCTCGCGCAGTTCATCAGGCACCGAGCCGTCGGTTAGAGAAAGAAAATCGGCTCGCGTTAAGGTTGGAGAAGTGGCGGCATCCATGGTTGATTTTTCCCGTTTGTGCGCCGCGCAACCTGCCAGAAAAAAAACCAGCGCTATTGGTATAACTCTGAAAAGAGTCACACGATTTTCAGTCCGCTTCAGTTGATTGAACATACGCAAAATCCCGTGAGGATTCCGGAACATTTTCCCGTCCATTCCGTCATCCTGTCTAAAATACCGGTGTTTACCCCGGCAACCGCATTATTTTTTCGCCTGCTCAAAGAGCAACAACTCCAAAAACTCATCCGGAACCTTGGCTTCCTTCAGACGCTGACGCACTTCGTCTTTTTGAAGCAATCGCGCGATTTCAGCCAACGTCGCCAGGTGCGCCGCAGGGTCTCCCGCCGGACTTAACAGCAAGAAAACCAATTGGATGCGCTCCCCGGATTTCGGAATAATCTCGATCCCGGCGGGAATTTGTCCACACACGCACATCGGATGGCGCAGCGCATCGGAATACGTGTGAGGAATCGCCACACCGTGACCCACGCTGCTGGGAAACGCTTCTTCGCGATCCACCAAATCCCGAATCATGGCTTCCTGGTTGATGCGCGGTTCACGTTCGACTGCCAACCGAACCATCGACCGCAGCAGATCTTTCCAACTGGCGGGATGAGTACGAATGATCAGTTTGGGATTCAGGCATTTTGCAAAATAATCCGTGCTGCGTTTCAGATAGAGCAGTTGGTTTTTAGATTCGCCTTCGCCCGTTGTTTTGGGCATTTCGGAATCATTAAAACAAATCCGGTTTTCACCATATCCCGCGAGCAAAATGTACTCGGCGGGCGGCATCGGACTCAGCGGCTTGGTGCTGCGAACCAGCGAGGCCTCGCCCATGGCCAATTCAGCAGCGACGAAGGACGGTTTGGACAGTCGATTCCAAATAGGAGATCCCGCCTGTTCGCCTTTTTCGTCGTCTTCTGCGGCGCGTAATTGAGTGGACCAGCGAAACACATTACCGCGTCCAACGATGCGCCCCCAACGCTGGCAAATCAACGTGTTCAATTCTTCATTATCCGTCAGCGCAATCACCCGACCAATATCGCGTTGTTCGATATCCTCGGGCAAATTCGGATCGAGCGCATTGGCTCGCATCGCCACCAATCCGGCGTCCTCGGCGGCCTGGACTTCGCGCGCGTTCGTATCGACCAGCAAACATGCCCATTTGGCCTGGGAGGTGATGAAGTTTGCCAGTTCACGCCCAAGACGATTGGCTCCAGCAATCAAGACGCCCGTGGGTTCGGGGCGCTGGGTGCCCAGCAGCCTGCTGACAATGCCCGCCGAAAAGCCCTGAAGCACCACCGTCGCTGCGATCACCGAGTAGGTGAAAACTTCCAGGAACCGGCCTTCCTCGTGCCCGGTATCCACCAGCGACGTGGCAAACAACGATGCCATCGATGCCGCCACGATGCCTCGTGGAGCGATCCAGGAGAGGACGAATTTTTCCCGCACGGTCAGCCCGCTGTTCCAGGTGCTGAGGAAAATGTTCAGCGGCCGGATCACGAACATCAGCAGCGCTATGGCATACGCCAACGTCCATCCGTGCGTAACGAACAAGCGAATATCCAATTTGGCGGCCAGCAAGACAAACAATAGACCGATCAGTAAATCGGTGAGCTGAGCCTTGAATTCGCGGATTTCCTCGATCTTCAACGGCTTGCGAATTGCCAGATAAAACCCGGCTACCACCGTACCCAGCAGCCCGGATTCGGCGTACAGATGGTCGCAAACCACAAAAATGGTCATCGAAGCAGCCAACACGACGAGGTTTTCCATTTTTTCCGGAATCAATCTCCGGCGCATCAGGATTTCGATGATCACGCCACCCAACAGGCCGATCGCAATGCCAACAAAGAACCGACCGAAGAACTGGACAACGGCCATCCCGAGGCCAATGTGAACGGAAACCCACTCGAAACACAGCACGGCGATGAACACCCCGACCGGATCGATCAGAATGCCTTCCCAGTGCAAAATCTGATGCAGGTTTTGCTTAAGTCGAATTCTGCTGAGCAGGGGCCCAATCACCGTTGGTCCGGTAACAATCACCAAACTGCCCGCCAGAAGCGAAAATTCGTACGGATAATGAAACAATGCGTGAACGATGATCCCCGTGGCTATCCAGGTCACCACGACGCCCAGACTGAGCAGGCGCTTGATGACTTTCGAGGCGGCACGATAGCCCTTGAGGTCGAGGGTAAGCCCGCCCTCGAACAGAATTACCGCCACACCGCAGGAGATAATGGCTTTCAGACCCTCGCCCAGATTCGTGGGATCGATGATCCCGAGAACCTGGGGGCCGAGAACAATCCCGCCACACAGAAGCAGCACAATGGCGGGTATGCGCAGCTTGCGCGCCACCGCCACCAGCAACACACCCGACATCAGGGCGTACACGAATGTCTGGAGAGAACCGATATCGTGTTCCATGTGTTCCCAGGACTTTCCGTGAAATTCAGATACAAACCACCAGCGCGGCAGACCCCGGCTCGAATCGACCGAAAATCTAGGAAGCCGGGAACACCGCTTGCGCGTCAACCCCCAAGGAGGCTGACCTTCCCCATTGACCGCCCCGGGGAGAAAACCGGAAGGTTCCCCACGTCGCACCCCACAGGAGATGATCCCGTCCATGACCATTTTGCGGATCGAAGTCGAACGTCTGAAAATCGAGCCCATCGAATGCAACTTCGAGCTGAGCCCGATGGAGTTCGATTTGCTCGACGACCCCGAATATCGGTTCGAAAAACCGATTGTTGGACAATATAAGGCCCAAATGGCCGGCCATCATAACGTTTATTTGCATGGAACGCTCTCAACCACGGTGAAAGCCGCATGCGTTCGATGCCTGCAGGAACTGGAATTCCCCGTCGAGGTGGAAGTGAAATTGGCGTTTCTTTCACGAGACGAGATGGAGAAGCATGGCGAAACAGTCGATAAAGACGACCCGTTGATTTACCACGGCGACGCGATCTATCCGCTCGAGCAATTGCGCGAGGAATTGATGGTGGCGCTTCCGCAACTGCCAAAATGTTCTTACGCCGACCAGAAAGATTGCCCGCACTGGCAGGAAAATATCAGCGAAGAACCAAAATCTAAGCCAGAACCCAAAGCTGATAATCCAGCCCCGAACGATGCAACGGCCGCCTGGCAGAATCAACTGGCGGACATTCGCAAGAAGTTAAGCAACGAAGAAGCCTCGTCCTAAGCACCCGAATATGATCCAACTCAACAACATCAATAAACGCTTCCGGCTGTACGATCGGCCCGTGGATCGCGTATTGTCGTGGGCGGGTCTGGCTTCGCGTCATCGGGATTTCTGGGCCCTGCGAGACATCAATCTGCATGTATCCGCCGGGCGTTCGATCGGCATCATCGGCCCCAATGGCGCCGGAAAGTCCACGCTGCTGAAAATCATCACGGGAACATTGTTTCCCTCGACGGGTGAAATCAAAGTCGAAGGCCGCATCGCGGCGCTGCTTGAACTGGGCACCGGTTTCCACCCCGAATTCACCGGCCGCCAGAATATCTGGATCAACGGCCAGTTGCTTGGCCTTTCCGCCGAGGAAATCAAGGCCAGCGAACAGGAAATCATCGAATTTTCGGAACTCGGTCCCTTTATCGATCAACCGTTGAGAACGTATTCGTCCGGGATGACGGTTCGCCTGGGCTTCTCCATCGCGGCGGCGGTCAATCCCCAGGTACTGATCGTGGACGAAGCCCTTTCTGTCGGCGACGCGCACTTCTCGCAAAAATGCATCCGTCGCATTCGCCATTATCGTGAAATCGGCAGTACCATTCTCTTCGTCAGCCACGACCCGAACGCCGTTTCAACGCTGTGCGACGAAGCGGTGCTGCTGGACCAGGGCACGATCATCAACCGAGGATTCCCCGCCGAGGTGCTGGAACATTACGGAGCGCTGCTGGCCGCGCGCGGCTCGGGCAATTCCGAAATGAAAATCCACTGGGTCAACAAGGACCGCGAGGAATCGCCAGCGGGGCCCCGGCGCTCGGGGACGTTCCAGGCATTGGTTACCGGCGTGCGGATGTTCAACGAGAAGGGCGTCGAGACCGAATTTTTCCAGCCCGAATCGAAGATGCGCCTGTCCATCTCAGTGATGTTCTTCTCCCCGATTGAAAATCCGACGATTGGATTTATGATCAAGGACAGTCTCGGGGTGGACGTGTACGGCACCAACACTCACATGCAGGGCATGGAGTTAGGATCGTTTCAACCGGGTGAAATTTACAATTTGAACACGGAATTTCCGCTGCCGCTCGGCGATGGCGATTATACGATTACCGTGGCTGTACACCAGGACCGTACGCACTTGGACACCTGCTACGACTGGTCCGACCGCATGTGTTTGTTCCGCGTGCGCGCCGCCACCGAAGTCAAATCTACCGGTCGCGTGCGGATTCCCTCGACATGGTCGGGCGAACGCCAGGCTTCTTCTTCGCTGGATATCTCCGATGGGCTTTCCGCTGTATTCGAGCACGCACACGACCCGCTGGGTCCTGTCACGGGATTGCCCGCGCCGTTTCTTACCGGATTCCATTCCACCGAATGGGCCGACAACACCCCATTTCGGTGGATGGGCAAACAAGGCGTGTTCGTATTTTGTCCGAAAAAGACAAAATTACTGGTCGCTGTGGGTTTGCCGCCCCATAATCCAGACTTGTACCCTATCGACGTTTCCCTGCATCGGGTGCATTATGGGTTGATCGGCCGATACCAGTTGAACCAACCCTATGCCATCATGGAATTCGACTTGCCCGAGGATGCCATCGGCACCCATAGCCTGTTCGAGCTGAACGTTGGCCGCGTTTACACGGAACCGGGCGAGTTTAACTTCCAGAAACAACCGCGGGAACTCGGTCTGTCCATTTACGGCATTAGAACAGTGGGTCCGGGAGAGGAGACGCCTCCATGGGAAGATATGACGCACAGCAACTAATCGCAAACATCGAGTTGTTTCTGGAAAACCAGCAAAACGGCGAGAAATCCCCGAACGCTCCAGCCGTGCCACCTATCGAGATGTTGCTGCCCGACGCCATCGTCACGACAGCGATGCCTCCCACGTGGAAATTATTCAACGAAATGATTTTGCCCGAAATGGGCCGCAACACGTCGGTGGATAAAATCATGCGTGGCACACGAATGGCCACGCTGAAAAAAGCGCTGCTCCGCCTTTGGGGTCCCATGGTCGGCCCACAGTCTGTTTTCAACGCGCAAGCCCTGCGTGGATTCGAGATGATGGCCAACCACGTCGATCAGATGCAAAAACGCATGGTCGAAATGGAAGATATCTACGTGGGACATCTGAGACGCGAACGCGAACAATACGAAACCGTTCTGCGTGCTCAAAAAGAAGAAACCCAAGTGCTGATGCACACGCTTTCGATCCGCGACGATCAAGTCCACGAGTTGGAAGACCGCGTGGATTTGCTGATCGAAGAATTGGAAACCACTCGCAAGTCGTACGAAGAGAAATTAACCGACCAATGCAACGAACTGCAGCAACAGGTTGAAATGCTGGCAAGCACCTCGATGACCCACGACGATCAGGTCAACGAGTTGGAAGACCAGTTGGAAGCACTGACAGCCGCGACACGCGAATCCCTGTTCAAGGCACGGAAAGAAACGGATCAGATCGAACAGAATTTCCAGAAAGAACTGGAAATTCTAACGCAAGCGATCATGCTGCGCGACGATCAACTTCACGAAGTTGAAGATACGGTTCAATCCCTCGAAGCCCGGCACAGCGATATCCTGAAGGATATCGAAACCCGGCTCGAAAACGCCCAACGCGAGTTCCGGTCGGATTTCCACACTTGGCGCCAGTCGATTGTTTCCAACGAACAAAAATGGGCCGATTTGCGCGAATCGCTCGTTCAGCTTTCAAACGATTTGCACACAAAAGTGGGCGATTTGCGCCAAAATCTCGAAGCGGTCTCCCTCGATAACAAGGCTAAATTGACCGAGCTTGACCGCGAAGAACAATCGCGCATCGAAGACGTTTCCACACGGTTGGAACAAACCATCGGCCAGTTGCGCATCCACATCGAAGGCATCGACCCCGGCGCCCAGGTGGCCTGGGTGGGCGAGGCATTCCAAAGCCTGCAACACCGCATCGGCGAAGTGGAAGGCGTGCTGCGCGAATCCAACGCACGGTTGCTGCACGCCACGGAATATCGCTCGCTCATCGAAGATTTGCTTGAAAAAGTAGCCATTCTGGAACTGCGCCCAGCGAGACCGCCACAAATTCCAGAAATTACAGAAGCACAAGAACCTCCTCGCCGCCGCGCAACGGACGTCGATTGGCTCGAAGAGTTCCACGACAAGGAAACAGACCTCGCCTACGTTCGATTCCAGCGTCAATTCCGTGGTGATGAAAAAATCCTGCGTAAACGCCAGCGCGAGTACCTGGAACGAATCGCGCGCCATCTGAAAGCCAATGCTCCAGAACGCCCCCGCTTGCTGGACGTGGCGTGCGGAGATGGAATCTTCCTCGAATTACTCGAAGCGGAAAACTGGAACGCATGCGGCGTGGATCTGAATACCACGATGGCGCGCCTGGGTCAGCAACGCGGTCTGAACGTCGAACACGATGACGCAATGCATTACCTTGCCAATGCGCCACGCGACCAATGGGACGTGATTACCGCGTTCCAGTTCGTCGAACACCTGGAACCCAACGATATTTTTCACCTGCTGCGCAATGCCCACCGCGCGTTGGCTCCCGGCGGGTTGCTGATCATCGAAACGCTGAACCCGCACACCTATCTGGCCAACAAATGGTTCCAGTTCGACCTGACGCACAAACGTCTGATTTTCCCCGAAGTCATGCAACTTTTCATGGAAACCACCGGCTTTGTGGTTGTCGAACGCGAGGGCATCAACGAAGTCCCCGAATGGGATCGTTTGAAGCCAGCGGGCGAGGACGACGTGCAGAAAAACTTCGAACGCCTGAATAATCTTATCTACGGTCCGCAGGATTATTATATCATCGGACGAAAAACAAGCTTGCGAGGGATGGACGAATAACCTACGCTATCCAACGTGAGTATCTGTCGCCAGACAAAAGTGCTCGCGAAGCCCGGAATCACTCGGTAATTTCTCCGCGCAAGCCGCTCCATCGAGTGCGTTCCAATTGGAAGGATTCCCCCACATGGGTTTGGATTTTGTGGAAATAATCATGGCGGTCGAGGAAGAATTCGGAATTAAAATTCCCGAAAACGTTTCTTTTTATCGATACAACACACCGGGCAAAATGCATGCTTTCGTCGTGCGTCAGCTTAAGGCGCAAGCCCGCGCCGCGTGCCCGACCAGCCGGATTTTCTACGAACTCCGCCGAGGAGCCCTCGCCGCTGGGCTTTGCCTGCGCGAAGTCTTCCGCCCCAGCACCTCGCTTGAACGTCTGGCGCCGGTCAAGCTTGAACGCCGCGACCAATGGGATCGTTGGCGCAAGGAAACTGACGCCCCTCTGCCGGATTTAGAACACGCCACCCGCGTGAGCAAAGTCATCCGCACCGCGACGTTGGCAGCCACAGCTCTCGGTGGGCTCTGGGCAGGAGCAACAGCGTACACGTTCACACAATCAATCAGCATAACCCTCTGGACGGCTCTCTTTGGTTCGGTCATTTCCGGCGGTCTGGCGTTTCGGGGACTCGCACGCTTTTGCCAAACCGACCAAAGCGAATTCCCCCACCAAAATCGCACGGTCGCCGACCTGGTGCGTTCACTGGCGGCAGCAGAACCTACTTCCGCTACCCAAGCCACCGCGTACAGTATTGACGAAGACGCCGTCTGGCGGCGTTTGCGGCACACCCTCGCCGTGCAATTGGGAACGAACGAAGAGGAAATCACCCGCGAAGCGGATTTTTTCCGGGACTTAGGCGCGGATTGAACGGGAATTCCTGGATAGATCTTTCTTGCCGTTTTGACATGCACTTCCAATAATTAATCCTTTTGCCCCGCTTCTCCCCCAGTGGGCAGGCTGGCTGCTATTCTCTCGCGAAGGACGGCAGCCATGATTCGGCGATTGTATCGATTTTCAGCAGCTTGTTTCATGGGCGCAGCGGCGTTATTGCTCGCCGCGTGCAGTTCCTCGGACGAGCAGACAGTCAGCGATAATTCTGCTGCCGAAGCTAATCCCGCGCGCGAAGTGGTCGTTTACACAGCCCTCGACCGGCAATTTTCCGAGCCGATCCTGAAAGCGTTCGAGGAAAAAACCGGCATCACCGTCATGCCTGTCTATGACACCGAAGCCGTCAAAACCGTCGGATTGGTTAATCGGCTGATTGCGGAAAAAGACCGCCCCGTGTGCGATGTGTTCTGGAACAACGAAATCGTGCGTTCGATCCAACTTAAACGCGAAGGCTTGACGCAAGCTTATGAATCGCCTTCGGCGGCGGATATCCCCACCGAGCTGAAAGACCCCGAGCATCACTGGACCGGTTTTGCAGCCCGCGCGCGGGTGATCCTGGTGAACAAGAACCTGATCCCCGAGGAATCCGACTACCCCACACATGTCCAAGACCTGATTGCGCCGAATTGGAAACAGCAAGGCGGGTTTGCCAAGCCATTGTTCGGCACGACTTCGACTCATGCAGCAATTCTTTGGGCTCGGTGGGGCGAAACCAACACAATGGCGTTCTGGAATGCAGCGTTGGAAAACGCCGTCATGTATGCGGGGAACGCCCAGGCGCGAGACGCCGTGGCCGACGGCGAAATTCCATGGTGCGTGACGGATACCGACGACGCGTTTGGCGCCGTTGAAGACGGCAAACCAGTCAAAATCATCTATCCGGACAGCAAACCGGAGGATGACGGGTTGATCCTGATTCCGAACACGCTGGTGCTGATCGCCAATGCCCCGCATACCGATGAGGGGAAAGCATTGATCGATTATTTGCTGTCGCCCGAGGTAGAAGCGGAGCTTGCGCGTTCGCGCTCCGCGCAAATTCCCGTTCGGGCGGGCATTGAACCGCCCGCTGGATTGGATTCCATCGAAGGCAATAAGCTGATGGCAATCGATTGGGAAGCGGTCGCCGATGCATTGTTGCCTTGCCAGACCGCGCTCAAGGGGCTAATCAACGACTAATCATCGATGACATGCCCAACTTTGCAGGATCAGGTTGGGTCCAAATGATGGACCGATCCGTTACACCCCACGTGGGAGCTTACCACATGACACGCCTTTCGCCCCGGATTCGACTGACGGGTATTTCCACCCTCGCTTGCCTTGGTATTTTCTTGGCCGCTTCAGGCAACACGCAGTCTTATGCCCAGTCCGATCGCACGGGCGCGGAAGCATCGGCCCCAACGGAATCGATCCCGCCGGAATCTTCGGCGCCAACTTCGTCGGACACATCGTCCTCTGCCGGAGGATCGTCTTCCAGCAGCAGTTCCTCCAGCTCGGGCGGCGCCAGCATTTCCACCAGCAGCGACAGTTCAGGCGGCGACAGCTCGACATCGGTGGAGAGCGGTCGATCCTCGCGCGCAAAAGCGCCACGCGACAGTTTTTCCTCGAAATCCTCCACGGGACTCACGGCATCCTTCTCGTTTACAAACACGAATAAAGAAAACCTGGTGCTTCGGTTGGAAAGCAGCGACGAGGGAGATGTTCAAGCGGTTGAAGGCGGCGAATTCATCACCGACATGCGATTGGTGAATCCCGGCGAGAAGCCCTTCGACGCCGTTCGGTTGATTTTGGATTACAACCCGGCATACCTGGAGCCTCTGTCGATTAACGATTCGGCGTTGCGCGCGTTTTTAACAAGCGATCCCACGTCGTCGGTCAACAAAACGTCGGGACAAATCACGTACGAAGCCTCCTTGAGCGCCCCGATTTCCGTCCTCAAGGTCCCCATGGTTTTCATCAAGTGGCGCGCGTTGAAACCCGTGCTGCATACCAAAATCGGCTTTGGCGACAACAAAGCGGGCGATTTCACGGAACTGTTCTATAACGGTAAAAAAATACTCGGCGAAACATATGAGGACGGCGACGGCACCGTGTCGGTGAGCGTCAAAATCATCCCCGCCGACCCGGACGAAGCACTGACGATGCAGGAAGACCCGCAGCTTTATCTGGGAACAGACGAGCAGATCGGCAACGTCACGCTTCAGGTAATCCCCCCGGACGCAACACCTCGCGTGGGAGAACAATTCACCCTGGATATCGTACTCGACAACAGCGCGCACTCTCAATTGGACGGCGTTGCCGTGCTGCTTCAGTACGATCCGGAAGTTCTGGAAATTCTGGATTCGGATCTCGATAACTGGATCACATTGGGGTCGAACATTCTCGACGGGTCATTCCATGACAACTTCCCCTTCGATTACCATATGGCGAATTCCGTCATGGCCTCGCGCGGAATAATCGATTACCGAGTGGGTACCTCGCAACCGTGGGATTTCCTTGGGACCGAAGGCACCATGGCACGCATCGTGGCACGCGCCAAAAAACCGACAGCGGCAACAACGATACAGTTTCTGTTTGCAAATCGGCCAGGGCAGTTGGGTACGGAAGTCGTGTACCTCGGCCAGGACGCACTGGGCGACCCGACGGTGCGCGGCGACGGTGTCCGCGGCGTCAAGTTCCCGGTTTTGCCTGCGAAGTAATCCCACATCGGGCGGAGTTGTGTTTTACTCCGCCGCGAAAACCAGCAACGCCGACCGGCGGCTTTCCACGCTGAGCGAGGGTTCGTAGTGATACCCGTCCGGGTGCGTGAAGTCTTTGAGCGCGCGCGGCGAGGCGGCGTCTTTTTTCAGCAGGTGACGGATCAAGGCGCCTTTTAATGCCTTCGAGTGGTGGCTGATGGTTTTCCATTCGGCAACACCGCTGCGGATCACCCGCTTCACAAATTTCACCTGGTGGTCGGCCTTGATTTCGCCCGAATTATCCCACACGCGACGATG
The DNA here is from genome assembly GCA_964580585.1 of uncultured Candidatus Sumerlaeota bacterium. Lineage (GTDB taxonomy): Bacteria > Sumerlaeota > Sumerlaeia > SLMS01 > JAHLLQ01 > CAZOKZ01. The sequence continues at coordinate 37,565 of CAZOKZ010000003.1, read as the reverse complement.
CTGATCGGGCAGGAAATTCCACACGACTTTGCCTTTGAGTTCCTGGCGCAGGATTTCGCTGACGGGGCCCCGCCAGTAGTTGGCGACTTTGCCGACGACGCCGCCAAGGTTGGCGCTCATCTTGAGCTTGTAGGGCGGAATACGGTCGGTCGGTCGCAGCAATCCGAACAAGCCGCTGAAAATCAGGGTTTGTTTGTCGAAAAGCGCCTTTTCTTTTTTCCCAAGGGTTTTGTATTCAATGGCACTGTACATGATACCGGCGTACAAATCCCGCGCGGGCATGGTCGTCGATTGGCGAAAGGCACGATTGAGACGAATGGCGGATTCAAGCGCATCGCCGCGTACCTCGAAAACTTCTTCCCAGCCACCTGTGCGTTTGAGAACCGTATCAAGCGCGTCGTAAAGGCGTTCGCGATTGGCGGTCAAACCCTTGAAAGAGTTCGTCCGTTTATTTTTCATCGCATTGTCAAAGGTCATGCCGTTGCCGGGCGGAGTGGCCTTGGTTTCGGACGGTGGAAGTAACAAAACCCAATCGCTCAAAGATCATACCTCCAGAAGTCGCTGGGCCGCCCGCAAGTCGGGATCATCAGAAAACAGCGGCCGAATTCACAACGGTGAGAATGAAGGTTTTTTTGCTCTGAAGTGCTGCTCAACAATACGCACCCCCTGTTAAAAGGGCGTGCCAGCCCAGAAGCGAGCGAAACCTTCCGTCACGATGAACTGATTTAAGCCGAGAAGTGGATTGGGTGTCAATCCCGCAAAGAAGGTTCCTGATGTCTGACATAAATGATCCCCCGTCCACAAAAAATGAACGGGGGTATGGCGAACCGAGTTAAAAGAACCAGGAATTGGCTATTCTCCGCTTTCGATCTCGCTCTCGCGAGGGAAGTCGGAATAATCGATATTGGAACCGCCACTGTTATACGAGTTTTGGGAATTGTAACCATCGTAGGAGTCGTACGAACCGCCATCGATTGGCATTCCGTCCATCCCATAGCCTTCGGCTTCGCGGATGGCACGTTCCATTCGCTCCTGGCGTAAACCTGCTTCGCGCTGCATTTGCTGGGCCTGGTTGACCATGGTGCGCGCTTCGGTGGGCAGATAGGTCATGTTTTGAAGCGTCGAAGTGGGATCGGGCAGGTAGCCACCAAATTCCATATTTCGCAAATCGCACCAGATGTCATCTTCGGTATTGAAATTTCCGTCCATGCCTGCCGAGCGGAGAAGTCCGGCGTTGATTTGGGTTTTTTTGTTCCAGGCATCGAGGAACATCCCGCGATCAACCCCCAGGGTAACAAGGTCGTTTTCCGTCGGATCGTTGCTATTGAATTCATAGTGGCGAACGGCAATCATGGCAATCATCTGCATGCGCTGGCGGGTTTTCGCATATTGAGCCGTCACGACCAGACCGGGGCCGGTGGTTTGCGGGGTCGATTTAATCCAACTATGGATGGCGCCTCCGATCGTGATCACCAAACCAAAAAGAACGATCGCAATCGCGCCAAATAAAATCAGACGGGATTTGTTTGTATCGCCCGCAGGAATTTCCTCGAATTCGGCGATAATTCGCCCGCCCCCGGAATTGTACTCCTGGTCGGCCGACCACGGAGCACCTCCGCCTCCATCGCCCGTGGCGGCGGGAGGAGGCGCACTGAACGATCCTCGTGGAGCCTCGGTCAAACGCGGCATGCCGGTTTCTGGAGGTGGCTGAGAGGGTGGAGCCATTGTGCCCACAACGGAGGATTCGGGACGCCCGGAAGAAGAAGGCGGCACAGGTGAAAATGGCGGTGCCGTTCCCGCCGCTGGGGGAGGCGGGCAATATGGCGTAGCAGCCACGGGAGGTGGCGCGGGAGGCATGGCTGCCGCAGGTGGAGCAGCCGAGGGCCCCGGAATCGGAGGCGGCGGCGCGAGTGGCGGCGTGGATGGCGGACTCGGAGGAGCCGCCGTGGGCGGTGGAGGTGGCGCCGCGTTTTGCTCCGAAGATTTCGGCGCGAAAGGAAACGACGATCCACCAGAAGGAGGGGTTCCACCCGAGGGATTGAAAGGAAATTGATCGGCCATGAGAAAACTCCTGGCGGCAGGGCAATTGTTATGGGGGCAAACCGGCAATACCGAATTTTGTGTGGGGCGAACTGCCACCCACCGAGTGTGCTAATGCACGCTCTCTTTTTATCAGAGCCCATTTTTGGAAGATTTCGGCGGGTTCTGCAATTCAAAATCGGACACGAGATGTTTTTTTTCGGGCACAGCACGCGGGGTAACCTCTAATTCGGACCCGCAAAGGGATAAACCTTTTATTCTGACGGGCAAAAAAGCTCCCGCTTCCCTCTTGAGTCGGGACCGGGTGTTGCCTAGGGTTTGCGCGCCTGCTTCTGGACGTTTTTTTTGAATGCGGACAAATGGGAGCAGAATGCAAAGAATTTGGACCGATCGCTCGACCGAATCCCTTGCCGCAGGACACACGCAGCATTAGTTTCCCTGGAAATACCCCATTGGCCGCGCAGGCCCTGGAAGCCCGGAAACAACAAAATCAACCCCAGTTTGAGGAGTATCCATACATGAGCGCCCTTCTTGAAAAAACCGGAGACCTCGGTTTGACACAAATCAGCGACCTGCTTGGCAAAGAAGCCGACTCGTTGCTCAACCACAAAGCCACCGCGATTCCGAAAGAAACCCTGCACCTGCCGAGCGGCGATTTCGTCGATAAAGTATGGGCTCCCTCGGATCGTCCGATTCCGGTTCTGCGTAGCCTTCAGCAGTTGTTCAACACGGGCCGTCTGGCGGGCACGGGCTACGTCTCGATCCTCCCCGTCGATCAGGGCATCGAGCACTCGGCTGGCGCTTCCTTCGCCAAAAACCCGATCTATTTCGACGGCGAAAACATCGTCAAACTGGCTATCGAAGGTGGTTGTAACGCTGTGGCCTCGACGCTTGGCGTTCTTGGCAGCGTTGCCCGCAAATATGCGCACAAAATTCCGTTCATCCTTAAGTACAATCACAACGAACTGATGACGATGCCCAACACGTTCGACCAGATCAAGTTCGGCTCGATCGATCAGGCCGCCGACATGGGCTGCGTCGCCATTGGCGCCACGATTTATTTCGGTTCGCCCGAAAGCAACCGTCAGATCGTTGAAGTTGCCGAAATGTTCGAATACGCTCACCAGAAGGGCATGGCCACGATCCTGTGGTGCTACCTGCGCAACAACGCGTTCAAGAAAGACGGCGTGGACTATCACACAGCCGCCGACCTGACCGCTCAGGCTAACCACCTTGGCGTGACGATCCAGGCCGACATCATCAAGCAAAAACAACCCGAGAACAATGGTGGCTACACGGCGTTGAACATGGGCAACTCGAGCTATGGCAAGATCGACAAGCGCGTGTACACGGAACTGTGCACGGACAACCCGATCGACCTTTGCCGTTACCAGGTCGCCAACTGCTACATGGGCCGCGCGGGCCTGATCAACAGCGGCGGCGGCTCGGGCGAAAACGATCTGGCGCAAGCCGTTCGTACTGCGGTCATCAACAAGCGCGCCGGCGGCATGGGCCTCATCAGCGGCCGTAAAGCCTTCCAGCGCCCGATGGACGAAGGCGTGCAGATCCTGAACGCCATCCAGGACGTTTACCTCTGCAACGACGTCACCATCGCGTAAGTTTTGCACGGTTGAATTCAGAATACACCCTGGGGGACAGAGCGATTGACTCTGTCCCCTTTCTTTTGTGCATTAGGGGGCGTTTTTATGATCCCGATTCGGACCCCCCATGGCCTTTAACTCCTTTCACTTCATTGCGTTTTTCGTCCTCGTCTGGCTGGCGGGGTACGCGTTGCGCCATCGGGTTACGGCGCGCAACTGGCTCCTGCTGATTGCGTCCTATTATTTTTACGCCTGTTGGGACTGGCGGTTTCTGAGCCTGATCGTCATCTCGACCGGCGTGGATTTCATCTGCGGACGAATGATGTCCGTCGAGGAATCCGCCGTCGGCCAGCCCCCCGAACCGTCGCGCCGCCGCAAGGCAATCCTGCTGGCAAGCCTCGTCACAAACCTCGGCCTGCTTGGGTTTTTCAAGTATTTCAATTTCTTCGTCGATACCGCCATCGCCGCACTTGCCCGTATCGGGGTTCAGGGACACGCGTCCACGTTGGAAATCATCCTGCCCGTGGGGATCAGTTTCTACACCTTCCAAACGTTGAGCTACACCATCGACGTGTACCGGCAAAAAATTCCAACGGAGCGTGACCTGTTGGCTTTCGCGGTCTATGTAGCGTTTTTTCCGCAGCTTGTTGCCGGTCCCATCGAACGCGCGGCGCATTTGCTTCCTCAGTTCAAACGTGCAATGCCGATCAATCGCGGGTTGGTTTATTCGGGCGTGTATTTGATTTGCTGGGGGCTGTTTAAGAAAGTCGTTTTCGCCGACAACATGGCGCCCATCGTCGAAACGGTTTTTAACGCCAAAAACCCAAACACGTTGAAAACATTGTTTGGGTTGTACGCGTTCGCGATTCAGATTTATTGCGACTTTTCCGGCTACAGCGACATTGCTCGCGGCGCGGCGCGATGCCTCGGATTCGATTTGATGTTGAACTTCAAGCTGCCGTATTTCGCCACAAACCCAAGTGATTTCTGGCACCGCTGGCACATCAGTCTCAGCACATGGTTGCGCGATTATTTATACATTCCACTCGGTGGAAATCGGCGCGGTCCACGGCGAACGTATATCAATTTAATGCTGACGATGTTGCTGGGCGGATTGTGGCACGGGGCGGCATTGACGTTCGTGGCGTGGGGCGTGTTTCACGGTGCATTATTAATGATTCACCGCGCCATTCAGCCATGGCTCGAACGCGTTTGCCAGTTCAAGTCTCCGCTGCTCAAACGCGCGTGGCTGGTAACGCGTATTGTGGTGTTTTTCCACATCGTGTGTTTGAGTTGGCTGCTCTTCCGCGCCGATTCGATGGAAGTCGCCTGGCAATTGCTGAAATCGTTCGGGAACTACGTTCCAATGTATCGAGATATTCTGGACATCAGACACTATCTGTACGGTCTGTCGGGATCGATCGTTTTGCTGTTCGCCATTCAACTTTATCAGTACCGTAAAAACGATCTGGACGCGATTTACCATTTACCCGTTTGGTTGCGAGGATTGGTTTACGCATTGGGAGCGTTGATCTTTATGCAGTTTGGCGAGTTCGGGCAGATTTCGTTTATCTATTTCCAGTTCTAAGGTCGATCGGATGGAGCTTCAGACAAGCGCAGATTTCCAGGATGCCTTCGATACTCGGCCCGGCAAGCCGTGGGGGCTTTTTCTGTGCTTGGCATTATTGATTCTGGTGGAAATTTTCGTTCGCCAACTCGATCCCCACAACGCCATGCCATTTGACTGGATCGCTCAGGAAGCCTATCGTTCGGTGCGCCAACGTATCGAGTTCCTCGATGCGCCGGACATCGTGATGTTGGGTTCGAGCCGGGGCCGTGAAGGGTTTCATGCTCCAACGATGCGCAATTTCGCCGAGGTCAAGTATCACTCCCCCGTTACCGTTTTCAATTATTCGTGCACCGACGCCGCCACCGAGGAATGCGAAGCGATCATTCGCCGGATGATTCGCAAGGACAAAAAACCCGAGCTCATTATCTATGGCGTTTCACCACGCCAGTTTCGGGGACCTCTCCGATACTCGTATGCTGTCATGTTATGGGATTTTGGCGATTGGTGGAAAGAGTATCAGGCCAATCCGAAAGCATGCGGGCCGTTGCTTCCTTACGTCATTCGCAACGAGATCGAAGACCATTATCGAACGTTTGCCTATCGTGGGCGCTTGTCAGCCTTGGTCGATGAAACGCTTGGTTTCGGCAGTCGTAATATTCCCATGCAGGGTGGTGAATCCATCCGTCATGCGGATGCCCCCACGGCGAGTTGGATTTTGACCGGCAAAATTAATGACGAGACGACAGCAAAATATGCGCAAAGCACATGGCGTCCTTACTTCATTAAGCCCGTTTACGAACGCGGCCCGATGATCGAACGCATGGATCGGCTGATCGAAGAATGTCGCGAGGCGAATATCAAGCTGATCATGGTGGAAATGCCGATGTCGGCTATTTTATGGAAACATTTTCCGCCGGGACTTTACGACGAGTTCAACAAGATTATGGACGAAATCAAATCGAGGCACGACGTGGAGTATTATACGTTGGATGATTTGCAGGTGGAATTCACCGAGGACGAGTTTTTGGAACAAACACACTTAAACCGCCGGGGCGCGATTCATTTCACCCGCAGCGTGGCGCAACACGCTCTGCCCAACAATCTCTAGCGGAACAAGAGCAACAGCAGGATCAGAACGAACATCATGAAGGTGCCCCACAACCACGTATAAACAATGGTGATGCGTTTTTGACCTGCTAAATGTTTCTCCAATCCTTCCGACAAAATGTTGCGTAAACCGTGATCGCCAATACGGTCGGCTTGCAAAATGGCGCGCACCAATTCGTGGTTCCGCATCCCAACGGCAACGGCATAAGCGGTGATGATTTTTTGACGAAGGGGTTCGACCTGGGGGTTGTCGGCCCAAAGCCCCTGGGCGCGACTCAGGTTATGATCGGCAGCGCGTAATTCGCGCGGCGCCCCTTCGCAGGTTTCCAGCATCCGTTCTACCCGTTGCGACATTTCCAGGGATTCGCGTCGCGTGTCGGTCTGGCTACGATAGCTTTGAATGGCGTGGACAAATTCGCGCGCGGAGGGCACGCGGTCCGAAGGATCTTTCGCCATGGCCCAATTGACCAACGCTTCGAGCGGCGGCGGAACGTATCGGTTTCCGGCGCGCGTTTTCAGAGGTTCCCACTGGCATTCGGCTGCCCACCAGAAACACTGGCCCGCCGAGCCGCCTTTGTACGGCGCACTGCCCGAGAGTAGTTTGTACAATATCGCGCCGAGTAGGAAAATATCCGTCTGGGCGGAAATCCGCATCGCGTTGCCCTCGGTTTGCTCGGGCGCCATGTAGGCAGGCGTACCCGCTGGATTTGGCGCGTTGATCCGGTTTGGAATTCCACATGCCATCACGAGAGGAATCGATCGGTTGGCCAGGTTTTCGTCGCACACCATCGCCAGCCCCCAGTCCATCAACTGCACTTCTCCGTAGTCGCCAACAATCACCTGCTGGGGCTTCAAATCGCGGTGCACAATGCCGCGCGCATGAGCAAAACCGACGGCGTGGGCAACCTCGACAAGGATCGGCAGGTGCTTGTTGAGAAATGCCTCGGGTTGCATGACTTTAAAATCGTCCGCAATCAGGCGATCCCACGCCACACCGCGCACCAGTTTCATTGCAATCAGAGGGCGACCGTTTTCATCACACCCCAAATCGTGAATCGGAACGATGTTCGGGTGATCGAGGCTGGCCGTGACGAGCGCTTCCTGGCGGAAACCCTCGATCATGCCCATCATCGCTTCGTCGTCTGGAGCCTTGGCCAGAATATCCTCGCGAAGACGTTTGACGGCTACGGTGCGAACCAACGACTGCTGCAACGCGCTCCAGACTTCGCCGCAACCACCCTTGGCCACGAGCCGTTTCATCCGAAAGTCGGTGTCTTCGAGCCGGAAACCGGGTTGGGTGGAAGCGGAAGGGGCCTCGGCATCGTTGGTCACATGAAACTGGCGCATCAACGTCGCCATCGACGCCCCCGGGCGCGATGTCGGCATGCCGGTCATCATCGACATACTGGTGCGAGTGGGATTATAAGAGGCGTTGGGGTCAGCTTCCATTTCCGGTGGTAATGTTTGCTGGGTGCCGGATGGCTGGGGATATCCCGCTGGTGACATGATGGACCTCGACAGCATTCATTGTAAATTGTACGTCTTGCGATAATGAATTATTCAATTGGCGTAAAAACTCTTAGCAGTCGGACGACGAGTCAGCAAGTCGTTTTCCCCGTGCTTTGACCTTGAACTGCCTGGGGGCGAATCTCAACTTTTTCGCCAAAGAGCAAAAGATTCACCACAAAGCCACGAAGATCACAAAGTAACACGAAGAAAAAAATGTATTCACTTATTTTCAACCAACGCTTCCTGAGAAGTTGAAAACGCTGTTTTTTGATGGATTTTTTCGCTCGTTCGCCATTGAAGCGCGAGAAAATTGTTAACTGGCAAAAAGGCTCTTCGTGTTTTCTTTGTGTCTTCCAGCTTGTCCGCCATAGCCTTGGCGCAGGCGGGTGCCTTTGCGGTTTGATTTTTCCTTCGTTTTGGGTACAAACTCAAGATGCGCCACTGCCTGGGGGCCATGAAAAATACCGATTGTCCCTGCATACCGGAAAACGATTTTTTCCCACAAAGATAAATCCATATCCTTGATCACTGGAACGCCCTCATGAAACCGATCAGTCCTTGCTTATGGATGGACAGCCAGGCCGAAGAAGCCGCCATATTTTACACGGCGATTTTTCCCAATTCCCGGATCCTCAACATTACTCGTTTTACCGAAGCGGGCCAGGAAATCCATGGCAAGCAGCCGGGAAGTGTCATGACCGTGGATTTCGAGCTCAACGGTCAGCAATACACCGTGCTCAATGGCGGGCCGATGTTCAAAATCAACGAAGCCATTTCGTTTCAGGTTAACTGCGAAACCCAGGAAGAAATAGACCATTTCTGGGGAAAGCTGTCGGAAGACGGCGACGAAAACGCCCAACAATGCGGATGGTTGAAAGACAAATTCGGCGTATCCTGGCAGATTGTCCCAACCGCCTTGGGTGAATTGCTCAAGAGTTCCGACGACGAAAAAAACCAACGGATGTTGCAGGCGATGTTTCAGATGAAGAAACTCGACATCGCCGAGCTGAAACGGGCACACGCGGGAGAATAAGGTTACCGGAATTATCCAAAACAACCTTTGCGTTCATTTTACCCTGCTCTTTCCCTTTCTCCTTGCCGCTCCTGTGGCGCCTTTCGAGGATTCGCTCCGCCACGGCTACTGCCTTGCCCATTTTTTCCAGGACCCCCTCATGACCGAATCCGCCCATCATTTGAAGGAACGCCTCGCAGAGGAGCCACTCGGCGAAGCGGCTCAACATTCGCACAATCCAATCGAGCCCAACCGTGCCGGTGTGGCGCGCATTGCTTCTGGTGGCGTTTTAATGGGGTTGGCAAATATCATCCCGGGTGTTTCGGGCGGCACGATGATTTTGGCAGCGGGTATTTATGCCGAATTTGTGGATGCGGTTTGCGATCTGACGCGCTTGAAGTTCCGGATGCGCTCGCTGTTTTTTCTGGGACTGCTGGGCATTTTCAACGTGATCGGAATCGCCATCGGCACCGTGCCCATCGGGTGGGGGCTGGAAACCTGCCACCATCTGATGTACGCCCTGTTCATTGGCCTGACACTCGGCGGTGTTCCGATGTTGTGGAAGGAAATCACCCCACTCAAAGCCCCCGCTATCTCAGGTCTCGTAGGCGGACTCGCATTCATGGCGATTTTGACATTCGCCCTGCGCTCCATGTCACTGCCCGATAACTGGTTCGTGTATCTGGCGGCGGGATTTATCGCCTCGGCAGCGATGATTTTACCCGGTATCAGCGGCTCGTATCTGCTCCTGATCTTCGGACTTTATTACACGATCATGACGGCGGCGAAGGGCTTTTTCAAAGCCGCCCTTCACCTTGAATGGGGCACTGCCTGGGATTTGGGCTTCAACATCGGACTGCCCGTGGCATTGGGTCTGGTAGCGGGAATTGGCGTGTTGTCGAATGTGCTTAAGAGCCTGCTGAAAAATCACCATGCGCCAACCATGGGCGCGTTGATGGGGCTGCTGATCGGTTCGGTACTGGGACTTTATCCGTTTAAGGACCTCGTCGAAAAAGGCGAACTGATCGCCAAAGCTCACCCGGCCACCCCACTTAATATCGGGTTGGTGATCGTGGGTGTAACGACAGGTTTGGCGGTGACGTATTTGCTTTCGCGAATTGGCGAGCCGAAAGGGAATCAACATCATTCAGACGGATTGTCCGGTACCAAACCACTGGCGTAAGATACTTTTCAATTCAATAAAGCTTTGATCGGTACATCGGGAAAATGAAACACTTTTTGCTAGTTCGCTAAATAATGAAGAGGATCGTGGTTTCTTAACATGTCTTAACGCAGCTTCCATTGCTTCCTTTGGCCTGAAAGGTTTTTCGGTCGCTGAGTGGATAAATCCTTTACCCATCAACCAATTTCGCAAATTCTCTGAAGATTTGTTCCAACCCAAAACTCTATCAACTTCAGATGAATGTGACCAGACCCACTGCTCTAATTCAGGTTCAATCACAATAGCCGCACAACGATCCTTCCATCCGTTTATTTGCAGGTTGCTTTCGATTTTATTCTTTATGTCTGTTGCCGTATAACCAGTCTTCACAGATCCTTCTTTGTCGCACACTACCAAAGCGTAATCATAATTATTTGTCATTTCCCGCAATATTGCGTCTGGATTATTGATGCACCCAGATTGACGCTGTGGATGTTTAAAAACATCAAAAAGGATATTCCGAATCCCAAGAGATTCATTTCGCAAGAGTAGTTCGGAAATAGCTCTTTTATCATCTTCGCCCTCTGTCAACACAATAAGGTTTTTCCTCATAATGCGATTCATCCAAGAACTCCCCCTGCGTATAAAACACCTAAATCTGTATCTCCTCGCCATGATTTTAATGCAGGGTGCTCGTCACCACGGATAATGTCTGTTTGTCCAGTATCTGTTTTGGCAAAACACAGTACGTTCCGGGGTTCTACCATACTTAGTATTACTGGAGAATGCGTTGCGAGCAATATTTGTGCGTTGTAAACACTCGACAGCGATTGAAAAACGGTTTCCACCGCCTTCGGATGAATGCCATTCTCTGGTTCTTCAATTAAGTAAACTCCGGAAAAGTCTGGCAAATACGCCGGTAAAGTCAATGCAAGCAATCTTAGTGTACCATCCGATGCGACCCAGGAAGGTATTTCTAATCCGTTCATATATTTTATCATTAAATATTTATGTCTGTCTTCCTGGCGATCCACAACTCGAATTTCTTTCAAATCACCTAATGCAGTCTGCAAGTGTAAAATCCATTCTTGTTTACTATCTTGATGATTATCTAACGACTGAACAACCCATGGTAAATTGCTACCATCAGGTAAAAATCCTTTCCCCTTTCCGGGAGGGCTGGGTTTTTGCATCAATCTGCTGTTTAAAACAATTTTTTGAACTCCACTAATTAACAAATCTCGAAACCAGGATGTCACCGGAACCATGCTTTCGTCGGCAGGTAAACTTCCCAAGGCCGATTTTCTGGGTCCCAATTTAAACGATGGTTTCCAGCCTCGACTAATCTCACCGTAGAAATTATCGTTTCTCTCAGGATTTTTGTTCAAGATTGTTTTAAAGAGTTTCGAAGATTTAGGTTTTGCCAACGTATCAGGTGGAAAATTATGATTTGGGAAAAAATTGCTTTCTCGGTATGAGTTCAAACCATTATCGGGCTTCATTAATAAAACTCGTTCATGCGAGAATACAACTTGTTGATATCTTGAATCTTCCCATAATCCCACTTCATATCGAATATATTTATAAGCCTCAAGTTCTTCAAATTTTGAATGGAAAAATTCGGGGATTTTTACTTCAATTGCCAATTCTATTTTATCGCCATTTCGCCCCCAAGTGAGATCTTGAAAATTATTAGTTTCTGTTCTTTCTTCAATTGCCACATCTATTCCATCAGAAACCAACCGGCCCAAAAAAGCGACAACATCTAAAAAAGTTGTTTTCCCCGATGCATTTGGTCCTACCAAAACATGGAAGGGATCAAGACTCTGATTTATGTATCGCAGGCATCTGTAGTTAAGTGCTTCGATCCGAGTAATTTGGGCAGACAAGTCCATTCTTCATTCCATCAGCGAAAACAGAAATTCACGACTAAAGTCGCGTAAATACCAAGAAAGCAACTTGAGGTGATAATAAGTGGGGGATTCGTCCCGACACAATGATCTTTTTAGCTGATCGTTTCTTTGTGGCGGGAGATGACTTCGCGGCGAACGTAGATTTCGAGCGCTTCGGCCACGGCGGGATCGAAATGTTTGCCCGATGAGTCGCGGACGCGATCGACGGCTTGCTCGAATGTCAGCGGCTTGTTGTAGGAGCGTTGCGATGTCATGGCGTCGAAGGCATCGGCGGCGGCCAGAATGCGTCCTTCGAGCGGACATTCCTCGCCCTTTAGCCCATCGGGATATCCGCTGCCGTCCCATTTTTCGTGATGGCTGCGAATCCAGGGAATCAAATCGTGCAGGTAGGTGATGGGCTTAAGGATCATCTCGCCCATTTCGACGTGCATCTTGATACTTTCGTATTCGGTGTCCGTCAAGCCACCGGGTTTGTTGATGATGCGTTCCTTGACGCCAATTTTCCCGATGTCGTGCAGCTCGGCGGCCATGGCGAGGCGTTCGAGTTGCTTGCGGTCGAAACCCATCTGGCGCGCGATGCCGAGCGTGTATTCTTTCACACGCTGGGTGTGGCCCATGGTGTACTGATCTTTCGCTTCGATGGCTTTAACCAGCGCTTGCAACATCTGGTGGTAGCTATCCTGAAGGTTATCGCACAGACGGGCGTTATCGAGTGCCACGGCGGCTTGGTTGGCAAACGCCGTAACGATTTCTGCATCCAAGTCGTCGTAATTCACTACTTCGTTCCGGTTATCGAGATAGAGCGCCCCCAATACGTTTTCGCCAATCACCAGGGGGGCACAGAGTACGGATGTTACGTGAAACCCGACGATGGATTCGCTGGCGGAAAAGCGCGAATCGGCGCCGACATCGTTGGCAACCAGGGTTGAACGGGCTTCGACGGCGCGGTTGAGCACGGTGGTGCTGATTTCTACTTTCGGGGTCTTGTCGCCCGAGCGGTCGGCCGCGTACCGAGGGACGAATTGATTTTCATGCCCAGATTCGGCAAGCAGGATAACAAGAGTATCCGCCCCGGCGAAGACATCGAAAACACCTTGGCCAATCACTTCGAGCAGTTCGGGCACGGGCAATAGGCGCGACATCTGGCTGCTGACATTGAAGAGCTGCTGCAGGCTGTCGAGCAGGCGTTGGGTGCGCGCAAGTTCTTTCTGCTCGGTCAAACTGATTCCCGAAGCGTTGGCTTTGTAGTACTCGAACATGCGGCTGAATTTAGAGGCTAAGGCATCGACACTGACGCTGTTAGACTCCAACGCCGCCGTTACGTCGGGCTGCGAATCGCTGTTGAACATAATCGTGTTGAAGTCTTCACGTTCAAGCAGCGCGATCTCGGAGACTCCAACTTGAATCACGTCACCCAGTACAACGCGCTCCCACCGAACTTTCTTGCCGTTGATCAACGACCCGTTGGTCGAGTTGTTGTCACGGAACAGGACATCGGTGTCTTCCACCTCGATATAACAATGGAGACGGGAAACCTTGGGGTCGTCGATTTTCACCGTGCAGGTGGCATCGCGCCCGATGGACATGCGTCCAATGGGTAGGTCCATCCGTGTACCGGCAAGGGGGCCGGTGCGAAAAACCAATTGGTAGTCTGCAAGTGAACGGCTCATTCGCCGCTGACTCCTGCGCCTGATTCTACGATTGGTTGAACTCTTTCATCATGCATCGGAATTGTCAAGACCCTCGTTCAAGAACTCAGAAAGGTCCCGATTCAGCAAAAACTCGCTGACCTCTGATGTGAGCGTGATCATGGGGTTTGATTCACTTGTGCACGGAGAGGGGGCCATGCGCGAGGAAGCAAAAAATGCTCCTGCTTGTCTGAATTCCGCAGTGGTTAGAAACGATCAACGGTGACCATGCAAGGTGGAAAACCCTTAACATGGAAAACTTGCAATAAACCATCCCGGTGAATTTTACCTCGCTTATCCGATTTGACGCAAAATCGTAAAGGCCGCGCTCGAAAAATGAACGCGGCCCACCACCCAATGATGCAATCCTCCCAAAATCAACGCGATGCAAGTTGGGTCTGAATGCCATCAAAACGGTCAATCAGTGCCAGAAATTCATCACGGTCCTCATGCAACGCTTTGTTCGAGATGCCCTGGACCAGTTCACGCAACATCGCGGGCGAGGTCATCCCCTGGTTTTCCGACCCGCGCAATAGCATGCCAAAGCTGGCTACGGAAGACGCCAGAATGAAGTCGTCGCTGCACGATTGAAGCGATTTGCCCGGATCGACGAACGGCACGGCAAGCAGTTGGCTGGCATGACCGTCGGGTTCTTTGTAACGAATTTTGACGGTCAGCAATTCATCGCTTTCCACCACGCGCACGTCGCGTTGCTGGTATTTCAGTGCGTCCACCGAAGCCGTCTCGACACCCGATTGCACGCCCACGGGAACAATTTCGTACAACGCCGTGACCGTGTGCCCCGCACCAATTTCACCCGCGTCCTTTTTGTCGTCGTTAAAGTCTTCGTTCGCCAACACACGGTTTTCATACCCAACCAGCCGGTAATTGGCGACCTTGGCCGGGTTGAATTCGACTTGAATTTTCACGTCTTTGGCGATGGTAAACAGCGTCCCGGTGGCTTCCTGGGTCAAAACGCGTTGGGCTTCCTTCAACCCATCGATGTAAGCGTAGGTACCGTTGCCTTTGTTCGAGATTTTTTCGAGCATCGAGTCGTTCAAGTTCCCCGTTCCGAATCCCATCACCGATAAAAACACGCCTGTCTTGGCCTTGGCGATGGCGGTATCCACCAAGTCACCATCACTGGTTTTGCCCACGTTGAAGTCGCCGTCCGTGCACAGGATCACACGGTTGCTGCCGCCTTCGACAAAGTTTTCTCTCGCGATTTTATACGCCAATTCCAACCCTGCGCCTCCGTTCGTCGAACCGCCCGATTGCAAACGATTCAGTGCATCGATAATCGTGGTTTTATCGCTGGCGGAAGTCGGCGGAAGCACCAACCCCGAGTTCCCCGCGTACACCACGATGCTGATGGTGTCGCGCTCGTCGAGTTGATCGACCAGCATCGGGAGCGACTGCTTAAGCAGGGGAAGTTTGTCGTGTGAACTCATCGAGCCGGAGACATCGATCAAGAACACGAGGTTCGCGGCAGGCCGGTCGGCGTCGAGGCTGACGTCCCGCGCTTTGAGGCCAATTCGCACAAGCCGATGATCGAGGTTCCAGGGACATTCGCTCGACTCGATACTGGTGGAAAACGGTTCATCGCTTCGTGGTTCCGGATAGTCATAATGAAAGTAATTGACCAGTTCCTCGATACGCACGGCGTCGGAAGGAGGAAGCATATTGCTGTTTAAGTAGGAACGCACATTGGTATAGGATGCCGTATCGACATCGATCGAAAACGTGGAGAGGGGTTCAAGGGCAGTGCTCTGAAACGCATTTTCCACGATCTCTTCGTATCGTTCGCGATTGGTTTCGCCCGCTTTAATGTATCCAACCGCACGGGGAGCCACACTATCGGCCATTCCCGAATCGAAGTAGCACATTGCTGGCGAGGCGACAGGCATGCTTGCAGAGTACAATCCATCCACTCCAAGGTTCTGGTAACTTACAATATCTCCACGGGAAACGGTGCCGTTCGTGGGGTCGTAAGATCGGGTATCGGTTTTCTGGGCAAGGACCGGTTGATTTTTACCTCTCCCGGAGGATAGAGATTGCTCCGGCGAATCGCCTTTCGTGGAAGTGGATTCGCAGGCGGCGAGCAGCAGGCTGACGGCTAACGTGGTGATCAATAAACGGCGCATGGGACAAATCCTCCTGAACGTTCCACGAGGCGGTGGAACAAAAGCTTTGTTGATTTCCAGTGATGGTTGAATGGACAATTGCTCTCTGAGCGAAGTTCCGACTTCTTCGATTATTTCTCACCTTGTCGGAACATTTTTCATCCAGGTAAACGAGACCACCCCCTTGATCATCAACAAACCGGTTGTTGAACACTTTGAAGCGTACACTCAGATTTCCAGCGTCATTGAGTTTGAACGCGCTCCGTCGCATAAACCATGGACTTGCTGGTTTCGTGTTCCGAATGCGTATGGGAAGTATCTGAACGATCGGGCCGACGCGTTCGCCGCATCGCTTCTGCTTCATGCCATGGCGCATCGAGAACGACTAACGATCCGCTCCTCTATTTCACCCCGTTTGTTGTTAGGGCTTCGCGATTATGGCGATGTTTTCCACCTTTGGTACCCCGTTCATTTTCGACTTGTCTCCATCGAAGCAGAGAGCACGCAGGTAAACCTCTCCACCCCACGAGGAACGGCGGTTGGAAGCATGTTTTCGGGAGGTGTGGATTCGTTTTATACGCTGCATCGTTCGCTGAGTGAACGGACGCCCCCCTCGATGCGGATCTCCCATTGTTTTTTCGTTCAAGGCATGGATATTCGCGTCGAGAACACAGAAAAATTCGATTTTCTGAAAGAGGAATACCGTAAGCTTCTCACTCCACTCGGAGTGGAGCTTATTCCCGTCTCCACCAATATCCGACAAATTCCCCATGCGGTGAATTGGGATTACACCCATGGCGCAAGCATTCAAAGCATCGGGTTATTGTTCGAAAATCTTCTCGGGACCATGTACATTCCCAGCAACGACACCGTGGATACTCGCATCCCGTATTACGGGGCGAATCCGGTTCTTCATCCGTTGCTTTCCACCGAAAAAATAGAGTTTATCAACGAAAGCCTGACGATACGACGTCAGACAAAAATCGAAACTCTCGCCCAATGGCCCGTCGCATGGGATCATCTGCGGGTTTGTTTTGGAAAAACCAACAAGTCACACCACAATTGTGGAATTTGCAAAAAATGCTCGCAACTCAAACTATCGCTGGAACTAGCCAGTGCCTGGGGAAAATTTCGGAAGTGTCTCCCCGGCAGAATCACTTTTGGAGATTTGTATCGCGCTTCCAGAAAAGGTCCTATGAACCAGTATCGCGAATTCGGCGAAGTTCTGCTGGCGTTCAAGCGTAAAAAGTTCCTGCTGGCATTTCAATTTTTGGTGATCTGCCTGATGGGTTTATGGAACCCTGAACGCAGCCAATGGTATCGTATTTATATGGGTTTGAAAAGAAGGTTTGGATGAAGCAGTTAGACACGTCTTTTTTGACCTCGCGCGATCAGGGCATTCTGCGCGTGTTGGGCATCACGCTGGCGCTGAACTGGATCGTTGCGGCGGCCAAGTTGATCATTGGCGTGATGGCCGGCAGCCTGACCGTGGTTGCCGACGGGATGCACAGTTTTCTCGACGGATCGAATAACGTCCTGGGACTGGTGGCAATTGTCCTGGCCGCCAAGCCACCCGATCAAGATCACCCGTACGGTCATCGGAAATTCGAAAACGTGGCGGCCATGATGATCGGCGGTTTAATCGTGCTGATCGCATGGGAATTGGGTGACAACCTTCTGCGTACCGTCATCGGGCAAATTCGAGGCACAGCTCCTCTCCTCGATCCACAACCGTTGAATTGGTTGTTTATCGGAGTCGTGGGTGTTACGATGGTGTTCAACATCCTGGTATCGCGCTACGAACACCGGCGCGGCGAAGAACTCAACAGCACGTTGCTCAAAGCCGACAGCGTTCACACCCTTTCCGACAGCGTGGTGACGGGCCTAAGTCTGGCGTCGCTACTGTTGAATCGGTTTGGTTGGTGGATCGACCCGTTGCTGGCGTGCGGTGTGTTGATTTTCCTGGCGCGGGCCGCCTGGATGATCATCGTCGATAACCTGCCCGCGTTCACGGACCGCAGTTGCCTGGACCCCGAGGAAGTCAAACGGGTAGTAGCCACCGTTTCCGGCGTGCGTGAAAGTCACCGGGTGCGAAGCCACGGTACCCCCAACGATGTTCACATGGATTTGGACATTGTGGTGGCGCAAAACCTGACGGCGGCAGAAGTCGAGGTCGTTGAAAAATCCGTGCGCGAAGCCCTGCGCGGCCATTTCCCCAATATCACTTTGATCGGTATCCGCCACCGAACGGCGGACGCGGACACCGCATCGTCCAACTCGGCTTCCGCCTGATTCGGACTTCAAGAATGTTCGGTTTCCATGTCTGGCTGGCGAAGTTTATTGCCATCGGGCGAGTTCTTGATGAGGGGGTAGTTCTCACTTGCCGCAAGGAACGAAAAGCGGGTTTATCCTTATTATAAGCCACTGGAAGCACTCGGCTTGTTTCTTCTCCTGCGACTTGCTTCGTCCCTAAGCATAGATCACACCTTTCGCGCATCTCCCGGCATGGGTTCAAAATCCGTGCCGGGAGTTTTTATAGGATTGAATTCACAGAACTTGGACAAATAACATCTGCTTTCACCAATTTGGACAGGTCGGGTCCTTATTCCCGATATAAAACTGCGTTTCTGTTTTTATGCAAAAAATCGAGCGCGAAATGGACTTTCGAATTGAACTCGTGACGCAATCGCCAATAGGAATTCGGTTCAGAAAGCGCAAAGGTCTGATTTTTCCCCCGCACGACCGCCGCACAGCGATCTTTCGCAAGGACTCTCGGCGATGCCCAAAACACCTCTCTTGATCCTTTTGGATGACGAACACGAAATCTGGCACGATCTGGATGTCCCGACGGGACAAACGCCTCCTCCTCAAAAATCCGCCACGAAACCCAACGTTCGCGAGAACGAACCGACCGAGGCCGAAATCCGTCAACGCCAGTCGCAGGAATTACAACAACGCCGCGAGGCAATGATTTTGCGTCTGGCGATGAAGTTGCAAACAGGCCTCGTGGATGAAGACGATGAAACCGGCGGACAACCCATGCCGGAACGCATGCCGGTATCTTCCGCTAAAACGAACGAATCGTTCAAACCGATCGTGCGCCCCATGGCATCGGCATCCCGCACAATGGTTCCCACCCAACCCTATAAGGCCCCAGCGCCCGACCCGGACACATCGACCTCGCACACTCGGTTGCGTAATCGCGGCAACGGCATTTGGGAAATGGAAGAAAGCTGCTCGCAAACCAAAGCCAAATCCGAAGAGACAAAACCCGGCGGCCTGCGCAAGTTGTTGAGTTTTTGGAAACGATAACCAGCAATCCGCTTCAAAAATTGCGCCACTCTAATTCCCCCTCGAACTCCTGCGAACTTCGAGGGGGATTTTTTTTGGAGAGCACCAATTTCAGGCGATTTGTTAATTTTTAAAATTTTTGCCGATTTGTTCATTTTTGCCCTTGCGCCGCCACAATGATTTCGATTCTGTAATTTGTTTCATAAATGCAACATAAGCGCCTTCCCCCCTGGCGATGATCGAGACGCGAACCAATGCGCCGAAGGAGATTGGTTGATCGTTGCGGTCAGTGTGTCGCTCGTTTAACCGCCAAGTTGTTTTACGACGGATAAAGCATCGTTTGTCGTTAACAAACAGACGGATAATCGAGAATTTAACTTTTCTTGAAACGGCTTCAAGAAATGATGTGGGGGAACTATATTAACAAATATTGTTAGATAATATAATCTCATCTTTTTTTCCCCGATGAAGTTGACGATAATAAAATCCTGCGCCATTCAATAAGTTATTACCTTAACAAAATTTTGCGGTCACATCGAACACGCGGAGACATGCGAAAGGGGGGATGCGAAGACGAGGAGATGACAAACGGCATGCTTGCTAGGAAGCAGCGCAACGCGCCGTTAAATGCGTAAAATATATTTACGCAAAATTGAACTTTCATTGTGGAATTAATGAATTGCCCCGAAGTGGAATTATCGCAGAAGGTTTCATGTCGATTAACAAACATTCGTAGAAACAAATTTACCTAACTCGTGAGGAGCAGAATCATGAAGTTGAGCAAATCCGTATTGCTTAGTGGGATGATGCTGGTTGCAGGGATGTCGGTAGTGAATGCGCAAGCGACTGAAGATGAATGGGAGAGTGGAAATAATTTCAATTATGTGCAGTTGGCAGATCGCCGCGCACGTACTTTGAATTTGTCCGCTGAAGAATTGACCGACAATCAGGACCCGCGCCTTTCACAAAATATTATTTCTGTTGTGGAAACTGAAATTCGGGATCACCAATCCACAGCGGTTACAAGTCAGATAGGTACGCTTACCGACTCTATTTTGAATTGGAGTTCGAGAAAAATTGGCGTTTACATGGGATCGGTTTCACGCGCCGCCGCTGCGCAACCGTCCTGGGTCATTAACTCGGATGCCGTAACGGATCCGGCGAATCTGAAGCGTGTAACATTGGTCGGTTCATTTAACTCGACCAGTTTCCAGGATCCAAATCTGGACCCAGGCTACAATGGCGGCGGAACGAATCACTTTCCGGCATTCCTGAGCGGTCTTGCAGATCAAACGATCGCGGGTTATTTCTTCAACGTGCTGGACGCGGACAGCGTCAAACAAGCAACGAAACCAGTTGTACGCGATCAGGCTTCCGGCCTTGTCGTTCAATTGGAAAACGGTATTCGTACGGCTGGCGAAAAAGGTGTTTTTGCGGGTGATATGGTCGGTCTCGATTTATATATGAATTCCGCGAAAGCCGCATCAGGAACCGATTCGACGCAGATGCGTTCCTACACCGGCGTTCGCGTCAATCCGCCGCTTCAGGGCGTTGATAGCAACGCGAATCATGTGATCGACGGAAGCGAATTGACACCAGGTGTTGAAAATTTCGATCAGAAATCATATGGTATCCGTATTGGCGGTTTGAAAGCCAACAGCACTGATAACCCTGATCCGACAGGCATGAAATACGTCGGTATCCGTACCGAAGCTTCGCTCGAGGTCGGTGAAAAACTGGTTTACGATCCCGTGATTCCGCAGGGCGAATACGTTTGGGGAACCTCGTTCCAAATTAAACCGAATCGTCCGCTGGTTGTTTTGTACACTTCGTCGAATTACACGTTGTCGAATCCGCTTCCGGCGGGACAACCGGGACAACAGTTGCAGATTATTGTTCGCTCGTACAATAATTCAAAACTTACGTTCCAGGACAGCGGCAATTTGGCCCTCAGTGGCAATCGAGTGCTTGGCCCATACGATGTGCTTCAACTCGTTTACCTTGGCGATTACGACAACAAGTGGGTTGAAGTCGGATTTACCGACAACTGACAGCAATGGGTCTGCTGCAAGTTTTGCGAAATAATAAGAGGGCCTCGGATTACTCCGGGGCCCTTGGTTCTTAATATAGTTTATGCTGTTGAGGTTAATACAAGTCATTCGCCTTTCGGTGCCACGCGGGCATCATTGGGCATCGTGTACATCCGATCATCCGCATCGATAAATGATATTTCGTCTAGAACGACTTCGCCAATGGAATCGCCGTTGATTCCGTTCGTTTCGTCCCAATTGAAAAAGTTCCATTGCGTGGGAATAGGAACACCATCCATTTCCTCGGGTTCGGTGTAAACGACGGCGTGCGGTTTTGCTTCGGCTTCTTCGAGCGATGTGGAATACGTAACGATATAGGCCAACGCATGCAAATGATGATCCGTTTGATCGCGGTAAATAACATACCAGTCGTCGGGCGCATCGCCAATTCCTCGATCGAAAGTTAATTTCGCAGCGTCGTATTCCATTTCATTGTGCGCGGGTACTTCGACGGATTCGAGATGCGTTCCCGGGTCGAGTAATTTGTACGGCGCGGCAATAAAGTACGGCCACGTCAGCACGTGAAATCGCGCAGCGGGCAAGGGCGCGTTGCCAGGCGACACCCAGGCGTTTTCACCGTCAAAACCGGCAACGGTTCCATTGGCAAGTTCGATGCGCGAACGGCTCATGTCGGTGCGCATGATCAGCTTACCTTCCAACTGAATTTGCCCACCGAACGAAACGGTAATATTCGTGCTGAGTGAATCGTGCGCGCGCCATTGATCGGCATGGTGCGCTGCCTCGATGGGGGCGGCGAACTGGTTGGCGAAATCCGAAGCCTCCGCCGCGGTTTGCGAAGTCGGCGCGATGGCCTCTGCGGGTCGAGACGCCGGGCGCGAAGCGGGTTGAGAGGTGGGTGCCGCGAAAATCGAAGCGGGAAAGAGAAGGCTTCCTGCGCAGCACAGACGAATAAGTTGTTTCAGCATAGGGGGGGTAGCTTTCTTTATTGGGATCGAATAAGTAATACAGGATTTTAACCATTAAATTCCAAGCGAACGCAACCGCTTGTTGGTTGGAATACAAATACATAACCCCCGCTCGTCTCGCGCTCATGTGGATAGGTATTGTAGTAACTGGAATGATTTTTATAAATGAGGACACGAAAGTATTTACCTTCAAACTCGCCCCTCCTCTCGAATTCCGCGCAATTTACGCTTGCACATGCAAGCATGAATCGGCATACTTCCGTCATTCTCAACCTGGACAAATGAAAGACTGGGTGGGTGCATTTACAGGGGCTAAAAAGCAAACTCCGCCGATGAGCGGATTATTCTGCTGTGCCGCTGATTGAATGAAAGGGACGGAAACATGAAAGAACTGGGCGCTCGGATGAAGGAGTACGAATCGCGCGAGGCGGGGCGGCGTTTTATCCCCCTGCTGCCGGTTTGTGCGCGAATCGACGGAAAATGCTTCAGCAACTTTACGCGTGGACTGGAACGTCCGTTCGACAAACGACTCTCGGATTTAATGTGCGAAACCACCGCGTATCTGGTGGGAGAAACACAAGCCGAGATGGGTTATGCTCAATCGGACGAAATCAGCCTGGTTTGGTACAGCGCGGATTACGAAAGTAAAATCTTTTTCGATGGCCGGATTCAGAAAATCAACTCGGTGCTGGCCGCCATGGCTTCGGCTTATTTTAACCGAAAACTGGAAACCGCCATTCCGGAAAAGACGGGCGAGTTGCCAACCTTCGATTGCCGCGTTTGGCAAGTACCCACGTTGACCGAAGCGGCAAACGTATTTTTGTGGCGCGAATTAGACGCCACGAAAAACAGTATCTCGATGGCGGCGCGGTGTTTTTACTCCCACAAGGAATTGCACAAAAAAAGCAGCAACGAAATGCAGGAGTTGCTGTTTCAAAAAGGGGTGAATTGGAACGATTATCCGGCGTTTTTTAAACGCGGCACTTTCGTGCAAAAACGCAAAGTCGCACGGAAATTCACAGCGGAAGAAATTGAAAAACTTCCCCCGGAACACGAGGCCCGGAAAAACCCCGACCTTGTTTTTGAACGCGCGGAAATGTGCTACCTGGATATGCCGCCATTCGGTAAAGTAACCAACCGCGAAGCGGTGATTTTCCAAGGCGTCGAACCGCGGGTTGACGAAGGATAAAATCGTCTCTCGCCGACTTGCCATTGCGCACGTCGGCGGGTTCCCAGCATATATCGCGCAATACCATCGGTGAAAGGTTCGCCCCATGGAATTGCGCGATCAATTGTTTCAGGAAATCCTCCTCGCACGGCAACGCGTGTACGCGGTGGGCGAACCCACGCCTCTCGAACCGCTTTCGTTGCCCGTCGCCGCCGACGTATTCATCAAACGCGAGGACCTTTCGCCCATCAACGCCTACAAATGGCGCGGCGCGTACAATCGCATGGCCGTGTTGAAGCCCGACGAACGGCGGCGCGGCGTGATTTGCGCGTCGGCGGGAAACCACGCGCAAGGCGTCGCTCTCGCGGCGCGTCGGCTCGGTGTCGATGCGAAAATTTTCATGCCGCTTTCCACCCCGCGCATGAAACAAACCGCCGTGCGACGCCATGGCGGCGATCGCGTGGAAGTCATCCTTCACGGCGACACGTACAGCGACGCCGCCGTGCGCGCAGGCGAAGTCGCGCGCGTGGAAAACCTCGTCTTCGTTCATCCGTACGACGATCTGATTGTCATGGGTGGTCAAGGCACGCTCGCTGACGAAATCGTGATGTCGGGGCGCGGGCCATTCGACGTCGCGTACCTGCAAATCGGCGGCGGCGGCATGGCAGCGGCGGTTGCCTGCTGGCTGAAATATTATTATCCGAACATTCGCATCGTTGGCGTCGAAGGCGTCGATCAAGCTTGTATGAAAGCCGCCATCCGCGCGGGCAAACCAGTGACGCTCGATTATCTCGACGTGTTTTGCGATGGCACCGCCGTGCGCAAAGCCGGTGATCTGACGTATCGATTGTGCGCTGCGCTGCTCGATGATATTATCACCGTCACCAACGACGAAGTTTGCGCCGCGATTCAACTGCTGTGGGAGCGCAATCGTTCGATTCCCGAACCGGCGGGAGCGATGGGGCTTGCCGGGTTAATGAAACAACGCGATCTGGTTAAAGACAAACGCGTATTAACAATTCTCTGCGGCGCGAATATGGATTTCGGGCAACTTGCCTGGATCGCGCGTCACGCAGGCATCGGCGCGCGCAACCGTCGTTATTATCGTTTTGAAATTGGCGAACACAGCGGCACGATGCTGGAACTAATGGAAACGGTGCTGGAAGGAATTAACATTATTGAATTCCAATACGGTAAAATCAGCGAAGACGTCGCGTATCCTGTTATCGGGTTTGAAGCTTCGCCGCCGGAACTGGAATTATTGCAACGGCGATTGCGCGAACTGGCCGTGCCGCATTGGGATGTGACGTCGCAAGAAGACGTGGAGTTTCGCATGATTCATTACGAGCCGGATTTGTTTCATTTACCCTACTTTCTAAAGTTAGAATTTCCCGAACGCGCCGGAGCGCTGCACGATTTTCTCGCGTCGATTCGAGGCATCGCCAACATGGTTTATTTTAACTATGCCAGCTCGGGCGAACGCGTCGGTCGCGCCCTGATGGGATTTGAATTTCAAAACGAAGACCAACGCGCAAAGTTCGTAAAAGTCCTGAACGACGATAAACGCACGTACCAAGAATTAAGGGCTGAGGTGGTGGAGAGGATACTGTAATGAGCGAAATGGAGCAAGAGAATCACCCTACTCGACCTCGCTGCGATTGCGACATGCAGTCGTATCCCATTAAAGAATATCCAGAATTATTCTTTCATCAGGAGCCGCAAAACACCGATTGTGATGCGTGGATACAATTGCTCGCTATCATTGAAAGAATGTCTCTCAGCGAGGAAGATACACTTATTCCCTTTAATGAAATCCCACCGGATCAATGGTGTGATATTGTAAGGCTACCTCCAACCATTGCAAAATTAAATAAGGTTAAACACGTTCTTTTCTACGGAAGCCATCTAACACGAATACCGTACGAGGTCGGGGAAATGGAAAGCTTGGAGCAGTTCTATGTTTACACTTCACACTCTCTGCATTGGTTTCCCTATGAAATTACTCGCTGTAAGAATCTGAAATATAGTACAATAAGCACAAGACGATTATATGGAAACTATAAATTCCGGCCTCCATTTCCTAAGTTGCCAATAATGTGGGATGAAATCATCCCGAAAACTTGTAGTGTTTGTAATCGTCCATTCGATCGCACGCCTATCCAGTGCTGGATATCGCTTTTAGTGGCAACCGATGTCATGCCGCTATTGGTCCATGCCTGCTCCCGCTCATGTATTGACAGCTTGCCAAAACCAGCTACCGGGTATTTTCCTTTTCCACACGCTGGAGGACCGAATATTCAACAACCGAGACCCAGCTATATTTAGTTCACAACCACCAATAACCAACTTTTAATAGCGGTCCATCGAGTGCGCGGATATCCACCGTTTCTTTTTCATCGTCGTAAATTGCATAACGAATTTTTCCGATACCATCGCGTGGATAACCAATTGCGCCGGGACTAATTAAATAACGTTCATTTGGATCGAGTCTAAATGGATGATTAAACTTAAACGGGCAAATAGATGCCGCCATTGCTTCATCGTCATTTCGATAGCGAAAAATCACAGAAACATGTATATGACCAACGAATACCAACCGGTGCGGCGTTTCATCGAGCACCGACCACGCACCATACGGAGTCATGGTTTTGCGCTTTTTTGGTCCGGGCGAGATATGTGTATAGACAACGTCGCCTTCCACGATTTCATCGGGAAGTTGTTCGATCCATTCGATTAACTCGGGTGCCATTTTCTGTGCCAACACGCCATCGTGATTACCGCGCACCGTGGGAATTTCGCGTTGATAAATCATTCGTACCGCAGATTCGTCAGCGGTATGATCCGTGACATCTCCCCCGCCATCCATCACATCGCCCAAACATAAAATCCGGTCGCAATTTTGTTGTTCAATATCCGCAAATACCACTTCGAAACCTGGTACGTTACCATGAATATCGGCGATGATTGCAGTGCGCATGGGTGAGAAATCGCTTATTGAAATAAGTTTACAAAACTATGATGAGGCTTCTAACAAATGAGAGTTACTTAACATAATTTTTGGGCCATTCGGACTCTAATCCATAGCCAATTACTTTCATTGGAGTTAAATCCTCAAATTGTATTATGACATAGAGTTCGGCATGACAATTCGAGCACTCACCAATGGTGCAATCTTCGTCAATCTGTTCATCGGTAATTGGTGGGTGAACTCTTCCATTTCCCCTCCAGGTCAGATAACGCTCATCTGATTTTTTCCACCAGTTCATTTTGTCGCCCAGGCAATAGCGTTTGGAACAAAATCCCCCAGAGTCATCACCACTGAATGAACTCGCAACATATGTTTGGCAAATGACTTCACTTCTCTGCATGCAAGATGGACAGAGAAGTGTAACTACTATTTCATTATATGCTGCCATCCAACTTTCTCTCCCGTTTATTCAACCGCACATTCATTTTACCTAACGCCCCCACCCCCAACGCCCAAATCCAAACGCTGAAGAACATCGCTTCGCCGCCGAGGCGCCAGTTGGCTCCGTGCGCCGAGATGAACGCGAACGGAAACGCGGCGACAACAAACCACGCGGCAATCCACCACCAACGCCTTTCGCGCGCAAACGCCCACGCGCCGAGAAGCCCCGGCAACATGAGCCACTCGTGGCTGTGGAATACAAAAAGACGCGGGGCTCCCCAAACGAACAGTTTCCAATACCCATGCGCGTGCTCGACGATGAGTTCGGGGACGGAGTGATACTGCACGAAATACGCGGCGGTGGAAATCGGCTCGCCCACGTACGGATCGGCGCGGATTTCGGCGGGCGTGGGAAAACCGGGCTCGCCCGCGAATTCGCGATTCAGATAAAACCGCGTGTGCACGGTGCTGGAATACATCGCGTCGCCATACGTTTGATAATTGTGCGCGAGGTGCGGCACGACCGGCAAAATCGCGATGGCAGCGGCGAGCGCGATTTCCGCCGGTTGCCATTTTTGCCGCCAGGCTTGCCACGCGACGGCAAACACGACGAGCAGGAGGCCGCTGATTTGCGTCAGCAACAGCGCCGCGCCCCACACTCCCCACGGCACGACGCGTTTCCACGGTTTCTCGGTCGGCGGGCGAGCGCGCAGCAGCAACCCGGTCATCAACAACCCGATGAGCAAGTCGTGGCGCAAAACGCGGACGCTCATTTCCACCCATTCGGGCAGCGCGGCATAAACGAGGGCTCCGACCAGCGCGGGCAACAGACCAAAGAGGCGGAATCCGGCGGCAAAAACAAGCAGCAGCGCGGCGAGTGAAATCCCCATCGTGAGCACACGCGCCGAGGCGTCGGTATCGGGCGCGACGGCAAACCATGCCCGCAGAATCCATGGAAAAAGTGGCTCGCGCACCCACGGGGCGAAGTCCTGGTCCGTGTCGTAGAGTGCGCCACCTTTATGCGCGATCTGAACGTAGCCGCTGGCATCCCATCCGAGGTCCGTGGGGCGGGCGCTCTCGAATGCGCTCCACCGCAGGGCAAATCCGAGCAGCAAAATGGCCCCGGCAGCCAGCATCAATCCCACGCGACGCCATTCGGCGGGCTTCAGGTTTACTTGATTTCGACGCAACCAATCGGTTCCACGCGCGGATAGCCCCGCGTGCGCGGCGGTGGCAGCCATCAACCCAGCGGCGAGCGCCCACAGCCCGCCCGGGTGGCTGGACGGCGCGCGGATACTGAACAGGTAGATGATCACGATCATCCCGACGCCCGCGAGCACACCGCGTTTATCGCTCCAGCCAAAGAGCACCCGCCCGGCAAACGCCGCAAGGAACGGCAACAGCGCCATGGCAAGAATATCGGGCAGGTAGGGCAGGCGATTGAGTTGGCCCTGGGCAAACCGCACGTTCACCCGGCGCAACAGTGGGACATCGCCGCCTGTGACAGCAACGCCCCATTCGGCGGGCTCGATGGTCAGGCGCATGGGCGCGGCCAGGGTGTCGTTCCATTCGCCGGGCAAATCGTTGGCGGTTAATTTTCGGGGCTGATCGGTTTCCAACGGCGGGATCAAGCGGGTGCTGGCAAGCATTGTCGTTCCATCCGGAGCTTGCAATTCGCGCGTCAGGCGAACAATCCATTTGGAACCCAATGCGCCCGCAATTTCGATTTCGCCGGAGTCCCAATTACCAGTGGGAGCTGAAATTTCAAGTGCTGTATTTTCGGCTTCCACTTTCGGCAGCAGTCCGTCGGTAAGACCGTTCCACTGGCCATGTAGGAGCACAGTATCAGTGGTTGGACGGTCCTGCAAAGCCACGGCGTTTTCTTCGAAAATGAAATCCCGGTGGCGAGAGTCGTTAAAAACAATCCCCAATTTCGGCAGCAAAAGCGCCAAAAACACAGGTGCAAAGAACAGCAAGCCCCGCAGCAGCGGAGTCAGGAGTTGGTTGTCGGTTTTTTTTACGGCCGGTAATTGGTCCATGAAATTTTTAGAGCCCAAATTCGCCTTTCGTACCTGATTGTGAATCTAAATCTATAAAAATCACTCATGTTATTATACTTGGGACTTTAAAAAAATGGCTTGAATTTGCTCGGGGTTCACTGGAGATTTGGCCCTCATCTGGCGTAACTGGGACCTGTGACGCTGTTGGGGGGAATACACGGCGGTATGGCTTGGTGTATCAATGGCAAAAGCCCACACGTCTGCGATTCATTACTTATTCCCATCAGGGGGCTTGTATGCCTAACTACGACGAACTATTTACGCGGCGCTTCGGAGGGGGAAAGCGTACGTATTACCTGGACGTCAAAAAAGACTCCAATGGCGATAAATATATCGTCATCAGCGAGAGCACGCGCAAGGAAGGAGAACGAAAAATGCGTAATCGCGTCATGGTATGGCGCGAGGACTTCCATGATTTGTTCAACTCTTTGCGTGAAATGGCTGACTTCCTCGGCATAATACCCGGTGAAGAAGACCTGGAAGACGACGAGGACGATGACGAGCATCTGGCCGATGAAGACACACCAGCCAGTGGACACCGCCCCTCGAGCTTATCCATTTAGTATCAACGGTTGAACCTTGGCCGAATCCGCCTGGCAAACGTTTGCTTGCCATGCCGCCGGTTTTCAGAGACCTTTGTGACTGAACCAGCTTTCCTATGCTCAGGACATGCTGAGGCCAGCCACAGAAGGGCTCTGAGATCGCTATGCGGATTCGGCCTGTTTTTTTTCTCACCGATTTCGGTCTTTCCGATCCCTTTGTGGGAGTGATGAAAGCCATTGTCTGTCGATTGGCGCCCGGTGCGCCGCTCATCGACCTCACCCATTTGATCCCACCCCAAGACGTTCTGACCGCCGCCGTGGCGCTCGAAGACGCCTTTCCGCACCTGCCCCCCGGTGCCGTTGTCTGTGCCGTGGTGGATCCGGGCGTGGGCAGCAACCGTCGGGCGGTGGCCGCCGATGCCAACGGGCGTTTGCTGGTCGGGCCCGACAACGGAATATTCACCCCCATGTTGCGCCGTGCACATCGCGTCATCTCGTTGCAGCCAGGCGAACATATCCGACCCAATTTGTCGCACACGTTTCATGGGCGCGACGTTTTCGCCCCCGCTGCCGGGCTACTGGCACGGGGCGATGATCTCGAATCGCTCGGCGATCCCATCGATGACTGGGTACATCTGGCCTATCCAGCGGCGGAAGAACGACGCTCGGGTGAATTGCACTTATGCGTGCTCGCCATCGATCATTTCGGCAATATGGCGCTGAACGTAACCCTGGGGGAATCCGTGGCGCATTGGCCGTGGGTGGTGGAGAAGCCCATCCACACCCAGGCAGGCAATTCGACCATCCAAGGTCTCTCGCGCACGTTTGCCGATGTGGAGTCCGGCCAACCGCTGGTTTATTGGAATTCGGCGGGTCGGCTCGAAATCGCGCTGCGCGACGGAAACGCTGCCAATGCGTTGGGATTAATCCGCGGGGACACGATCGTCGTTTCTTGTCGAACCACCTGACGCACCCACTCAATTGACATTCTATTTTCACCGATTTCCTCGCAGATAGCATGTTCGCGGCAAGCAAAAGCAGACCCCCGCGCGTCTCGATTGGAGAAAATGTTCGTGATTTTCTTCTGGACAGCAGCCTGTGTGATCTATTATGGGTCGAATCAAAGTACGCGGCCCAGCCGATCTCGTATTTGGAATTCCTGCGCTTTCTTATTCAAAATATTTTGGAGGTTAACTGGCATGACAGGCTCGAGCTCTTGTATCTTCCCCCGGGGAAATACCTTTCTTTTGCATCTAATGCTTTGTATGATTTTTTGCTCCATGATTTCTTCGGTCTATGCCCAGCGGATGAAAATCAACCAGCCGCCTTCCGATGTTACTCCCCTGCCATTGGAATTCACCTCTCGCGGGGTATTGTTTCGGATTAAAGCCCCAAACGTCAAATCGGTGTATGTACTGGGCAGTTTCAACAACTTTGCCGATCAACATTTGCCCGGCGATACCATCGATGAAAGCGACAAAATGTACGGTCCAAGCGAGGACGGTATGTTCGAACAGTTTTACCCACTGACACCCGGCACGCATTCGTTCGCCTTTTCTCTCGAAGGCGACTACAATCGACGGGTTTATGGTCACAAATCGCTGCCAACCGAAGAACAATACTACAAAAATAACAAACAATCCATCGACGATTACAGCGTGCGTGGATCAGTATTCAATTTCTCCCTTAACGACCCACCTTGGCCTTCCTACGTCCCAAGCAACCTGATGGCTCCGGCGATTGTGATGAACCAACAAACGAATAAACCTTACTTGCGCGTGCGCTTTTTCAGCCGTTCGGCCAAAAGCGTTCATGTCATGGGGTCTTGGGATGGCTGGAAAGGAGGAGATGGCGCACTTGTCGAGGATTCTGGGCATCAAATGCAACCAACGCGCGTTCCGGACGTTTGGGAATATTATATCGGCCCGGTTCCCAAAGGTGATTTGATGTATAAAATCGTGGTGGATAATTTGAACTGGATGTCCGACCCCACGGTAACCGAAGCCAACCAACATGGTAACACCGTCGTCAAAATCCTCAATCAAAACAACAACTGGTTGCCGCAATATACACCTCGATTTTCCGACAACCAGAAACGCGCGGACACCGAATATCGATGGAGCAATCAAGTGCGTTGGATCGACGCTCGAAACCGTGGGTTTTCTCTGGCCCGAGAAAGCGGCAAGCCCATGATTTGGGTGATTACCCTACCCGGGTCAAAACTCAGCGATGACTTCATGCGAAATATCAACTCCGACCCCGATTTGGTAGAGAAATTCAAGGAGTTGATCTGCCTCGAAACTCCCGCTGACGAAGTGAGAGATATTATTTATAAACAAGGCATCAATCGTATGCCTTACGTTGTTCTGGTCAATTCACACTACGTCCCGACCAAGCGCTATTTGAAGCCTAGTCTGGAACAGCTAAAAATTGACTTGGCAATGCTGGAATAATGACCCCGCTCTAATCGTCCTCGCTGTCCCAAGAACGCTTGACGAATGCCGCCGCGGGGGGGTGAAATCGCGGACTATGAGCGGTTATTATTCAAAATAGGAATCACCCATCCCGTGGAAACCTCGACCTCTTCCCCCGCCAAGTTGACCAAAGCCCTGCTGAGCGAACGATTCGTTTGCATTCATGGGCATTTTTACCAGCCACCACGCGAAAATCCGTGGCTGAATATGATCGATGAGCAACCGAGCGCTGCGCCGTGCCATGACTGGAATGAACGCGTGACGCAGGAGTGCTATGGCCCGAACGCCGCCGCCCGCATTGTGAACGCCGAAGGTGAAATCATCGATATTCGCAATAATTACGAGAAGATCAGCTTCAACATGGGGCCAACGCTTCTCGATTGGATGGAGCATAAAGCGCCCGAAGCCTATAAGGAAATTCTGGTCGCCGACGCCCGCTCGGTTGAAACGCGCAATGGGCACGGCAACGCGCTGGCCCAGGTGTACAACCACTTGATCATGCCGCTGGCGACGCGCCGCGACAAGGAAACCCAGATTATCTGGGGGATCGAGGATTTCCGGCGCCGTTTCCGACGCGATCCGGAAGGCATGTGGCTGGCGGAAACCGCCGTGGACACCGAAACCCTCGAAATGCTGGCCGCCAACGGAATCAAGTACACGATTCTTGCCCCGCGACAAGCCAAGGCGTGGCGCGATCTGGAAGGCACATCGGGTTGGAAACAAGCCGATAAACACGGCATCGACCCCAGTCGAGCCTATGTGTGCACATTGCCATCGAAGCAAACCATTGTTCTGTTTTTCTATGATGGACCGATCAGCCAGGCGGTTGCGTTTGAAGGTTTGCTGATGAATGGCGACCGATTCGCCAACCGGTTGTTGATGGGATTCAATGGTACACGCAAATGGCCGCAATTGATGCATATCGGCACGGACGGTGAATCGTACGGCCATCATCATCGATTCGGCGAGATGGCGCTGGCGTACGCCCTGCATATCATCGAGGCAAAAGGCCTCGCGCGACTGACCAATTACGGCGAGTACCTGACACTGGTTACCCCGACCGCCGAAGCGCAAATCTGGGAAAACAGTTCGTGGTCATGCGTGCATGGAGTCGAACGCTGGCAGAGCAACTGCGGCTGCAACTCGGGCATGCACGGCGACTGGCACCAGAAATGGCGCAAACCTCTGCGCAATGCGTACGATGTGTTGAAAGTAGAGGCCGACCGCGTTTTTGTCGCGGCGGGCGCCGAAATCCTGAAGGACCCATGGGCAGCGCGAAACGATTACATTCACGTGCTCTCGAACCAGGGAATGGATTCCGCGCCGTTGTTCATGGAAAAACATCTCATCGATCCCAAGGACCCGAAAGCACAGTCGGAGGCCATGCGATTGATGGAAGTTCAACGCAACAGCATGCTGATGTACACAAGCTGTGCGTGGTTTTTCGATGAAATCAGCGGCATTGAGACGATCCAGACAATGCGGTATGCCGCTCGGTTGCTTCAGTTAATCCGTCATCATTCGCCGGACTTGGAAAATATTTTCGTCAACGCGCTGTCGCTGGCGCCCAGCAACGTTCATCACTTTGAAAACGGCGCGGATGTGTGGTTCAAGGTCGTCAAACCACAGGTAGTGGATTTGCGCCGCGCGGTGGCGAATTACTCGATCATGAATTACGACCGGTTCTACGAAGGCACCCGACCGCACTACTGTTTCCAGATCACCGAACACGACAGCAAATTGAGCTCGTATGGCGAATGCCGTTTGAAGATTTCGCGCATCTCGGCGTTGGCCCCCTTCACAGGATCGAGACTTGAAGCCACGGTGTGTGTCTTGCACCTGAGCGGACACGATTTCCAATGCCGGATCGGTTCGCCCATGGATGACGCGGATTACGAGATGCTGCACCTGGACCTGTTCCGGATTTTCAGCAAACGCTCGCTGGCCGAAGTCGTTCGGGCGATCGATTTCCGGTTTGGCGGGCGCGATTACACGATTTCCGACCTGTTCGACGATTGCCGCCGCGACTTGCTCGAACGTGTAACGTCAACCAGCGTTGCCCGGTTCGATTCGATGCTGCGGTTGATGTTCAACGAAAACCGTAAACTGATGGAGTACATGCGCGAAAGCGGCGCTCCCCTGCCCCGCGGGTTCCTGGCCGTGGCCGAGTACGTGCTGCGCGCGCGCCTCAAGGTGGAACTGGAAAAATTCTTTCACGCGCCGGAAACCAGCCAGGCTGTCATGATTGCCGCCGATGCCGCCGAGTTAGGCGTGCACGTTGCAAACACCGAAATCGAAGGCCTTTTAGCTCACGCAGTCGAACATGTGTTCCACGAACTGGCTATCACGCCAACGGGCGCGGTTTGCCGCACCGCCGAGCAGTTGCTCGACATTATGGACATGCATGTCGTGCCGTTGGATTTGTGGGAAGCGCAAAACATCGTGTTTGCACTGGTCACCGGCCGTCCGCTGCCCGCGCATTTAGCAGCTCAATCGCGCCATACCCACCGCCAGCAACAAGGACCTATTTTCCCGGCGTTGCGACAACTGGCCAACCGACTGAAAGTCAGCGGCCAACCGCTCGAAACCGCCTATCCCCACGCACCATCGCCCGAACGCGAACAAGCCGCAGCGCCGCAAACACAGGGGTGAGCGAAAGGCAAAAGGCAAAGGGCGCATGACAAAGGTCTTAAATGCCGAAATCGAAGCAGGTTTCGATTCGTCAAAGATCCTGAATGGCTTCCTGAATATCAGCATCCGAGGGATCTTCGCGTCGATCAAATGCTTTCGCAATGAACACGCGCTTATGTATACAATAGGCAACAACGACCAACCGAAGGCTACCGCTTTTGCCGCAGCCCGGATATGCCCAGCGCACCTTTAGAACTTTTCCGCCGTTTCGCGTCGCCTTCACTGGGCAAATCGAACTACCCTGAGAAGCTTGACAATCACCTGATGAGAAATATCCGCAGAGAAACTTCTTTAAGGCTTTCTTATTCTCCTCGTATGCTTGGTCAGACATTTGTTCACGCAAATCGAAAAGTAGCTTGGCTTTCGGACCGACTTGCCACTTTCCGTCCTCGGGTGAGTAATGCGTCACCAATCCATTCCCTCCCCGGCATCGGCTGCTGCTAGAATTTCGTCATCGTCCAATAGCGGTCCGTCCATCCACGGATCGTCTTCGATTATTTGTTGCATCGCAACTAGCATGTCAATTGCACAAGGTTTGCCCAACCGGACAAACTCATTCCAAGCTAAACGCCAACCCGGGTTATCATGGGAAAAATCCGAAACTTGTCCTGAAGTCGTAGCTGAAAAAAAAGTCGTTACCGTTGCAGCTAGCGCTATAGCGTCTCCATTCAGAAAGTGGTACTGTGGAAGTTCGGATTCGAGCAGGATGGGCTTCGACCCATCCCATTCGTTAACTTGTCGTGCAATGCCTCGCGTCTCCAGCTGAGCAATCAAGCGCTGTTTGTACTTTGCAATAACAGGCCCTTTCTGAATGGCGATATAGGGATTGCCAGTCAGGAGTATTCCATGATCCCGAAGGTGGGCTAAATCTAGGTAAAAAAGAGTCTTGTTAAGAACAACCGCATTGAGGCGACGGTTTGGTGCTGCGTTCAAGATTGCACTGGCTGCCTCAATCAGCCGCTCTGATTTCTCGTTTACATCCATCGTTCAATCCATCCTGATTTGTCTGTCAAAGGATATCGCGACAGCCCAGACAATTTCAACTCGAATCCCACTTTGATGCCCGTTGCGATCAAAATCGCCTAAAGACAGTCATTTTTCAAGCTAAACCATAACCAATCCACCGATTTATGAATAGAGGAAATTTTGCTCATCTTGCCTATCCATGTGAATGCTTTAAATTTCGTTTCTCCTCTTCCCCGCCCTTGACGCTGAGGGCGGGGAATTAAATGCTGGGCGGGTGTGATCCAACGCTCGACGATTCGAGTCTCGTCTTTTGTCCGGTTTCTTTATTCTACTCACTGCTGCGGCGTTTCTCCAGGCCATGATCGCGGGCGCGATCCTGACACCGGTGGCGCGCGCGCTCGCGCCAAAGCTCGGGATGATGGACGCCCCGACGCTGGACCGTAAAATCCACCAGACGATTATTCCCCGCGCGGGCGGATTGGCGATTTACGCGGCGTTCTGGGGAAGCATCCTGATCGATGCCGTGATCGCGGCTAAAATTGTTCCCGGTCTCGAATGGGTACCGGAAAACGTGCGCGTTCTGGCGGCGAACGTGCCCAGCAAACTCGCCCAGCTCGGCGGCATCGCGGGCGGCTGTACGATCATCTTCCTGCTCGGGTTGGCAGACGACATCTGGAACCTGCCCGCAAAACTGCGTCTTGGTGTGCAATTCCTCGCCGTGATTCCGCTGATTGCAACGGGCGTCAGCGTTCAGTTTTTTCTCCCGGTTTGGGCCGGGTGGCTGGTGACCGCATTCTGGGTTGTGTTGCTGACGAACAGTTTCAATTTTATGGACAACATGAACGGCCTGACCTCGGGCGTGGCGGCGATTATCGCGGCGGTCATGGTGCTCCAGTCCTACCTGGCGGGCGAATACTACATGATGCTGGTGTTCGCGATGCTGGCGGGTGCTGCGAAGGGCTTCTGGTTCTATAATTTCCCGAAAGCTTCGATTTTTCTCGGCGACAGCGGCTCGACGCACCTTGGATTTTTGTTCGGCGCGTTGACCATCGTTTCGACGTATTATCATTCCGGTGTACAGACGCAGTTACCCGTCTTGATGCCGATGATCGTGCTGGGCGTGCCGCTCTTCGACACGGTTTCGGTGATGTGGATTCGCTGGCGCACGGGCAAACCGTTTATGGAAGGCGACACGAACCACTTTTCGCACCGCATGGTGGCGCTGGGCATGTCGCGCACCGAAGCGGTGGTGTTTATTTACGGTGTGACGTTGTGCGTTGGGCTTGCAGCGGTGGTGCTGCGTCCCCTTGATTGGCGGTACGGGCTGGTCCAGGCCGCCGTGATCGGCATGCTGTTCCTGGCGATTTACTGGATGGAACGCGTCAGCCGCCATCAGCGTAAGAATACCTGACTTCTTTTCTAGCGAGACGATATCATGCGGACACGAGTGCTCTCCCGAATTTTTCTCCTGACCTTGATCCTGCCGCTGACGGGTTGCCTGACCCAGATTCGCCAACTGAAAACGGACAACCAAATGCTCGAAGCCCGCGTGTTGCAATACGCGCAGGATTACGAAGCGTTACAGGGCGAAGCGAACGGGTTGCAGGAGAAGTTGACTTCCGCGCAGAGTAAATTGACCGAAGCGGACAAGGAAATCGCCACGCTCAAGGAACGACAGGCTGCCGTTCAGAAGGTCATGAACGAGTCGCAGAAAAACCAGGCCGAAGCGCTCGTGAAAGACATGGAAGCGCGTATCGAGCGCGAAAATCAGTTACGGCTGGATCTTGATGCTGCCCAGGCGCGTGTCGAATCGCTGGAAAATGAAAAGATGCTCCTGCAGGAAGAACGCGACGCGCTCGATGCCGAGGCTGACGATTTCAGCAAACGACTCGCCGAAGCGCTCGGGAAGATCGATGAAACCACAACGCTGGCCGAGGGCTTTCGTGCCGAACGCGACGACGCGCGCGCCGAGCGCGACGATTTCCGCCGCCAGGTTCAGGCACTGCAATCGAACTCGACGGACCTGTCGAAGCAACTTGAGGAAATGAGCGCAAAATTGCGCGACGCGGAGAAAGAACTCGCCACGGCACAACGCAGCCTCGAGGAAGCCAAAACCCAAATCGCCGCAACGGAAAGCACCGCCCAGGCCTCGACCGAAGCGCGCGAAACGCTGCTTGCCACGTTGCGTGAACGTCTCCAGCCCGCCGCCGAAGCAGGCAAATT
>CAZOKZ010000002.1:0-213500 GCA_964580585.1 uncultured Candidatus Sumerlaeota bacterium | reverse complement strand
GTATCGCCGGGCGGCGTTTACCGCAGTGGCCTGACCACCGTGTTCGAATACGACGGTTGCGGCGATACGTGGAACGAAACACAGGTTCTGCAAGCCAGCGACGCCACGTCGAACGATAACTATGGCAACGCGGTTGCCATTTCCGGAACGCGCCTGATCGTCGGCGCACCGCTCGACGATGACAGCGGTAATTCCACCGGCAGCGCGTATATCTACACGCGTTTGGGCGGAAACTGGATCGAAACATCGAAAATCAACCACACGCTGCCGGGCCGCTTTGACTACTTTGGTCAATCGGTTTCCATGAGCGAAGACGGCTTCCTTGCATTGATCGGCGCGCCGGGCCGCGACAACATCGGCGCATTGAATTCTGGTGCTGCGTATGTGTTCGAGCGCACCGGACTTTCCTGGAACCAAACCGACGAACTCGTCGCCAGCGACGCCACCAACTATGACGCCTTTGGCCAAAGCGTTGGTATTTCAACCGATGGCGCCGTCGTTGGTTCGTACAAAGACGACACCGAACAACTCGACGCCGGCAGCGCCTACCTGTTCACCGGTGGCGCAGGCGCAATGAGCGAACTGTCTAAGGTCCTGCCGCTTTCCGGCGACCAGGGACGAAACGACAACATGGGCACTGCCGCAGCAATGAGCGGCGTCACCGCCGTTGTTGGCTCGCCCTTCGGCAACGACCAGACCCTCGGCGTTCCGGGCTCGGTCAACACCGGCAGCGCCTACGTTTTCCGCGTTGATCAATAAACCCGATAACATTCAACCCCTCTCCGTCCCCATGCAAAAAACGCATGGGGACGGAGTGTTTAAAGGACGATTCCTGGGGCAGAGTGGTGTTATCCAAAACGGCGCGTTGATGCGTTTTCTTCAGTTTACTGCAATGGTTTTGGTTTGGGTATTCTGCAGACGAAACAGAAGGGGAATCCTGGAAAGATAGCACACCAAATCAGACTGCGAATTCCCCCCAATCGCGCCTGTTTGCATCGTGGAAACAAGCTGTCCCGTCAACCCGATGAAATTGAGCGAAAAAGGACAGTGAATTCTTGCTTGACGCGCGGCGGTCAGTCTTATTGAACTACGCACCCTTCTTTGCGGAGAGGTGGCCGAGTGGCTGAAGGCACCGGTTTGCTAAACCGGCATACGGGTCACACTGTATCGCGGGTTCGAATCCCGCCCTCTCCGCCAGATTTTGCGAACCATTGAAACTGCCAGACTTAGCGTCTGGCAGTTTTTCATTTGTGCCAGATTTTGTCGAATTGTGCTTTCGAAGGTGTCGTTTGGCAGCATTGCTTCACGGGTGTTGGGCGCAACGGTATTGGTTTCGCAGACGCCTACGAGGTTCACCTTCGTCACGCATCCGGTCCAGCTCGTCCACCTGAAGTACCGCCTTGCGCCGCGAGCAAAACGAATTGCTCCGCCGAGCGCGGCCAGCGTAACGAGTAACTCGGGTTCGTCGGGAGACCGCAGTTCCGGCGACGACGGCGACGACTCCGCTTCGGACGACGACGACCCACCCCACTCGGGCGGCGAAGACCCCGCCCACGCGCTCTTTGAAACAACAGTTCCTGTCCCCACTAAATCGGGTTTCAACTCCAGAAGAATTTTTCCAAAGGTCAGGAATAAGAGGGGCCAAGGATTCTAAAGCTGGGCAGCCATATGGTCCTTCTGGAACAATTACATTAACAAAAGATGGGCGAATTGTAATTCTTCCGCCAGGTGGAAAACAATGAAGATAATAATAAATGGACAGCAGTTTGCAACTGATCAAGTCACTGTTTCTCTGCATGGTTTCCACAATTTGAAATCGTGGCCGACCTTTGAATATTGTATTATTGTCGAAAGTAAAGAGTTGCTATTGAAATTTGCCAAAATCTATGAAAAATGTATCGTTGAATTAAAACGTGATGATGAAATAGCAGGAGAGTTCACTCCGCCTTATCCTGGAGCGAATAGGTATCCAAAATTGACGGAATTGTTTTCGCTCGCTGAAAAGGATCTTATGGTTTTTGTGAATACTTACTTTGATTATGATATACTTTCTCTATTAGTGCCGACGGATAAAGTTGGTCCTGACGTAAGATGGGTATTGCGGAGTTTAGAGTCAATTATCTTGAATGAAAAAGATATGATAATCAAAGGACGAGCAAGTGAAATGCCACGTTTGAGCCGTTAGTGGTAATCGATAAAAAGCCACCTTCGTCACGCATCCCAGCCAGCTCGTTCACCTGAAATACCGCCTTGCGCCGCGAGCAAAACGAATTGCTTCGCCGAGCGCGGTCCGTGTAAGCAGGTACTCGGGTTCGTCGGGCGATCGTTCTTCCGGCGACGATGGCCCAGCCCACTCGGGCGGCGGGTGTGGTGGGCCCAGCAGGACTCGAACCTGCAACCTACCGGTTATGAGCCGGCTGCGCTAACCAATTGCGCCATGGGCCCGCACGTTGCTTGCGGAGGGCGGTATTCATGCGGCGATTCCGAACGAAATCAAGCGAAATTCACGGGGTTTGACGCGGGGAAAGCTGCACGTCGAGCGCATCGCGCAATCCATCGCCCAGCAAGTTGATCCCCAGCACGGCTAACGCAATGGCGGCTCCCGGAAAAACCATCAGGTGTGGGGCGGTAAGCGAAGCCTCGCGTCCTTCGGCCAGCATGGCTCCCCATTCGGGCAACGGCGGTTTGGCTCCGAGCCCGAGAAACGA
This sequence comes from uncultured Candidatus Sumerlaeota bacterium, assembly GCA_964580585.1. Lineage (GTDB taxonomy): Bacteria > Sumerlaeota > Sumerlaeia > SLMS01 > JAHLLQ01 > CAZOKZ01. The sequence goes on along the minus strand of CAZOKZ010000002.1, from coordinate 210,792 downwards.
AAGCGCCGAGGTGTACAAAATCGCCGTGCCCAGCCCGAGCGTGGCGACGACGATCATTGGCGCCAGACAATTGGGTAGAACGTGATGAAACAACAACCGCACCCGCCCAGCCCCGACGGCGCGCGCGGCCAGCACGTAGTCTTTTTGCGATTCGACCAGCGCGGAAGCTCGGATCACGCGGGCGAATTTGGGGGTAAATCCAATTCCGACGGCAATCATGGCGTTTATCAGCCCGGGACCGAGCGACGCGACCACGGCAAGGGCCAGCAGGTAGTCGGGGAGCGCCAGCATGACGTCGGCACATCTCATGATCGTTTGATCGATTCGCCCGCCAAACGTGCCGCTGATCAATCCGAGCGGTACTCCGAGGATCAGCGCCAAGCCGACGGTGGCAAACCCGGCTCCGAGCGTCAGCCGTCCACCGTACAGCACGCGCGAGAGAATATCACGCCCCAGATCGTCGCGCCCAAACCATGCGTCGGCACTTGGCGCGGCGCGCATGGTTTCCGGGCGATCGTCCGTAACACGATAATCGTGTGGGGCGACGAATGGGCCAAGCACTGCCAGCGCAACAAGCAACACCACCAATCCCAAACCAACCATGGCGGACCATGAACGGCTCAACCGACGCCACGTTGACACCCAAAGGGAGTCGTGGGCGAGGGAAGGGCTGGGGGGTGTATTGATGCCAACGTCCATGGCTGTTTATTCTGCAAGGATCGAACCGTACGCAAGAAGCATCCTCGCTTGCGATTTTCCGATTGCCGGTGTTGCATCCAATCGCCTGGATGAAGACGAGAATTTAAAGAGGTCCGATCCATGCCGCCGAAAGTCATGCTGACCCATGCCATCGAGTCGTTCGCCACGTATCTTCGCGTCGAGCGCAACCTCTCGCCGCGCACGCGCCAGGCGTATGGGTATGAACTCGGGCGGTTTGCCACATGGCTTGCCGAAGCGCGTCACGAGGCGAAAACGCCTCTTGCCGCCGTGGCGTCCGACCATGTGCACGAGTACATCAACTTTGTGCGCACGCAATTGGGTTACAAAGCCGCCACGGCAAATCGCGTGGTTTCGTCATTGCGGGTGTTTTTTGCTTACTGTGTGGAAGAAAAGCTGCTCGATGCCAGTCCCGCGCAGGATCTGGTGCGTCCGAAACTGCCACAAAAGCTGCCGATTTATCTGATTCCCCAGGAAATCCAACGTCTTTTCGATGCGCCGGATCGTTCGACGCCGTTGGGGCGACGGGACTATACTATCCTGATCACGTTGGCGTACACGGGCATGCGTCTCCAGGAACTCGTTGGGCTGAATACCATCGCGCTCGATTTCAGCCGGGGGACGATTCTCGTTTACGGTAAAGGCAGCAAAGAACGTCTGATTCCCATGAACGAAGAGGTTGAGGCGGCGTTGCGGGCGATGCTCGAAGACCCCGAACGCGTCGTGGCGACCGGCGAGCGTGCGGTATTTTTGAATGCGCGTGGAAAACGCATGAGTGGGCGAGCGGTGCAATATCTGGTGGATCGATATGTGGAGCAGGCGGGTATTTCAAAGGACAAAATTTCGCCGCATAAACTTCGCCACACGTTTGCGACGTTGTTGCATGCGCGGAATGTCGATCTGGTGGACATTCAATCGTTGATGGGACACGCGTCGCTGGTCAGTACGCAGATTTACACGCACACCAACGTGGGGCGGTTGCAGAAGGCCATCGATTTGCTCGAAGTGGAAGACTGAGTCGTCTTTATCGCGTGCGGAAATCGTAAATCAGTGCGGCACGTCCACTGTCTTCCGTGATAAACCCCGAGGCATCGGTCAGTCCAAAATACCGCACAGTCTCGCCGTTTTCCGGACGAAACACAACCACGTAATAACCGGCTTCTCCGCGCGGTTGAAACGTGACGTGTCCGATTAACATCATTGACGAAACATAGTAGTCGCCCGGACTAAGCCAGATCGCATAATCGTCGGGCCAACCCGAGCGAATTTCCGCCGGACGTTCGTTGATCTCCAGGTGCAAATCCTTGATCGATGCGTTGCCGTCCGAATGTTGACGCTCGAAGCATTCGGCGTTACTGGAATTCGCCGCAATGAGAGCGCTGTAGCGAATCCAGGGGTTGGGCTGAGGGCCCGTCAGTTGGCGCGTTTGAACGTAGTCCTGGAGCGCTTGGGGAAAACCGAATCCCAGTTTACCGACGGTAATGATTCCCATCGCCAGATGCTCTTTTTCCACTTGGAGTAGAACATTTTCAATTCGATTGGGATGGTGCATTTTGGCGGCGGCGGTGGCGACTTCTGGCGCAAGGAATTCATCTGTCACGACCAACGCCACGTTATTGTTAACGATCCATTGCAACTGAGCTTCCGGCGATTGTCCCTGCCAATCGAAAGGAAGTGACAGGACATCCCGCTGAATGGGCCAGATGAGCAGGTTCGATTCACTCATGGTGTCGCCCGCGGGAAGGGCTATTTTTTCTCCGTCCCCAAGATGTTTATGCTCTAAAACTTCCGTCAATTCTTGATGTGTGGCGATTCCCCGGCGATTGGAATTTTCGATAGGATTGGTTGCAAGAAACGTTTGGCTAATCAGCATCACTCCAACCGGAGCCATCCATGCTAAAAATGCCAGAGCACGGTTTTTCCAGGAAAAAGCCCACAATCCCGGGATCAATCGGCGGGCAATTACAAGCGATGCAGGAAATGCTAACATCAATGTGTGCCCGCCGAGAGTGCGTTCGGGAACGACCCACGCAATTCCGCTCTTCATTGAAGAGACGATCATCACAAGTAAGTGCCCCGCTGGGATGGCGAACAGAATAAATGTTCCCAACGACCACTTTCGTGGCAGCGCAGCGATCAACAAAAACGCGGTGAGAAAAAATGTCTGTGCCAGTCCGAATCGAAACATGGCGACGACCGATTCCGTTGGACGTATAACGCCCAGAGAATCGCTTTCAAACCGATGGGTTGATTCGAACATGCGGAATGGATCGTGATAATGTTCCTGGTAAATCGATATCCACCAGGCCATGGGAGTGATGGCTAAAATCGCCCCGAGGAGCACGCCTGCTAAGGCAAATATTTTCCATTTGCCCTGAACCGAGTGCCATAAATTCATTCGCCACTGGCAAAGGAAAATAAACGCGACGATGGGAAGGTACAGGACGCTCAGTACCCAGATTTCGTAACGTGAACCGGCACCGATGCCGATGGAAAATCCCGCGATGAGGCATCCGGTAACAAAGCGCCAGCCGGGTTTTGTGGCGAGAACGAATCCTGACGTCGCCCCAGCCAATGCAAACCATGCAAATGGCTCGGCGAATCCGAGAATTGCGCCAAAGATTGTCCAGGGAGACGTGGTCGCCAGTAGCGCACCGAGACTGGCTCCGATTTTACCGGTTATCTGTTCGCGGTTAGATCGACTGTCGTGCGCAACAACCCATGTTGCCAGCCAACCTGCAAGCACACCGAGAAAACATAACGTGCTGTGTACGATTCGAGTCGCGATCCAGTATTCATTATTTATCCAGCGTGCGAGCTTGCCAATAACAATGAAGGGCAACGGCAGCCATACGTAATTGAATGAACTCCAATCGCCCTTCTCGGCATAATTGCGAGCGTATGAAAGACGCGCAAATTCGTCGCCACTATTAAACGCCAGGCCACGCGATGCGGCGATTTGCTGTAGAACCAGAAAGATCGAAAGGAGTAACACGCCAAACAGGACGAAATATAACGATCGATAGACGATCTGCTTGGAAATAATTTTTGATGCAGTAAATCCCATTGGATTCCCCATGCTCCCAATCCCGAATGGCACAAGTTATTCGTCCCGTCCCGATCTTCCTATCAGAATCGGAATCGTCAGAGGTCCGGATCAACAAATCCTCAATAAACGTCTTCTCGTTCATCACGATCACACGTTTTGTATTTCAACAAAGTTCACAAACAAGCCTGGATGAATTTTGTCGAGCCATGGCGCTGTTACTCAAAGACGAATGGCTGAAACGGGGCAAGAAGAGGATCGCGGTTTCCGTTTTTCAGGCAATGGAAACGTTTCCGATGAGTGGGGAGCTTCGATTCGAGGCTCGCGAAAGTGACAGCCTGACGCATCGTGCCCCGTAACGAAGCAACCCATGCCAGGATGAAACACGATGAACTATTAAGTGAGGCGGTTCGATTTTGTCGCTATTTAGGGTGTAAATGTTTGAATTAACTTGGCTTAGTGCGCTGTGTCTCCTGTCAGGTACTAGTTGGTTGGGAGGGAGAAGTCTCGCTAATCACTTGATGCCAAACGGTACAATCTTTGATTTCAGGTAACTGCCGTATGGCTTTGAGGTATTACCAGGAGGCACATGAATAAATGAAACTACGTCACGCCCTCGCAGGCACCGTACTCCTTCTCGCGGCAGCGATCCCCGCCACCGCCAGTTCGTCCGATACGGTGTTGACTCCGCAAACATTCATCAACGTCGCCAAGCAAGTATTGCCCGGCGTGGTGAGCATTGAAGTGAAAGTATTGCCGAGTCAGGAGTTTTTGGACAAACACAACGCGTCCTCGATGGAGGATTTGCTTCGCCAGATGGAAGAACGCGCGTTGCAGGGAGGGATGTGGGATCGATTCAATTTCGACGCCGATTCGTTTGGCCATTCCGGATCGGGCTCCGGCGTGATCGTTGATCAGCAAGACGGTTGGGCCTATTTGCTGACCAATCGCCACGTGGTAGAAGAAAACCCGCGCGCAGAGTATTTCGTGACGCTCGATTCCTCTTATGGCGATGACACCATGGTGATTTCCGGTGACGAGGTGGAGCTTGTCGGGAGCGATGAACTGACCGACCTTGCGGTTCTGAAGTTCAAAATCCCTGAAGGCATCACGGTTCCCGAGATGCGTTTTGCCAATTCCGACACAGTAGAAGTAGGCGAATGGGTGTTGGCGCTCGGTAGTCCGCTGGCGCTCAACAACTCCATTTCACAGGGCATTGTTTCGGCAAAAAACCGCGACATTTCCTCCGCCAATCGAATCGAGAACCTGCTGCAAACCACCGCGATTATCAATCCGGGAAATTCCGGCGGTCCGTTGGTGAACCTGGATGGTGAAGTGGTGGGCATCAACAACGCCATCAAAACAACCACGGGACGGTGGGAGGGATTTGGATTTGCCATTCCGGCGAATCAAGCCAAACGCGTTTCAAAAATGTTAATCGACGAAGGCAAAGTGACGCGCGGGTTCCTTGGAATTACGATGGAAGACATGCGCGGCAAGAGCGGAGTTGCCGTAACCGATGTGCGCCCCGATACACCAGCCGAGGCGGTGGGAATTCAGGTGGGCGACGTTGTGTCCGAGGTGGATGGCGAAAAAATTCGTTCCTCGAAATCGCTACTGATGGCGATTGGAAACCGGATGGCTGGCGACGAGGTGAATCTGAAGATTGTGCGCTCGGAAAACGGTTCGGAAAAGGAAATGGATTTCAACGTAGCATTGGCCGAGCGTCCTTCGGAAGAGGAACTGATGTCGCCGCGCGCGCAATTACTGAACCAGATGGAAAAGCAAACGCCCGCCGAGTCGGATGATACGGATATAAGTCAATTAGGCTTTACCGTGGAACCAGACAAGGACGCCACGTTCAGCGGCATGCGCGTGACCGAGGTGAGACCGCGAAGCAGCGCCGATCGGGCAGGATTACGTACCGGCGATTTACTGGTGCAAATAAATGGCGTCTTTTCCACTTCGCAACAAAAGATGAACGAAGGATTAAACAACGTTTCGGAAGGTGAATCGCATATAATTCTCTTTCGGCGTGATGGATCGAATCAATTTGTGACAATCGATCAGGGCGACCGTTGACGGTGGTCTGTGATGTAACTTTCAAAGCCAAAGGACGAAACGATGACGGTGGATATCCAAGCAATACGCGATCGTGTGATCGAGCACAGCGCATTTGTCGAAGCGCTCGAGGCGGAAATAGGCAAGGTAATCGTTGGTCAGCGCAAAGTGGTTGATCGGTTGCTGATCGCCTTGATGTGCAATGGCCACGTGTTGCTCGAAGGCATGCCTGGATTGGCCAAAACGTTGACGTGCAAAACGCTTGCTACGGCGATTCAGGCAAAATTCCAACGGATTCAGTTCACCCCGGATTTATTACCCGCCGACTTGATCGGTACGTTGGTGTACAACGTGAAGGACCAGTCGTTTGAACCACGCAAGGGACCGATTTTCGCCAACTTTATTCTGGCCGACGAAATCAACCGCGCGCCTGCAAAGGTGCAAAGCGCGTTGCTCGAAGCAATGCAGGAACGCCAAGTAACTATTGGCGATTCAACGTATAAGCTCGACGATCCGTTTATCGTTTTAGCCACACAAAACCCCATCGAGCAAGAAGGCACTTATCCTTTGCCCGAAGCGCAAGTTGACCGGTTTCTGTTCAAAGTCAGCGTGGGTTATCCATCGCGCGACGAGGAAAAAAACATCCTCGATCTGATGGCGATTGCGGATAGCGGAAAACGGCAAACGACGACAAATGCTACGATTAATACCGTTGCGACGCCGAAACAAATTCAAGCGGCACGCGAAATCGTCGATGAAATTTATATCGATGAAAAAGTAAAACATTACATTCTCGATCTGGTACATGCGACACGCACACCCGAAGCCTTTGGAATTAAATTTCACTCCAAATTAAATGGACGCTCGAAATTGGAAAAAGTGATTCAAGTCGGTGCCAGTCCTCGTGCGACGTTGGCATTGGCTGTTGCAGCCAAAGCGCATGCTTTCCTGCGTCATCGAGCTCACGTGACACCAGACGATGTGAAAGCCATTGGTCCGGATGTGCTGAGGCATCGTATTTTGATTACCTACGAAGCAGAAGCCGAAGAAGTTACCAGTGACGATATTGTGCAGCAAATATTCGATCAGGTTGAAGTGCCTTAAGAGCGCCTGTTGTTTTGCATGAACAAAACGAGTGGAACGAAACATAAAACGAAACTGACGGGTTTGTAACATGCCAATTCCACAATTGCTCGAAGATGCCGCTTCGGTTCGAAAACTGGAAATTATGACTCGCCGCATTGTGAACGATGTAATGGCGGGGGAGTACCATTCCGTTTTCCGCGGTCAAGGCATGGATTTCAGCGAAGTGCGCGAATATCAACCGGGAGACGACATTCGTAGCATCGATTGGAATGTCACGGCACGCACACATGTTCCTCATGTAAAACGATATGTCGAAGAGCGCGAATTGACTGTCATGTTCGCCGTCGATGTCTCGCGATCCACGATGTTCGGTTCAGGCGTTCGCCGTAAACGACCCTTAGCGGCTCTCGTCACTGCGATTCTGGCATTTTCCGCCATTCGCAATAACGACCGCGTGGGGCTGATGCTCTTTAGCGACAAAGTTGAAAAATACCTGAAACCGCGAAAGGGACGGAGTCATGCTTTGCGCGTGATTACGGAACTTTTGCATGAACCCGAAGCCAAAGGTACCGATATTGTTGATGCAATCCAAACAATGAACAGGCTCCAGCGCAAACGCGCTGTGGTATTCTTAATCACGGACTTTCAGCAACCGGACATTCGGCGCGCGTTGGCTGTTACAAATCGCCGCCATGATTTGATAGCCATTTCCATCACGGATCCGCGCGAATTGGAAATTCCAAACGTGGGTTTAATCGAATTGGAAGATGCGGAGTCCGGCGATCACTTGTTAATTGATACATCAAATGCTGGATCGCGAAACCGGATCAATGAAGCGCTGGCGGAACGGCGCCAGGGTATTGTGAAAATGTTGAAGCAACTGAAAATCGATCATATCGATTTGAGAACAGATCAGGATTTCACAAAACCGTTGGTGAATTTTTTTGAAAATCGCGCAGCAAGGATTAGTCATGCGTAAGAATTTATCCAGACATACAATGGGAATGCTCACATTGATATGCTTGCTGGCAGCGATGCCAACGTCTGGCTTTGCCGCTCAGGATAACGCATCGCCACGACAATCCAGCGCGTCCGTACCGGCACAAAATACGCCAATCGACATCAAAACAGCCTTGCCAGGTTCCACGTTATCGGTGAATACGGCAAACCCGAGCACTTCGAGTAACGAAGTCGAGTTGCTAACAAAGCCGGTGAATGTATCGGTCGATCAAAGCACATTGGAAATTGGTCAGAAAGCTTCCTTGCAACTAAGCTTTGGTGAACGAGTCACCAACCTGACAATTGAGCCCTCGGATGAAAAAGCGAGCTATTATTTATTCGGCGCTCCTGAATCCATCGGTGATCATGCGTGGAAAGTCCCCATGCAAATCCTTGTTTCAGGCACCTACGATCTGAATGATTTAAGGATCTATGCTGTAGATGAAAATGGTCAAAAGACCGCGTATTACGGAGATTCCAAGCCGGTAACCGTTCTTGAACCCAAAGCGGAAATGGCCGAGCCGAAGGACTACACGGGTCTATTAAACGCAAAATTAGGTTGGAAACGCCCGGCGCAATTGGCAGCAACGGCACTCATTGTCTTAGCAGTTCTCATTGCTTTGTTAATTTGGTTCTTAAAATATGTGCGGCGGAAAAAACCCGAGATATTGCATGCGCAAGTACCTGCTTTACCACCATTACAAGAGCTTAGAGTTGCTTTTGAGCCTTTAGCCAATCTGGTGGTATTTAATACACGTGGAGTTGAGGCGCACTACACCGAGTTATCATTTGCACTCCGACGATATTTTGAACGCAAATATCAAATGCCAGCGCTTGAAATGAGCGACGAAGAGATGCGCGTCTATTTGAAACGTGAAATGTCGATGCAAAGTTTCACATCGATACTAATGACCGTGTTTGATCAGGCCGGATTGGCAAAATTTGCAAAGTTTTCCATTTCAGAAGATGACACACGAAATGATATTTCAAAAGTTCAGTCATTTATCCAAATGGAAGAAGAAAACGAACGCCAACGCGAATTAATCCATGCGGGTGCAGCGCATAATAAAAATGGTAGTGAGGCAGCATGATGTTGGAATGGAGATTATTACATCCTTGGGTTTTATTTCTGCTTCCGATTCCAATATTATTATTGGTCTGGCATCTGCGCAGCCGTAAACGTCGCCATCCGTCCTTTATTTTTTCGGGTCTTGAACCTTTGCGAGCCGGAGGGGAAACACTAAAAATACGTGCATTGCGTTGGCTCCCCTGGATTCGTACGCTTGCATTAATATTAGGCATTGTCGCTTTGGCCAGGCCCCAATACGGTCAAGTCCAACGAAGCCAATCGGCATTAGGCCTCGATATTGTCATGGCGTTGGATATTTCAGGAACAATGGATGCCATTGACTTCAAACCGACGCGACTTGAAGCGGCTAAATCAGTGCTCAAAGAATTTGCGGCGAACCGCTTAAGCGACCGCATGAGTGTTGTGATATTCGGGACGAATGCATACTTGCTGGTTCCGCCAACATTTGACCGACACGCCGTTCAAGAATTTATCGATGTCATTAGCAGCCGCGTATTTTCAAATGACCAACGAAACACAGCGATTGGCATGGGATTAGCCCTTGCAGTCGATAAGTTAAAAGATAGTAATGCCAAAAGCAAAGTCGTTATTTTGCTGACAGATGGTGAAAATACAGCAGGCAACATACAGCCATTGCAAGCCGCCGAAGCAGCCAAAGCGCTTGGGGTGCGTGTTTACACGATTGGCGTTGGGAGTAATTCCGTGGTCAGTATGGAAGTTCCCGATGCCTGGGGAAGACGTCGGATACAAAACATTGATGTACGAATCGATGAAGACACGTTGAAGAAAATCGCAGACATGACAGGTGGGAAATATTTCCGTGCAACCAATGAGAAAGCGTTGCAGGAAATTTACAATGAAATTGATAAACTGGAGAAAACGGAAATTCAAGTCAGCGAATACGATGACTTCGATGAACGCTTTATGTGGTTATGGACACCTGCGCTTTTGTTGCTTGGTGGCGAATATATTCTCCGAACCTTATGGTTGGTGAGGTTGCCATGACATTTCAGGAACCACATTATTTATGGTTGTTACTAATGATTGTCCCAATTGTTCTATTGGGCCATGTTCTGCAACGTCGCAGAGATAAGAGGCTTGCAGAGTTTGCAGAAAAGGATACCTGGAAATTGCTTAATCCAAATGTATCGAGATCCGCCAGACGCTGGCGTTCCGTTCTATTATTATTGGCAATAATATTTTCAATTGTTACGGCTGCGCGACCATTATGGGGAACGCGTGAACGAAAAGTTCAGGAACGTGGAATCGATGTTATCGTTGCAGTTGATGTATCAACGAGTATGTTGGCGGCTGACATAGAACCGAACCGTTTAGAACAAGCCAAAATGAGATTTCGCGAATTATTAGCAAGATTTCCCGGCCATCGAATTGGCATCATGCCCTTTGCAGGCGATGCTTTCTTGCAGTGTCCATTGACCTCTGATTATGGTATTGCAATGGATGTACTAAGTAATTTGGACACGGAAGTCATATCAACGCCGGGTACAAATTTGGCCCGTGCAATTACTGTTGCTCGACGCGCATTTGACCAAGGGAGTATCGGAACAAAAGTGCTTTTACTAATTACCGATGGAGAAAATCACGAAGAAGGTTTAGAGAAAGAAATCGAAGAAGCGGCTAAAGACGGTATTCGAATTTATTGCCTTGGAATTGGTTCGCCAGAAGGGGCCCCAATATATAATCAAAATGGCGAAATTTACGAAGATAAGAATGGTCATAAAGTTTTGTCCAAACTGGATCTGGAAACACTGAAAAGCGTTTCAGAAATGACAAATGGAAAAGCATATGTTGCCCGCCCGGGGGAAAAAATTGATTTGAAGCCAATGATCGCTGATTTAGACGATTTGGAAATGGGACTGCAGTCAGATACTTCCTCAATGCGAATTACGAAGGAAGAAAGATATCAAATACCGTTGTTACTGACTCTCATCCTTTTTCTGATAGAAGCCTTTATTGGCGAGCGTCGAAATACTATTCATCGATACACGACAAAAGCAATTCCAGCGATTGTAGTTTTCTTGTCATTAGTTTTACCAAAGAATACCATGGCGCTAGATATACGTGATGACTACAAACGATTAGTAGATGACGGGATAGTCGCATACAACGAACAAGATTATGAAGCAGCACGCAAAATATTCCAAGATGCATTGCTCCTGCAACCCGATGGCAAAGAGGCGTTGATGAATCTTGCACTGACAGAAGCTCGAATTGAGAATTATGACGAAGCTTCAGATCGATTTAAACATGTTACCGATATTTCCGATGAAGATCCGGAAGTAAAGTCCAATGCGTACTATAACATGGCACGTGCAAAATACGATCAGGCTCAGAAAGCATTTCAGGAAAAAAACATAGAAGAATCCTTGAAACTAGCAATGGATAGTGTCCAATATTCAAATTTAGCGATCGAATCCACACTAGACAGTACCGAAGACCTGGAATTTAATCGTGCTCAGGCTCAACATCTGATTCAAACATTGGCTCAAATTCCAAAGCAGGATAATCAAGAAAACTCAAAAAACAACGAGAAACAAGACAACAATGAATCTGACGATCAGAACCAGAGTGAATCAAGTTCTGAGAAAAATGATGAGTCTAACGATCAAGATCAAGAAAACAAACAAAATGAATCCAGCAATGAACAACAATCAGAAAATAATAATGACTCCGGTTCAAATAACGAAAACCAAGAATCGAATTCTGATAAGAGTGATACCAATGAAGAAAAAACGGATAACGAAAATAGCGACAAACAACAAACTTCTGAAGAGGAACTAGAAAAAAAGACTGGCGATAAGAATAATGATACAGAAACTGATGCGGAGACAAGTCAGGGTGAAGAAACAAACGCGGAGGGTGATCAACCTAACGCGGAGATGTCAGTTCAGGAAGCTGAAAATCTCTTGAACATGCTTGATGATCATGAGTTTTTAATTATGCGTCAGCCAAGGCGATCAATGATAAACATGCCGGAAAAGGATTGGTGAATGGAAATGCGATCCTTGTTTACTACATTTGGTTTAATAATATTATGTTGCATGCTTGCGGCTCTTTCAATTGCTCAACCCGTAGTATCTGTTGAACCAAATCCAACTATTGAAGGTATGACATTTCAGGTTGTCGTGAAACATAGTCAACCTTTTGAAATGACAACTCAGCCCTCTGTTTCTGATAAATCAATTAAATATATGGGATCGAGCTCAACTAGCAACATTACCATTCGAAACGGTAGGCATCTTGCAGAGTATATTACAAAATATTCGTATCGAGCAGATGCAGAAGGCTTATTTACCATCGGCCCGTTCGATATCTCATCCAGCACGGAAAAATATAAAATCGAGCCGGTGAAAGTGGAGGTAACGCCTGTCCCAACGATGACCAAACCAGGTCTAGGTGAAATAGGTCTTCCATTGGCTCTCGATAGGCAATTAGATCAATATCTCGCGGGGAAAGTTTTTACTGGTCTTCAAGCGCCTGAATCCGTATATGTAAATCAGGCCTTCGAATTACGCACCGATTTATATTACAATATACAATCTCCGCTGGCCAATGTGGAAATGTCAAAAGAACCCAGTGGGCAGCAGTTTCTTGCAATTCAAAGCGATAAATTATTAACGCGCAGTGAAAATGTAATGCTTGATGGGGCAAGTGTGATTAGAATTCCGGCATTTCGTTCTATTGTTATTCCAACAAGATCCGGAGAGACGGAAATTGAAGGTGGTGAAATTAGACTGAGTATCGAAACAGGTGAATTTTTCAATCCTTACATTTCATTTGTAATCAGCGAACCGAAAAGAAATATTATTGTAAAACCATTGCCACCACTTCCTGAAGGTGTATTTACACAAGTTGTCGGGAATGTAAGCATTGGTGCATCCGTAGATCGAACAGAGGTGAAAAACGGCGAACTTATTACTATTGAAACAAGATTGTCCGGTGAAGGATATTTGAAATCGATATCACTTCCTGAACAGGAAGAAATTCCTGGTTTGATATTCATAGACGAAGAGACAGATTTTACTATAAATCAAGTATCACCACTTGTTACAACAAAGGTCTTCAAGAAAGTTTACCAAGCGGGGGATATTGGGAAAATTGTAATTCCTGAACAACAATTTGCCGTATTTAATCCTCAAACTGAAAAGCAGGTTGTGAAATCTACTCAATCATTTGAAATTGAAGTCGTCAGTGATGACAGTTCTTCAGTCCAAATTACTTCTGATATGGAAACGATCGGTAGAGGAAAAGCCAAGCAGATCGGAAATAATATTATACAATATGTTAAAGTGCCAGAAATTTCCAAAGAATACAAATACGTCAAATATACACCGTATTATCGAAGGCCGGTCGTTCTCGGACTGCATTTACTTGCATTTGTTGCGGTTCTTATTGCTGGAACTACATATGCAATAGTTCAAAGTAAAGAAGGCGATGAAGCTTTTCGTAATAAACGCAATGCGAAAAATCGTGCTGAAAAGTTGTTTGCTGAATTGAACAAGAATTCTTATGATTTGTCTCAAGAGGAGTACTATAATCTCTTAGAGACTTGTTTGTTGGCCTTTATTGCACTAAAGCTTAATCGTAGTCCAAACGGTTTGCAAAAAGATGAGGCTATTGAAAACTTACACGATGGCGTATTGAGTAGTGAAACAATAGAGAAACTACAAAGTTTACTGGAAAAAGTTGACTCATATCGTTATGCGCCATCGAATAATGCTGAAGATAGAAAGGTTGAAATAACCATGTGTTCGGAAGTCATTCGTGCCTTGCATACGGAGGTGACGCGATGAAGAGGGTGAAAATAAATTTAGGACTCGTTTTGATTTGTTTATTCTTTCTAATTGGGCCTCATTCTAGGGTTGAAGCACTACCTGGTGAGTTCAACGAAGATCCAGCGTCATTATTGAAACAGGCTGATGATAGTTATGCAGCACAAGAATACTTAAAGGCGTATGAAATTTATCAAAAGCTATATCGGATGAAATACGCTTCGCCAGAGGCACTTGTTATGGGAGGAAATGCAGCATATAATATGGGCGAAACAGGAAATGCAGTTTTATTTTATCTTAGGGCGTTGAAAGTCGATCCTTCAATTCATGAGGCGCGTAGTAATCTCGAAAAAATTCAGCCAGAAACAAATATCGTTGCCAACAATAGTTTTTCGAATGTGATTGAAAAATGGTATCGAGAGCTTCCCGAGATGGTTGTTGTGATATTTGCGGAAATCGTATTTATCTTATTTTTAGTTTCTATATGGAATATGTGTCTGTCAAAAACTGAAACGGAAAAAAGAAGAGAGTGGATTGCCCGTTCATTGTTTCTTGCCATTGCTGTTACGCTATTTATTTTCTTCCTAAAAATGCACGAAGAAATCCGATCCATTAGACACGATGCTGTTGTAATTCATGATAAAGTGGTTACTCGCTCGGGACCAGGATTGGAGTATTACGAGGAATTACAACTTCCTGCTGGGACTATCGTCGATTTAAAATCAGAACCAATTAATGGTTGGGTAGAAATAAAACTTCTCGATGGTACACTAGGCTACATAGAGTCTCAAGCATTGGAAAAAATATAATCAGTAATTCAATTAGAAACCGATGAAATACGTTGAAGACTTCCAAGTAGATTTATGGAAAAACTTGGTTTTAACCATTGATCCATGTCCATATTGGTAATGTCCCATTCGTATGAAACATCTATTGTTGATTGCTTTGAAATTCGATCAACAAGGAGTTCTGCGATCAAATTATCGGTTGATTGAATATCGGTTTTATAGAATTTAACAACGACTTTTTTTGCATCCGTACCCCCCGAATTATGAATACGAGCAATCAGTTTTAGAAACCCTGGTTGACTCGGTTGTATTTGGATGCCTTCAGCTGATAAGTCCCATGTTGAATTTATCGTAATGGGAACGCGATGAATATTATTTTGACGATCCGACTCTACAATACTTTGCTTACCATCGACGTAAACATTAATTGATTCAAATTTTGTTGATTTGGGAGGGTCCCAACGTAGTTTGAAAGTGGCTACTTCGTTCGGCAACAACATTGGAATAGTTTCATTTGGATGATCGGCAAGACTTCGCAAAGGAACCAGATAATCATTTGAATCCTCTGGGAACAATTCCACGCTACAAGGCAAAGACGCCACTGAACCATTATTAATAACTGAACCTTCAACGAATATGGTAGCTCCCTCTGTTAAATGTTGTGGTTTTATGTTTATTGAATCTGGCACGATAGCTAAGTCTGGTAAGTATTTTGGAATAATAGAAAATTGAATACTGGCATCATTATTATCTTCGCCAGTGGTTGACGATAATCTAAGGGATAATTGTATAGGAGTCGTTACTTCAATTGGAAGTTCAACTGGTATCAGTTCTCTTGAGACAGAATCTTTCTGAAGACGGCCGAGCAATTTACTACCGGAAAAATTCAGTGTGTCCGCCGATAAATTCCAATTGATCTCACATTGTGGCGAAATAGGTCCCTGGTTTGCGATGTAAAGCTCAATAAGCGGTGAGCCTTTTCGCCCATTTGAAGGTAATATGCAGAGGTCCTGTTCGGGGATAATGAGATGTGAAGTATCACTAGAGGACTCTTGAATGATACAATTTCGAATGACTGTGTCACTTTGCAAGAGAATTGGACGGTCAGAAACAGAGGATGTAATCCGGGCTCGGAAGACACCCGTTCCCATATGGGAAAGATCGACTGGCAGGGAAAAAACTTGATGCGGAGGAATCGAAACGGGAATTGAGAGTGGGTTTTGCTGATTCTTATCCCCTTCTTTGGTGATAAGAATTTCTCCCTCGAAATTATCAGTACTTTGATTTTCAATAAAGTAGGTGGTTATCTTGGTTGAATTGTTGTGTTGAACTTCATTAATGCATACAGGTTGTTTTGGTTGTGTAGTGAGGTGAATACTTTGATGATACTGATTAAATTGATCGTAACCATAGGCAAGTAGTTGCGCCGAGTCAACTTCATCATTAAGTATAAATGGAGGTGAGAGTTGATTATTGTGAGAAGGTTTGTTGATGAGTAAATCTTCGTGGATAATTGTGCCAGTATAAGACTTTTGCCTGACACTTGCGGTCGTTATTGAATCTTCAGATGACGTTACCTGGATGTCGAATTTATTTTCTGAATTTGCATGGAAGACAAAACTATCTTTAGATTGTGGAATGCGCAAGGTTGGATCACCAAGTAAGATGTACATTCGAGAGTGATCCGTGTCACCAAACAGCGCTTGATAATTTAAGCGTGCCATTTCGGATATTTGCCCGAAACTATTCTGGTGAAGTTTGTTTAGTGCAATGAAAGCACCTTCGGCCAATCGAACATGATGGCTGGAAAAACCAGGACCGGTTGGGAAGAAACCTCCTATTGCACCACCGTTTTTCACTCGCATCATATCTTCACTGATGCAAATATTCCATTTGGGCATTGGATAGTCAATTGCTCCATTATTGCAGGTGAACGCGAGTATAAATGGGAGGTGGGTGTCATTTGTTAAAAGAAGATTATCGCTATTTTCACTGTCACCTCCAAACCAAATACGTTGATTCGACCAAATATTTGGCGAGCCGTGACCAAAGTAAGTAATAATACCTTGTCCATCGCTCCATGCGTCTTTGATCATGTTTGTGACGACAGGCGATACCTTGATTTCCCTGCTTTCCATATATTCTTTCGGGAGGTAGAAGTTATCTTCCCAAACATAAGACGGTGTTTCGATTAAGCTAATATCGCTATTCGTCTGTGGAACCGCCTCCAAAAGATTATGTGTTGCATCCTGGAACTCACCAGGATCGGCTACGAATAAATATTTTTGATTCCATGGGGATGCCTTTGTATTGCGATAAGTATGAATTTTATGTACTAATTCGTCAGCATCTTCTTTTGTAGAAACGGAGAGCCTACCCACAAAGAGGTCTGCTAATTCATCCTCTTCCGAAAGCCATGCGAAAAATTGGTCGGTAGAATACTCGTCGGACGTTAAGGATATGGTCTTAGGAACAACATATGTTGGGACATAATTAATAACGTCGTTTTTTGAAATACGTTGCCCATCACTGGTACAATCGCCGATCAGAATGACATTCTCGGGACGTCGTCCCTTCCATCGATAAACGGCATCTTTCAAAAAGTCCTGAATCGCATGGGTCGATAGCTCACCCATTCCGTATGCATCGTAGATGGTATTAATATCAACGAGAAGTGTTTGCTGATCGTTCTCCTCAAGATTCAATTTAAGCGCGTTTGCCTGTTCGGAAAACGATGGATGATAAATAATAATAGTATCAGCACTGTACTCCATACTTTGCAGATCTTGCCATGCTGGCCGAATTCCTTTTGGAGCTCTTGGGACAGAATCGTCTTCTTGAAAAATAATATTCGTTCCACGTTGAATACTGGCATCGATAAGTGAACTGTCTTCCATATGCGAAACGGGGAGTCGTTTTGGTTTTCGCGGATTACTGATATCAACCGCAAGCAGTCGATAAGGGCGAAAACCTACTGCTTGAAGCATTTTATCCCCTTCTAGCGACTCATCGTGAAAAAAGTTAGCAACTAACTTTCCATTTGTCGGTCGGATTAAACTTTGATATTCAAGTTCCAGGGCATCCAGGTAAATATCGGGAAACAGTCTTGAAGAACTTTCAGTGGTGTAATCCAATTTCAGCTCAAGTTTATTTGTCCCATGAAGCAACGTATCCGATGGAATCTTGAAAAAAAGCGTATCTCCAGAAAGTATAAGTTGTTCATCTTCTGAAATGATATGATTATTAAATATTGCGGTAACTCCTACTGGTTTCGAGGTAGTTTTTGCCGCAAGGTAGAATATTAGTTTCGCTTGAGCAGAAGGGACCGGATTTGGAAGACCGGGGCATTCAAAAGTGAATGTTTCCGTTTTTCCACGCTCTAACTTCCTCCACACCCAATCCATCTCTCGAACGCTGAGAAAATTCCCCAATCGTGTTTTTAAAATATTCTTTTCTTCAATACGAACCAAGCGATCAAACGATTCGATCAACGGAAAAACACCACTACTTGGCTCCGCTTCAAGAAATGTAGGTTGATCATTTTCCTTGGATCGTTTACCGATAAAGTAAATATGTTCATTTGTTTCGCGCGAATCATTTCGTCGTCCGAAAAAAATCAACCGTGCACCAGATTTAAACCCTGCATCCTCTGGTCCTACTCGGATTGTAGAGATTTCGTTACCGCGTGAAACTATAATAAGTTCTTCGGGTGCTACGCTCTCGGGGTCGATTCCATTTTCAGCCAACCAACGTCCGTCAATACTATACAAACCGTCTTCAGTGATTGGAATTTTCAACCATCCGATCTGCGGAGATAACTCGGGCCGCGGTTGCCATATTTCCTCTGTATTAAATTTCACGGGAATCGCTTGTGCATAAACATCAAGCATCTCAGGATTGGCGACCACCGACTCCAAAAATTGGCGAAGATTAGTCTGTTTCTCGGAAAACGCTGAATCGTTGATTTCTTCTGGTACGCAGGGAGGAAAGGTTAATTCCGCCTTAAACCCCGACACCGTCATGTTGCGATTCTTGTACAAAATCCGTATGCTTGGTTCGATCGTGATCGCCATTAATCTTGTATGGCGCCAGACCCCCATGTCGCGAACCAGGAACGACTGCTTCAATTCAGTCGATGTCATTAGACGATCAATTTCGGCCGCATCGGAAATTTGCGTTTCCTCACCGGTCAAACGATCGCGTAACGTTATCCCATGGTAGATGGTTTTCACTTCTCCGGCGGGCACTGCAACGACCCATGCCTGTCGGCCAAGATAATGGCGATAGGGATCGATGGTGCACGTCATCGTGATGCGATCGGCATACGACCGAATCGTTTGCGGTGTTTCGAACAAATATGGCCGAGGCGGCGATGCGATGCCATCATTCGGAATTGATGGCAGGTTATTCTGTGTGGCAAGAGACGCGCATCCGTTTATTCCAAGAAGCAGGAAGCCGGAAACGACAAGATGGGCGAGCAGATGTTTGGATTTTCTTACAGAGGTACGCGTTGTCTTCACCGTTTAAGAAGCCTTTTTGAATTCATGGTCACGTGACGAAACCATTTCTGCACAGGGACAGTAGCCGGTGGAATAAAAAAATCCGGGTCTCTCAACAGACCCGGATTTTTTCGACCGCGTTAGCTGTTGATCGATAATTATTCCAAATACGTGTACCCGCGCAAGCCAGACTCGTAAAAATTCATAATCTGGGCCGATTCTTCCAGCGTAATTCGATTCTGGCGCATGGCATTTTCCACACTTTGGCGCATCCGGCTGACCAGCGTCAGCGGATCGTACTGAACATACCGAAGCACCTCGTCAACGGTATCGCCTTTGATGACGTCTTCGATCACCGCCTGACCGTCTTCGTCCAATCCAACGTGCACCGTATTTGTGTCCCCGAGCAAATTATGCAAATCGCCGAGGATTTCCTGGTAGGCGCCAATCAAAAACGCCCCTAAATAATACTCCGAACCCTCGAATGGATGTAACTCCAGGGTCTTTTTGACGTCGCGCAGATCGATGAACTGGTCGATTTTCCCATCGGAATCGCAGGTAATATCCGCCAGAACGCCGCGACGGGTGGGTTCTTCGTTCAAGCGGTGAATCGGCAACACGGGAAACAACTGGCGAATTGCCCAACTGTCTGGCATGGATTGAAAGAGTGAAAAGTTGCAAAAATAAATATCCGATAGCAACTCTTCCAAACCTTCCAATTCATCTGGCGCGTACGATTGTTCGTCCACCAATCGAAGGGTCTTGGCGCAAACACCCCAGAAAAACGATTCTGCGTGCGCACGCGAGTTCAAATCCAGATAGCCCAGATTGAACAGATTTGCACATTCTTCTCGGAATTGAACCGCGTCGTGATAGGCTTCGCTGAAATTTTTCGAACTGAAATTTCGGTAAACGTATTCCAACTCGCGCAAAGGCTCCGGTGCATCCTCTGGCAAACAGTCGGGAACCTTTTGGTCGTCGAAACGTGAAACGCCCAACACGTTGAATACCAGCAGACTGTTGTAGGAAATCAGGGCGCGGCCGGATTCGGAAAAAATCTTCGGGTGTGGAACGCCAGCTTCATCGCATACCGATTGAATACGCGAGATCACGTCATTGGCATATTCCTGCAACGTGTAGTTAATGCTCGACTCGAAATTCGTTTGCGAGCCATCGTAATCCACGCCCAAACCGCCGCCTACATCCAGATAATTCATGTTTGCACCGAGTCGGTGCAACTCGACGTAAATGCGGGCCGCTTCGTTGACGGCGTTTTTCACATGCCGGATGTTGGTGATCTGGCTACCCATGTGAAAGTGCAGCATCTGAAGGCAGTCGAGCATATCGTTTTCCTTCAAATACTCGACCGCAGCCAGCACCTCGGGCAACGTCAGGCCAAACTTGGATCGTACGCCTGCGGATTGTTCCCACCGACCCGAGCCGCGCGCCGCCAATTTCACCCGCACGCCGATTTTCGGTCGGCATTCGTGTGTTTTGGCGTACTTCACGATCAGTTTCAATTCGGTGAATTTTTCCACAATGGGCGTGATGTCCTTACCCATTTTCGCCGCCAGAACAACGAACTCGATGAACTCGTCATCCTTGAAACCGTTACAAACAATCGGAACCTCGCCATTTCGCGTCATGGCCAAAACCGCAAGAAGCTCGGGTTTCGACCCCGCCTCGAGTCCAAATCCATACTGTTGGCTGAAACGTGTGTATTCTTCCACCAAATGGCGCTGTTGATTGACTTTGATTGGATAAATGCAGCAGTAACCGCCCGTATAATCGCATTCTTTGATCGCATGATCGAATGCCGAGGCGATTTCACTGATTCGGTGACGCAGAATGTCAGAAAAACGCAGCAACAGCGGGGGAGCCAGTCCGCGCTTGAGCAAACTATCCACAAGCTCTTTCAAATCAATGGCATGCTCTTTTGTTTTGTTGGGAGTAACCGTAACGTTTCCCGCTTCGTTGATATCGAAATATCCCTTTCCCCAATTGCGGATATTGTACAGTTCCAACGAATCCTGGACTTTCCATTTTTCGATGTTTTTGAGCACTTGAGTGATTGCCAACCGAATTCCTCCGTTGGGCCAGGTGACCAATAAAAATTTGGGCCGGGTTATCCCGTTTGCAGACGTGGATGTGAAGAGTTTCACTCCTCGCTCGTCAAGTGTTTCCTCATCCAAACAATCGATTAATCCCGCGCTTATGCCTCACTTTGCACGGACCTGAATAAAATTACCGTCTCTCTCTCCTTTTGATTCAATCCGCCTTGACGGGTTGGCTTTCCGTGCCCATCCTGTTTGATATTTGTGAGAAAGGGGAGACTGGGATGTTCTATCCTGGAGGACTTTTTATGAAAAAAACCGTAGTAAAACTTGTACCGACAGCCGTCTGTGCAGGGCTCCTGTTGGTTTCGGGGGCCAGCGGGCTGACGAACACACCCACCGATTTCGACTACCGCGACGCCAGCGAAAATGTTTTCCTTGGTGAGGAAGTCACGGTCGTCGAAGTCACCATGAACCCGAGCGATTTTCAGGATATTCTGGACAATCCAGAATCGGACAACCTGAAAAACTGTACGGTTCGTTGGTACAACTCGGTCATTGACGAAACGTTGAACGATGTTGGAATTCGAGCGCGTGGCGGCAATTACACTCGAGGAGCCACACGAAAATCGTATTTGCTCGATTTCAACGACTTTGTCCCGGACCGGGCATTTCACGGCTTGGAAGCCGCCGACCTGAATGGCGATCACAACGATCCCACCATGATGCGTCGCCGTCTGGCGCATGAATTTCTGCGCCGGATGGGGTTGCCTTCACCGCGAACGCATTACGTGGCTTTCTATGTGAACGGAACGTTCAGAAGCATCAAAATTCACACCGAGAAGATGGATGAGGAATTTGCCGACTCCTGGTTTGGCAGCAAAGACGGGAATCTTTATAAATGCGTGTACAAAGACGCACCCGCCGATCTGCACTATATCTCCAACGATCCGAACGCCTACAAAAATTATGGAAACGGGAAAACCTACGAGGAAAAAAACAACGACCCGTTATCCGATTACACCGACCTTTCAAACTTTATCAATTTTTTCAGCAACTCGTCCGATTCGACCGTCTATTCGGGACTAGTGGACGAATTAAACGTTGATAATTTCCTGCGTTCGATGGCCAGCGACGTCGCTCTCGACATGTGGGACGACTATTGGTATGGCAGCAATAACTTCTATCTGTATTCAAACACTGCTACGGGGCGTTTCGAGTGGGTCCCTTACGATTACGACAATACGATCGGAATCGATTATTTTGGGGTCAATTGGTCCACGCGTCATTATGACGGGTGGGGAAATGGTGGATTTGGAACCACCCCGGCTCCATTGGTGGACGAGGTTTTCCAACACAGCGAATGGCGTCGCCAATATCGCCGCTACCTGCTCCAGGCAGCCGATGTTCTCACCGATCCCACTTACCAGGCGTTGATCGATAACTATCACAACCAGATCGCGCCTTATTTCGATGGCACGATCGAATCCGGAGGTGTCACCGGCACTGCCCAAGGTCAGCACGTTCCGTATTTTGAAAACTACAACGCGCCAACCACATGGTCTGGCTCCAATGGTCACGCGATGGGTCTCAAACCCTACATGGACATTCGGGCAGCATCCCTGATTTCCCAACTTGCCTCCAACATGCCTCCCGATTTACCCGCCGTGACCATTAATGAAGTGCTGGCCTCGAACTTGAACACCAACGCGGACAACTTCGGCGAGTTCGACGATTGGATCGAACTGTATAACGACGAAGATACTCCCATCGACCTCTCTGGGTGGTATCTCAGCGACGACCCTTCCAGCCCCACGATGTTCCAGATACCCACTGGAATTTCGATTCCGGCAAATGGGCGCCTGTTAGTTTGGGCAGACGACGATCTTGAGCAAACGGCACCGGGGTACTTGCATGCGAACTTCAAGTTGGATATCGCGGGCGAGACCGTTATTCTTTCGCAAAACGAAGCGAACGGACGCGTGTTGGTGGACGATCTTGCCTTCCCGCAATTGATTACCGACCAATCCTACGGTCGGTATCCCGATGGCAGCGACACGCTCCAGGAATTTTGCGTCGTAACGCCGCTGGCCGCGAACGACAACAACACGGCTCCGTGCAATGGGGGAAATCCCCGCACGCCCCCCCAGCTTACCATCAACGAATTCATGGCGGATAACGCGAGTGTCCTCGCTGATGACTTTGGTGATTTCGACGACTGGATTGAAATCTACAATAACGAAAACACCGCGGTCGATTTAGGTGGTTTACACCTGACGGACGATTTGTCGAATCCGACGAAGTGGGAATTTCCGGCCGGAACGTCGATTCCCGCAAAAGGTTTCCTCCTCGTCTGGGCCGATGACGAAGCTGACGAATCCACACCCGCCGTGCCACACGCGGCTTTTAAGCTCGGTAAAGACGGGGAAGAAATCGGTCTCTACGACAACGATGCGAATTCCGCGCAACTGATTCACTCGTTTGCGTTTGGTGCGCAAACCACCGATCTCAGCGAAGGCTTGATTCCCGATGGTTCGGGTAGTCTCCAGCCTCTCGCGAATCCCACCCCGGGAGTCAGCAACACCACGGACCCTAACGAAGCCCCCACGGTAAACATCGGTTCGCCCGCACCTGGATTCGAAGCTTTCTTCCGCGAAAGCTCCATCGATATCTCCGGTACCGCCGCCGACACCGATGGGTTTTTAACCGAAGTCAAATATCGCATTATCAACGGCAACGGAACATCGGCCTGGACGCAGGCTACCAACGATTCCGGTACGTGGACACAATGGAGTTTCAACGCCGTTCTTGCCGTCGGGGGCAACTTGATCGAGGTGCAATCGTTCGACAACGATGGTGCCCACAGCCCTTCTGTCTCGCGCGCAATCAATCGTCGCAATGCAGGCGAAGAATGCGACCTGCTCGTTCTCACGCCTTATCTCGATGGGTGGGGATCGACGAATGCAGGCGGCACTTTTGCGGGAGCTACCCGTTACGCCGCGCTTGGTTTCTTGCACGATCCGGCAAGCGGATGGAAAACTTTCGCCGCCGATTTTACAGGCGACAACCTGACCGACATGGCTGTTGTGACCGCCGGTGGGGAAGCCTGGACGGCGACAAACCTGGGAAATCAGACGTTTGGTGAATCGACCAAACAAAGCAGTGGTTACCTGAATGTCGAAGATGGTGGTTGGACAGCGCTTCCCGGCGATTTCAACGGCGACGGGTACACCGATCTTGGCCAGGTCACCGAATTTGGCGCCCTTTGGGTTGGTTACAACGATGGAGCAGGCAACATCCCTGGCCCATCGATGATGATTTCGAGCGGCCTTACCCACGACCCGGCGAATGGTTACGTGATCAATGCAGCCGACGTGAACGGCGATGGTCGTGACGACATTGTGCAGCTATTGCCCGGCGGACAATTCCTCGTGGCGCTTGCCACGGCTGGACCGGGTTTCCAAACGATAGCCTCATTCGGTTATACGGGCTTCCAATGGAATCCCGCATCGGGCTACGGCATTCATTTCGGCGACTTCAATGCCGATGGCAAAGACGACGTGTGCCAGATGACGCCGTTCACCGACGCATGGGTTGCGCTGTCGAATGGCACCGCGTTTGGTGCCCCGACGCGCTGGGCGTGGCTCGGTTTCCGCGACAATCCCGGCATGGGAGACGGTTGGTGGGTGTTTGCGGGGGACGGAGACGGCGACGGCATCGACGACTTGATCCAGATCAGCGAATACGGCGAAGCCTGGATTGCCGAATCAACCGGACGGGGCGCGTTCGAGGAACCGTACAAGAGCGCACAACTGGGTTTCAAACACCGCCCGGATGGACCATGGCAAGTGTACGTCAGCCGGAACGTAAACAACTGATCAGGACGAGTCTGTTCTTCGCATTTCGGCGTTGTGCATCGGACTTGGGCTCAAGTCACGTATTACAAATACGCTCCTTTCGCCCTCGCCTCGCACGCCTTGAACTGCAAAGAACATCACTCGCCTGAAAACAGATTGATCGAATTAAAATCAAAGGGACGGAGCCATTCAACTCCGTCCCTCATTATTTTCCGTGCTCATCAGTAGCTTGTTTCTCTGGTATAGCTGCTTAACAATATCGCACAAGACGTCAAGAATCTCTGAGATTGCATAAAAATGAAAAGCGGCAAGGAAAATAATAGTTCCAACGACGCCTGATTTGAAAAACATAAACAATCCCACGACCATAAGAATATGGCCAATCCAACGCGATAGCTTGATGGTAAACGAATGGTCGGACATCCTGCCTCTCTTTCATGTTTTGCTCTTACAGATTATCGAACTCCGTCGGATACTTGCACCGTGCCAGCGCGTCGTCGAACGAGATGAGACCCTGCTGGTAGAGTGTCTTCAACGATTTATCCATCGTGATCATACCCGTTTCCCAGTTCGTCTGCATCGTCGTGTAAAGTTGTTCGGTTTTTCCAGTTCGGACGATTTTGCGTACTGCCACCGTCGCGATCAGAATCTCGACCGCCACCACGCGTCCGCGATTACCCGGCACGGGAATCAGTTGTTGCGCGATGATCGACTGGATCGTATTCGCCACCTGAATGCGCGCTTGTTCCTGCTGGTGCGGGGGAAACACATCGATCATGCGGTCAACGGTCTGAGCCGCATCCGGTGTGTGCAACGTGGCAAACACCAAGTGCCCTGTTTCCGCTGCCGTCAGCGCCGTGCTGATGGTTTCTAGATCGCGCATTTCGCCGATTACAATCACGTCGGGGTCCTGGCGCAACACATGGCGCAACGCGGCGGGGAACGAAAGTGTATCGCTGGTCAACTCGCGTTGTTTAATGATCGAACGCTTGTTTTTGTGCACGTATTCGATCGGGTCTTCGACCGTGATAATCATGCACTGGCGTTCGGAATTAATCTGATCCACAATCGAAGCCAGCGTTGTCGTTTTACCCGAACCGGTCGGGCCCGTCACCAACACCAATCCGCTGTGCTTGCGAGCAATCTCTTCGACAACGCCGGGCAACCCCAGACGACGCAGCGGTAAAATCACGTCATTCACCACGCGGAAAGCGGCTTCGGTGCCTCCGCGTTGCTTGTGCACGTTCACGCGGAAACGCCCCGCATCGGGAAGATCGAGCGAAAAATCCAACTCCCACTCGCGGTCGAATTTTTCACGCTGAAGTTGCGTGAGCGCCCCGGTGACCAGTTTGTCGCATGCCTCTTTCGACAGCGATGGGTAATCCAGCGGCACCAGATAACCATCCAGGCGAATGGTGGGAGGCACACCTCGCGAAAGGTGAAGGTCGGAGGCGCCGCGCTCGACCGCTTCGCGCAAAAGCTGCATCAATCCAACCCGCACGGGTCCGCCAGTGCTCGATGACGGGTCCGGCTTTGTTGGCTCTCTGCGTGGGACAGCAGCAGCCTGTGCCGCGCGAGGATTGGCCGGTTGCGTAATCGGAGCGCTTCCCGCGCTTCCTGCCGAGGGTTGCTGGGACTTGAGGTTCACTGTCGGGTCGGTGCCTGCCGATGGACGCGAACCGCTGCTGCCTTGGCCGGGTGGTGCCGAACGGCTGGCCCGCGAGGGCTCTTGGGGACGGCCGGGCGAGGGGCGTGAATCGCCGGTTTTTTTCTGTTCGTTATGCCACTCAGGCGTTGGCAACAACCCACCGGGCGGCGTTGGACCTCGCCCCGTGCCGCTGGAATCGTGGCGGGATGGCGGTGACGATGGCGGACTGGACTTTTGCGCCGAAGGCGGCAGTAGCGGTTGATTGGAAGAACGGTCCGACGTCGATTTGTCCGAATCGTCATCCGATTTTTTCTTGCTCGAAAAAAGTCCCATGGGAAGCGCCTCGAAGTGATTTTAAGTCAGTCGAATCTTTCGACAGATTTCCCTCCCAGGGCAATAAACAATCAACCTCGTTTGAGAAATCCCAAACGACTCCCCGTATCTAAGACGCTTCATTTCTTCGATTTGCGTACAGTGAGGAACATCTTTATCATGAACGCCAAGCATTCTACTCCTCGAAGTATGATCTTCACTTTGTCACGATAAATGTTCTCGCAAAACCAAACCCGCTAATAATAAGCCCCAATGGGGCGACATAAACCAGCCTGGGGCAGAGCGCGAAGCGCGCCGCCCCAGGTGACAATAGAAGATCAACCGAGCACTGAAAGTGCGAAATATTTCCTTTGCAGAGCCATTTCTATTTCGCTCTTTCAGAGCTTGGTAAAGAAAAATCGATTTCCTGGGGCTGCGCCCCAGGCTGATATGCTTCGCCCCTTTGGGACTTTAAAACTGAAACGTACAATCCAATAATTTCAGTGTAGCAGAAAAATAGACGCTCTACTCTCTGAAAACGCGTACAAGGATGAAGAGTAAAATAATGGCGACAAGCAATACGACGACACACATGCTCCCAAGAAAGTAATTCGTCCCAACAGTTGATAAACCTTCTAAAAAAATCATGGCATTCCCGAAAAACGTTTCTCGCGCGCTTGGATACGCGTTTCCAGCACGGTTTGTTCAGCGGGCGAGAGCTTTTCGCGAGCCCAACCGAGTTCCTGGTAAATTGGCGCCGCAAAATGCCCGACCCCGCGTAATTCAAACAACATCGCACGGCGTAATTCCACGGACGGATAAAGCGGGTCGTTTTCATCCAAACGTGGTGGGAAAGGAACGTTTGAATCGTCCTCGGCCAGGAGCGATTCCGTCCTCCAGTACGTGTAAAGCGACTGTACACCGCGTGTCATTTTTCGTTCGGGAATTGCCTCCAGAACGCGTCGCGCCGATTTGCCGTCGCCTTCGTTGATCATGACTTCGACGGCATTCCAGGTGCCATCAATACCAAGAGCGTCGTGCAATTCCGATGCGGGGCAATCCTTGGCCAACTGATGATAAATTCGGTACGCTTCGGACCAATCGCCTTTTTCTAAATTGGCTTTGGCTACCATACCCAAGGCGGCAAATCGATCCGCGCCGTCTGGATAGGTTTCCAGGTATTCCTGAACGCTAATCAGCGCCTGGTGGTGCTTGCCAAGGGCTGATAAAATCTGAACTCGCAGGTACATCGTGTCTGCAACCGCTGCGTCTTCCGGTGCCAGTCGAGCGAGTAGTTTGTCCGTCTTTTCCTCCAGCCCTTTAAGGCGTTTAGCTTCCAAATCGGCCCGTAAATCGTCCACTAAACGACGAGCGAACTCACCACGCACCAACCCCTCTTGAGGATTCAAGTTCATCGTCTGTGTTGTTAGGACGTCCGAAAGACGCAAGCCTTCGGCAGGTGTAGTTGAAGGCAATAATGCGCCTGCGACCAATAGGAAAACCCCCGCTCGCAAAACGAGCAGGGGGGAATTTTCGAGTGTTTTCGGGGAGGAATCCATTAACTGGGAACCTGTCGTGGGTTATCGAGGAAATCGCTGATGCGGGGCGGCGTTTTTTTCGCCTTTGCCTCGTCTTCTTTCGGTGGTTGTTTCTTTTCGTCGTTATCGCCCTTCTTGAACAACGGCGGCAACGTTTCTCCTTCAATCAGAAGACGGAATTCTTCGGCGTCGATCGTTTCACGTTCAATCAGTGCCGTCGTCACGCGATCAAGCAATTCGCGTTGTTCGCTCAGAATCCGTTCCGCGTGAGCGTTCGCTTCATCGATCAACGATTTGACTTCTGCATCGATGATCTGGGCGACTTCTTCGCCGTAATCGCGGCCTTCGTTGCCCATATCGCGGCCCAGGAAGACGTTCGAGCGCGCTTCGCCGAATGTACGTGGACCAAGACGATCACTCATGCCGAATTCGCAAATCATCCGACGTGCCATCGCGGTCAGACGTTGCAGATCGTTGCTGACGCCCGTGGCCGTTTCGCCCAGGACAATTCTTTCCGCCATCATACCACCCAGAAACACGACCATGTGCGCCTTGAGTTCGCTCTTGGTCTGGCTGTGTTTTTCCTCGGACGGAAGCATGGAGGTCAGGCCAAGGCTGCGACCACGGGGAATAATCGTAATTTTGTGTACCGGATCGGCGCCCGGGGTGAAGTGCGCTGCAATAGCGTGACCCGCTTCGTGAATTGCCGTCTTACGCTTTTCGTCATCTGTAATACGTAAACTCCGGCGTTCGGGACCCATCATCACGCGATCTTTCGCTTCTTCCAGATCGTCTTGTTCGATAGTCGTCTTGTTGCCACGTGCCGCGAGCAACGCAGCTTCGTTGATAATATTGGCAAGGTCCGCACCGCTGAATCCTGGCGTTCCCTTGGCGATAGAAACCAGTTCCACGTCCGGGGCCAATTTCACGTTCTTCGCATGAACCTTCAAGATGCGCGAGCGCCCTTCGACGTCCGGATAATCCACGGCAATCTGACGATCGAAACGGCCTGGACGCAGCAGCGCCGGGTCGAGAACGTCCGGGCGGTTGGTGGCTGCGATCAGGATCACACCTTCGTTCGTGGCAAAACCGTCCATCTCGACCAGCAACTGGTTCAACGTCTGTTCGCGTTCGTCGTGTCCGCCGCCAATGCCGGCAAAACGATGACGGCCCACCGCGTCGATTTCATCGATGAAAATCAGGCACGGTTTGCTCTTCTTGGCCTGCTCGAACAGATCACGCACGCGACTGGCGCCGACACCGACGAACATTTCCACAAAGTCCGAGCCGGAAATCGAGAAAAACGGCACGTTCGCTTCACCCGCGACGGCTTTCGCCAGCAGCGTCTTGCCCGTTCCGGGAGGACCGTACAGCAACACGCCTTTCGGAATTTTCCCGCCCAGGCGGCTGAATTTCTTCGGGTCTTTCAGGAAATCTACAACCTCGCACAACTCTTCCTTCGCCTCGTCCACGCCCGCCACGTCCTCGAACGAAACCTTCACCTGGCCCTCGGCGATCAATTTCGCGCGTGATTTGCCGAACGACATCGCCTTGTTGCCGCTGCTTTGTACCTGGCGCACGAAAAGCATCCACAATGCCACGATAATCAGCACCGGAATCAGCACCGTGATCGCGAGTTGCGTCAGCATCGTCGATTGTGGCGAACCATTGTAATCCGTCACACCGTATGCCTGCATCGCCAGCAATACTTCGTCTTCCTGGCCGTTGAGATATTTCACCACAAAGGGAACCGGATCCTCCGGTTGATGCGTTCCCGGCAGTTTATCGCGCTTGGCTGTCACCGACTTCGGCAACGTAGCCGTGCTCAGGATTTTACCTTCGATCTTGCCGCCTGTGTCCTTAACTTCGCCCTTGAAAGCGCTGTTGCCCGTCGTATTCCCATTGTCGTCCTTCAGCTGATTGACTTCGGCGACTTTGTAAAATTCCAAAATGCCAAGTTCCATGGGCACGTCACGGCTCAACACCTGCATGGCCAAAACGATACACACCACGAAGATGACGATCCATATTACAGCCGATTTTAAGCTATTCATAACAAACAGATCCTTTTGATTCTCTCCACCATGGGGGCCTTATTCGACAAAACGACGTAAACCTATCGCAAGTTGCATGTCAAAACAACTGAATCCCACCGCGATATTCGCATTTTTTTCCCGACTCCGGAGCAATCCAGTCAAGGTGAAACCGATTAGACCCCCACCAATGTTGCGGTTTCCACGAAAAAGGGCCACCCTCGCCTCTTTTTTTTCGGTCTAAACGGAATTGAACCGCTCCCAAACCTCGCGAAGCTGCTTATCACGCTCCGCGCCACCGCCCCCCAGCCCCTCCAGATACCGCCCAACGTACTTGCCGATCAGATCGCTTTCCAGATTCACCCGGTCGCCCGGTGCACGTAGCGCCAACGTCGTGCGTTCCCAAGTCTCTGGAATGATCCACAGCGAAAACGCCTCGTCCGTCAGATCGACGATCGTCAGGCTAATTCCGTCCACCGCCACCGAGCCCTTCGCAATGCTCTGGCGCAGAATCGATTCGGGCGCTTCGATCCAGACCTCCCAGGCCTCGCCCGTGGCACGCGCCGAGCGAAACCGCCCCGTCGTATCGACATGGCCCGAAACCAAGTGTCCGCCGAGCCGCGCGCCGAATGCCAGTGCGCGCTCCAGATTCACGCGGCTGCCCGGTTTACGGTCGCCCAGCGCCGTCTTGCGCATCGTTTCCGGCGACGCAAACATCGTAAACCCGCCCGCGTCGAACGTCTCGACCGTCAAGCAACAGCCATCGACTGCAACGCTTTCGCCGCGCGAGAGTTCCGGCGCGATTTCCGGCGCCTCGATGCGAACTTCGACCCCCGAGCCGCGCTCGCGCACCGCCACCACCGTCCCCATACATTCAATCAGACCGGTGAACATACAATTCTCCCGAATTCAAGTCGAGGCATTCAGTGCGATGGGGGAGAGGGATGGCAATGGGAGTGTTGGGGGAGCATGAAAGGAGAACGGGCGTCCCCGCCCGTTTTGATGAAAATCGCTTGGAACGGGCAAGATGCCCGTTCTCCTTCTCTACTCAGGATAAGTAGTGAAGTACCGATGGCGGCGGGCGTAAGAGGATTAAAATCATGATTGCAGAGTCCCTGATTATCCGCCTAAGATAGATACTATCAGATGGCAGGAATTGAAGGAGAGTCTCATGAAGTTGACTTTACCACTCGATAAAATGACAACAGAAGAAAAGCTTCTCGCACTAGAGGATATTTGGGAAGACTTATGTCGCACATCCGAGAACGTTCCGTCTCCTGACTGGCATGGCAGTATCCTTGAGGAACGCCAGAGGCAGGTTGAGGATGGTTCCTCTGCATTTATCGACTGGACGAAAGCGAAGCAGAACATCCGGGATGCCACGCAATGAGAGTGCAAATTCTTGACGAGGCCCAACGAGACCTTGTCGAGGGCTATCGCTTCTATGAAGGGCAGGGAAAAGGGCTCGGCGATTACTTTCTCGATTCTCTTTTTTCCGACATTGACTCGTTACAATTGTACGCCGGAATTCATTCCGTTTATTGCGGCTATCATCGGCTTCTCTCCAAGCGTTTTCCCTTTGCCGCCTACTATCGAATCGAAAACGAGATCGTTAGAGTTTATGCCGTCTTGGATTGTCGGCGGAATCCATCCTGGACGCGGTCCCGGTTATCTGATTGATCTTCACAGAAAAAGTTTACGTCATTTTCAGTGTGCGAATTTCGACAACTGGCAACGTTTATCGCCCCAACGGGGCGCGATTCCTTAGCCTGGGGCAGAGCGCGAAGCGCGCAGCCCTAGGGTTGAGACGATTGTTTACCAAGCCCTGAAAGGGCAAAATATCAGCAAATCCACCGTGTCTTCCGATCAAATCACGCTCACCAAACGCGACGACAATCGTTCTTATGAAGATCAATAAGCTGTTCCGGCGCGATTTCCAGCGCTTCGATGCGCACCTCGATCTTGGAAGCTTCAGAAGTTCCTGACCGTATTTGGGATTTTACTGAATTGGATTGATCAGCAGTGGGGTTGCGCATAGAAATCGATCAATCTGACTTCGAGGCAAACGCCATGAACGCCAAAGACCTGATTGCCGAAGCCATTTCCCTGCCGGTGGAAGAACGCGCCCAAATAGCTGATGCCGTACTGCGCTCGCTGAACGTGCCCGAGTCCGACATCGACCGGCAATGGACTGCCGTGGCCCGCGAACGCCTCGAACAACTTCGTTCCGGGCAAACGCAAGCCGTTCCCGCCGAGGAAGTGTTCACTAAAATCCTAAAACGATTTGAACAGTGAATATTTTCTTTCACCCGGAAGCCGAAACAGAATTCCTTCAAACCATTGACTATTATGAAGCCAGTCAGACGGGTTTGGGATATGATTTTGCCTTGGAAATTCGCGCGGTAATACAACGCGTGAGCGCTTTTCCCATGGCATGGCCAATCATCGATGGTGAAATCCGACGTGCACTGTCTCAAAGATTTCCATATGGAGTTCTGTACAGGGTGGACGACCGGGAACTTTATATTTTGGCGGTCATGCATTTGCATCGTGAACCAGACTATTGGAAAACGAGAAAAATAGGATAGCGAATTATCTCTCCCATTTCCGCGCTTCTCTGGGACTAATTCCTTTTTCGCGCCGGAATGCCGTCGAGAACGCAAACGCGTCCGAATACCCCACAAGCCCCGCGATGTCGCCGATGCGCAAGCTGGTATGCTCGAGCAAAAGCGCCGCGTGATCCATTCGCAGCCGCGTGACCATCCGCAGTGGCGGGGTGTCCCAATGATCGAGCGCTAAACGGTGGAAATGTTGAGGCGAAACGTGTGCTCGACGCGCCAATTCCTCCACCGTCCATCCGAAAGCCAGGTTTTCTTCGACCGCACGTTGCACCGCCCGAAGTTGCAATTCCCAGGATGAAGATTCGGTAGGGGCATTTTCCATCACTCGGTCAAGCGCTTTGCCTAATGCCGCGCCAAGGTGCCGAGCCTCGGTTTCGTGTCCGTCCCCCGTTTCCTCCGTAAAGAGTTCGGCTAATTGATGTAAACGTTGCGTGTTTGGCATCGGGCGGATTTCAGGAATATCCGGCAATCGATTTCGCCATCGGCGAATTTGTCGCAGGTGAAACCAAACCACGGTCCACCCACGCCGCGAGGCTGCGTAGTGGTACGAATGGCCCGCTGGAAGCAGCGTCATCGTGTTTTTTTCAATCCTCGCTTTGCCCTGTTTCGTTTCCAGAATCGCTTCACCCGCGACCGTGAAGAGCACCACATGATAGCGTGGCGCCATGCGCGAGACTTCATACCCACGATGCAATCGGCTGATACCCGCCATGCTGACTCCACGTTCGCGCAGGGCGTTTCCCTCCGCTTTGGCAAGCGGGAGGAATCGTTCACGACATTGCTCGGTTAGAATGAGAGTATCACAAAGGTTTTCGAGAGCGCGAGCCATTCCATTATTCCCACTTATGTGCATAAATCAATTCGGACGATCTAATTTTAACTCAAAAGGAAACACATTCATGAGTGAAACGCAAAGTATTTGGACGCTCATTCTCGATTTGCTTCGTACGCCTAAGCAAGTGGCGCTTTCCATCGGAAGCCAGTCGGATCCCTGGGAAATCATCCTTTCATTGTTCTTGATTGTCGTCGTTGGAGGCAGCGTTTACGGCGTGGTTCTCGGTTTCGTTCGCGGGGGACGACAAATTTTATCCTCCGCGATCAAGGCACCCAGCGTCCCTTTGCTTTCGCTGGCGATCACGTTACCGTTGCTTTTTGTCGTGAACGCCGTCTGCGGAGGCCAGGCCACACTTTTGCAAACCGTCGCGATTGCGTTGCACCCTATCGCCGTCGGTGCGCTGATCGTGCTCGCCTGCGCGCCCGTGCTGGCGTTTTTCGGATTCACGTCCGACTACCACTTTTCCAAACTGCTGCATCTTGTTGTTTGCGGTGTGGCGGGCATTTACGGATTGCGCATGTTGCATGCAGATTTGACAGCACTCGGCGGGAAACTGCACCTGACGACATCCAGTGTATTTGTGCTGTGGATTGGTTTGTACGGATTCGTTGCCGCGCAAATGACGTGGAGTCTGCGCCCCTTCATCGGTGTGCCCGATCAGCCCTTCGAATGGCTGCGCCGCCGCGAAGCCTCGCAGATGAATTTCTACACGGCCATTGTGTATTCGGTGCGGCAATTCCTCCGCACGCGAGAGACAAAGGGGACGTTCAGGCCGCAGGTGCTGGAAGATAATCTCTTTCAGAAATAAGGTGGAAAACGCAAAAGCCGCCAATCAGGAGATTAGCGATCCCGATTTTCTCCGCGCCTCCGCGTCTCCGCGCGGGAAAAACTTCTTCGCGATTCTTCGCGGCTTCGCGTCTTCGCGGTGAAATTCCACTTCCCTCGCCCGTACCTTCGCCCATTGGTCTCCCATTTGCAAACCCCCTCCTCGACAACAAATCTCACCCACGCACGAGGAGACTATTGCGCATGAGCACGACGAACGTTCAAGCACCCGCCCCTGAAACCCACGCGTTTCAGGCCGAAATCAAACAACTTCTCGATATCGTTATCCATTCGCTGTACACGCATAAGGAAATTTTCGTCCGCGAACTCATCTCGAACGCCGCCGACGCGCTCGAGAAATTCCGTCACGAAACGCTCGTAAATCCAGAAATCCCAGGGCGCGACGCGGCGCTCGATATCCGCATCGCGCTCGATGAAGAAGCCAAAACCTTCACCATCGCCGACTCGGGCATTGGCATGACGCGCGACGAGCTGACCGAAAATCTCGGCACCATTGCACGCTCGGGCACCAAGTCGTTTTTGAGCAAAATGGCCGAGGGCGCCAAGCAGGACGTGAACCTGATCGGCCAGTTTGGCGTCGGGTTTTACAGCGCGTTCATGGTGGCGAAAAAGGTGACAGTCGAAACGCGGTCGTTTCATTCTGACTCACAAGGTTGGCGTTGGGAGAGCGAAGGTGTTGGCGAGTTCACCATCACGCCAGTCGATGGTCTCGAGCGCGGCACGCGGATCACGTTGGAGCTTCGTGACGAGGACGACGAGTACGCGAAAGAATACCGTGTGAAGTCGATCATCCAGAAGTTCTCGAACTTCGTGAACTTTCCGATTTTGCTCGGTGAAGAAAAAATCAACACCGTCCAGGCCATCTGGACGCGCAACAAAAACGAGGTCACGGACGAGGAATATTCCGAGTTCTTCAAATTCATTTCGGGCACGGGCGGCGAAGCGCAGTATCGCTTGCATTTCCAGGCCGACGCGCCGTTGGCGATCAACGCGTTGCTCTTTGTGCCGCAGGAAAACTTCGAGCACTTCGGTTTTGGCCGCACGAAACCCGGCGTGGACCTGTATTGCCGCAAAGTCATGATCATGAAGCAGCCCGAGGAATTGCTGCCCGAGTGGATGCGCTTCGTCAAAGGTGTGATCGACAGCGAGGACCTGCCGCTGAACATCTCGCGCGAGACGTTGCAGGACAGCCGCCTGATTCAGAAACTCCAGCGCGTGATCGTCGGCAAATTCATCAAGTTCCTGGACGAGCAATCGAAGAACGACGCGGAAAAATTCGCGGAATTCTACAAGCAACACAGCAACTTCCTGAAAGAAGGCGTGATCCAGGATTTCTCGCACCGTGAAGACCTTGCCAAGCTGTTGCGCTTCGAATCCTCGAAAACCGAACCGGGCAAAACGACGACGCTGAACGAATACATCACGCGCATGCAGTCCGAGCAGAAAGACATCTACTATATAAACGGTCCTTCGCGCGAAGCCATCGAAGCCGGGCCGTACCTGGAAGCGTTCAAGGAACGCGATTTGGAAGTTCTGTACCTGTTCGAGAACATCGACGACTTTGTGCTGAACAACCTGAGTTCCTTCGACGAGAAGCAGCTCGTGTCGGCGGACAAAGGCGACCTGGAATTGCCGGGCGAGAAGCCGGAAGCCGAAGGCGAGGAACTATCGAAGGACGATGCCGAGGCGTTGTGCGGTTGGCTGAAGTCGGCGCTGGGTGAACGCGTCAGCCAGGTAAAGGTTTCCAAGCGTCTGACCAGGAGTCCCGCCGCCGCCACCAGCGAATCCGGTATGTCGAGCGCCATGCAGCGCGTGATGATGTCGATGAATCGCGACACACCGGGCCCGAGCTTTACGACGCTCGAAATCAACCCGGCACACGGGTTGGTGCGGAAAATCCAGACGTTGCGCTCGGAAGACGAAGCATTCGCTAAAGACTTGTCCGAGCAATTGCTCGACAACGCATTGCTCGCGGCGGGGCTGTTGATGGATCCGCGCAACATGGTCGAGCGCATGAACAAGCTGCTAGCGAAGGCGGCGGGATTATAACGGATATTGGCAGTCTTTGGATTGCTCTGAGCGGGGAAGCTGGTCTTCTCCGCTCTTTTTTATCTATTTTCCTAACATCTTCTTAATAAAACGTTAAATCTCTCCTTGCATACTCCCCTGTGCTGACTACAATCGTTGCCATCATGGATCGAAGTCTGTACTTCGAATCATGACCGGACAATGTTTCCGATTGGGAGGAACTAATCGGCGTTTCTTGTCCCGGGGGAGAGGCGAGGTTGAAATGGAGATTCAGCCTCAATTCCAGAAAATATTGGCTGAGGTGGCGGAAAGGCGTGCCACCCGGTAAGCTTGGTTATTTCCGGGACAGGTGCCAGCAATTGAACGCGGATCCGAGCCGTTTTCAGTCGATGGTTTTGTTCTGCGAATGGAAGCGAGTGCATGGCCTTGAATCAGTTTGGTTTTTCTTCGCGCTTCGAGTGCAAATATCTGCTTCCCGCCTTCAAGGCCGAGGAAGTACGCAGGGTCTTGCCGTTTTACATGCGCCTGGACCCCTTTTGTAAAAACGTTCCCAAACATCAATACATGTGTTCAAGCCTGTATTTCGACAGCCTGGATTCCTACTGTTACCGCACGGCATATGCGGGCGAAAAAAATCGCTTCAAGTTGCGGGCTCGTTGGTATCACGGAGCAGGCGCGCCTCCCGTTGTCTTCGAGGAAAAACGCCGCACCGCCGATGTTATATCCAAGTCGCGGATTCTCCTGAAAGACGGGATGTTGAACCATTATCTTCAAGGCCAGCGTTTGCGGGAAAGAGATTTTCAGACCACCAACGAAACGCTTGCGGAAAGCCATCGTCTCGGCGAGCGCGTTCGCCGTTTGAATGCTGTCCCCGCTTGTTTTGTTCGTTATCATCGCGAAGCCTGGACCGGCGATGTGAACGAGTACCTGCGCGTGACCTTCGACACGGAATTGCAAGCGCACGAGTTGGTCGATGAGGTTCCCGATCAAGAGGCGCCCGGTTGGGTGGACGTCGATTTACCGAAGACCATCGTCGAGGTCAAATTCGAGCGTGCGATTCCTGCCTGGCTCCAGGACGTCATTCGCACCTATGAAATGCACCGCGTTTCAGTGCCGAAATACATGCTGTGCATGGACAGGCTTTATGGTGCCCTTGCGCATCAGGGTGTCGCAGAACATCAGCCATTCTTCAGACGAGCGAGGGTTGCGGGATGAATGATTTGGGTTCGTTTTTTCAGTTATTTCAAAGCAGCGCCCAAGCCCCGACGCTTGGTATGATGATCATGGCGTTGTTGTATGCGTTTATTGCCGGCCAGATTGTCGCCTGGGCTTACACCTGGAGCCATTCGGGCGTTTCCTACAGCCGGGCTTACGTGCAATCGCTCGTTATTATCGCCGTTGTGATCGCATTGATCATGATGATCGTCGGAACCAATGTGGTCGTGGCGTTCGGGTTGTTCGGTGCTTTCGCTGTCATTCGATTCCGTAACGTGCTCAAGGACACGCGCGACACGGCGTTCATTTTCATGGAACTTGCCGTCGGGCTCGGCGCCGGAACGTGGAACTTTTTGCCGCTGACCATTGGGACAGCGGTCTTTGTCATGGTGGTAATGTATTTGTCGATGACCTCGTTTGGTTCACGGCAATTGCACGACGCGCTTCTGCGATTTGAAGCGCCCAAAGAACAAGGCGATCTGATTGCCCGCATCATGTCGCGTCACTGTTTGAAAACCAGCCTGATTTCGCATCGCTCGGAGTTTGAAAAGCCTTTGGAGGACTTTTCTTATCGTCTGATGTTGCGCGATCCGGGTCGCAGTAACGAGTTCATCGAGGAACTCAAATCGATCGAAGGGGTCTCGGGTGTGTCGCTGCTCCTGCAGGGCGATCAAGCCGAGGTCTGATGTGAAGGTGGAGGGGGTAAGCCGTTCGTTTTCAGCGATCGGCGATCATTAAACAAGCCGGAGGACTTGGGGAATGACAGAGGTCAGGACGATACAAGCAGGGGCATGTCGCCCGAAGGGAGGGGACTCAACGTGAAGCGGAATTCACCATCCACTCAACCGATTCCCGTTTCCTTGCGGAGGCGGTTTCATTGGACAGCCACGCGAGTGGGGCCCATCGTGGTTTGGGTCGTTGCGATATTCCTTTGTTTCAGTTTGTACGTCTCCGAATCGCAGACCTACAGCGTTAAAGGAATCATCAACGTGTCGCAGACCACGGTCACACCGTTGGTCGATGGCCGGATCGCAGCGGTTCGCGCTCCGTTGCACAGCAAGGTCAAGCAGGGGGACATCGTCGTCGAACTGGATGCGACCGAACTGCTATTCGAGCGCAAAATGCTCGAAGCCGAAATGGCTGCTCTTCAGGCCCAGGTGTCTGCCGAACGGTTGAAGCTCGAACGTAGCGTTCAAGAATATCGGGAATCGCGTCAATTGGACGAACGCCGACTCGAAGTTGACCTGAACAACGCTCAACTCGCAGTACTCGATCGTCGGGTAACTATCGAGGTGAACAAGATTCAGCTCTCTGGCTTACGGTTGGAAGAACAACGGCTCGCCCAGTTGATCGAGATGGGTGTGAATCAAAGCGCCGACCTCGACCGCATTCGCATGGAAGCCGATGCGATTGAAAAGTCCATCAACGAAAACGAAAGTTCTCTTATCGAAACGCAGAAACAAGTCGCTGAAGCCCGCAATCGTTTGGCGGAATTCGCTGCCAATCGGCTTCAGGCGCCGAACTTCGCCGAAGTGCTCGCTCCATACGAACGTCAGGTGGACGTGATGGCGACCAGAGTGGAATTATTTTCTGCACAAATGGCTGGCCTGTATCTGCGCAGCCCCATCGATGGTGTGGTCAGCGCTTCGTACATTGAGGCGGGTAAAAATGTCCAGGCTGGGTTGCCCGTTGTGCAAATTACGTCGGAGGACGCCACGACGATTGTGGCGTATTTGCCCCCTTCTGCACCAATTGAACCATACGCGGGCGAAGACGTGCAAGTTGGCACATTATCCAATGGAACGCATCGTCTGGATGCTCGGGTGCAATCGCTTGGACCCGCATTCGAGGCTTTGCCCGGACGACTTCAGCGAAACCTGAACATTTCCGAATATGGCCGACCGTTTCTGGTCAAAATGATGGAATCGGACGGTCTTGTTCCGGGTGAAATTGTCACGGTGTTTTTCCACAAGCGCTAATTGAACATTCAGAATTTGTCTCACGTGATCGGCCGCCAGGGAAACCTGGCGGTCGATTGTTTTTGGCCCGGATTTTGAAACCCGAAATGAAGAGCATGGCATGCTCCAAGAGAGGGTGAGTTTAAAAGACAGGAGAAAAAACCACTTTGCAGCAGAAGGAGTCAGATCATTGAGAAATCTAGCTTTTTTACATCTAGCTGGTCGATTAAGATTTAAAAAGGCTAAATTTTCTTTGCACCCAGCGTGAGTTTTTGTTCATTATTCTGATTAGAGGAATAGTTTTTTTGAATCGGCATCCATGCAGGATGTCCACGAAATCCCACCATGGTAGGAAGCCAATATGAAATTGATCCTTGCAACTCCCGGAATCACGACAAAAGAACGAAAAACTGTGGAGTATCACCTCAACAAGATCCTACCTTCCATTAAGAAACGATTAGGGAGACACGCGCCAGGAGTCACCATATTCCGAGCCCGCTTGACCAGCGATGGCTCGGTTGATCGCCCGATGTATCACCTGACCATCAGCTTCCAACTTCCCGACCAGACCGTGGTCGTTCACAAAGACAATCATGATTTGAACAGCTTGATGAACAGTGTCGAATCGGCGCTGAAAAAGGAACTGCGCCGGAGTGTGGCCAAGGTTCGTAAAGACTACCTGAACCGTCGCCGCCGTTCGACCCAGGAAATGTTTCAAAACTTCGCAGACGATCTGGTCAAATCCCCCGGATTGAGCCAGGCCCAATCTTTGAACCTGGAGCCGGAAAGCCACCCCTTGTTCGCGCGTATGCGTCCATTAATGTCATCGTTGTACAATTTTGCTCGCGATCACATTCACGCGGCCCAGGTTGCTGGCGAATTGCCCGCCGATTACCTGACACCGGACGATTTGGTGGATCAGGCAATCCTTGGGGCTCTCGAAGCCAACGGTAGTGTCATGGCCGATCCCAAAACCCTGGAGCAGGTGCTTTATCGCCAGATTGAAATGATGCTCGCCGACGAGGTCTCGCGTCATCGTCCCGACGATAGCGAGATGATCTCCATCGAGCAGGGAGCGCCAGAGGATGAGCGCTGGGGTATCAATGGAACCGAAATGGAAGAACGCGAGTACTTCCAGCCGTTCACGGCGTTGCGCATGGAGGATGTGCTGATCGACGATCATGCCGAAGACCCCGATCACCATATGACCGATGTGGAAGAACACCGCATCATCCTCAAGTACTTGTCGAATTTCCCCTCAAAAGCGCGGTCGGCGTTTTTCCTCAATCGCGTCGAGGGCTTCGATGTCTATGAAATCGCCATGATTCAAAATCGTTCGGACGATTCCGTCCAGCAGGACATCAACGAATGCGTCAAGGCGTTGCAAGAAGGCTGGTCGAAGCTTCATGGTACGAACGGCGTCGCGCACGGCGCCGTGAAATCGGAA
This sequence comes from uncultured Candidatus Sumerlaeota bacterium, assembly GCA_964580585.1. GTDB lineage: Bacteria > Sumerlaeota > Sumerlaeia > SLMS01 > JAHLLQ01 > CAZOKZ01. The sequence continues at coordinate 169,321 of CAZOKZ010000002.1, read as the reverse complement.
TCAGCCAGCGCGTAAATTTGCGCAGGCTTCTTGCGCCAATTGCTAGACTTCTCGGGGGCAGCCGTTCGGCTGCCCCCGAGTTGTATGTTGATCAAGGCTTGATCGCGGAAGGACGGCTCGAATACACTAATGCTTCAAGTTGAAAATTGGGCACCATGAGGCGTATGACTATTCCGGTCGATCAAACAGGCAAGAGCAACACGCAGGAATCCTCCGAAGCGCTTGCATTCTGGTATGCCATTTACACGCGTCACGGGGCAGAGGATCAGATAGCCCGGCTTCTCAAAGACTGGGGATATCGCGATACATTGGTCCCCCGGTTGAGTCGCACCGTCGAGAGCCAGAGCAGCGTGCCGGGCACGGAGTTGTTGTTCACCAACTACGTATTTATTTACTGTCAAATGGACACGGCGCTCTATGGCCGGATCAACGAGCAGGAGCATGTCGTTCGCGTGGTTGGCACCCGGCCCGGCGAACCCTCGGTGATTCCGGAAGGCGAAATCGAGTTGCTTCGGATGCTGCTGCAATGCAACCCCCGTATTTTGGCAGATGAATTGGTGCCCGGAGGCGATGAGGCCGAAATTGTCACCGGAGCCATGCGTGGAGTGCGTGGACGTATCCTGAATGTGGTCAACACGCGTGCTCTGATGGTGGTATCGTTGCCCATCGTGGGCAAGATGTTCGAGCTGTACGTCCCCCTGGCGCATCTGGTAATTCTGGACAAAATCGACGAAGCTTCGGCTGGAAAAAAACGCCACCGGGGAGGACGCCGGATGCGGCGAAGCCGAGGTTGGAATGCCGATTTGCCCGATGGTGGGGATTCGAATGGCGATTGAGTGCCGCGTCTCCGTTTTTCAGGTAAAATTGGAGCGCTGACAGGCGCTTGAATTGCCTCGCTTTATAAAGGACTTTTCAGTATTGGCAGAAGGTACGTGCAATTATCTGTTGATCCAACCTCAGTTCTGGGCTTCAGTTACAGCCAAGAATATTGCACTGAATTTACAGATCACTGTGGTGGCTTTTTCCCAGAGAAGACGCCACGCGATATAAATCTCGCAAGGCCGCACTCGGAATGATGAGACAGAACGCACATGGGGAGCCTGATTTCAGGCGTTCCATGAGTGCTTCACCGGTCTGCCGGCTTGCACGACAGGATGAAATTTATGCGCTTCCTGTTTATTAATCAATACTATGCGCCAGACTACGCCGCAACGGCCCAGCAGATGGCCGATTTGTGTGAGAGCCTTGCTGAACTTGGTCACGATGTCCATGTTTTGACCGGAAATCGCCTCTATGACGGACGCAAAATAACGCTTCCCGAAGAGGAAACGATCAATGGAGTGAACGTTCACCGCGTGTCGATCTCCGCAGGCAGCCGCAAACGGTATCGCGATCGTATTCTGGAGTACCTGTCCTTCTACCGCCATGCTTTTGTCAAAGCGCACAAACTCCCGACCGTCGATGTCGTCGTGACGCTGACTACTCCGCCGATGATTTCGCTTCTCGGCACATGGTTACGCCTCGTACGTCGCAGCCGTTTTGTGTACTGGGTCATGGACATTTATCCGGACATTGCACATCGTGCCGGGTTGCTTTCTCGTTTCGGTCCCATCTCGGGTTTGTGGGCGTTGTTGGGCAAATTCAGCTATCACACGGCGAACAAGATCATCGTTCTGGGATCGGACATGAAGCAGATTCTGATGCGCAAAGGCGTGTCGGAAAAACAAATCCAGGTCATTCAAAGCTGGTCGTGTGGGAAGGAAATCGTTCCCATTCCCGCTGAGGAGAATGCCTTTCGCCAGTCTCATGTCGATGAAACCAAGTTCACCTTGATGTATTCGGGGAACATGGGCGCGTGCCACACCTTCAAATCGGTGATTGCCGGTATTCAATCGCTGAACGGATCGAGCGATTACAATTTCCTGTTTGTTGGTTCGGGCAAAAAAGAAGGCGAACTGCGAGATAAGCTCGCGGGTTTCAGCAAGAGTGTCAAATTTTTGCCTTATCAGGATCGCACCGAGCTCAACCAGTCGCTTTCGGCTCCCGACGCGCATTTGGTAACGCTGGACCCACGGTTTGACGGATTGTTGGTTCCGAGCAAAATCTACGGGATCATGGCAGCAGCCAAACCAGTGATCTTTGTTGGAAGCGCCAATAACGAAATCGCCCAGATATTGAAGGAATCTCGTTGCGGAATCCAGGTGGATCCCGACGATCACGCCGGTTTCCTGGCAGCAATCAAGCATTTGGCGGAAAATCCCGATGAAGCGCGCCAGATGGGCGAACGCGGACGCGAGCATTTCATGCGTTGGTTCGATATGCGCCGTGGATGCGAGCGTTTCATCCGGATGCTCGAACTCGAAGCCCAGAAGCCCGGACATCGCGGGGTGCGACGTTTGGCTCACGCCACAATCCGTCGGGTTCAGGCGGACAAACGCATGAGCGACCCGGAAGGCGCACCGCAACTCGATTGAGGGTTGCGCCTCACCGATCTCATCCTCAAAAAACCCGCTTCGGCGGGTTTTTCTTTTCCTCCATCAAGGTGTTGAATCAATCCACGTGCACCGCATCGTTGCGGTAAAATGGGAATCCCGTGAGCAAGCAAGCTGTTTGGCTGTCCAGCATCTGTGCATTGGTGGGATCCGGCATTTTGCTGGGGTGGGGGATGGGGCAATTGCGCGCCGGATTTCAGCACGAACGCACGTTTGCTCATTTTCAGTTTTCCGTGCCGGAATTGGCGGAAATGGAAAATCCAACGCCGCTTGCGCGCTATGAATTGCGATTGGCGGATTACTTTTCCGAAGACGTGTTTCCACCCGACAACGCCCTCGCACTCGAACATTGTAAGCAAGCCATTTTACTCGATCCATTGTTTTCCAAATCCTGGATGATGGCTGCGCGCGAGCAAATTTATCTCGGCAATGACGATCAGGCTCGCGTGGCGCTGTCGCGTTCGGACGAATTGGACCCGCATTATCCTGCCGAACGTCTCCAGGCCATCAGCTTGTGGAATTTTCTCGGCGACCGGGACCAGGGACTGGCCATTGCCGAAGCGATCGGTCGGCTGGGCAAAGAATACCGCGCGGACGTGGCCCAGGAGTTGATCCTGAACGGGTATTCGCTCGAGGAGATTTTTGCGGTAACGCGGTTCGATCAATTGGGCCCAGATGAGCTAATCCCCATCCTTGAGCAATTCCACCAATTCGGTCAACAGCATTGGCCCGAAGTGATTGCCAGAATACCGGACTATGCGTACAGCGATTCAGAATTTCGCCATTCGATGTCCCGCATGGCAAGCGAGTCACTGGATACAGATTTGCTAGTTCGCCTCTGGCAACTCGAAAAGGGTAATCCCGTTCTGGAAGCAAATCGAGTTTGGTTGAATAACCAGGACCTTAACTCGCCCGCGTTTGATCGCCATTTCACGCTTGGATGGCAGCCCATTTCAGAGGACCTCGATCTTTCGCTGGCGTGGCGAAGTGTGGAGGGACGGCTGACGCTTCGCCGCGACGGTTTTCTGGAATTAAAAATTCCACGATATCGGAAAAAGCCGTTTCATTGGACATTTTACAAAGCGTTGGTTCTGCCCGGTGAAGAAACAGTTCTAGCGGTACAGTTGGCGTCTCATCCCGAAGATCAAAACGATGTTCGCCTGATCGCCAAAGCCCCCAGGTTGCGTGTTGGCGGAACGTCTATCGATTCGCACACGATCGAAGATCAGGAATTGCAGGTGCTGCTTCCCGCTTCCGATTATCCGATGATTTATGAGTTCATTTTGGAATGGTCGCCCGCCTTCAACGAATCGCGTTCTACGGCGAGCACGATCACGTTGCAGGCTATCGGGGCCGCTGTTCCGCCTTCTGAGCCAGCACCTCTCTCAGATGAAACCGATGCGGTTTCCGAGGAGATTTCCGATGAGTAACGGAGAGACGATGCCGGACCCGATGGATTATCCACGCACGTTGCCCAAATGGGCGCGAATCGGCGATCATTTGGCAGAGTTCATTGTTTTCGTGCTTCTTATCGGCGGTTTTTTGACCCGGGGATACATCGTTCATTATTCAATCCAGAGCATCGCGTGGTTTCTCTGCGCCTTGTTAGGGATGTGGGGGCTGGTGGGGTTGCCGCTGGGGCGATGGAGTCATCCGGGAATGCGGTCGGCACGGTGGGCGATGGTTTTGATGGCGATTCCAATCCTGGCGTTTGGCGTGCAACTGATTCCGTTGCCGTCGGATTTTGTGGTCTCGGTATCGCCTGTGTGGAATGCGACGTTGGAGAACATGAAAGCTTCAGGTCTCGATCTTCCTGAACGCATCCCTCTTGCGCATTCACCCGCGCGCGGATGGTTTTCCTGGAATCAATTGATTGCCGCTTACTGTTTTTTTTCTGGCGTTGTTCTTCTGGCGCATCGACGGTCGTTTTGCATCCGGTTGATGGTTGCTGTTTGCGCGGTTTCCGTTTTGGAAGGGTTACTGGGATTATTGAACGTGGTGATGGGGTCCGCTGGCCGGGCTTATGGGGCTGTGTATAATCCGAATCATCATGCCACGCTGATTGCGATGGCGTTTCCGCTGTTCATTTCCGGGATGTTTCAATGGAGTCGTTCGTCTCCACTCTTTCGCGCCAGCCTCGCTGGCGGCTCCAATCCGATGCTGATGATGGTCGCCTTGGGCGCTTTGGTGATCGTGGGATGGCTGGCAAGTTTCTCGCGCGGGTCGTTGATTTTTGGTGGGGGGGTAACGTTGGGTTGGGTCATTTATGAATTATGGGGGATGCGGCGTGAACTTTTCGAGCACGAAGGGGAAAAACTCCCGCTCCACCGCATTGTGATTGGTGCGGTTCTTGGAGTCGTTGTGCTGGGGAGCCTTGCGGCGTTTTTCCATTCCGCGGACTTGGGCGAAGGCATTGAAGCGCGTGGGTGGAATACGGTCGAGTGGTTCAAGGACAATCGCCTGGAAATGTCGCGCGCAACGCTCGAAGGTCTGGCGGAATCGCCCTGGATCGGGCTGGGTCCGGCAGGCACGGAACAGGCCATTACCCGGTTCGAGCGCGCCGCCACCGTGAAAGCTTCCATCTGGTCGCATAACGACTGGGTGCAAATCTTCTCCGAGTTGGGGCTACCTGTCGGCTTGACGGCTGTTCTTGTACTAGGCATCCTCCTCCGGTCCTGGGCGATCGGAGTTGGCCGCAGCCGCCGTGCATTTGAGTGGAATGACCGGATGTTGCATCGGGCCGTTACGGCAGGTGTGCTGATCGTCTTGTTACATGCTCTGACTGATTTCCATCTGCGTATTCCCTTGGTTGGGTTTACATTTTTGATTTTGCTGGCATTAGCTTTGACTCCCGGACCGCTTTTTATCACTTCCATGACGGTGAAAAAGCGTTAACGAACTAACCCGAAAACGGACGGACAGGTCCATTCTCGATGAAGAAAGTACCCAACGCATGAAACAAATAAGTGTTCTGATTCTGATTCTGATCGCGATGTTCCTGAACACGGGATGTGCGAAAAAGCCAAAGATCATTGCTGGCCCGCCGTTGGAACTATCCACGCGTATCGATACCGATCGTTTGCGTGAGCTGATTAATTCGCCGGAAATTCAACTAGTGCAGAACCTGGATTACTATCTTGGACCAGGCGATATTATCAGTCTGCAATTGATCGGGCGTCCGGACGTGATTCCCGGCAACCAAGCCGATGGAGGGACGGAGTTTATTCTGACGGATAACCCGTTGATTTCCCTGCCGTTGATCGGCGCAATACGCGTGCACGGGAAAACGGTGTCCGAACTTCAAGACGACCTGAAAATTGCCTACAGCGACTATATTGTCGATCCCCAGCCAATTGTATTGGTGAAATTCTTCAACCGAAACAAAATCGCTGTGCTCGGTTCCGTGGTATCGGCGGGTAAGTATAACTTCGAGTTTGGCGATACAGCCCTGGATGCCCTCTTTAAGGCAGGTGGTCTGAGCACCGGCGGTCGAGGTGGTGGATTGGCGCCTGGACGCTATATGAAAATTTACCGTGAGAGAATTACGGGTGAGCAACGGGCGACGATGTCGCTGGACGAGATGATTAAGCTCATTACCAGCGACGATGGTCAGGTAATTCCGCGCGATGAAATCGTGATCCCGATTGACGAGTTTATTTTCAACGGCGTGTTAGCCTACAACGTGCCGTTGGTTCAAAATGACATTATTTATATACCGCCCGCAGGAACAGTGATGGTCCAGGGACGTGTAAACTCTCCGGGCGTGGCTTTCCTTGGTCCAAGTGTTTCGACCTTAACACAGGTGTTGGTGGAACGCGGTGGACTTCGCTTCTCGGCGGATTCCACAGTAGAAATCGTTCGCACCTATGAGGATGGGCAGCTTGCATCGTATTTCATCAATGCCCGCGAAATTTTCGCCCGTGAGTCTCGCGATTTTACCATTCAAGATGGCGATCAGATTTTTGTTTATGTCAATATACCAAGGGCGATTGGCGAAACGATCGGTAATATGTTCTCGGGTTCGATTCGTGCAGGCGCCAACGCAACCTATAACCCAGTGGGACCGTAATCGCCCAACCCTATGACGGGAGCGCTGCAACGCGCTCTCTTACTTTTTGTGAATAAGGAATACGATTAACTGTGAGTAGTGAATCACCCAACGGATTGCCAGAGTTGGCATCCAACAACGAGTTGGATTCGGAACAGATTCATCCATCGAATGTGATGATGGATGAAGAGGCTGAAAGCGAAAACGAAATCGTTCGCTATGCAAAGATTATCTTTGCACGCAAATATCTGGTGTTGTTCTTCATTATTATATTTGTCGCAGCGGCGGCAATGCAACTGCGGAAAATGACACCCATTTACGTGGCGCGGGCGACCATCAAATACGAACCCAGTTCGACACGGTTGGTGGACTTTGGAGAAATCGGCCGACCAGTCAATGCGGTCGATGAAATTAAAACACAGATCGAAATTATCAAAGGCCCGTCGATTACCCAGGCCGTCATTGACGCACTTGGTGAAGAACCCGTGTCGGTATCTCAGGCGGTTACGACCAGCCAGACACCTCTGGATAAGTTGAAAGATTGGTATAAGCAGGCTAAGCAGGATTTACGGAACAAGCTGGTACCGTATAAAACGATCGCAATTCCGCAGGAAAAACTAAACGAACGAAACCGTATCAACAGCATGCGGTCGCGCGTATCGGTGTCGCAATTACTCGATACCAAATTGATTCACATCACCGTTCGCAGCCCCAATCCGAACAAAGCTGCCGATATTGCCAATGAATACGCGGAGCAATATCGTCGTTCTCTGAGTCGAAACAAAACGAGTACCTACGAACTGGCGCGCGAATTTTTCGATGTTCAGGTTAAAGACGCAAAACGGATGCTTTCCGAGGCCGAACGCGAATTGTACGACTTCAGCGGTGAGTCCGATTTGCGTGTTTTGGAGCTGGAGTCTTCGATTGCCATCGAAACGATTCGTGATCTGCGTCAGCAGATCGAAACATTGCGCAATGAAATGACATTGACCAACGCGATGGACGAAAGCATGGCGTCGGAAGAAGTGCGAATGCTGTTGTTTACCGAAGATCCAGTGTATAATAACTACCAGGAAAAACTGAATCAGCTAAAATTGCAACGTGCTTCTCAGGTTGCCGAAAACCGTCCGAGCAACCCGGAACTTCAGCGGTTGGATCGTGAAATCGCAGCGTTGGAGAGCCAGATCGGCATACACATTCAGACTTTCGATCAGAAAATTCGCGGGAAGAAAGAACTCATCCAGAGTAAACTCGACGCATTGGACGAACGGCGTAAAGAGCAGGAAACGAAAGTCAACGCGATTCAGGAAAAAATGATCGAGTATCGTGTGTACGAACGCAACGTGGCGGCGCAGAAGGAATTTTACGATGCGTTGCTGGCACGTTTCAATGAAATCAACGTGGCGTCGGAAGTCGAATCGGACAACGTGACGATTCACAGCTATGCCTATCCGCCCAGCATTCCAGCGGAGCCGCGCGTGGGCCGTCAATTGTTGGGACACGGAATGTTTGGATTCCTGCTCGGTTGTTTCATTGCCATCGCACTCAATTGGCTCGATCGCTCGATGCACGATCCGCGCATTGTGGAAGCGCAAACAGGGCTGCCAAATCTTGGAATCCTTCCCTATATGGGTAGCACGTTCAAGGTACCGTTTTCGGGGCGCAAGAAAGGCCCCGTGAAGTTGGTCAGCGATTTTGATCCGTATTCCACCGAAGCGGAATCGTTCCGTTTGCTGCGAACGTCGTTGCAGTACTCGACGGCGGGCAAGAGCCCTCAAGTGGTCATGATCACGAGCTGTTTTCCCTCGGAAGGCAAGTCCACTGCTTCGGCAAACCTTGCGATATCTTTTGCAGGTTTGGGAGAAAAAACGCTTCTGATCGATGCGGACTTAAAGCTTCCGAATCTTCACCGGATTTTCGATATTTCGCGTCGCCCCGGTTTGTCGGATGTCTTGACCGGTCAGGTGAAAACCGAAGACGTGATTGTTGCGTCGGGTGTTGAGAATCTCGATGTAATGCCAGCAGGGCCGCAATCGCCGAACCCGGTCGAACTGCTCGAAAGCGAAGATATGCTCGATATGTTGACCGAGCTGCGGAAACAGTATAAGCACATTATCCTGGATACGGCACCGTTGCATGGCATGTCGGACTCGTTTGTTTTGGCGAACAAGACAGACGGCATTTGCTTGCTTGCCAGTTTGGGGCGTACGCGAATGGACCTGTTCCGTCGCACGGTGATGACGCTGAACACGATGAAAATTCGCGTGCTGGGCATTATTTTCAACAACCAGGTGAGTGGAAAATCCAGCAAGGGCTATTACGGTTATTATAAATCATCCGGGTATAGTTACGTACGCAAAGGCCGCGGACGTTACGACCGCAGCAAGCCCGATAGCGGCGAAAATCGGTTGCCACGGAAGACAGCGAAACAGGCTGACGCGCCGTCGGAAGAAAAAGTCGGCACTAAAGATTAGTCAACAAAACCGCCCTCGCTCATATCGAGGGCGGTTTTGTAATCAGTCCGCTATCGGAGTCCCAAATCCACCGCCGCCCGGTGTTTTCAGGATCAACTGGTCGCCGGGTTCGACTTCGCACGCATCGCTGGGTTTCAAAGGTTGTTGTTCGCCGTTGGCTCGTACGAGGATTTGCTCGCCCGGCTGGCCGGACGCGCCGCCTTTCATCCCGAAAGGACCGTGCGCGCGATGTTGTGTCAGCACGGAAAGGCTCATTGGTTCGAGAAAACGCATCGTGCGCACGACTCCGTCCCCTCCGCGATGTTCTCCGTCCCCACCGGAATTTTTACGAATGGAAAACTCTTCGATGCGAATCGGGTAACGGTGTTCGATTACTTCCGGGTCGGTAATGCGTGTGTTGGTCATATGCGTATGGACGGCGCTGGCGCCGGGAGCATGGGCGGAAGCACCTGAACCGCCGCAAACGGTTTCATAATAACCGTAACGTGTGTTGCCAAACAGTACGTTGTTCATGGTGCCTTGACTGGACGCTGCAATTCCAAGGGCCTTGATCAACGTTCCTACCAGGCGTTGGCTGGTTTCGATGTTGCCACCTACGACGGCGGGATATTCATCGGCGGGGGCGGCGGGATTCAAAATTGAAGGACTGGGAATGACGAGCGTCAGGGGACGGAGTAATCCTCCGTTGAGCGGCAGGGGAGGGCGCTCTTCGTTTGCCAGCAATCGCATGACGTAGAGCACTGCTGCATGCACAATCGCCGGCCCGGCGTTCAAATTTCCAGGATGAACATCGCCGCTGCCGGTGAAATCCACCACGGCGCTTCCGTCGCCTTTGAGTTCAAGGCGAACGGCAAGAGGTGTACCGTCGTCCAGCGTCTCGGTGGCTTCAAAAATGCCCTTTCCCATACGTGCCAGAACGCCACGCATTTGTTCTTCGGCCAATGCCGTCAAAGCGCCCATATGTCCAGCAACCACGGCGATGCCGAATTGATTCGCCAGGTTAGAGAGCAATTTGGCTCCTAGATGATTGGCGGCAACGGCAGCGCGTAAATCCGCTAAATTGTCATCGATGCACCGCGTGGGATGGGCGTTATTGCGTAATAATTCCTCCAACGCTTCCCAGCGCGAACCGTCGGCGCGAACCAAATACATTGGTGGAATAATCACGCCTTCCTCTGCGAGACGCGTGGCATCCGGTGGCATTGAACCTGGGCGCGTGCCACCGATTTCCGCGTGATGCGCACGGCTGGCAACATAACCCAGCAACACGCTTTCGAAAAACACAGGGGTGACAACGGTGACATCGGGCAAATGCGATCCGCCAAATGCCGGATGATTTGTCACGACAACATCCCCGGGTTTCATCTCAATTGTTTCGCGTAGCCGTTGGACGCAAAGCGCCATCGCACCTAAATGCACGGGAATATGCGGCGCGTTGACGACGAGGTCGCCTTGTGCGTCGAGCAAGCCGCACGAATAATCGAGGCGTTCTTTTACGTTGGTGGATATCGATGTGCGGCGCAACATCTCGCCCATCTCGCCAACGATGGCGCGAAAACGATTCGTGAAGAGTTCGATCTGAACGGATTGGGGACGGAGAGTCATGGCGATGTCCTCATCGTTAGAATCAAATTCTCGGCGGGATCGAATTGGAAAGTCCATTCTGGTTCGATGAGCACCGAGGTATGGCGATCGACGATCAACGCTGGGCCATTGTCGGTCGAACCCGGTTTCAACAGATCGCGTTGATAGATGGGGATTTCGCGCCACCGTCCCCCGGTCCAGATTCGCGTTGTTGTCGAAGCCATTGGCGCGCGGGTTGGAGCCGGTGTGTCCTGTTTTTCATAGGGTTCGGTGCGCGACGACGCCACCACGCGGATCGATTCGAGTTCGATCGCTTTATGTTCCGGTTTATATCCAAATAACTCTTCGTATCGTTGAAGAAAGGCGTCCGCTAACTGCATTCCCGGTGTGTAATCGATTGTGACGGTAGAGTCCTGTCCCAGGAAGCGTAAATTGACCATCCGGCGACGAATGGCGATTTCCTTTGCCTCGATGCGTTCGGCTTCGACGGCACGTCGCGCCTCGGCTTCCAATTCGTCGATCCACGTTTCCAACTCCTGGGTAATTTCAGAAAAGGGACGGAGAACCTGTCGTTCGGCAAATCGTTCAAGCACCGCATTCCCAAGGCCCAATGCGCTGAGTAAACTGGCGTCGCGCGGGACGATGATTGTTGCGATACCGAGCAATTGCGCGATCGCGCACGCATGTTGTCCACCTGCGCCTCCAAACGAAACCAGCGCGTATTCAGCAGGATTGTAGCCATCGCTGACGGATATACGGCGAATTGCGTCGGCCATGCGTTCGTTTGCGATTTGCAAAAAGCCATCGAGCAGCGCTTCGTCGCCAATGGTTTCACCGGTTTGCAGATGAACGGAGTCGCGGACATTTTGCAACTGCGCCCAAGCGGCTTTTAAACTCAACGGAATCTCGAAGTCCGTGGCGATCAACCGGCCCAATAGCAGGTTCACATCGGTGATCGTCAATGGTCCGCCCGCGCCGTAACACGCGGGACCGGGATAGGCACCGGCGCTCTCGGGACCCACGCGCAGCCGTCCTCCTTCGCATCGGCAAATCGATCCGCCACCCGCTGCCACCGTTTCAATTGCCAACGCAGGCGCCATTAAGAAGGCGTCGCCCACACGATGCTCAAAGACATACGAATAGTCGTTATCGAATCGTGAAACGTCGGTACTGGTCCCTCCCATGTCAAACGCCACGGTGCGCGTGAAACCAGAGCGTTGAGCCACGGTGGCGGCGCCGACAACACCGCCTGCCGGACCGCTGAGAAGGCTGTCTTTCGGGTGATAAGATCGCGGGCTTGCCAAGCCGCCAGCGCTGGTCATCACGTGCAACTGATCGAGTGAATCCACGCCGACTTGTGATTCCACACCGGAAAGATACGCGTCGATTACTGGCGCCAAATAGGCGTTCACCACGGTGGTTTGCGCCCGTGGAAGCAATCGGATCGCTTGTGCTAAATCCGACGATGTTGAAACGTGTGTGAAACCTTTTGAACGTAAAAACTCTGCGAGCGATTCTTCGTGCGCCGAATTACAGTAGCTGTGCATCAACGCCACCGCTGCCACGCGATGTCCGGTATCGATCAAACGCGCGCAATCGGCTTCCAACGCAGTCAAATCGAGGGGACGGAGCACGCTTCCATCGGCGCAAAGGCGTTCCTCGATTTCGATGACTTCCGCATAGAGTTGACGAGGTTTGACGATATCGAGCGCGAACAGGTCGGGACGTTGTTGGGTGCCGATTTCGAGTAAATCGCGAAAGCCGCGTGTGATAAAAAGTACGGGGGGCTGGCCTTTTCGTTCAAGCAGCGCGTTTGTGCCACGGGTGGTGGCAAGACGCATTTGCAGCGGCGGCAGGGGAGTTCCGAGTGGCGTGCGTGTTACGATGCGGGCGGCTAAAACGGGCGCTTCTTCGGGCGAACGCACCTCAAAGGCGATCTCCGTCCCCATCGTGATTTGCGTAAGTTCCCGAGCGAGTGTCAGAACCTCGATGCTTGGATCGTAGGCAAGTACTTCGACGCCTTCCATTTCGGTTCCCAGGATGAAAAAATCGAAGCCCTTGATGAAATTGCGCGGAGCATTCCATTTTTCGCGGATGCGCCATTGCGTGGGAGAAACTTTCTCAATAATTGATCCGCGTAAAGCACTACAGCTAAGCACTTTGGCGCGATGTGTTTCTCCTGTCGGGTCAACGGCGAGACAATCGGTGAATGTTCCGCCGGTATCGACGCGAATTTGCCAGGGAGATTTCAACGGGGGGGACGATGTCATGAATGGGCGACGTGCATTAAGAGATGGTATCGTTTATTGTACATTGTTATATGTGCAGACGGTTAATTGCCAAGATGAATTACAAGCCGCCGGTTATGCGGCATGGTACGATGTTCCCAAACATAGATTCCCTGCCATGTTCCAAGTGCTAAGCGTCCGTGCATGATCGGAATCGAAAGCGTCGTCGCCGTCAGGGCCGCTTTGATATGCGAAGGCATGTCATCGGGACCTTCGAGTGTGTGTGTAAAATAGGGATCGTTTTCCTTCACCTGCCGGTTTATCCACTGTTCCAAATCGTAACGTGCGGATGGGTCGGCGTTTTCTTGAATCGTCAGGCTGGCCGATGTGTGCTGGATCAGAATAGTGCACAAACCTTCCTTCAGACCGGATTGGCGCACGAGTTCGTCGATTTTGGACGTCACTTCATGCAGGCCTTGCCCAGGAGTCGAGATGGATAGTTGGCAGATCATGATGGCGGGAATTTTTGCGATTGAGTATCGTTGATGCCCCATAAATTCGACGGGAATGTCTTGAGAATCAATCCCAGAAACGAGGCGAAGGGACGAAATTCAACCTGACGCCGAGGGGCGAGAGAAACAGGGGCTTCAAAGACACTCGGGAAGAAAAAAACCGGCTCTGACAATCAGAGCCGGGCGTATTGAAAGTTGTCTCTCAGGTTTCAGCATGAGTGGTGGATTCGCTATGTGAACCCAACGTGCGGCGCAGGCCTTTTTCTAACTCGACTTTCGGATGCCACCCCAACTCCATCAGTCGTTCATTGTGCCCGCGTGAATGGCGAATGTCGCCTGCACGGGCATCGAGGTGTTTGATTTCGGACTGGGAACCGGACAGGCGGATGATTTCCTGGGCCAGATCGTTGACGGTAATGCGTCCTCCGCAAGCGACGTTATACACGCCGGTGCCTTTTTCCGCCACCATGGCGCAGGCGGCCACAATGTCCTCGACAAAGACAAAATCGCGTGTTTGCTCCCCGTCATCGTAAATTGTCAACGGCTCGTTCTTGCGCGCCAAGTCCGTAAATTTAGCCACCACCGCCGAGTAGGGCGAGGTCGGGTCCTGGCGTGGACCGTAAACATTGAAAAACCGCAACGATGCCGTCGGCAGAGTGAATGCGTCGTTGTACAGTCGCATGTATTGCTCGCCGGTCATTTTGGAAATGGCGTAGGGACTCATTGGCTCCAGCATATCGGTCTCCCGATGAACCGGACGTTCGATTTCACCGTAAACGGCACAGGAGGATGCAAAAACGACCTTCATGACTTGCCATTCACGGGCCGCTCGAAGCACGTTCAGCGTCCCCAGCGTGTTGATTTGCTCGGTCAGTTCCGGGTTTTGCATCGATTCCGTAACGGAAACCAGCGCCGCCAGGTGGAAGACAAAATCGACGTCCTCCATGCACGAGCGAACGGTGTCGAGGTCTTCGACGGACCCCTCGACAAAAGTACAGTCGATGCCTTCGAGGTTTTCGGTGCTGCCTGTGCGAAGCGAATCGAGGACGACGACGGTTGCGCCTTCCTTGACCCAATGCTCGGCCAAATGCGAGCCGATGAATCCGGCTCCTCCCGTGATCAATACCTTCATGATGGCCTCCCACCTGCTTCAGGTTGAATTGATTGATTGCATCATCAAATAATTAAACGCTCGGCGCAATCGGATTGCTTCCCCAAGGGAACATTTTTCTAATGAAAGAGTCTAATAAATCAAGAAATCGATGGGAGTCCGCCTCGTGGTTAAACGTTCCGCCATCTTGAAATGCTCGCTTACTATCCTTTTAGCAGGTATGGGCGCCCTTACGTTGATGTATTGGCAGGGCAACACGAACGCCGCTTTTGCCCAGGAAACGCAAAAACCCTCCAACGATTCCACCATCGATTACTATCGTGTCAACGTCATCGATTCTTATCCTCACGATACGAAAGCCTACACGCAGGGGCTCGAATGGCGGGACGGTGTGTTGTTCGAGAGCACCGGGTTGTATCAAGAATCGACTATTCGCACGGTGGACCCCGTGTCGGGTGCAGTGATTCAAAGCGAATCGCTTGCCAATCATGAATTTGCCGAGGGGATGACGCTCGTTGGCGACCGTTTGTATCAGATCACATGGCGCGAAGGCACGGCGCACGTTTACGACGCAGCCACGTTGCAATTGATCGAAAATTTTTATTACGACGGCGAAGGATGGGGGCTTTGCTACGACGGTAATCATTTGATCATGAGTGACGGGTCGGAAAAACTATCTTTTCGGGACCCAGAGACTTTCGATGAAGTTACCAGCCGCACGGTGACGCTGAAAGGCAAACCGCTTAATTTCATCAACGAACTTGAATACGTCGATGGTGTGATCTACGCGAATATCTATAAAACCGATCGTCTGGTAACGATCGATCCCGAAACAGGGAATGTGACCGGCGTGATCGTTGCCGAAGGATTGCTATCCCGATCCGAACGTGCAAAAACGGACGTTCTCAATGGCATTGCCTATCACCCGGAAACGAAGATGTTTTTCATAACCGGGAAACTTTGGCCTAAAATGTTTCTGGTAGAGTTTGTCAAAACGGAAACGCAAAAATAACAGTTACCCGACGCGTTTTTTCTTATTTCGTCCGTAATCGGCAAAGATAAACGATCCGAGATTATCGAGTGTCGCGTAATACGCGCGACCTTTATTCGCGCGCGTCATCTTATCCACGAAATCCTGAAGATACGGATCGGTCGTGATCATGAACGTTGTAATGGAAATGCCTTTGCGGCGCAGTTGTGTCGCCTCGTTTACCGTCTGATTGACGATCTTGGGATCGAGTCCAAACGGATTTTTGAAAATCTGTCCATTCTCTGTGATTGCGCTGGGTTTACCGTCGGTGATCATGAACACCTGTTTGTTCAGCGCTTTGCGTCGAATCAGGATATTCTGAGCCATTTGCAGGCCTGCCTTGGTATTCGTATGATAGGGACCAACGGAAATGCGGGGGATTTGATCGATGGGAACTTGCGCGGCTTCGTCGCCGAACAACACCACGTCGATGGTATCTTTCGGGTACTTCTGTTGAATGTATTCAACGAGTGACAACGCGACCTTTTTCGCGGGGGTGATGCGATCTTCACCGTAGAGGATCATCGAATGGCTGATGTCGATCAGGATCACCGTTGCCGTCGAGGTCAGATGCTCTGTTTCGTGCGTTTCCAAGTCCTCTTCGCCAAGATTGAATTGCTCGAACCCCGTGCGACGGAGCGCGTTGCTGATCGAGTTGGTGAAATTGATGTCAGCGACGGCATCGCCGAATTCATAGGGACGCGTTTCGGCCAGCTTGTCGCCGCCATGGCCTGAATGAGGTGTTGGGTGCTGGCCCATTTCGCCACTTGCCAGGTTATGGAAAATTTCCTCGAAGGCTTGCTTTTGAATTTTGATATCCGCGCGAGCGGTGGCCGACGTGATGCCCGTTCGCGGATCGGTTGAAAGCAGTTCGTTTTCTTCCAGGTAGTCGCGAAAATCCTCGAAGCTAATGCCCGTGGATTTTTCCAGCCGGTACGCCTGCCATAAATATTCCAGGTTTTCCAACGCGCGTTCGGCATCGCCCGCCGACTTGTTCAACAGTTCCAGGAACAAGCGGGTTAGCTTTTGCATGTTGATCTGCCGATACATCTCGGCATCCAAACCGGTGAACAGGAACTCCATGGGGGCGTGGGCTTCCTTTGCGTCAGTGAGGCTGTTACTCGATGGTCGAAGGCGCTGCTGCCGTACCCGTCGATTGCTCCAGCGAATCGAGTTTCTCCTTCAAGCCCTTCAACTCGGGGTTCAACTGGAAGGATTGTTTGTAGTAGGCACGCGCTTTGTCGAGTCGATCGGTTTCCCGGTACAAATCGCCCAAATGACTGAGGATTTCGGGGTCTTTCAGCGCAAGCTTCTCCGCTTTTGTCAGGTATTCTTCGGCTTCGCGATAGTTCTTTTGCTGAAATTTAATCCACCCGAGCGTATCGAAAATATAGTCCGCGTTGGGTTTCAGTTCCAATGCGCGCAAAGCAAGTTTTTCCGCCTCGTCCAGTTCGATGCCTTCATTGGCGAACAGGTAAGCCAGATTATTATACGCATTGATTAACACCCGCGAGATCGGTCCGTCAGAATCGGTATCAAGACGTTCGATGATTTCACGGTAGTATTTTTCCGCATTTCGAATATCGTTTTTTTCACCATACGTCATCGCCAGGTGGAATTGCACCTCCGTGGGGTCTTCCACTTCTTTCAGCAATGGGTTCAGGATACTGATTGCACGGTCCCAATCTTCGCGGTGGCGATAAACAGCCGCCCGCAACATCTTGGATTTGACCGGTTCTTCGACAGCAAAATCTTTGATCGCGGTATTCAACTCCTCGGTCACCGCGTCCTCGTCCCCCTTGTCCTGCAAAAGACCGATCAAAAACTTGCGCATGTCGATATCATCGGTATGGTTATCGATGATTTGGCGCGTTAAGCGAATCGCCTCGTCGTAATTTTTCGAGTTCACGTGGACATCGATCAGCGCAAACGTGAATTCTTCAAACGCTTCGGGGTCGCTTTTCAAATATTCCGACGCATCGGTCAGTGTCGTTTCTGCCAGTTTCGGCTCGTCCAAATGCAAGTAGGCGTTCGAGAGCAGTTGGCGCAAAATCAGCGCGTCCGGCTTGATTTCCAACGCTTTTTCGAGCGCCCAACGTCCACGGGTCCACTCGCCGTATTCCAACGCCAACGCTCCGTAGTCCGAGTAGAAGATAAAGTCGTCGCTGACTGCTTTGGGAGCGGCAAGTTGCAGACGATCCAGAGCGCCTTCGTTTCCCAACTCCATGTATAACATCGCCAGCGTCAATTGGGCGGCGATGCTGTCGGGCGTGACAGCCAGAACCTGCTCGTATAATTGCGATGCTTCGTAAAGCTTGCCGGTTCGCCGATAAAAATCCCCAAGAAGACGCAGGATCTGCTCATTGGCAGGCGAGACATCAATGGCTCTCTTAAGCATTTTTTCCGTTTGATTCGGATCGTTCGACATATCTGCCAACGCCGCCATCGCTACCAGCGTATCCGCGTCATGCGGATCCATCGTTGCGGCTTCCATCAGCAAATCGCTTGCGCGTTGCAAATCTCCGCGATCCATATACACCAGTGCAATGTCGCGGTAGGTCGAAGCCTGATCCGGTCCGGCAGCCAAGACACGTTCCAGGTACTTGTTGGCCTCGTCCATGTTGTCGCGTCCCAGTTCAATCCTTGCCAACGAGAGCAGGCTGGGAATGTGGCGCGAATTGATATCGAGCATTCTTTCTCGATGTTCGATCAATTCAGTGGTGTGTCCGGTTTTTTCCAGATATTCTGCGTACAGTTCAAGGATTTGCAAATCCAGCGGGTTCTCGTCACAGAGCTGCTTGTAACCATCCATCACTGTTTCTGCGCCGCCGATTTGCTGAAGCAGCGTTTCCCACTGCAGGCGAACCATCTCGGATTGAGGCTGCATCGCCACGCCACGTCGAAAAAGTTCCGTCGCGTCTTCGATACGGTTTTCACGCAATAAGCGAATCCCCATATCGCTGAGTCTTGCAATTAATGCCGGACGATATCGGATCAATTGTTCGTACAAATCCGCGGCGTATTTCACATCGTTGGTCAAGGCGCTGGCTTCCGCGTGCCAAAGCAAGGCGTTGAGATTGCGACTCGTTACCTGCAAAATTCGCCCGCAGTATTCTTTGGTCTTTTCCAAGTCGCGGTCGTGTTGATAAGCGATTCGCGCTAAATTTTCGAGCGCATCGATGTTCTTCGGTTTGATTTCCAAAACCTTCAGAAACCATTCGCGCGCTGGTTCCACCTTGTTACGAAATAATTGAGTCCGCGCGATGGTCAACATCGCCGTGTAATTATCCGGGTCAGCTTCCAGGACTTCGTTGGCGTATTTTTCCGAGCGGTTGAAATCGTTTTGCTGCATGGCGACCTGGGCTGCCCGGTTTTTCAGCCACAGGTTTTCCGGGTCCTTCTCCACGGCTTCGTAGTAATGCTTAACCGCCTTGGTCGTATAACCCGTTTGATTCAGCAACGCCCCTTCGACGTATTCCTGTTTTGCACGTTCGCCAATCGCGTCGAACACACCTTGGTGCTCGGCATCATCGAAATACTGTACCGTGTCGGGGACGAGATTATGGTCCACCTTTGAACGAAACATGTACGATTCATTGATCGGCGGATTTTGAAGCATCTCTGGATTCGGTTCCCGATGGACAACATCTTCTTCGATAACAGGCGCCTTGGGTTCAGCGGGCGGTCTCTTTTCGGCAGGAACCGTCGCAACCGTCGGAGGCGCCGGAGTTTCATCGACAAATGGGTCTTCTGCGGGAACCACCACCGATTTCGTCGGTGTGGATCGAGGCGACTTTTGAGTCTCCACGATCGGGGAGGGCGATTCGGCCTTTTCGATGCTCGTATCGGCTGCCCGCGAGCAACCCATTGGCAACGTAGCCAGAATACCGGAACCCAAAACGAAACTGATCAGTCGAAGGACGGGGCGTTTTTTCACAGAGAGAGTTCTTCCTCGTGTCATTTTCTCTAAACTAGCCGACACGTGTGGTTCATTTGTGGAATTGTCGTTTGGCGAGCGGACGATTTTCACACGCTGAATCAATCAAATGCCTGATCCGCTAATTGGTCAAGAGCGAACGGCGGGCCAATTCGACTTGATTTTTCGTCATTTAGCCTTCGGAAGTGGACAAAGTACTCCTGGTTTCCTTCCGTTCCCTTGACAGGTGACGGTTTGACGCCAAGAGGTGCCAATCCTGCCGAGCTTCCAGCCTCCAATACCAGAAGAATTGCTTGGCGGTGCAACGTGGGATCGTCCACGATCCCGCCCTCGGGAACCGCATCGCGGGGCAGCTCGAATTGCGGCTTGATCAGCAGTACCACGTCGCAATCGACCGGTGCCACATTGGCAATGGCGGGAATGCAGCGCCGCAACGCGATGAAGGACAAATCGCCCACAATCAACGATACGTCGGCTGGCAAGTTGCCGGGGACCAAATTGCGCACATCGGTTTGTTCTCGGCACGTTACGCGTGGGTCCTGGCGCAGTCGTTCATGCAATTGCGCACGTCCCACATCGATGGCTGTTACATGAAGCGCGCCGTGCTGCAGTAAGCAGTCGGTGAATCCGCCTGTACTGGCTCCTAAGTCTGCGCAAACGCGACCGGTAGGATCGAGGGCAAAAATCGCCAACGCTCCTTCGAGCTTTTCGCCCCCGCGACCGACAAACGGTGTGCGAGGCTGGCGCACGTGGATCGATTCATCTGCGCGGATCAGCTCGCCCGGTTTTTCCAACCGACGGTTGTCTGTATGCACTTTGCCTGCGAGGACAAGGCGCAGGGCCTGATCCACATCGCGTGCCAGGCCCCGTTCGATCATCAGAGCATCCACGCGGCGACGAGGCGGTTTTGCCATGCAAGGTTCCTGGGCGATCATTTGAAGCAAAAAATGACCCCTCGATACAAAACGCATCGAGGGGTGGAAGGGAAGCGGAAAGAAACGAAAACTTACAGATCGAGCGCTTCGGCGACTTCCTCGCTGATATCGAAGTTCGCGTACACCTCGTCCACATCGTCGTTTTCTTCCAGCATGTTGATCAGTTTCAGGACCGAACGCGCGTCGCCTTCGTTCAATTCCGTCCTGGTTTGCGGAATCATCTTCACGCCGGAGGAAGTCACTTTCATTCCGGCGGCTTCGAGTGCGTCGCGAACCGCCTGAACGTCTTCCGGAGCGGTGGTTATTTCGTGGAAGCCTTCATCGCTTTCCACGTCCTCGGCGCCCGCTTCGATGGCGGCTTCCATCACGGCATCGTCGTCATCGTGTTCGACTTCGACGACACCTTTGCGGTCGAACATATAGGCCACGCAGCCCGAGTTCCCCAAATTGCCGCCGTATTTGCTGAAAATGTGGCGAATTTCCGACGCTGCTCGGTTTTTGTTGTCCGTAGTGACCTCGACCATCACGGCAACGCCCGCCGGGGCGTAACCTTCGTACACCATTTGTTCGAGCGCCGCGCCTTCGAGCTCGCCCGCGCCTTTTTTGATGGCGCGTTCCATGGTGTCCTTGGGCATATTGACGTCTTTGGCCGCTTGAACAGCGGTGCGCAGACGTGGATTCGAGTCCTGATCGCTACCACCCATACGGGCGGCGATCTGGAGTTCCTTAATTACTTTGGTGAAGACTTTACCCCGCTTGGCATCAACAGCGGCTTTTTTGTGTTTGATAGAATGCCATTTGCTATGGCCAGACATTCGTGCATCTCTCCTTGAAATCGCATCGCCTGGAAAACCGGCGTTGCGGTGAATTCAAACTCCGTGGCGCGTGTGTGGCAAATGCCGTATTCGCGACTTGGCCGACCGGCCAAAAACTATAGTGACTTCGGCGTTCGGTCGGCAAGGCCTTTGAGCAGGATGCACGCGATTGCAGGGGGGCAAGCCCAACAATTAACTTCCAGAGAAGGGAATTTGTGAGTTCTGCCTTGAGTCCTACCACCTGTCCCGCTCAAATCCTCTGCCATCAATGACTTGATTTAGTGATTGAGCCACAAATACCTCACGAAAGTCCTCCCAGGTGCCCGCTTCCGAAACCGCCGTTCCCACCATCGCTGAACTTTTGATGTCCCCCGACATTTTCATCTTTTGGGGGATCATGTCGTTCGTGTTTGGTTGCCTTTTCGGCTCGTTTTTGAACGTTTGCATCTACCGATTGCCACTGGGAATGTCGGTCAACAAGCCCGCCCGCAGTTTTTGCTTCCGTTGCGGAACGCCGATCAAATGGTACGACAACATCCCGGTGATTTCCTACTTGATTCTGGGGGGGCGAGACCGCGCCTGCGGAGCCAAGTACAGTCCACGCTATGCTTTGGTCGAATTGCTGACGGGACTCGTGTTCCTTTGGATTTTCCTGACGTTCAACGAACCAACGCCCGATGGTTTTTCCCCTATGTCGCTGTGGTACATGGCCTTCGCAGCATTGTTGATCATCGGTGTTTTTACGGATTTCGATCACTGGATTATCCCCGAGCAAATTCCCCGTTGGGGCGCCGTGGCCGCGATTGGCGCGGCTTTGCTGGCGGGAATCTGGGACCGTCACAGCATCGTCGCTTCGGGCGGACCGTTTCCTGCCCTGGGATTTGCCGGGATGCGGACGGACGAAATTCTTTTCGCGTTGTTTTCCGGTCCGGCTTCCAGTTGGGCGGAGTCGGGAGCTCAAGCTTGGTGGCAACCGGTGGCCAATTCGCTGATCGGGGCCGTTTTTGCCCCGTTTTTCCTCTATAGTATCGGCTGGGTGGGAACGAAAATTTTCCGCAAGGAAGCGATGGGTTTCGGCGATGTCGAGCTATTCGTCTTAATCGGAGCTACCGTTGGGGCGATAAACTCGGTTCTGGTGCTGATCGCGGCCTGTTTCCTGGGGTCGATTGTTGGCGGGGGAGCCATGATCGCCGACAAGATTCGCAAACAGCCCTACTCGCCCATGTCGCTTGGCGAGTGGTCCGTTGACCAGGACGACGAAACCACGGGCCATATTGTACCCGCCGTGATAGACGAGCCCGATCCCGACGCGGATTTGACCGATAGTGAAGACCTCGAACGTACCCGCTCGTTTGCCGAGGGGCTGGAGATGGAATTCGCTGATCTTTCCACGGTTGAAGTTTCCGAAGACACGCTGGCGGCGTTTCCTGCCGACTTGGCGCATCGCTTGAAGGTATTTCCGCTAAGCGTAGGAAAATCAAGCGTCAAAGTTGCTGCGCGAAACCCCTTGAATACTCGTCTGGTGGCGGAATTGCGGCAAGCCATGGATCGTAACATCCGCTTCGTGATCGCCTCCGAGCGCCAGATTGTTGCCAAATGTCTGGAACACTACGGCGAGCCGCCTGCGCCGGAAGATAAGAATCCCCTCTGGAAGCAATATGCCGAATTGGCCCGTGTGCTGCCGGTTCCGAAGCAACGCCACCATATTCCGTTTATTCCCTGGATTGCCGCAGGCGGGTTGCTGGTTGTTGTTTTTCAGACCCAGCTGATCGAATTTTTGCGCCGATTGTTCAATCCGACCTTCTGACGTCAAATGAGGTAGTCCCCATGGAAATCAAAGGCACCACGAAATTGCTGGGGGTGATGGGGTGGCCGATTGCTCACACCAAATCTCCGGCGATGCAAGGAGCCGCGATCGAAGCCGCTGGCATTGATTACACCTACGTGCCGTTGCCCGTTGCTCCTGAACGCGTGGGCGAAGCGGTCAGAGGATTGCGAGCATTGGGGTTTCGTGGGTGCAATGTCACCATTCCGCACAAATTAGCGGTGATGGAACATTTGGATGAATTGACTTCCGCCGCCGAGGGCATCGGCGCTGTTAATACGATCATTGTCGAGCCGGACGGTCGATTGATCGGTCACAATACAGACGCCGACGGCGCGTTCGAAGCATTGGAAGATGCCACGGGAATGTCGGCGCTCGAACGCGATATTGTGATTATCGGCGCGGGAGGTGCTGCCCGGGCGGCTGCCTGGGGGGCAGGGTCTCGCCGTGCGCGACGAGTGACGATTGTCAACCGAACGGTGGCGAAAGCCGAGGAGTTGGTGGCATATATGAAAGATCAACACCCGGCGACGCATTACCGAGCGTTGGCAAGTCCATCCGCCCAGGATTTGGCCGAAACGTCGATGGTGCTGCAAATGACCAGTTTGGGGATGAAGCCGGGAGATGCGCTTCCACTGGATCCGAAACTGATTCCGACGGGAGCCGTGGCGCTCGAAGCCGTTTATGCCCCCCGCGAAACCGCTTGGTTGCTTGAATGTCGGGCCAAAGGGCTCCATGTTGTTGATGGTTTGGCGATGTTGGTGGCCCAGGGAGCGAAGTCATTTGAGCGTTGGACCGGAGTGAAAGCGGACATGAAGGTGATGAAGAACGCTTTAGGCAGTTGACAACCTGTCACGTCCGTCACACATTTTCACGGCATGATAATCGACTCAAGGAGACCATTTCATACATGTCCAGACGTTGCGTTGTTCTGATCGGTATGATGGGAGCAGGAAAAACAGAAGTAGGAGAGTTGCTGGCCGATCAAATCGGATATGATTTCATCGATCTCGATAGCAAGATTGTGGAGAAAACCGGCAAATCGATAGCGAAGATTTTCAAGGAAGAGGGCGAACCTCATTTTCGCGACCTGGAATCTCAGTTAATTCAGGAATTGAAAGGGGCCCAGTCCCAAGTCATTTCCGTGGGTGGCGGCGCGCCCGTCGATCCGGAGAATCGACGAGTTCTACAATCATTGGGATTGGTGGTTTATCTGAAAGCTTCCCCCCGTGAGCTGTATCAACGCGTGAAAAACGATACTTCACGTCCTCTTCTTCAAGTGGATAACCCCGTTGACGTGGTGAAGAAACTTCTGGCCGATCGTCAATTCGCATACGATCAAGCCGATGTGACGATTGATACGGAACTCCTCAGCGTGGATGAAGTAGTCGATAAGTTGATCGACGAATTGGCTCGCCGAACAATTGAAACCCAAGTTGAATAAGGTGCTCATCTCGACTTAATCGGAAACTCGATCTCGTGCGATTTCAAAGTGGAATAGTCAGACAATTTTCCGCCCTACTGCTGGTATTTGTGGCGGGGTTGTGGACGTTGCATCCCTTGGCGCACGTTGCTGAGCATGAGCAGTCTTGCGATTCGGACGTTCAAACCAACGCTTCTCAGTCGGGGAATCATGATTCTCCTCCTTCGACAAATTCCCCCAAACCGCTTTGCCCCATTTGCACGTTTCATAGCGCCGCGATCGAGGTTTCAACCCCCGAGGCGGCGCTTCTTCTTGTCGTCCCCACCGTCGAAATAGCGTTCGTCGAAATGTCCGCCGCGCCGGTCTTGCGGCTGACACAAAATCTCTACGATCCGCGCGGTCCTCCTCACGTCTGCTGATTTTTCGCAGCCTATCACCCAATAAACACGAACTTGCAGTCGGCCCGAGTATGGGTCGCTGGCACCCCTTTGCGTTCAAAAGTGAGGAACGACCATGCGTTTATTTATTACTCGTCCCCGGACGGCTTTTACCCTGATCGAGTTGTTGATTGTAGTCGCAATTATTGCCATTCTCGCGGCGATTGCCGTTCCAAATTTCCTGGAAGCCCAAACGCGCTCGAAGGTTTCGCGCGCCAAGGCGGACATGCGTTCGCTGGCGACGGCGACCGAAGCCTATTACGTGGATAACAACGAATATCCAACTCCCAGCGATGAGGAAGGCGTGCAAGTACCGATTTCCTCTGCCACAACCGAGGTGTTCGAGACACGCGCTTCGACCCTGATTACCACGCCGGTTGCTTTTATCACCCAACGGTTGAATGAACCGTTCCCAGGTGTCGTGAGTGGCGAGGACCCGCAGTTTCACTATGGTACGCGCGCTTATTTGTTCGCCCTCGAAGGCGACGAAACCGAGTACAATTCCTATGTCGTTGATTTGGGTGTTGTCGATTGGGGTGGTGCGTCGAGTTTCAGCACCTACTTTTACCTGAGCCATGGTCCGGACAGCGATCACGATTCACCCGAACTGGATGAGAATCCAAGTGGCCCAGCGCTTTACGATCCGACTAACGGAACGCTTTCGAGCGGCGACGTTATCTACTTCGGCACGGGAATTGGCTTCATCGATTAAACGAGTATCAGGGAGGTCATATAATTCGGGGCGAACAGTTGTGTGCTGTTCGCTCCGAGTTATTTCCAAACCATGAAATGAATCAATAACGTACGTAGAGAGTTATTTGCCCACCGTCCTGGTCGTATTCAACTTCCAACATGCCTTTCTGAACGCTCATCAGGCGGATGTCTTTGTGCTTCCTTCCGACTTCGAGCATTTCACCATCGATGATCACCACGGAATCGGCACCATCGATCATGGCGCCTTCGATATTCACGCCCAGAGCTTCAGGCGTTACCACCTGGTTGACCGAAAATCGAGGTTTGGGTTCCGGTGTCGGGGTGGGTTGAGGTGTTGGGGTCGGCGTAGGCGTTGGAGTGGGGGACGGAGTCGGCGCAGGTGTTGGTGTGGGTGGCTGTGGCGTTGGCATTTTGATCGGGCCTGCGTTGTTGGAAGCAGAATCGCTGTCTTGAAGCACTGCGGCTAATTGCAGTTCCCCCTGTTTCGGTGCTGGCGTCGAAGGCAGGGCTGAAACGGGCTCGGGAATGGCAACGGTTTTTGCATCCTCCGCCGGTTGGTCGCCTTTCATGATCACCATGACAATTGCAGTGACGGAACCCGCGAGCAAAATCATCAAAACGACACTGCCTGCGATGGCAAGGCGCACAACGCGACGGTGGCGCGCTTCGGCTTCGCGTAACCGGCGCTCGCGGGCGCTGACCTCCGCCAAACGTTCAGAACTGGCAGCGTTCGCCTGGCCTTTGTTGGCCTTGTTTGCTTTTTCCAGGGCTTCGAGAATCGTGCTCATTGTGTTTCCCTGATCAAGGTCAATGCCATGATTGCGTCAATGGTCTTATCGTCCGGCAAATTGCGTTCGGCGCGGAACAGAGCCACGGCTTCTTCGGTGGCGCGGTCGAAAACGCCCGATGGTTCGCCTGGATAGGCGCCTGCGCGTTTGAGGCGACGTTGCAAAGCGGACACACGCTCTCCTGTATCAAGTGGGGCTAGGCCCGTCAAGAACTCTGGATCGGAATAAAGCGCCACGATGCCCGCCAGGTACTCTTCCAATTGAGACTCGCTGATATCGAGCCGCCCGCGAATCGGATCGGCAAGCGCCACCATGCCATTGTCACGTGACAAAATCACGGCCCACGGACCGAACAATGTCGCCCGGCGATCGACTTGGACAAGCGCGGGCAGCAGGCGAGGATCGAGGACTTCGAGCACGGACGGCAGATGGGCTTCACGCAAATGGAGCGGCGGTTGACCCTCGGTCAGACGATAGCTGGCAATGCGCGCGGCATTCATCTGGCGTAGTTGCAACAACTCGCTTTCGGGCAACTGGTCGCCGCTCGTAGCGCCAATCCAGGTGAGCACACTGGCTGCAAATGTGAATTCGCCCTGTTGAACGCGCAACACGCCGGCTTCGTCGTAAGACCATTCTTTGGGTAACGGTGTGGGTGTCGGCAGAGGGGTCGGTTCGGGCGTGGGTGTTGGAGTCGCCGTAGGCTCGGGCGTGGGGGTCGGTTCCGGTGTGGGTGTTGGCGTCGGAGAGGGCGTGGGTTCCGGTGTCGCCGTTGGGGAAGCCGTCGGTTCGGGAGTGGGCGAAGGGGTTGCCTGGGGTGTTGGGCGAGGCGTCGGCGTGGGAACCGGTGAAGACGCGGGGGTTGGGGTCGGATCCTCGTCTGGGATGCCGGGTGTTGGATCGGGAGATGGAATCGGAGCGACTGGCGACGGCGAAGGGGATGGATGGGGTGTCGCGTCCTCGGCCGAAGCGGTGCTTGCCAACGATATTCCATTATGTGACGTCGGTGTTGTGTCGTTCGACGCCACGGGAATATTTTTCTGATCGTTTGCCGGTATGGACGAATTGAATAAATTGCCGTTGGCAATAATCGCGACGGCGATCAACGCGAACCCAATAACAATCGCCGTGGCGATAAATTTCTGTTGTTCGCTCTTGGGCGTGGGCTCGGGGCGAATCGGGACGATTTTGGAATCGAGCTCCCCGCCTGCTTCAGCGATCGCTTCGTGCGAACGTCCCTTCTTTTTGCGACGTTTACCGCGTACTTCCTCGATGGCTTTTTTTGCGTGCGGTTCGGTGACTTCCATGTCGCCCGCAACGAATGTGACGAGCAATGCGCGGTCGCACACCACGTTCACTTTGCGTGGAATGCCCCCGCTATAGTTATAAATAGCGCGAAGCGCCGGTTTCGTGAACCGAATCGTTTGTTTGGGTTCGGCAATGTCGAGCCGATGCGCAATGTATTCGCTGGTTTCTTCGGCGTCGAGCGGGTCGATGTGATAGCGAACGGTAATGCGTTGGTTGAGCTGTTCGAGTTCAGGTAAATCCAGCAGGTCGCCCAGTTCCGGCTGTCCCACGAGCGCGATTTGGATCAGCTTGGTTGTTTCCAGTTCCAGATTTGAAATCAGTCGGACCTGCTCGAGGGCGTCGGGCGACAGACGCTGGCTTTCATCGATGACCAGCACACAATTGCGCCCTTCCTGGTATTCTTTCAGAAGGAATTCGTTCAGCTTAGCCAGCAGTTCGCGCTTCGATGTGCTCTCGTGTTCAATACCATACTCGGCGTTGATGGCCTGGAGCAGTTCCAGGTCGTTGAGTTGCGGGTTGAGAATCAGCGCCAGGCGGATGGACTCGCGGTCGAGTTGCTTGAGTAGCGCGCGGCAGATCGTTGTTTTGCCCGAGCCGATTTCACCCGTCAACGCGATGAAGCCTTTGCGCTGCTCGATGCCATACATCAACGCAGCCATCGCTTCGCTGTGGCGTTTCGAAGTGAACAGGAAACGGGAATCGGGGGTAATGTTGAACGGTTCGCGTTCAAAACCGTAATGCTGGAGATACATAAATCAGCCGCCGGGCGGTGGTGTCAAATTGCGCCCGAATCGTTGGCGGGGGAGGGGAAGGACGTCAAGGGGGGTTCTCGGCGCGTTGCTTCAATTTGACACGGCTCTCTATCTTGAGAAATCTTGCGTCGAAGTAAACAGAACATGATCGAAAAAGAAGAAAAACTCCCTGGGACCGCCGAGCCCCAACTCGGCAAACAACAACCGCCCACCCATCGGGGTTGGTATAGCCGGGGGTATTTGCCACACGTCGATCATCCGGGTGTGCTTCAATCCATTACATATCGTTTGGCTGATAGCTTGTCAAAGCACGCAATCGAAGCACTGCACGAAAAGTTTCAACATCGCCCGTCAGCAACGCATAACCTCGAAATACGTCAACGATTAGAAGCGCTCTTGGATGCAGGGCATGGGTCGTGTGCTTTGCGAAATTCCAAGGCGGCAGAATGTGTCGTCGATACATGGAAGAAATTTGCTGCACATCGCTACGATCTGATCGCGTGGGTAGTCATGCCAAATCATGTGCATGTGTTGGTTCGCGTCTATGATGGATATCCATTGGGAAAAATCGTCCAATCTTGGAAAAGTTACACAGGACGGAAGATTGCCGAGCTGGGGCTCGGCGTTCCCAGGGAGATGGTTTCAGGTAAAAATCAGAAGCAATCCGTGTGGATGAAGGAGTATTGGGATCGCTTTATTCGTGACGAAAAGCATTTTTGCGCGACGGTGAATTACATTCACTTCAATCCGGTGAAGGCTGGATTTGTTAAGAATCCAGAAGACTGGCCTTGGAGTAGAGCGCGGGAATTCGAATCGAATATCAAGAATCTGGATTTGTAGCCTTACCTATCCCATTAACTTTTTTGTCATCAAAGGTAAACCAATTCCCTGGGACCGCCGAGCCCCAACTCGGCATCGTTTATCTCGGTACGTGCAACGTGAACCCTTCGCCCACGCGCGTCACTTCGCATGTATGACCAAAGGCATCGCTGAGCACCGCGCTGGTCACCACCTCGCCTGTCCGTCCCCGGGCGATGGCAAGCCCGTCCTTGACAACGAGCGCATGCGTGAAGCACGGACGGATTTCTTCGATGTGATGCGTGACGAGCAGGATCGTCGGGGCGTCTTCGCGCGCGGCAAAACCTTCGATGTCGTCGAGGAACTCTTCGCGCGCCACAGGGTCGAGTCCCGCGCACGGTTCGTCTAAAATCAGCAGGCGCGGTTGGCTGACGATTGCCCGCGCAATTAGCACCCGCTGACGTTCGCCTTGTGAAAGCACACGCCAGGGTTGTTCGGCGATGCGTTCGGCACCGATGAATTCCAGCGCGCGATAAGCGACGTAGATTTCCTCGTCGGAAAATTCGCGCCACAGTCCAACCGACGCGTCAAACCCGGAAACGGCAATCATAAAAGCCAAATCATCAGGTGGAAACCGGTGGGTGAGCGAGGAACTGACCCAACCAATTAAACGCCGCAGCGCGCGAATATTGGTTTCACCAAAATGCTCGCCAAGCACTTCGACCCTCCCGCGCGTCACCCATTCGTATCCGGCGATGACCTTGAGCAGCGAGGTTTTCCCCGAACCGTTCGCGCCAAGCAGCGCCCAATGTTGTCCTGGGTCGATGCTCCACGATACGCCGCGCAAGATGTACACGTTGTTACGTTCGAGAACGATATTTTGCAGGTCGATGATGGGGTGCGAAGTCACAGGAGAATATATCCGCGAGGATGGTGTCGGCAAATCCATTGCCCGAAGCGGTTATACAGGAGGAAGGATTGGACAGAGCAAGCACAAGGATTCTTGAGAAAGTAGGGGCGGAGAGATGAAAATTGAATTCAGTCGCTTTATTTTCACATAGACGATCTCACGAACGGAATCATGAGTGGAGGCGACATCTGGCGAATAAGGGGGTAACGTCAAATGGAGACGAAAAAGAAACGAGTGCCAATCTGGGCGATTGTGATCATCACGATAGTGGTGATGGGGATTCTTCTTGGCAGGGCGGTAATTTATCTCCTGTCGATGGAAGTGGAACATTTGAATTCAGTGGTGGAAAACCAACTGCGTATTGCAATAGGCGGGTTGGAAAACTACTACACCGACTACCAAGTTTATCCTCCTGGTGGAATTGTTACAATCGAGGATGAACCAGCGTTAGCCGAATATGGTAAAACGGAGTTGATGGTGGTTCCCCCGACTTTGACGACTCCCATAGCCTATTTGACTTCGTTGCCATTTGATTTTCATGTACGAGCGATTCAGCGATTCACCTTTGCTTATGCCCAACAAGACGACGCCTGGATTCTTTTCTCTCCGGGTTGGGATAAAAAATACGACATCGATCCGAAAACGGACGTGGATTGGGAATCTGGCAAACCAACACCCTTTCTTTTGAATCACACCTACGACCCGACGAATGGGATGGTAAGTGGGGGGGATGTTTGGAGGATGAAGGAATAATGAAAATCGATCCACATCAAAATTTACGTCAGCGACAGATTATGGTAGCGACAGTGGCTATTTCGGTTTGCCTGATTGTGCTTGCAATAGTTGTGGGGGAAATAATTCGCCGAAAGAAGTCTCAACCACAAGTAAGCCCTATTATTTCTAATATGCGTGCAGTTCGCATTGCACTCGAAGCCTATCATCTCGAAAATAACGCCTACCCGCCGATGATTCCAATGCGGCTTCCCGCCAGCGTCGAACCTGACCCGGATCAAAATCGGCACTATACGCTGGATTTTAGATACTTAACCACACCAACAGCACATTTATTGGGCAAACCACCAGACGTGTTTTCGCCTGACCCAGAAAAGTATTTCTTTGGTTATTTCGTGGGAAACGATTCCTGGTTTCTTTATTCATCTGGACCGGATCGGATTTATCAGTTTCATCCTTGGGAGGACGTTGATGTGGAAAATCGGATCTACTATCAATCATATCTTACCAAACACTACGATCCGACAAACGGGAGTACAAACGGAACAGCTAGCAGCGGCGATATTATCATCAAAAGCGATTACGTTGGACAATCTCTTCCTCTGTGGCAAATAGAGGGAGAGGAAAAGGAAACCGATGAATGACAATTCCGACAAACGCGGATGCCAGTTCCCGTGGGTGCTGACAACGTTTTTGGTGCTGTTGGGTTTGACGGGCTTAATCCCAGTCGAAGGTTTCTTGAAACCGCAGAGACGCTCGCAAGTTAGTCGTACACTATCCAATTTCCGTGCAATTGAACTAGCATTGAAAGCTTACATTTCAGAAACCGGCTCAATGCCTTCCTTTCTTGTTGTGCAGTCGAACGATGATCCCACCACGCGGCGACAGCTTTCACTTACATGGCCCGAGGCTGGGCTGACGACAGGAACGCTTTCCATTCTCAAGCCAACACAGGATCAATCGGATGTATTTCAACGCCCTCGTTCTAGTTACTCGTATATGTGGCGTGAAGAGTGGGTAATGTTGTTGTCGCCTGGGCCAGATTACGACGATGATGTAGAGATACCAGAAGATTTTCCTCTCAATACTCCACTTTATAATGGGTTGGTTATTTCAAAGACCTACGACCCAACGAACGGAGTGATTAGTGATGGAGATATTTGTTATTTCATAAACCTCGACGCATTGAAGCTTGAAAAATCTAGGTTTGCGGAACCGATTTCTCGCCTGGATCAGGGTAAAACCTTTCCGTCTGACCCTGCACTGTCGAGCGATTCCCCTCCAGCCTCTCCTTGACGGGCACCGGGGGGGCGGGGTGAAGTGCTGGGATTATTGGAACGCTTCCCAGGGCCCGATCCCCGGGACCGAAGGATTTGGTGACCGCGTGAGCGAAGTCCAGACCGAAGAAGAAAAGCCCAAGAAGGTCAAGTACCGTAAAAAGAAATACACCCTCTCGGAAAAGAGAGGGTTGATTCTGCGTGTCTTGCAGTACGCGTGGTCGTACAAACGCGCGATTGTGCTGGCGACGTTTTTTTCCATCGTGGCTTCGTTTCTGGGTGCGGTCAGTTTGCTGCCGATGATTCCGGTTCTCGATATGGTCATGGACCCCAAAGGCGTTGAACAAAAGGAAGTTGAGAGCGCTGAACGGGCAGCAAAAAGAGGAGAAGTGTTTGAGGAGCTAAAGGATAAAATCAAGGATGACGACTCGGCTTCCCAACAAACGCCTCCACAAGCGACCTCTACTGAAACGCCTCAACAAACGACCTCCGCTCAAACGAATTCCACTGTTGTTGCGTCTGCGGATAAGCCTGATAAGAAAAAGGAATTCTTTGAGGGCTTGCTCGCGGATTTTTTGGCGAATCACCCAAAGGTGGATGCGGCCGTTGGCTATGTTAAGAAAAAGAAGGAAGAACTACGCGCTGAACTTTACGAGTACTTGCTTGAAAATCGCGAAAATGCCGTGGTGATGATCGTTCTGATCTTGATTCTCGGCGTGTTCCTGAAAGCCTACTTTGAGTATCGTGCCAAGTTCCAGATGTCGAAGGTCATTCTCTCCAGCACGCAAATGATGAAGGTCGATTTGTATGCGGCGTGTTTGAATCTCGATATGAAAGCGCTCCAGGAACGCACGTCGGGCAATTTGATCGCGCGGCTCAGTTCCGACATGACGAAGATTCGCACGATCTTGAGCCAGATTTTGAACCAATCGGTCAAGGTGCCGTTTGAAATCCTGTTCCTCTTTATGGTGCTGCTGATTCTCAGCGTCAAAATCACGCTGTTCACCATTATCGGTCTGCCGTTGGTCATCGTGCCGATCACGGTGGTGAGCAAAAAACTGCGTAGCCTGAGCAAGCGCGACGCCGAAGAGGATGCGTATTTGGTGGACGTGATGCAGGAAACCCTTCAGGGCATGCAAATCGTCAAGGCGTTCGGAACGGAAAAACTGGAGCGCAACCGTTTCAAGACCGTTTCCAAGGAACAGCTTCGCCGTCAGTTGCGCCGGATGAAATTATCGCTTCTTGCACCTGCGATGGTGGATGTTTTGACCATGGGCGCCATTGGGATTGTGTTGATCGCTGGCGCGTACATCGTGCTCAAAAAGCAGGAAATGCAACCCGCGGAATTTATCGTGTATTTGATCGCCTTGACGCGGTTTTACAAACCGCTCAAAGGCGTTTCCGCCGGGTTTATGAAAACGCAGCAGGGCCTTGCGAGCGCCGAACGCGTCTTTGAAATTATCGATGCCAAACCACATGTGGTGGAAAAACCCGACGCGGTCGAATTGAAACCCATCCAGGACAACATTACGTTCACCGATGTTGAATTTTCCTATGGCAAGAAGCGCGAGAAGGTGTTGAAGAAATTCAATCTCGTGATTCCCAAGGGCAAACGCTATGCGTTGGTGGGAAGTTCGGGCGCGGGCAAAACCACCGTGACGAAATTGGTGCCACGTTTTTACGATATTACCGGTGGATCGATTACGGTCGATGGCACCGATATTCGCGACGTGACGTTTACCAGTTTACGCGAGCAAATCGCCATCGTGACCCAGGAAACGATTCTGTTCGATTCCACCATTTTGAACAACATCCTTTACGGACGACGCGACGCTTCGCTCGAAGACGTGGAAAAAGTGGCGCGCGCGGCCAACGCGCACGATTTCATCCAGGAACTGCCCGAGGGCTACGACACGTCGATTGGCGAACGTGGCGGACAGCTTTCCGGGGGCCAGCGTCAACGCATCGCCATTGCGCGTGCGTTGCTTCGCGATTGCCCGATTCTGATCCTCGACGAAGCGACCAGCGCGCTCGACAACGAAAGCGAAGCGCTCGTTCAGCAGGCGCTCGATCGTTTGATGGAAAACCGTACCGTGATTGTTATCGCGCACCGCCTTTCCACGGTCCGCAACGCGGATCAAATCGTCGTGATGGAAAATGGCGAGGTCGCGGAAATGGGAACGCACGAAGATTTGATGGCACAGAACGGAAAATACGCGGAACTTTGTCGCATGTCTGAATTGCACGAAGACGCCATGAACGGCATGATCGTCATGGACGACGAAACCGATGACTCTCACGAAAATGCCGAGGACAGCGGGGCAAATGCAGCGCTCGCGATCGATCAATCATGAACGGTGAACATCCCTATCCCAAAGAAATTTCCGTAACCGGACCACTTGAGCGGGCGATTGAAATTTCAAAACGCACGTTGTTTTCGCCCGCCGATGCGTCGAAATGGTTTCTCATCGGGTTTGCGGCATTTTTGTCGAACTGCGGGAGAGGGAGCGGCAGCAGCTATAATCCACGCATCACGAACACCTTGAGCGGACCGGGTGGCCCAGGCGGTCCCGGCGGACCCAATCCCTGGGATCAGGCTCAACAATACATCGACAAAAACATGGTGATGATGGTATTTATCTTCGTTCTGGTGTTGTTGTTGTTTCTTGGCTTTGGACTGTTGTTTAAATGGTTGGGCAGCCGTGGCGATTTCATGTTTTTGGATATGACCGCCAAGAACGGAGGCACTCTGGAAGGGAGTTGGCGCGCGACGGCTACTCTTGGGAATTCATTGTTTATGTTTCGCGCGATATTGGTCGTGATTCAACTGGGTTTCACGGCTTTGGCTCTCATCTTTGCCGCGCTCCCGGCTTTGGGCGATATTCAGAATAGTCAGTTCAGCGATGCAACGATCGGCGTTTGGGTCATTATTGCTATTTTGGCGCTGATATTTTTTGTAACGTTGGGATTTGTTAATTTCATCCTCAATAATATTGTCGTCCCGATCATGTACGCGCGGAATATGATGGTGAAGGACGCTTTGCGCGACGCGCGTCAATTGATTCAGACTTATCACTCGACCTTCGTGTTGTTTTTGCTGATGCGGATCGCGTTGGTGATCGGTGCCGGTATGCTCATTGCCACAGTCGGCTGTGTGTTGTGCGTCGTCAGTTGCATTCCGGTCCTTGGACAGTACCTGATTACGGTGGCCACGTTACCTATCTCGATGTTTTTGCTCTCTTATTCGGCTTGTTTCATGGAGCAATTTGGCCCCGAGTACACCATCTTTCGTGACGATTTCATCGATCCGACCGGACCGGCAGGCGGTGGGGGATGGTCGCCCGTAGAAACACCTCCGATGCCCTCGGACTATGGCGCGCCACCTTCGCCCCGTTCCACGGGGATCGACTATGGCCAGCCCCCGGTGCAGCCTCCACCGCCGCCTCCGGATTACTCGCCACCCCCGCCTCCACCGCAGGCTCCGCCCCCACAGTGGCCGCCGAAACCGCCGGTTGAATGATAGGATTTTGAAAGAAAAAAGGCTCCGCTTACTCGGGGCCTTTTTCTTTGTCCTCATGATGTTTTTCGATCAATTCATCCCACACAGTAGGGGATGTGTCGGGATCGGCGAGTTCTGGCAACGGCTTGAGTTCAATCCCTTCGCTCAGGCGGATATCGCTTTCTGCGCGCAGTTGGCGGAGAGCGGTGGTTTTGATATCGCGAATAGCTTCTACCAGAGCGGCGCGACGTGGCGTGCGATAATCGAGCAATTTAAACAAATGCACGCCCATTGAACTGGTGACGGGGGAAGAGACTTCGTCGTCATCGAGTGTTAATACAATGTCGCGAACATCTGGATCGAGGACTTCAACGTCCAACCACCCCAGATCGCCACCCAGGCGAGCGGTGCCGGGGTCTTCCGAGTAGAGTGCTGCGGCCCGGGTAAAATCGAATCCGTCGGACAAATCCACCCACACGTTCAGCGCGTGTTCCTGGGCTTTACGAAAGTCTTTTTTGCCGGAGCTATCGGTTCCTGCGAAAAAGATGTGCGCCAGATGCACGGCATCGGCATTCGTTGCAATATCGTCGTCGCGGGAGAGCAATGCGGGATCGAGACGCTGCGCAACGGCGCCTTCAATGGTCCATTGGCGACGGGCGCGCGCTTCCAGCCATGTCAGCACATCGTCCTCGTTCAAGCCCGATTGTTCGAGCAACGTGCGAAGCGCGAGCGAAGAACCGGCCAGGCGTTCGTATTCGCTCCAGACGTAATTGGTGTCTTCTTTGATTTCGAGTGCTTCGGGTTCCCGTGTTCCGTCCCAGAAATGCCGGTAAAGCAGCATTTCGTCCACCATGGGCGAGACAATCGACGGGATCAGCGCCTCGTCCGGGATGCTCCAGAGAGAGTTGTCCAGCAAGCGCGCTTCAAATAATTGGCAGGAGACATCGCGTTGGGTGATCAACGCGCCATCCACGCTGGCGAGTACCTTGTCAAGTTGGGCGTGGGCAGGTTGCGGAGGAAGGAGCAATCCAAGAAGGATCGCGATTAGGCCCGCAAAAAGTCGCATGCCCCCGAAAGGCAAGCATACCGGACGGGGGCATGCGTCGAATGGACAAAAGCTCATGCGCAAGTTACGCCGATTGGCGGTAGTGAAAAGGTTAGCCGTTAAAATGGCCGCTGACGTACACTTCCTGGCCGGGCAGTAAATTCACCGGACCGGAATGATACCGGCGGACGAAATCGGCGACAGCCTCATCGTTTTCCCATGCCATGGTGACAAAAAATGTGCGTTCGGGGTCCTCGATCTGAAACCCGTCCAATGCTTCGCTGGCGCAATCTTCCGGGCTGAAGTAGCTGGCCCACAAATGGCCTGGGGCCTTGCGGGCTGCTGCAATCCATTTGTCAAGTGTGCGGCGGGCTGCTTCGGCCTGTCCGTGTTTGACCACTGTCTTGATCACTTCAACATACATGTGAGGTCACTTTCACTCTTGATAGGTTGTATGGATCATCGTCGCATGGATGATCATCGGTTTACATTTGATTCCACTGAGGTCAGGGAAATCTGGCGGTTGTATTCGGCAACCGTCAGGTGAAAAACCTCTTCCTCCTTTGCCTTCCCTGTTGACCAGTAACGAAAATAAGGCCAAATTTCTTCCCCGCAAAAGACGCCGGGTTGTATGCCACGAACTTTTGCAAAATCAATCCTTACCTTTCAGGAATTTGCAGGAAATCAATAAAGTGAGCTGATTTCAGGGCTTAAACCCCGTTTTTAGCCATTGCCCAGGGGGCATTTTCGGCAAATCCTGTGGAAAGATGACTTAGAAAGCCGCTGAATGGTTGGAAAATTTTGGCAAGTCGGCGAGGATAAAGACGATTTCAATGGGTTTGCGTCCGATTTGTAACGTAATCGCGCTTGACAACTACGATGCAGAGGCGGGAAATTCCCCGGCCTTTCTGCGAAAGCAGTTTAAAAAGGTTCCAAAGTAGAAGCATCTCCGCTTCTCACCTCCAGCGCCTCCTCGATTTGAGGAACCATGGCAGCGAAGGGGTTGAAACAAAAGAAAACTTAATCCTCCGGTCCGCCGATTCAGGGCAGCCGGTGGTTGGTGGCTTTTGGGCGGAGAGCACAGTAACGGGCTCTCCGCCCATTTTATTTTCAGTCGGAGGTTGATGTCATTAAGCCGGATTCACGTGTAAACGATCAAATTCGTGCTCGCGAAGTATTGCTGATCAAGCAAACAGGCGAGCAAGTCGGTGTCGTGCCCATCGAGGAAGCGATGAAGTTGGCGGCTGAGGCCCAATTGGACTTGGTCGAAGTCGCACCCGGCGCCGAGCCGCCGGTCTGCCGTATTTATGACTATAAGAAAGTCATCTACGAGCAGAAGCGTCGCCTGAAAGCATCACGCAAGAAGGCTCGCGCTGTCGAATTGAAAGAATGCAAGATGCGCGTGACGATTGATCCGCACGACCGTGCGACGAAATTGCGCAAGGCGCGCGAGTTCCTCGAAAAAGGCGACAAGGTGAAGTTCACCCTTCAATACCGCGGACGGGAAATCACCAAACCGCAGTTGGGCGCGGCGTTGGTGGAAGCCATCAAGTCGGAATTGGAAGACATCGGCGAGATTGAAAAGGCTCCGAGCCAACAACACAAGACGATCCACATGATTATGGGCCGTCGCAAAGACTGGAAGCCTGCATCATAAGTTGGAAATAACGACCACTAATTTCTTCCGCGCCAGGCGCACTGTCGCTTGAAAAAGGTGCGGGGATTCACCAGAAGGAGAAGGTAACATGCCGAAGATGAAAACACGTTCCGGCCTGAAAAAGCGCGTCAAATTGACCGCTTCCGGACGGTTGAAACGCAAAAAACAAGGGCTTCGTCACATTCTGACGAAGAAAGCCCAAAAGCGCAAACGCCATCTGCGTAAGCACACACTGGTGGGGCCGGCGGACGAAAAGCGTCTTAAAGCTGTCTTGCACACATGATGATCGAGCCGATCCGTGTACGGACGGCGCTGAAAAATTGAACCCATTGCCCCTATTCATAGTCGGAGGTCGGCCTCATGCCTAGAGCAACCAATAACGTGGCGTCGCGCGCCCGTCGTAAAAAAGTTCTGAAAGCCGCGAAAGGAGCGTTTGGCGGACGCCATCGCCTTTTTCGCAATGCGAATGAAACCGTCAAGCGCGGCTTGGCGTATGCTTATCGTGATCGGAAACAAAACAAACGTAATTTCCGCGCTTTGTGGATCACCCGTATCAACGCGGCTTGCCGCCAGAACGGGATTTCCTACTCGCGTTTGATCAACGGTCTGACCATGGCGGGCGTTGAAATCGATCGCAAAATGTTGAGCGAAATCGCCATCAATGACGCCGAAGGTTTTGCCTCGATCGTTCAGCAGGCAAAAACGGCTCTTCAGTCGTCGCCGGAAAAATCGGCTTCCCGTACGGCACCGTCGATCTGATTTATCCCATAAGCAATCTTGTCATCTCATGCCGTCCGCCCACAAAGCGGACGGCGTTTTTTTTTGTCTCGTCCCTTGTGCTGGTTCCCTCGAATTTGCTACACTATGAAATGGAATTGCTTCGTATCGAAAGGCGGACCCTGCATTGCGTATTCTGATCGCCCTGAATTCCTATGAAGAAGACGGTCCCGGGCTGTTGCTCTACCGTCTTTGCCAGCGTTGGGTTCCCGAACCGGATATGTGCATCGGGACAGTGGCGCTCAGCCGCGATGGCGCACTGGTGGATCGGTTTCATGCGCTGGGGGTTTCGACCGAAGTGGTTTCTTCGCGTGGGTTGGGAGGAATTGAACGACTTCGCGATTGGGCGCGTCGGCTGCGCAAGCGTTCGGATTGCCCGGATTTGATCCACAGCCATTTGCTTTGGCCGGACCTGGCGCTTCGATTCGTGCACAAAGAGCTGGATGAAATACCGCTGATTTCAACCTGTCATGGGTTACATGCAGTGGATGAAAAGGGACGAGCGAAAGGTACCGTTTATCGGGTGCTGGACAAACTGACGCGGCAACGTTGCCGGGCATGGGTGGCCGTATCCGAATTCGTCAGCCGCGAAATGATCCGCGCGGGATATCCCCAGGAGCGCGTCCATCTGATTCCGAACGGTGTCGATTGTGTGCAGACGTACCCGATCCTACCTTTTCACCAGGAAATTATCCGGCAATATTTGAATGTTGAATTGGATGCTCCGATCATTGGAGCCGTGGGAACGTTGCGCCCCCTCAAAGGACACGATGCATTTATCCGTGCGATGCCGAAAATTCTCGAAACCCATCCGCGTTGTGTTGCATTTATTTTCGGCGCCGGCTCCAGTCGAGACGATCTGATCGGGTTGGCCAGACGGTTGGGAGTTCTCGACCAGATGCGGTTCATCGGTCCGCTGTCCACCATGCTGCCCCAAGTGCTTTCGACTCTCGACGTGGTGGTTCATCCCAGTCGGGTCGAAGCGTATGGACTTGTTGTAGCGGAGTCGCAAGCCTGCTGCACACCCGTGGTTGCCAGCCGAATCGGAGGCATCCCGGAAATTGTTTGCGATGGTCAGACCGGTTATCTCTTCGAGAAAGATAACATTGAGCAATTAGCCCAGCACGTCATTGCGTTGTTAAACAACCCAGAAGAACGGAACGAAATGGGCGAAAACGGACGCGATTTCATCAGCGATGAATTTGAACTTGGCCTGACAGCAAACGCGTACGTGAATCTGTGGTGTCGCGTCTTGGGAATACCAGAAATGCGACCAGTTCATTCCATGCATCGTGCCGCGCAACCGGCTGGATGTTAGCCAAAAGGCCCGGTGGATTGTTTGGAGGATGGAACGAATTCCGCTTTAGCCTTGGCTTCGCGGATGCTTACCTTTTTAAACGAAACGCGCGCGCGAAACCGACCTCGACCCAAGGACTACGGCATGACCGACCCGATGAAGCCAAATCCGGATGAATCCCCAGAATTTCAAGAGCCGGATCAACAGCAACCAGAAGAATGGACGTGGCAGCGTCCCGATGATGGTTCGCCCGTTTTAGGCGCGGAGGATTCAGGTGCTTCAAAGATGGCTGAATCGGCAGATGCCGTGGAGGGTGAAAGGGAATCCTCTTCGGACGCGCCGCCTCCGCTTGACGAAGGTCAGACGGAGATTCCACCGGAAGCACCCACGTGGGAGCAGCCGGTGATCGGGGCTGCTCAGGCGCCCGGTTCGCCAGAACAATGGCAAAATCAGCCCGAATATCAAGGTGGCGAAGCGCCGCCTCCACCTCCGTCCCCTTATGGTCAATATCCAGGCTACCCGCCGCAGGGAGGGTATGCGCCTCCTCCGTATTACGGTCCGCCGCCGGGAAACTACCCGCCGCCGGTCGATCCGGGCGTGTATCAAAATCCGTACGCAGGAGCCTATCAACCGCCGCCCGGACAATATTATCAACAAGGTGGGTATCCACCGCCTGCTTCACCCTATGGTCGCGATTCGCGTGTGATGACAGCGATGATTATCGCATTCGCT
This sequence comes from uncultured Candidatus Sumerlaeota bacterium, assembly GCA_964580585.1. Lineage (GTDB taxonomy): Bacteria > Sumerlaeota > Sumerlaeia > SLMS01 > JAHLLQ01 > CAZOKZ01. The sequence continues at coordinate 128,187 of CAZOKZ010000002.1, read as the reverse complement.
TCGTTCATTGTGGGATTTTGCTGCTTCCCCCCGATCGGATTGGTGGGAGGAATCGCCAGCACGGCGATGGCGATTTCTGCACGGCAGCGCGCCAAGCAGTATAACTACCGCGACGATATGGCGACGATGGTGATGATCCTTGGGATTATCATTTCGCTGGTGATGATTGGACTGACGATTTTGCAAATCATCATCTGGGTATTCTTTCCTGACTTGAACCAGCAAATTCTCGACAATTTGGGGATGAGCGGACTGCTGCCATGACGGAATCGGAGGGTGTCGCCGAGCAATTTACGCCCCCGCCCAATAAGCTGCGTCGCGCATTCAGCCCGACGGGTAAGATGCTGGTTGGCGTGGCGGCGATCATGCTTGGATGGGCGCTGCTCCAGGTGCTTTTTGTCGTTCGTGCACAAGTATTGACCGGCGGCCCAGGCAGTAACGGTTTGCTCGATGTTTACCGTGGTTTGCTCTCATCCGACTGGTCGTTTTCGTGGCGGAACTCGCCACCATTGCAATTACTCGAAGCCATTTTTTTTGCGCTGCTGAATGTGCTCCTCGGTTGGGGGACGCTGAAGGCGCTCGATGTGCATCTCCGTCCTCGTGCGGCAATTTGCTTGTCGTATGCCATTGGCATGGCGGTCAGCGGAATCGTTTTTGAACTGGTCACCATGGCGCATTTGCTTTATCTGCCCGTGGTTTGGATTGTGTGGGTGGGAATGTTGTGCGGCGTGATGTATGCCGTCCGACGGCGAGATCAAAGTTCTCCATGGCGATGGTGGGAAACTCCGTCCCCCGAGTCGAAAAATTGGCAAACCTGTTTCGAGACGGGAGAGGAATTTGATCATGCGGATAGTGAGTTGATTGGTCCGGATTCCGATGAACTTTTTAAAGAAAGCCAGATTGCCAGGGCTTTTTTCTGGTTTGGGGTGTTTGCCATCACCGTTATGACAGCGGCTACATTTTGGCATGGATTGTTTTTTCCCGAGACCTACTGGGATTCGCTGATTTTGTATCTGGGATATGGACGCATGACGTTTCTGGAGCATGCATTTCCCACGAAAGTTGTCGCGCAGGTAGGCATTGGGCTCGGCGCAAATTACCCACATCTCTTTGCCAATTACGGCGCTGTTGCCAGCACGATGTTTGGCACGTGGTCGGATTTACATCAGCGATTAGCGGGACCACTGGCGGGGTTGGCAAGCACGTTGATTGTATATGAAACCCTTCTGGCTATTTGGGGACGGAGAAGTGTGGCAATGGCGGGTGCCGTGTTGCTTCGTGCGACGCCGCTTTTCATCGCGTACAGCACATATGCCTCGGACTACGCGATTGCGATCCTGTTTGTTACGGCGTTTATCTACTTTGCATTTGTCGTCGCTCGAACACAATCGCCCGGATCTGTTGCGGCGCTTACATTAATCCCGGCAGCAGCGATGCACATCAATTACCTGATGGGAATATTATGGGTTCCATGGGTGTTGGCAATCGTGTTGGCTTTTTGGCCACGCGGAACAACAAGCGAACCTGTTCCGGATGGGGACGGAGAATCCGCAACTCTTTCGGAGGATGAACTTTCCGCCGCCCAAAGTGAAAAACGCCAATTTGTTTGGAAAACTCGTCAATTCTGGCTGATTTTTTCTGTTGGGATTGCGTTGTCGCTTCCGTGGTATGTGCGTAACATTGTCGTCACGGGCAATCCCGTGTATTCGTTTTTCCCGAACATTTTTGTATCGAGCAAAAACATCAATCCGGATGTGTTGGAGAGTGCAAACCTCGAATGGTTCCGTAATGGGGACGGAGTCGGGCGGTTGGCTGAACAATACGCCGACATGCGTGCCGTGCGGCCCATGCGCGATCAAAATGCCGAGGGGTTTGAGCGCGAAGCGACCCTGCGCGATCGGCTCGCAGCGAGTTATCTTTACTGGCAAGGTTTTGAAACGTTTCGTCCTGAACAATCGGGGGACGGAGACATGGATTTGAATCGTGGAGCGTGGTTGGATCGCTTGCGTTATTTACTTGAATGGTCGCCGCCGGACTGGTCGGGTGTTCAAGAACGTCCGTCCCCGTTGGGTGGTACGATGCGAGTCAAATCGTATTTTCATGCCTATAAAATAGCGCCTTTATTTCTGGGATTTTTCATCCCAGGCTTGATTTTGGCGGCGATTCTTACTGTTTGTCGTCGCGGTGCGATGTACGAAGACATGCAACCGATCGATGAACGCGTGTTTCAAACTGTCGTGGGAACAGCAGGCCTTTTGGCGGCATGTTTGTTTGCTTATCATTATATTTTAGCTGATCTCTATCTTTATCAGATCATCCCTGTCATTATTCCAATGGCAATTTTCGGCGCTGTTCCTTTTTTGGCCTGGACGGCAACCTCTAATTCGCTTTGGCGACAACTGACGGAAATCCTCGGTGTCTTAACGGTGATTGCCATCGTACTGATCGTGGGAATTCCAATGAGCCTGATGAACTTTAAAACCTTTGGCGTTCAACACGTTTACGGCCAGCAGTATGTAATGTCCGACCTGGATGTCTTTCGCCATCCGGGCATGAACCCCGACACGTTTTATCGACTTCGTTTTGGCACTGATGCCGATATGTGGAATGCCGTGAATGAAGTCGCCGTGGGCCAGCCACTCCTGACGCACGACAACCGGCACTTGATGTACGATCCGTCGATTGAGTTGGTGCACCTGGACGACTGGGATGTGCAGAAAACCTATGCCATGAAATCGGCGGCGGAAAAGCTTGCGTTCTTCCGTGCTCGTGGCATTCGGTATTATCTGCGCATTCCCAACGAAGCGGCCCACCCCATCAATGCACGCGTGGGTTTGGATGAATTGATTGCCAACGGCAGTCTGGTGTTGGAAAAGAAATTCGGCGAAAACGAATTGTATCGGTTTGTTTATGAGGGGAATGAGGAGGTTGAATAATGCAGGTTCATTTTCACGAAAAAATCCTCGAATGGACGCGTGCGGGAAAACGCCTCGCTATGGCAACCGTGGTGGAAACGGTTGGATCGACGCCGCGTAAATCGGGCGCGCGCATGTTGATCACGGCAGACATGGATATTTACGGAACCATTGGGGGAGGTTGCGTCGAGGCCGACGTGATCATGGTGGCGCGTCGCGTGATGAAGTCGCTTGTACCCGAATTGCTCCGCGTGGATATTAAAGCCAAGAACGCGGACGAAATGGACATGCTCTGCGGTGGTGAAATCGCGATTTTTGTGGAACCGGTGATGCCTGACTCTCAACTTCTGATTTGCGGTGGCGGTCATATTTCCTGCGCCTTGGCCCAAGTGGTACAAGGATTGGAATTTCGTCTGACGGTGATGGACGACCGACCGCAATTTGCCAACACCCAACGGTTTCCGCACGCGGATCGTATTGTTCAGGCGCCATACGAAGAGCTTGCCCAGCAGGTAGAGATCACACCGACGACCTTTGTGGTGATTGTGACGCGCGGGCACACCGGCGACGAAGCGTGTTTACGTTCGGTGATCGAATCGCCCGCGTGCTTTATCGCAATGGTGGGCAGTCGCGCGAAATGGGCCAACATCCGTCAACGTCTGGCGGAAGACGGCGTTACCGACGAGCAACTGAACCGCGTCCATAGTCCCGCCGGGCTTGACATCGGCTCGATCACACCCGAGGAAATTGCCGTCTCGATTGCCGCGCAACTGGTGCAGGCGCGTTCGGAATTTTTCCGACAGGGTTTACCTGTACCGCCGAAAACGTGCACACCGAATAAGAAACGCGTTTCGGGCCGAAAGAAGGGATGAATTCTCATGACGCCGGAACGTCATTCAAACATTCGATTGATTGCCGTTTTTCTGATGGGACTCTCCGTTGGAATCAGCGTCATGTTGATTTATAATATCTATCGAGCGCCGAATGCGAACGGCCAAAGTCCCGCCGCCGAGGTGGAAGGCAAGTGAGTGCTCCCGATAAAAACCGTGCCAAGCTGACGGCGATGATTCCCGCAGGCAACGAAGAACGCCATATTGCCGATTGTATTGCCTCGGTGCGGTTTGCGGACGAAGTGGTCGTGGTTCTCGATGCCGCCAGCACAGATAAAACGCGTGAAATTGCCGAGGCAAAAGCCGACCGTGTTCTGGTGCACGAGTATATAAATTCCGCCGCGCAGAAAAATTGGGCGATTCCGCAAATGTCCCACGAATGGGTTCTCGTGGTGGATAGCGACGAGCGCGTGACGCCGGAGTTGCGTACGAATATCGAACGCGTTCTTGCCGCCGATGGTCCGCACGATGGGTACCGTATTCATCGACTGAATCATTTCATGGATCAGCCGATTCGCGGGTGTGGTTGGCAACGTGACGACGTGTTGCGTCTGTTTCGTCGCGATCGGGGACGGTACGAGGAAAAGCACGTGCACGCGGATATCATATCTGCAGATGGGAAACCGCTTTCGGTCGGAAACTTGAAAGGCAAATTCCTGCACTATACGTTCGATAGCTTCGACCAATATCTGCATAAATTTTTTCGCTACAGTGATTGGGCCAGCGAAGATCGAGCAAAAAAAACCCCACATGTCGGATGGAGACATCTGGCATTGCGTCCCCTGTGGCGCTTTTTCCGCCAGTTTATTTTATTTCAAGGTTTTCGCGACGGGAAAGCCGGGTTTATCATCTGTATGATGGCGGCGTATTCCGTGTTTCTTAAGTACGCCCGTGTGTGGGAGAAGCGTCAGAAGGAAAAAGCTGGAAACGCGCGGAAGTTATAACGGAAGTTTACAGTTGTACGTTTACGGTTTTCAGACTAACTATTTGTTTGAACTGGAAACAGTTGATTGTAAGCCTTCCAAGGTGCAGACGCGATGAAGCGATTCCTTAAAACAGCATTCAAGGTTTTTCTGTTTCTGTTTGTTGTTGTGGTTTTGCTGGCAGCTTGGGCGTTGGGCATTTTGAAACCCAGCGAGTTAAAAACCCAGACGAAAAATGCGATCAGCAACACGAAGCGCGAGGCGACACAGTTCGTGACCGAAGGCGGAACGCTGTCCGGAAACGCGATCGATTGCGCGAATGCTTGCCGAGGAAACCTGCGCCGTATCGAGTCGGCGAAACGTTCGCTCCACAGCCGCGGGATGTTTGCCACGGGGTCGGTTTCCTGGGATGCAGTGGTGAAGGAAATGGGCGGGAAGGCGCCAAAATGCCCCTGTGGTGGAACGTATCGTCTGGGAACGTTGGAGATGCTTCCGACGTGTTCAATCAGCGCGAATGGAACGGCGGCACCCGATGACGATCATATCATCAAACAGTATTGATTACCGCGCCAGAACGCCGGGCACATGCTCGTGCGTCAGTTTCATTTTTTCCCAGATAATCGCGTAGATAAACCCGAGAGCCGGAATTCCAATCGACCACGTCAGGGGCGTAAATTGCCCGGTTCGGATCGGCAGGGGAGAAAACGTTTCCGGATACCAGTAAAGGCTTTGGGGGAGAATCAGAAATAAATGCATGGGCAGAAGGAGAAAAAAGGCAGGAACCATCCACGTGCCACCCGAACTGCTTTCACCGCCAAATATCCAAATCAGGTATCGGATTTTCAGATCCGTGGCGAAAAAATATGCATAACAAACACCCAACGCAAAGAGTGTCGCTGCATGACCTAACCAAAAAACCCCGGAAATTCCCATATTGGGCATCATGCACAACAGCGCGCCTGTCGCGATGCCTGTCAGATAAAGAACACAAAATCCGATTCGCCCAAAGGCGTCTTCGAGCGCAACGCCGAACAATAGCCAGAAAGACATCAAGGCGACAAATCCGATGACGAGCAAAACCACGTGCTCGGTTGGGTGCTTGTCGGGTATCATGAAGGGGGTGAACGCCGATTGCAAAATCGCCGTGAGCGTTTCTGGCGAAAAGGATTCAAACGGCAGATAGCCGATAATTTGAACCCGCAGCTCTGGAAAAATTAACGCCAACGCCAACCGGTAAAATATCAACCCGATCAACACCCACGACAAAAAACCCGTCATGCGGTGCTTGTAGTCCAAGCCAATGGGATACATCAGGAAGAACATGGTTAGGTGCCTTTTGGACAACGGTCCATCGAACGGGAAACGCGCATTCCAGGTCACTTGTGGACAATACCACTACGAATATTTTCACCCGCCGGGTAAATAGAAAAGCCGAGGCTGAACAAACAGCCTCGGCTTGGCAGATCGAATGTCATCGGACTCAGAACATGTTCAGTTCCAGCTTGGCGGATTCGGACATCATGTCCGGGTTCCAGGTGGGTTCCCAGACGACGTGGACGCGGGTTTCGGCGACGCCTTCGACGCCGGCAACTTTCATTTCGACCTCGGGCGGGAGCGATTCCGCCGCCGGACACGAGGGCGAGGTCAGCGTCATCTTGATATCCACAAAACCGTCCTGGTTGATGTCGATATTATAGATCAGCCCGAGTTCATAGATGCTTACCGGAATTTCCGGATCGTAAATTGTCTGAAGCACCTGTACCACGCGTTCGCGTAATTCCTGCATTTTGCTCAACGGATCGTCCATCGGGTGATTCTCCCTGAAAATCGGTTCGTATTCTATGCTTGGGTCATGGCAGAGAATGCCATCGCGTAGAGTTTGATTTGTTCGACCATCGATGCGAGACCGTTTTGACGGCCTTGTGTCAGGTTATCGCTCAACCCAAGATCGTGGATGAACGAGGGAGGCGTTTGAAGGATTTCCTGTGGGGTGCGGTTTGAATACACGCGCAACAGGAGGGCAATCAATCCACGGACGATCATCGCGTCGCTGGTCGCTTCGTAAACAACGCGTCCGTCTTCCAATTTTGCGTGCAACCAAACCGTCGATTGGCAGCCTTTGACGCGCAGTTTATCGATTTTGTACTCATCGGGAATATCAAGGTGTTGTTTGCCGAGTTCGATGATTCGGCCGTAGCGTTCCTCCCAGTCAATAAACTGAGCGAATTCCTCAACGATGTTTTTTTGCGTTTGTTCGATTGTTTCCGTCATGATCGCTTTGCCGGTGGTTTATTTCAACATCCTGATGGCTTTATGCAACGCCGCGATGAAGGCGTCAATTTCTTCGCGCGTATTGTAGAACGCCAATGAAGCTCGCGCCGTGGCGGGAATGCCGAACCGCTGCATCACGGGTTGCGCGCAATGATGGCCGACGCGCACGGCGATGCCTTCGAGATCGAGAATGGAACCGATATCGTGCGGGTGAATACCTTCGACGATGAATGAAAGCACACTCGCTTTGTCTTTCGCTGTTCCGATGATGCGTAAACCATCGATTTCCATCATGCGACCGGTAGCGTATTCGAGAAGTTCGTGTTCGTATTCTGCAATGTTTTTGAGGCCGATGCGCCGCATGTAATCAATCGCCGCGCCGAGCCCAATCGCGCCTGCAATATGGGGCGTCCCGGCTTCAAATTTGTACGGCAGATCGTTGAACGTAGTCTTCTCGAACGATACCAGGTCGATCATGTCGCCGCCGCCCTGGTAAGGGGGCATTTTATTCAGCAGTTCTTCTTTGCCGTAAAGCACGCCGATACCAGTCGGACCGAAGACCTTGTGTCCTGAGAAGACGAAGAAATCGCAATCGAGTTCCTCCACGTTAATTCCCACGTGTGGAACCGACTGAGCGCCATCCAGCAGCACGGGAATGCCGCGCGCGTGGGCTTTCTCGATCAGTTCTTTGACAGGGTTCACCGTTCCCAGCGCGTTTGAAATATGCGGAATGGAAACCAGCTTTGTTTTATCCGTCAGCAGTTTGTCGAATTCCTCGACAATCAACTCGCCCGCGTCATTGATGGGCGCCGCGCGCAAAACTGTGCCGATTTGTTCGCCGACCAGTTGCCATGGGACGATGTTGGCGTGGTGTTCCATCCCGGTGACGAGAATTTCGTCGCCCGCCTTGAGGAACGCTCGCGCGTAACTTTGCGCCACGAGGTTGATGGCCTCGGTCGCCCCGCGTGTGAAGATGATTTCCTTCTCGCTGGCTGCGTTCAGAAAGTTCTTCACTTTGCCGCGAGATCGTTCGTAGGCAAACGTTGCGCGTTGGCTTAACTGGTGAACACCACGGTGGACGTTTGCGTTGTCCTTTTCGTAGTAATCATTGAGTGTTTCGATCACCACGCGCGGTTTTTGCGAACTCGCCGCGTTGTCCAGATACACGAGGGGCTTGCCGTGAACCTTCTGGTGAAGGATCGGGAAGTCCTGGCGGATACGTTCCACATTGAACGGCACGTATGGAGCCTCCACGAATTCAAGATCATCGATCGGATGTTGTTCGGCGTACGTCATGTTTGCTCCTCCCAGGCAGAGGGAGTTGGGGGCTATTTCAATCGTTTCGCCAGAATCTTATTCACGCTCTCGCGCACGGGTTCGAGTCGAATGCGTTCGGTGATGTCGCCCGCGAAGGCTTGCACCAACAGGTGGCGCGCCGTATCGCGGTCGATAGCGCGCGACATCAGGTAAAATAACGCCATCGGGTCCATTTGACCAATCGTCGCGCCGTGCGTGCACTTCACATCGTCCGCGTAAATTTCAAGCTGTGGCTTGGTGTTCACGCGTGCGTTGTCCGAAAGAAGCAAGTTCTGGTTCGTTTGCTTGGCGTCGGTTTTTTGGGCTTCCTTGTGGACGAAAATGCGACCCGTAAACACAGCGCTGGATTCGTCGTCGAGAATACCTTTATACAACTCGTGGCTTGGGATGTTTTCCTTTACGTGCTCCATCCACATGTGATTATCGACATGTTGTTTGCCGCGCAGCATGTACAACCCATTCAGCACCGCTTCGCAACCTTCGCCGTCGAGTTTACCCCACAGGTTGTTACGCACCAGCAGCGCGCCAAAATCGATCGTATGCGAACGGAAGTAGCTGTCGCGTTCCTGGTACAAACGCAGCGTGGAAATGTGTGTGGCGCTGTCGCCTTCGAGTTGGATTTTGTAATGATCCACATTCGAGTTTTTGCCAGAGTACACTTCCGTGACGATATTTTTGAAATAATTCCCTTCGCCAAGCGAAGCGTGTTTTTCAACCATTGTCGCCTGGCTGCTTTGTTCAAAGATAAACAAGTTGTGCAAGGTGCTCATCGTGGGGACGGAGCTACCCGTGGTCAGGTAAAGTACCTGGATCGGCTCTTCGATCACCGTATTCGCGGGAATGGCGAGGACAAATCCGTCCTGGACGAAAGCATCGTTCAAGGCACTGAACGGCGCGGATTCGTTGTCTGTCAATTGCGACAGATGTTCTTTAACCAGTGCTTCGTTCGTTTCCAACGCATCGCGTAAACTGCCGGCGAAAACGCCCTTCGGCAGGGGAGTGAGCGTGGAAAGTTCGCGCACGAAAACACCATCGACGAAAACAAACACACCGCCATTAAAACCCCGATAGGTATGGTCTCCCACGACATCGGCGCAGGGAAGATCGTCACGCGTGGGAAGTGCAAATACCGTATCTGCCAATGGCGCTAAATTGGTGAAGCGCCAGTCTTCCTGCTTTTGTGTTGGAAAACCGAGGCGTTGAAAACGCGCAAGCGCTTCCTGGCGACGTTCGGTCAACCACTTGGGTTCGGCGGGGAATATATCCACGCTTGCGAACAGTTCGATGTACGATTCGTTTTGTGTCAGTAATTCCGTCATCGGTTTCTCCCTCAAACGTTCGCTGTTTCGGTTTGTTTGCCTTCATTCACCCACGAATAACCCGCTTCTTCCAACTCGAGGGCCAAATCTTTTCCACCGGATTTTGCGATTTTTCCGTCCACGAGCACATGGACAAAATCCGGAACGATGTAGTTCAGCAGACGCTGATAGTGCGTCACCACGATGATCGCGCGATCCTTGCCGCGCAGCTTGTTTACGCCGTTGGCAACGATGCGCAACGCGTCGATGTCGAGACCCGAGTCGGTTTCATCGAGCACGGCGAGTTTCGGATCGAGCACCGCCATTTGGAAGATCTCGTTGCGCTTTTTCTCACCGCCCGAAAAGCCAACATTGACCGAGCGCTTCATCAGGTCCGGGTCTAATTCCACCAACTCGGCTTTTTCTTTCACAAGCTTCAGGAAATCGGCTCCGCTGATTTCGTCCTCGCCCCGGTATTTGCGGATCGAGTTCAGCGCCGCGCGCAAAAAGTACGTGTTGCTGACCCCCGGGATTTCCACCGGGTATTGAAAGGCCATGAAGATGCCGGACTGTGCCCGTTCGTCGGCTTCTTTTTCAAGAAGGTCTTCGCCGCAGAACGTAATGCTACCGTCGGTGACTTCGTAATCTTCGGCGCCGGAAATCACGCGGGCCAGGGTGCTTTTACCCGAGCCGTTCGGGCCCATGATCGCGTGGACCTCGCCGGGATTCACGGTCAGGTTCAATCCGTGCAGAATTTCGTTGTCTTCGATTTTAGCGTGAAGGTTTTTAATTTCCAACATGGGGACGTGCGCTCCTGAAATCTTGAATTGAATCGAATGTTTTTTGTGGCGGAGGTTGCGATAACACGGGTCAGCCAACACTGCCTTCCAGGCTGATGCCGAGCAGCTTTTGCGCTTCGACGGCGAATTCCATGGGCAATTCGGCGAGCACTTCTTTGCAGAATCCGTTGACGATCAGCGATACGGCGTCTTCTTCCGAAATGCCACGTTGTTGGCAGTAGAAAATCTGGTCCTCCCCGATTTTTGTCGTCGTCGCTTCGTGTTCAACCTGCCCGGTTGAATTACGAACGTCGATGTAGGGAAACGTGTGCGCGCCGCAATCGTTACCAATCAGCATCGAATCGCACTGTGTATAGTTACGCGCGTTCGTTGCATTTTTATTCACTTGGACAAGACCACGGTAACTATTCTGGCCGCGGCCAGCCGAAATACCTTTTGAAATAATCGTCGATTTCGTGTTTTTGCCGATGTGGATCATCTTCGTGCCCGTGTCGGCTTGCTGGCGCATGTTGGCTACGGCGACGGAGTAGAATTCGCCGACCGAATTATCGCCGCGCAGAATACAACTCGGGTACTTCCACGTAATGGCCGAGCCGGTTTCAACCTGGGTCCAGGAAATCTTTGCGTTGTCGCCTTTGCAGATTCCGCGCTTGGTGACGAAATTGTAAATACCGCCTTTGCCGTTCTCGTCGCCAGGATACCAGTTCTGCACCGTCGAGTATTTGATCTGCGCATCTTTGAGCGCGATCAGTTCGACCACCGCCGCGTGAAGTTGGTTTTCGTCGCGCATCGGCGCGGTGCAACCTTCCAGGTAACTGACGTAGGAACCTTCGTCCGCGATGATCAGCGTGCGTTCGAACTGGCCGGTGTTCTCCGCATTGATGCGGAAGTACGTCGAGAGTTCCATCGGGCAACGTACACCCTTCGGAATATAAACAAACGAGCCATCGCTGAACACTGCCGAGTTCATCGTGGCGAAAAAATTATCGGTGTACGGCACGACTGAACCCAGATACTGCTTCACGAGTTCCGGATGCTTTCTGATGGCTTCGGAAATCGAGCAAAAGATAATGCCCAACTCTTCCAGCTTGCCTTTGAACGTTGTTGCAACCGACACGCTGTCGAACACGGCATCGACGGCCACCACGCCCGCGAGAAGCTTTTGCTCGCTGAGCGGAATGCCCAGTTTTTCGTACGTTTCGAGTAGCTTTGGATCGACTTCATCGAGGCTTTTCGGGCCGTCGCCTTTGGCTTTCGGCGCCGAGTAATACGAAATTTTCTGATAGTCGATTTTCGGATAGGAGACCTTCGGCCATTTCGGCTCTTGCATGGTCAGCCAATGGCGAAACGCTTTCAGGCGCCATTCGGTCATCCATTCGGGCTCGTTTTTCTTAGCCGAAATAAAGCGAACCGTTTCCTCGTTCAACCCGGGAGGAGCGGTATCCGCCTCGATGTCCGTCACGAAACCATACTTATACTCTTTTCCAGAGAGTTCTTTAAGTGTATCGGTTGTCGATGCCATTCAATTTCCATCCTGTTGAGTGTATTACCAAATCCGAAGTAGGATTGTTTAGTTTGTTAGGAAGTTTTTGCCGCTGGGAGAACCGCCTGCGATTTTGCCGCCATTTCCGGTCGTGGAATTGGCCCCAACCAGTCGCGCCAGGGTTTGGCCATCTCTTCGAGCGAAATGCCCTCCAACGCCTCGGTCACCGCGCGGCTGATGCGCCGGAAATTCAGGCTCGTCGGGCAGGAAGACTCGATCACGCACGAGGTCGAAGAATGCACGCTGCATTCGGTCAACGCGATGGGGCCTTCCAGCACTCGGATGATTTCCGCCACCGTAATGTTTTCCGGATCCGTCGCCAGACTATACCCGCCCTTGGAGCCCCGGTGGGAAATCAGCAGCCCATGGCGGCCAAGTGTCTTCAAAATCTTGCTGACCATCGGCAGAGGCAGGTGCGTGCGTTCGGCCAAATCGCGGGCCGTGTGCATGTCGCAAACCGGCGTGGTGGCCATTTGCGTGAGCAGGACCAGCGCGTAATCGGTTTGTTTGGTCAGGCGGATCATGCGTTGTTCCGGTGTCGATATAGGACTCTTTTGGTCCCGTATTTAGTTAGATGCCATTTCCGTGCCGGAAATTGGCGCGCGGGTCCCAACGAATTTGTATTGTGGGAATCCCAACGGGAGCCGCAATCCAGCCCCGACTGGCCCCCGTTTGGCAACGGAAAGTTGAATCCTGAGTGCTGGAAATTCGGCATTTCTGTGTTTTACTGCAAATTCCACCCATTGATTCACAATCTGGCGTTGCCGCCCCCTGGGCCAAGTGCTTACTTGGCCGCTCTTTCGGCGCGCAGAGGCCGAAAAATCAAGAGGACGAGACCCGATGACGCTGAAAATTTACAACACGTTGACTCGCCAGAAGGAAAACTTTACCCCGTTAGACCCTGCCGGGAAAAAGGTCACTTTCTACAACTGCGGGCCAACGGTTTACGGGCCGTTTCACATCGGCAATGCCCGCAATTTCGTCGTGGTGGACGCGATGCGCCGCTGGATCGAGCACCTCGGGTATGAGTTGTACTTTGTTCAGAACATCACCGATATCGACGATAAAATTATCAATCGCGCCATCGAAGAAGGTGTCGAGGCGAGCGAAATTGCCGAGCGATTTACGACGCTTTTCTTCGAGCACATCAAGTTGCTCGGCGTGCGTGAAGCCGACGAACACCCGCGGGCCACAAAATTCATCGGGCCAATGATTCGGTTGGTGAAAACGTTGATCGACAAGGGCCACGCCTACGCCAGCGAAGACGGTTCGGTGTGGTTCGACGTGCGGTCGTTCGAGGGATACGGCAAGCTTTCGCGCAAAAACATCGACGACATGCGCCAGGGCGAGCGGGTCGATGAGACGCAGCAGAAACTGAAACGCAGCCCGTTGGATTTTTGCCTTTGGAAGGCAAGTAAGCCAGGCGAACCCGCATGGAAATCCCCCTGGGGTGAAGGCCGTCCCGGATGGCATCTCGAATGCTCGTGCATGTCGATGGCTTGCCATAAAAACGACACCATCGACATTCACAGCGGGGGAGTCGATTTGACGTTTCCGCACCATGAAAATGAAATCGCGCAGAGCGAAGCCGTGACGGGGCACCCGTTTGTGCGTTACTGGGTGCACAATGGATTCCTGAACATCGATGGCGAGAAAATGTCGAAATCCCTTGGGAATTTCAAAAATATCGATGCGTTGCTGGCCAAGTTCGACGCGTTGACATTGCGGCATTTTCTACTCTCGGCACACTATCGTTCCGAGCTCGATTTCACCGAAGAAAACCTGAACGCTGCTCAAAAAGCCACCCGCCGTTATGCCGATGCATATCGCGAGGCCGTAACGACGCTCGGGATGAAGCCGGGGACGGAGAAGTGGAAGGGGACGGAGTCGCTCGAATTACTCGAAAAGCGTTTCGCCGAAGCGATGAACGACGATTTCAACACCGCGCAAGCCATTGGCGTGATGTTTGACTTGGTGACGGTGCTCAACACGGAACGCGCGAAAGTCGAAAAAGGGGACGGAGATCGCGTAGCGCTCGAAGGCGTGGCATCCTTGCTGGCGCATTTCCGTTGGGTGTTGGGAACGACGCCCGATCTGGAACCGAAAGACGAATCGATTTCCGACTTGAGCGGCCAATTGATGGAAGTGCTGATTGCCGTGCGAGCCGAAGCTCGAAAAGCCAAACAGTTCCAATTGGCGGATACGATTCGCGATCGTTTGGGAGAATTGGGAATCGTTCTTGAAGATAAACCGACCGGAACGGTGTGGAAAAAAGCATAACGGGAGGATGTTGCTGTGTTGACTACCGTTCGGATTTATTTTCTGGTGCTCGTCATCGCGGCGATCGTCATGTTTATTTTCAACGCCGTTCCGATTATCATGTTTGGAATTCAACCGATTGGGGTGGATTCGTTTCGCCGCGCTTCATTTATTGATAATTTCATCACATTGGTGAAATCGATTTTTGAAGTGGGTCTGTTTGTCTTCCTCGCGATTAAAGTCCTTGGTTTGTTTGGCATTGATCCCCATTGGTCAATGTTTGTTTTGCCGGTGATTTTTCACCTTTTTTATAACGGAATGCGGATGGGTGCGGCTCGTCACGGTGTCTGGCTTTGGCCAGTGGAATCGAGCCCCACACCCGAGCAAATGATTCCGACGCGCGTTGAGATAGAATACTCGCGCATCCTGGGGTCGTTTGTTGGTTATGCGATTTCCGCACTCGTTTGTTTCTTCATTTATCGGGTGCTTCCGTCGGTTGAGGTCACTTCGCCCGATATCGTTCAATAACGAGTATTAAACAGCCCCGACTGTGGTCTCCGTCCCCACCGCATCGGCATCGTAATTCAGGTTCGGACGCAACCACCGTTCGATTTCTTCGAGGGGCATTTTTTTTCGGCGCGCGTAGTCGGTCACTTGATCGCGGTCGATCTTACCGACGTCGAAATATTTCGAGTCGGGATGCGAGAAATAAAATCCGCTGACCGAACTGGCGGGCGCCATGGCGAAATTCTCTGTCAGGCGCACGTCGATGTTTTCTTCGGCATCGAGTAAATCGAACAGCAGACGTTTCTCCGAGTGATCCGGGCATGCGGGATACCCTGGGGCCGGACGAATGCCGCGATATTTTTCTGCGATCAAATCGTCGTTTGAGAAAGCCTCGGATTTTCCATATCCCCAGAATTTGCGCACCCTTTCGTGCATCAATTCGGCGAACGCCTCGGCCAAACGATCGGCAAGCGCTTTGACCATGATCGAACTGTAATCGTCGTGGTCGGCTTCGAATTGAGCACACAGTTCCTGCACACCAATGCCTGCAGTGAGCACGAACCCACCAAGGTAATCCACGCGTTCGGTGTGTTTCGGCGCAACGTAATCAGCCAGGGCCAGGTTGGGTTTGCCCGTTTCTTTGGTTTCCTGTTGGCGAAGTGTGTGGATCGTCGTCAGCACGTGTGTCTGATCCGTGTTTGCATAGAGTTCGATATCGTCGCCAATGCTGTTAGCCGGAAAAAAACCAATTACGGCTTTTGCACGCAGCAAATTACCGTCCATGATCTTTTGCAGCAACTTCTTTCCATCGGCGAGCAATTCGCGTGCGCGGTCGCCCCACTTGGGATGATCGAGAATTTTCGGGTACACACCTTTTAATTCCCACGCGTGGAAAAACGGCGACCAATCGATGTATTCGACGATTTCTTCCAACGGGTAATCCTCGAACGTGCGGATGCCCGTGAATTCCGGTGTGGGAATCTGAGCATTGTTCCAATCGAATTTCGCGCGATTGGCGCGAGCGTCTTCGATCGGCAGCAACTCGACGCGACGTTGCGAAGCTTCGTGATGCGCGCGCAGACGATCAAATTCTTCCGACACGCTTTGCGCATACGCGTGGCGATGAATCGGGTCGAGCAGTTGCTGCACGACGGACACCGCGCGCGACGCATCGAGAACGTGCACCGTAGGGGCCTTGTAATGTGGCGCAATCTTTACCGCCGTGTGAATTTTGCTCGTCGTCGCTCCACCGATCAGGAGGGGGACGGAGAAGCCTTGGCGTTGCATTTCACGCGCATTGTGCACCATTTCGTCGAGGGACGGAGTAATCAGTCCGCTCAATCCGATGATGTCGGCTTCGACTTCGCGCGCTTTTTCCAGGATTTTGTCGCACGAAACCATCACGCCGAGGTCGATGACCTCGAAGTTGTTACACCCCAGCACCACGCCGACGATATTTTTGCCAATGTCGTGCACGTCGCCCTTTACCGTGGCGAGCACCACGCGTGCGGCTTTGGCGGAGTTGGCATCTTTTTCCGCTTCCATGAACGGGAGCAAATAAGCCACGGCTTTTTTCATGACGCGCGCGCTCTTGACCACTTGCGGCAGAAACATTTTCCCCGCACCAAACAAATCGCCAACCACGTTCATGCCGTCCATTAATGGACCTTCGATAATTTCGAGAGGGCGTGCATACTTCTGGCGTGCTTCCTCCACGTCTTCATCGATGAACTCGACGATTCCCTTGACCAAAGCATGCGTCAGGCGTTCTTCCACCGTCCCCGTGCGCCATTCCTGCTGCACGGGCTTCTCCGTCCCCGTTTGCGTCTGGCCTTTAATGCGTTCGGCGTACTCGATCAAGCGTTCGGTGGCGTCGGGACGGCGATTGAGCAGCACGTCTTCAACCAACTCCAGTCGATCTTTCGGAATTTGTTCATACACTTCGATCATGCCCGCGTTGACGATGGCCAAGTCGAGCCCCGCCTTGATCGCGTGGTACAAAAACGCCGCGTGCATCGCTTCGCGAATCGGGTTATTGCCTCGGAACGAGAACGAAATGTTGCTGATGCCGCCGGATACTTTCGCCCCGGGACACAGGCGTTTAATCTCGCGCGTGGCTTCGATGAAATCCACCGCGTAATTGTTGTGTTCGTCCATGCCGGTGGCGACAGTCAGCACGTTCGGATCGAAAATAATGTCCGTCGGATCGAAGCCGACTTTTTCCGTTAACAAATCGTACGCACGTTTGCAAATTTCGACTTTGCGATCCTTCGTGTCGGCCTGGCCCGTTTCGTCGAACGCCATCACCACGGCGCCTGCACCGAATTTTTTGATCGTGCGTGCATGGCGCAGAAAAACTTCTTCGCCTTCCTTCAAACTGATCGAATTTACGACTCCCTTGCCTTGGATGCATCGTAATGCCGCCTCGATTACCGACCACCGCGAGCTGTCGATCATGATCGGCACGCGTGCGATATCGGGTTCAGACGCGATCAGGTTCAAAAACCGCACCATCGTCGCTTCCGAATCGATCATGCCTTCGTCCATATTAATGTCGATCATGTTCGCGCCGTTATCGACTTGCTGGCGGGCAATCGAAAGCCCTTCGTCGAGGTTTCCCTCGCGAACCAAGCGTGCGAATTTTGGCGACCCTGTGATATTGGTCCGTTCGCCGACCATGATCAGGTTGCTTTCCGCCGTGATTTTCAGTGGTTCGAGTCCGCTGAACCGCGAAACGCGGGGGACGGAGGGAATCGCACGCGGCGCATGACCCTCGACGGCTTCGCGAATCGCACGAATGTGGTCTGGCGTCGTGCCGCAACAACCGCCCACGATATTCAGCCAACCGTTCTCTGCGAAATCCCCCAGGATTTTCGCCATGATTTGCGGTGTGTGATCGAAACCCGTTTCCGACATGGGGTTTGGCACACCCGCGTTCGGATAAACGCTTACGCCGCATGTCAGCATCCCGCTTAACTCTTCGATATACGGACGCATCTTGTCCGCACCGAGCGCGCAGTTGATGCCGACCGACAGGGGTCGGAAACCTTCGATGGAATACCAGAACGCTTCCGGCGTTTGACCCGTAAGCGTGCGTCCCGATGCGTCGGCAATTGTAACGGAGATCATCACCGGGACGCGCGCGCCGCGTTCTTCGAAAATATCCTCAATGGCAATCAGCGCAGCCTTGGCGTTCAGCGTATCGAATATCGTCTCGACCAGCAGCAGGTCTACGCCATTTTCCAGCAGCACGCGCGCTTGTTCGGCGTATGAATCGTACATGGCCTCGAACGTCACCGCGCGGTAACCCGGGTCATCGACCTTGGGCGAAATAGAAAGCGTCTTGGGAGTCGGCCCTAGCGCCCCCGCCACCCAGCACTGGCGTCCGGGCTCGGTGGCCATCGCCTCGTCCGCCGCTTCACGTGCGAGACGTGCTGCTTCACGGTTTAATTCCGGGACGATTTCCTCCAAATCGAAATCCGCCTGGGCGATTCGTGTGCTGCCAAACGTGTTTGTTTCAATAATATCCGACCCAACGGCCAAGTATTGCGCGTGAATTTCCTTTATTATATCCGGATGCGTCAGCACCAGGATATCCCCGTTATTTTTAACGTCTTTGTGGTGGTTCGCAAACCGCTCGCCGCGCACGTCGGTCTCGCTCAGCTTATAACGCTGAATCATCGTGCCCATCCCGCCATCCAGGATCACAATGCGCTTGGCCAGTTCGGCTTCGATGGGGTGCAGTGGCGGGGTAGTCGGGGTCATGCGGGGCTCCTTCAGGGCTGAATAAATCCGAATATCATGATATGATGATGCGATGTCAAGCGCTTATCGTCCTCGACACGCACCGCTCCAATCCATTATTTGCTCTTCCCGGCTCCCAACCACGTTAATACGGAATTTGCGAGGTTTTCCCGTGTCTGAAATTATTCAGGAACCCGTTGAAGTTTACCTGGCTCGATTGGCCGACCAAAATTTGCCCACGGTATTTGTGGAAATGCATGCCGAAGCCTCGCGCCGGTGCTTTCCCATCGTCGGACCCGAGGTGGGGCGGTTTTTCCTGCAACTTGCCAAGTTGCGCCAGCCGCGCCGCGTCCTGGAACTGGGGTCGGGATTCGGATATTCCGCTATCTGGTGGGCGTTGGGAGCGGGCCCCGGTGTGGAAATCCATTGCACGGAATACGATGATGCAAATATCGAGCTAGGGCGTGCTTTCGCGCAAAAAGCAGGCGTTGCGGATCGAATTATCTTCCACCAGGGCGACGCGTTGACAACCGCGCGTGATTTGCGGGGGCCTTGGGACGTTATTTTCTGCGATATCGATAAAACCGGCTATCCTATCGTGGCGGATTTTGCACGCGAACGCCTGCGTCCTGGCGATTTGCTGATTTATGATAATATTCTCTGGAGCGGTCGGGTTGCTGAACCAACCGAAGAACACAGTGAAGATACACGGGCGATTATCCAAACCACACAATCGCTCTATAACGACCCCACGTTCGATGTGAGTCTTCTGCCGATTCGAGATGGCGTTTTGATGGCGCGGCGAACGGTTTAAATGATCCATGACCATGGGCAATGGACCTGCTTTCGATTGCCCGCCGTGATTCGGCATTCAAAATAAATCACATTTTTAGGCCAAAACAGGGACGGAACAATGACGAATTTACCTCCTCTTCAATCACCTCAAACCCCCGTGCTCGATGCGAGTGCCTCCTCGCCATTCGATCACCCGTTGGGGCTGGCGCCCGGTGCCCCCAGCAACATTTCGCTCCCCAACGGTTCGCGCATTGAGCTGGTCGATGTATCCGAACAGCTTCGGTTGCGTTATTACGGCAAGGCATTTCTATGGGCTGGTTATTTTTTCCTGCTCTTGATGTTCGTCTTGATTTTCGCGTCGGCCATTTTGGCAGTCATCTCGCCAACGGCGGGTGCCGTGGCGGGCGTATCTTCCTTTCTTTGCATGTGCATGTTTTTCGTTTTCGGGCTGTTCCACGGTTTTTTCCGGAACATTTTCATCCGACGCGCAATTCGAAAACGTCCCGGCAAATTATTTGAGCCAACCAGGAAATCAAAAATTCTTTCCGCCGAAGATTGCAGCACCTTCAGCAAGCTCAAGTATTTCCCCGACGACTATATGGTCATGCACATCGAACCGGGTCGCCTGTTGATCGAGATGAGCCATTCGCGCCTGGTATTGATGGCCGATGATGTGCGCATGGAAACGCAACGGGTCAAAGCGGGCACTTATGGGCTTCGTTTGCATACTCAATTTCAACAGTGGTTGTGGGAAGTTACCATCATGCCACCGGATCGTGGAATGTTATCGTCGGAAAAGAAACTGGCCGAAAAACTCTGGAAGCAGATTTACGACGGGTTGACGAAAACATGAGTGCGCAAATCACCTCGCGCGTTCGGTTAGTTTGATAGCCCACTGGGAATTTCGTCCATGCAATCGTCCGACCCGAGAGCCACTCAACCCGCTTCTCCCGTCAGCTCCGCCTCTGGTTGGTCGGAGTACGTACCACCGAACGCGATCCCAAACCTGAAAGGTCGCCCACGCCTTAAACGACAGGGTCTTGCTCGACCTGCATACGCGTTATACTTTTTTGTCGATCTCGCGATCTTTGCCTTCATCGGTTATTTGTGCAGCCTTGCACTTCGCGCGCTGGAATCGGGGGACTTCGGAAACCATCCTCGATCCAGCATGCTTTTCCGCATTCTTCTTCCCCTGGTTTTCTATCTACTTGGCAACGTTTATCTGATTTTTTCATTTGATAAATTTCAGGTTCGACGTTGCTGGCTCATTCTCTTTCTGGATGTTCTCTTTGCCCATGTTTTTACACTCGGCTGCGCGGCGCATTGGCTGCCTGGATTAATCGACTCGGCTGTCCAGGGAGATTTCCGAGCTATCAGCATGATTGTACTGATCATTCTGGCTCCCTGGTCGCTGCTGTTTTCAACTTGGCAGATCACGATTCACGATGGCTTTCGGGTTCACTACAACATCGATGGAGGCAAATGGGCCGATCGGCATTGCGCGTATTTCAAATCCATCAAAGCGCACGATGTGCTCGAAGCGCTTGGACGCGGTGACGCAAATACGCTGGCCGCTCTTCGCAAACCACCTCCAAGCGCCGCCAGTCACGGATGGCAGAATTTTACTGTCCTGACTCTTTCCACCTGTCCCGGCCATCCAGAACAACCCGCGTATCTGCACCTCAAAGATGTTTGGATTGGTGGGGGACCGCTGGCTACGACGCGCACACACAGCACTCTGGGGTTATCTCAACTTCATCACGTGCAGCTTTTGCCCGAGGATGTGACCCGGCTCTATAACCTGATCCCCGATATGTTCGACACCTGGACCGATGGACGACCCGAGTATCTGCCTGCATCGAGTGTTTCAACCGGTGTGGCGTTTGCATCGATGAAACCTGTTGGACCGCCAAACTCCGACACGCCGCTGGGACTTCCGGTCGGTTCGCCGTCAGTGCTCGAATCCGAAGACGGCTTCGAGTTCATCCGCGCTTTGCCAATATCTGAGCGAGCACGAATTCGATTTTGGGGTACGTTAGGAGTTAAAGCGACACTGTTAGCGGTTGGGACGCTCTTCCTGGGTGCGTTTATCATGGCTTGGGCAATGACTGTGATTTCGAGTACGGAATACCATAGGCTTGAAGGAGCATTGAGTATCGCGTTTCTGAGTTTCATTGCGATCCTTTTTGGCGTCGCACTGTTCCATCGTCAAATTCGCAACCGCATATTCGCTAAAATCCTGAGCAATCGCTCCTGTCGCTTGTTCGGTTCGGACGAAATCGACACCCTCGTATTCGTTCACGAAATGCAAACTCTGCAAAAGTCGATCATCCTGGCGGATGATGTCGCTCTTGTTCGTATGCGACCGGGGGTACTTGAACTGGAGTTGAGCAACGCGCAGGTTCGGCTTCGAGGCGAGCGGATCAAAATCGATATTTATACCCCAGACAAGGGGCTTAACGCCGGAAACCCGTATCTGAGATTATCGACGGAAATCCTGGGGTATCCCTGGGAAATCTGCCTTAAACGTCAGCCGGAAGAATCCTTCCTCGCGGGTTTCAGTAGCGAACAAAGCCGCGCTGAAAAACTCTGGCGCGACATTTACCATGGCCTGACTGGCACGCAACCGCCCGTTGCCAAGTAGCAATTCCCGAAAAAAACCCTTCTCCCGCCGTTGCCCCTGTGTTTGCATGCGCGCTCCCGTTGAACGGGAAGATTTTTGCGTTGGGAGCAACATCATGCGCCACTTGTTGACGATCGGCGAACTGACCCGGCCCCAAGCCGAGGAAATTCTCGCAACGGCTGCGGCCCTCAAGGCCGAATGGAAAGCCGCCATGGCCGCCGGACGACGTCAGCCCGCTCATTTGGATGGTCGTGTTTGCGCCATAATCTTCGAAAAGCCTTCCTTGCGCACGCGTTGCTCCTTCGAGGCCGGCATGTTCCACCTTGGCGGTCATGCCATCAATTTGGCTGCGACGGAAATCGGACGCCTCGGAGAACGCGAAAGCATTTCCGACCTCGCGCGCAATCTCTCGCGCTGGGCGCAAATCATCCAGGCCCGTGTGTTCTCGCACGCCAACTTGCTGGAACTGGTGAAGTGGTCCTCCGTCCCCGTCGTGAACGGCTTGTCGGATTACGAACACCCGACTCAGATTTTCGCCGATTATCTGACGATCCAGGAACAACGCGGCGGATTCGATGGACTTAAGCTCGCCTGGATTGGCGACTGCTTCAATGTGTCGAATTCGCTGATGGCAATGGCCGCGCTTTTCAACCACGAGATGGTGCTCGCTGCTCCTGCCGGGTACGATCCGCAGCCAGAAATCTGGGCCGTGTGCGAAAAAATAAACCCGAACGCCCGCAACCTGATCCGCCTTGTACGCGATCCCGCCGAAGCTGTACAGGGGGCCGATGTTCTTTACACCGACACGTGGATTTCCATGGGTCAGGAAAAAGAAGCCGCTCAGCGTATCAAGGATTTCACGGGCTACCAGATCAACGCCGAACTGCTGGCAAAGGCGTCTGCTAATGCCTTTGTTATGCACGACATGCCTGCTTATCGTGGCAAGGAAATCACCGACGATGTGCTCGACGGTGATCGTTGCGTGGCATTCGAGCAGGCAGAAAATCGATTGCACGCCATCAAGGCTATCTTGTGCTGGTGTTCGGAAGTTACGGTGTCGTAATCGGGGTGGGATGCTTGAGCCACAACCCAACGAGCAATCCCACGCCCAGCCCAATCAATATACCGAGCGCAAAGGAATGTCGTTTGCAAAAGGCGCGGAAAACGCGCCCGTAGTAATTTTTGTCTTCGCGAACGGCTAACTCGAGCATCACGGATTCCAGCTCGCGCCGCAGTTCCTTGGCGTCCTTGTATCGGCGAATCGGATCGCTGCTTAACCCCTTGGCAATCACGCGATAAATCGGCTGAGGCAAGTCGTCGCGCACGGTGTACAGCGGCACGATTTTGCCTTGTTGATTGGATTTTAGAGCCGCCTTTGAATCGCCGCCTCCCTCGAATGGCATTTGCCCCGTGAGCGCATAATACAACGTCGCCGTCAGCGAAAACACATCGTTGGCCGGGGTTTCCTTTTCACCGCGTGCCTGCTCCGGTGCCATAAAGCCAATCGTTCCGCTGATACTCACCGGGCCGAGCGTTTCTCGCCAGCGATCTTCGGTTGTTTTGGCCAACCCAAAATCCGCCACCTTCACACGCCCATTCGAGGCGATCAAAATATTTTGAGGCTTGATATCGCGGTGCAAAATTCCCTTTTCGTGAGCCGCCGCAACCCCAGCCGAAGCCTCCGCGATGATGCGTACCAAATCATGTGGCGAAGTCAGTGGATTGCGCAGCATGTAACGATCGAGCGTCACTCCATCCACATATTCCATGCTGAAAAACGTTAGATCGCCCACGGAATGCCACGAATACACCTGGACGATATTTTCGTGCGCCAGACGGCTGGTACGCTCGGCTTCGCGCTTGAGAGTCGCGCGGGCGTTTGAGTCAAGCGACTTGGCTGTGGAAAGAAACTTGAGCGCTACCATGCGACCCAATTGACGGTCGCGTGCCACCACCACCGCGCCCATGCCACCGCGCCCGAGCAGGTTTTCGACCTCAAAACCTTCCAGGCGCGCGATCATACGCAACTTGTCGAGCAAATCCGTCGCGGTGCGGCGTGGAATCGCCTCCGTATCCGGCAACGAACTGATCGAATCGTACGTCGATTCCACCTGCTGCTCGAACAGCGACTCTGCCGCTGCCTCCGCTGCCGCTTCAGCAGGCGTCAACGAGGACGGATTTTCTTCCGGAACGGGGGTCGAAGTGGTTTCCACGGTTATTCCTGCAAAAAAGTCATTGAATTGCCCCTAACGATAACAGACCGACGGATTGCGTCAACCCCAGGCGGCGGAGGATTGGACAAATGAACAGAGAGATTCGCCGTCTCAATTTGCCCCCTTGACGACACGCGTGTTTTCCGTCTGGATCGTGATCACGGCCCGAATTTCGCGCCAACTGCCCTTATCGCCAGGAATTTCCCCCGCGTGAAACTTTCCATCATTATCCCGATTTACAACGAAATGCACCTGTTGCCCAAGGTGCTCGAGAAAGTCCGCGCCGTCGATCTCGACAAGGAACTCATCCTGGTGGACGATTTTTCGCGCGACGGGACGCGGAAATACTTGCGCGACGTCGAGGCCCAGCACGCCGATACCAAGGTCGTGTTCCACAAACGCAACCATGGCAAGGGCCGCGCCATCCGCACGGGCTTGCGCCATGTGACCGGCGATATTGTGATCATCCAGGACGCCGATCTCGAATACGATCCGTCGGAAATTCCCTCCATCGTTCAACCCATCATGGACGGTCGGTGCGTGGTGACGTACGGTTCGCGGTTTTTGGGCCGCACGCCAACGGGCATGCGCTTGCCGAATTACGTGGCGAACCGGATTTTGGCGTTTTTGGTGGCGGTGCTGTACTGGCAGGTCATCACGGACGAAGCCACCGCTTACAAAGCGTTCCGCACGGACATTATTCACGACATTCCGCTCAAATGCGAGCGGTTCGAGTTCTGTCCCGAAGTGACCGCCAAGCTCCTGATGCGCGGCCACCGCATTCACGAAGTGCCCGTCACATTTTTTGCCCGCACGTTCGAAGAAGGCAAAAAAATCGGCTGGCGCGATTTCATCGAGGCAGTCACGACGCTCGTGCGGTGTCGCTTTGGGTGGATGTGAGGGATTCGATTGGACAGGATTTACAGGATGAAGGGGATGGAGTATGTAGAGTTTATCTCTGCATTTAGTCCTCTGTCACACGTAAGTTGTCCAAAAAAAGAGAGATTTTGCCGAAAAGCGCCGAAGGCGCGACGCATACCAGCCTGGGGCGGGCGCGGAGCGCGCAGCCCCAGGTTGTCGATTACACAAAAATCCGAGCACTGAAAGTGCGAAATATCGCGACAAATCCGCGGAGTTTTGTGCCGCTCCTTCAGAGCTTGAGGAAAAAAACATCCGATTTCCTTGGGCTGCGCCCAAGGCTGATATGTTTCGCTCCGTTGGAGCTTCTGGACTTCTGGACTTTTGGACGAAATCAATTCCGACAATTTCAGCGTGACAGAGGATTAGAGTATATCTTGTTTTTTTCTTCGTGTTCCTTTGTGTCTTCGTGCCTTCGTGGTAAAAATCACACCCTAAACGGCAACTTCGCGCCGCAATTCGGGCACTTGTGATCGGGTAAATCACTAACAATCGTGCCCGTCGGGCCGCGCCGCACCAATGGCGTTTCACACTGCTGACAATTCGTGTCCATCAGCCCTTGTTCCGGGTCGAGGTAGTACACGAACGGAATATGCTTGAGAAGCAATTGTTGCGCTTCGCGGCAGGCACCGATGGATGTCTCGTTGCCTTTCCACGAATAGGCTTTTTCCAATCGCAGCAAAATCGTGGGAACTTTCAGCGTGCGTTCGGTCAGCCATTTACCGAAATCGTCAAGCTGTTCGCGCCAGTCCGGATGATCTTCGATCACGAGATACGTGATTTCGGTGTGCACACGTTGAGCGATTGCCGCGTCCATGTTCAGTTGGATGAAATTGAGCTGACCGCCGCATTCGTTATTCAAAAATTCTTCGTTGAATCCCTTCAGGCCAAACGTCACCGCGCTCGTCAGGCGCAAAATCTCCAGGAACGCGTCTTCGTTCCACGCGCCGCTGGTTGCCAGGTGAGTGTCCAGTTTTTCCTCACGCGCGGCGGCAAACACATCGGCTACGAATTCGTGCGAAATCGCCGGTTCGTTGACGCCGAAAGAAATGCCCACGCATTCGTTGGCCTTGGCCAGGCGCACCAACTCTGCCACAGGCGTCGCCAACGACCGCACGCCGCCGATCTGGCTGAAGTTCCACGTATTGCAGAACGTACACCGCAGATTGCAACCTTTCATACCCACCAGCAGCCACGGCTTGTCTGGCTTGTAGTGAAAAAGCGGGAGTTCGACACTATCGACGATTTCCTTGCGCGCGACCTTGGCGTAGTTGTCCAGGTAGAGCACCCCATCGCGGTTCGACCGCACCCCACAGGCGCCGGATCGCGATGGCGCAATGGCGCACTGGTGCGGGCACAAATGGCACGTTGCCGTGTCCCATTCGGCTTTGTCGTAAAAACGCGCTTCATGTCGCCTGACGTATAGCACCAGGGGGTGGCCCTCCCAAAGGCCGAGGCATAACTTGCCTATCGCCTCGACAGTGAGGAATCGGGCCAAAAAGGGCAATCATAAACCGTGGTCGCAACAATCGGGACTGAACGCGTGGCTACGAACGCCATTTGACCAATATATTCAAGTGATCCTTATCCCGGCGTATGCGCCACGGACTGGCTTCGATTACAAGGTCCTTAATCAAAAAACCAAACCCAAGCACGCCGACGAGCAAGACACACCACTCAATTGGCACCAATGCGATGGACAGATGGCTTCCGGCACCCACCAGCAACAGGATTCCCAGCGTTATTCCCAATATTCCCGCCGTGGACTCGGCGCACATGCAACGGATGGCGCGTTGGGGAGTCGTGCGATCCCGACGTCGAGTTTGGCTCAGCAGCCAAACATCGCGCATCAGGCTTTGGAACAAAAGAAGCCCCGATGCGCCAAGAACGATCAACCCAAAGGACACGTTTTTCGGAAGGTAAGGCGCCATGAACCAGAAGCCCGCTGCCACCAGCGGAATCAGCGCAATCTCGACTTTCTCGGCTCCGCTCATGAAAATTTATCCGTACAACTTGCCGACTTGCTCGGCGTAACCGTTATAAAGCTGCGTCGGAATGCGGTCGCCGGTATCGATCAACCGCTCGCTTGCCTGGCTCCAGCGCGGGTGGGGGACTTTCGGTTCGACGTTCGACAGGAAACTGTACTCGTTCGGCGCCAGATCGTTCCAGAATGTCTTCGGTTGCGCATCGACAAACTCGATTTTCGTGATATACTTCGGGCTCTTGTAGCCATATTTCCACGGTATAATCACGCGAATCGGGCCGCCATTTTGCGGCGAAAGTTCCTTGCCGTACATACCCACCACCAGCAACGCCATCTCGTTCATCGCCTCGTCCAGACGAATGCCCTCGTAATACGGCCAATTATACCACGTTTGCGTGCGCTGGCCCACCATCTGGCTGGGGCGTTTCACCGACGTAAAACGAATGTGCGTCGCCGCGCTCGTCGGTTTTGCCCACTCGACAAACTTGCGCGTCGGCACGCCCACCCACGGCACCGTCATCGACCACGCCTCGACACACCGGAACCGGTAAACGCGTTCTTCGAGCGACTTCATATCCACCACATCGGGGATATCGAACACGCCTTTTTGTTCGCAAAGTCCCCCGACTTCCACCTGCCAGGGTTTCATCTCGAAATCCTTAGCCAACTCCCACACCCGATCCTTGTCCGTCGTAAATTCGTAGCTGTTATTGTATCGAGTCGAAAGTTTCGGCGATGTCACCGAGCGTTCGGACGCGAAATTCTGGCGTTCGCTGTGGGCGAGAGCAGCGTATTGGGCCAGAACGTCTTCCACGTCGGCGGAGACTTGCTCCGGCGTGGCCGGTTCGCCGCTCGCGCACCCGAGAAGACCGCCCGTCATCGCCAACGCAGACAGCCCCATCCCGAGCGCGCCCATTTGTTTGATGAACGTGCGCCGATTCACGTACACGGATTCCGGTGTCGCTGCGCCTTCCGGCAACCGCCAACTCGGAGGGACAATAATATGAGCCATATCGCAAATCCTTAGAGACGAAATTCAATCCAACGCCTCCTAACCTTGCACAATCCGCGCCTATCGCAAAGCAGGAAATGAGGATTTGGGTAATAGTTCACAAGGTGTGATCTATAATACAACTCAATTTAGTGAATACCATATTATTGCAATTGACGCATACCCGATTCTCTTCATATCATATATATGACTTGTGTTTGCATAATTTGAATATCTGGTGGCTAAAATGAAAACTTCCGAAGATGGAATGCAAGCCTTTCTAAAACCCATTGTTGAGGTTCATTTTCCCGAAGAAATAGATGCATTTGATCTTGGTGCATCTGATCGTATCAGAAATGTATACGATAATAATATGATGGAAGGGAAGATATTAAGGGATGAAATTAATTTTCTTAGTGAGGCAAAATCAATTCTTGATATTTTTAAGTTGATTGATGGAACAATCAAGACGGTTAGTAATTTGAAAAAGAAAGAAGAGAACTGTTCGCCTGAACAAGTTTTACGGGTACAGAATGAATGGATGAATACTTTGGTTAGTCATGGAATGGACCCAGTTATTGCAAATGATATAGCGACACGTTTTTCTCTTGATTTGCTAAATTTTTTCAAGAGTAGTGAGAATTATTAAATGAACACTAAAGAAAAAATATTCAAACGTTGGATACTTCAGGTGAAATTGGCTAATTTGAATGCAATAAATTTAAGAATGCTCTTATTTTGTTGTGGAATCATCTTGCCCTTTTCAATGCTCTATATACGTTGGCCTCGTCCTACAATATATATGCTTGTGATCATACTGGTGTATCTCGCTGTTTTTGTGTTGTTCCAGAAAAAAAGAATTATTGATACACTTCATGATCAAAGAGTGTTTGTTCCAGCACCAGAATCTACACTTAATTTAATACTTCCTTCACTGGACGAATTTTCACAAAAAACATCTTTCGAGAATAAAGTTAAAGTTTTGATAGAAAAAAGTGATCCAACCATTAGCGCATTAGTACTTTCATACGGACGGACGGATTACTTAGTACTATCATTAGGATTTTTGTCTTTTTTAAGAAAATATCCTTTGCCTGCTAAGGCTGTATTAGCTCATGAGTTTTCTCATATGATTCGAGGGGACGCGCGTCGATGGGTTTCGTTATCTGTCCTCTCAAAACAAACCAGATCTGTTTTGTTTCCAATAGTAATTGTTGTTCTTTTTACCACTGTAATATCATTTCCGATTAGTATGGTTTCAGGTATTATTATTGCGTGGGATTTTGCTTTGGCAATATATTTTTTATTTTATTTTCTTCCTTGGATTAGAAGGGAGATAGAAGCTGCTGCGGATATTGGTGCTATGATATTAACAAAGCCAGACTATTTAATTGAAGCGCTTGGAATTATAGGGACAGAAGATCATTCTAATTCAGATAAATTTAATCCCTCAAAGATTTGGAGACAAAATAGGATCGCCAAGTTCCTTGAGAATAATCCAAGCCTTTTGGTTCCATGATATTAACTTTTCAAGAATGCGGAATTCTGATCATTCTTTTGTCCCCTCTCTTCCCGTCGTTAGCACCAGCACCACCAGCGAAATAATACTAATCAGCACGACCATAACGAGGGCTTGCGTGTCGTGGCCGACCATGAGCAGGTCGTAGATCGCGAGCGACGCGGTTTGCGTTTTCCCCGGCAGGCTGCCTGCCACCATCAGCGTGGCGCCGAAATCTCCGATGGCGCGCGCGAAAGCGATCGTGGCGGCGGCGGCGAGCGGTCCGCGAATCTGAGGCAAGTGAATGTGCGCGAACATCGACCATCCGTGCGCGCCGTCGAGCCGCGCGGCTTCGGTTACTTCGTGATCGACTCCCGCGAATGCCGCTGTTAATTGCCGCGCGACAATTGGCACCGTCGAGGCGCACGCCGCCAGAATCGCCGCGTTTTTGGTAAACACCAACGGTCCGCCCGCGAGCGATTCCCACATCATGCCCACCGGTCCGCGCTGACCGATCAGCACCAGTAAATAATACCCAAGCACTGTCGGCGGCAGTACCAGCGGCAACAGCACAAGCGCTTCGACCCAGCGGCGTCCGAGGAAATTCCGATGGGCGAGAAAATACCCCAGCGCAGAACCGAACACGACCGACAGCCCCGTGGCGGCGAGCCCGACCTGGAGCGAAATGACCACCGGCCGCCAATCGAGCGTGCTCCAGGCGGTCCAGAATGTATCGGCGTTATTCAATATCCGTTGTCTTTCGTGGCGCCTGAAAACCGTACTGAACGAAAATCGCGCGGCTTGCAGGACCAAGTAAAAACGCGTGAAACGCTTCGGCGTTTTTCGCATGTGTCGATTTCGCCATTACCCCAAGGCCCTGCCGAATCGGATCGTGCCAATCGACAGGGACATTGAGCGTGTAGCCGTCGTCACGCGTCACGACGAGCGATTTTGCAATCAACGCCGCGCGCGTGTTACCCGTTTCCGCGTAATACAGCGCTTGGCGTACATTTTCGCCGACGATCATACGCGGCTCCCAATCGCTCCAGGGGTGAAACCGTTCAAGCACTTGCTTGGCCGCCGCTCCGTAAGGCGCCAGTTCCGGATTTGCTATCGCGAGCCGATTGATTTTCCCCCATTCGAATGAATCGATGTCGAGCCAGGAGGTGAGATAGGGAGGCGTATCCGCGCGTTGCCACCAGACCAGGCGCCCCTCGGCGTAGGAGGCAACGCTCGACGGAACGACGATGTTTTCCGCCGCCAGAAGTTCCACGCGTTCCATGTCCGCACCGATGAACAGGTCGAACGGGGCGCCTTCGCGCGCCTGGCGCAGTAAAACACCTGTCGAGCCGGTAGTGAATTGCACTTCGATACCCGTGCGTTCTGTAAACGTGCGCGCGCATTCTTCGACAGCGGGTTGAGCGCTGGCCGCCACGGCGACAAGGAGCGCTTCGGGGCGGTCGGTTTTGCCAGCGGGCGAACACGCCCACACCAGCGCAGCGAGGACAAACATGAGACTAAGAGCGAGTTGAGTTTTTCCGGGCAAGAGATGAGGGCTCCGTAATCGTTATGTCTGGTGAAACATAACGCGCAGGGGAGACGTGTCAACCGGACTCCTTGCTGTGTTTAAGGCGTTTGCGCAGCAGTTCACCGTGTTGGGCGACCGATTGTTCGGCGGCTTGTTCCGCCTCGCGATAGAGCGCCACGATTTCGCGCCCGAGGGGTGTTAACTCTGCGCCGCCGCCTTTTGCTCCCCCCACTTCGCGTGTGACCAATGGGCCGTCGAACGCGGCGTTCATGGATTTCACCATGGACCACGCGCGTTTGTAGGACATTTCCATCTCGCGAGCGGCCTCGGCGATGGACCCGGTCTCCGCAATGAGTTCCAGCAAATCGGCTTTGCCGGGTCCGATGGCTATTTCGCTGCCGGAAAACAAGCGCAAGCGTACGGCGAATCGGATCGCGGTTTTAGCAGAGCGGCTCACAGGCGTTCTCCTCGATGAACGGAAACCGCCGACCCCAGGGCAAAAACCATGGAAATCGGTTTCCGATCTTGCATGATGCTCCATTTGTCGCCGTACATCGCCGTCCAGTCGAGCACAATATTGGCACGCATGATGGGACAGGTTTGCCAGACAGGGTGGCGTACTTCATATCTCAGCAATTTGCCATTTCGCGTTTGTCCATAACCCCATTGGTGTTCCTTGAACCAGTGTTCGGAACTTGTATTTGGCAAGGTCGCGGGTTGATTTGCGGCATGGACTTCGATGCGGTTCATTGTCCCTTCACGTCCCAACCCGTATTGAGCGCGAATGGTTTTTGGTGTCGTTTTCACATGCATTCTCATGGGAGCGGAAATGTACGGTTCGTTATAAAGTGCTCGTGCGATTCCCGCGACAAACATTTGTGGAACGTACTCGCGTACGAACACCACGCCGCGCTCGTTGCCGCGTCGCGCATAAAACCGCAGGTTGATTTCCGGAAAATTCCGAAACCCCGGCCACGGAACGCCCAACACGCGTGTTTCGAGAAACTGAAACGCTACGACACTGGCAACCGTTTGACCGTCGAATCGATCGAATTCCAATCCAGGCGGTAAATGGGGACGGAGCAACTTTTCTGGAACGGCGTAATTCAATAGGACCAGGTTCCGCCACTGGGCGGTCAGGAATACAGGTTTCAACGGGAGAGTGTTTTGATGCACGCGAGACATCAGCCGGGGAAATCTTGCGAGCGGAACATGTTCCAGATCACCAGCGCATCGCGGGTTTGCGCCACATCGTGGGTGCGGATGACAAGCGCGCCTTGATGCGCGGCCCAAATCGTTGCGGCTAAGGAGCCTCCCAGGCGATCCTCTGGGTTCTCGCGATTCAGTAGCCGCCCCAGAAACGATTTGCGCGACAGCGAAATCATGTACGGAATTTCTAACTCGTTCAAATGGTCCAGCTTCTCAAGAACCATTGTATCGAATTCATACCACGGACGACTTTGGTGACGGAAAAAACCAATCCCTGGGTCCACCATGATTCTGTTTTTTGGGATGTCTGCACGCAGGGCTCGATTAATGGCAAATCGAATGCGTGTCATGACGATATCGATGGGGGGCAGCGCTAACTGAGTTTCCACCGGGTTTTCATTCGCCATCAGGATGGCGCTGACGTTGCGTTCGGCAATTAATTTGCCCATCTCCGGATCGCCTTCAAGTCCCGTGACATCGTTGATGGCGCACGCCCCCATATCGAGTGCTACTCTTGCCACCTTGGCGCGTGAGGTATCCGCCGTCACGGGCAACCCCGACGCAATTCTCGCCGCCGCCACCGCCTCGCCCATGCGGTCGATTTCTTCCTGCTCGCTGATCTCGGTCGTTTTATAGGGAGCCGTGGACATTGCACCGACATCGATCAAGTCCGCGCCTTCTTCCGCGGCGCGTTCGGCGGCATCCTGGATGGCCTGGCGTCCCACCGATACGGAACCGGCGTAGTACGATTCCGGACTCGCGTTGATAATCGCCATCAAGCGCAAGGGGTGGAGTGGACCGATTGTCAGATTGCCGAGATGTGTTACGATATTTTGAGGTTCAGACGTCATAGAGTACCGAATCGTTGTGAATTACTTGTGGATAACCTTGTGAGTCGTTTGGGGACAATTATTTATACAAATCATAATAACCAAAATTCATTGGGGGCAAAGCGATTCAAGCTAAAAAATCGTAAAAAGCTGGTGTTGCAATCCCTTCGTCTCCTCGTTCACATTTTGAGCAGGGTTGACAGGGAACCTCGACACATCCCGGTGCCACTCAAAACGTTTACCGCTCCTGATCGTGTTCCCGCTCAGGGGGGTCCCTGTCCCCGCTATTGAAACAGCTCCCGACCCCGTCACTGTCCGAATTGCATCCATGGCCGAAAGCACTCGCAAACCGTCTTCGCCGGTCAATCCGTCCAACAAAATGGCGGATAGACAAATTCCGCACAACCTCGAAGCCGAGCGAGCCGTTTTGGGCTCCATGCTGCTCGACCAGCATGTCATCCCAGATGTTCTCCGAATCCTCAAGCCCGAAGATTTTTACGAAGCGGGTCATCAGGTCGCCTTCAAGTGTATGTTGGACCTGTACAACGAAGGCAAACCCGTTGATTTGACGCTGCTGTCAGACGTCCTGCGCCGAAAAGGCGAACTCGACGCGGTGGGGGGGTATGTTTACCTCGCCAACCTGGAACAATTCGTTCTCTCGACCAGTGCCGCGTCCGACCACGCGCGCATGGTTCAGGAAAAATCCGCTCTCCGGCGTCTGATGGCGGCGGCGGACACGATTTTGCGCGAGTCCAGTGAAGAACGGCGCAACGTCGAAGACCAGATTGAAATGGCCGAACGGCTGATTTTCGAGGTCAGCCAGCAAAATCAAACCGGCAAGTTTATGAGTCTCGAAGTGCTGATGGAAGATACCATCGGCGAGATTTTGCACCTGTACGAATCGCGCGAGCCCAAGTCGGGGCTGCAAACCCAGATGAAAGATCTCGACAAGATCATCGGCGGGTTTGAACCCTCGGCCCTGGTGATTCTCGCCGCCCGTCCCTCGATTGGTAAGACGGCGTTTGCGTTGAATATCGTACGTAATGTGGCGCTTTTCGAGGGAAAACCCGTCGGCTTCTTCTCGCTCGAAATGGGCGCCGACCAATTGAACATGCGCCTGTTGTGCAGCGAAGCCAGAATTCCCAGCCACCGCGTTCGCAAAGGGCTGATCAAGGAACAGGAATGGGAAAAATTGCGCGAAACCGCCTCGCGCATGATGCAGGTTCCCATCTTCATCGACGACACCGCTGGCTTGACGATCATGCAATTGCGGTCGCGCGCGCGTCGCCTCAAGGCTCAACGTCCGGACTTAGCCTTGATCGTCGTGGACTACCTGCAACTGATGCAGGGCCTTGGCGGGTCGCGCGAATCCAACCGCCAGCAGGAAGTAGCCGAAATTTCACGCGGACTGAAGGGTCTCGCAAAAGAGTTGCGCGTTCCCGTGCTTGCCCTCAGTCAGCTTTCTCGCGGGATTGAACAACGAAGCGGGAAGGAAAAATCCGCCCGCCCCATGCTCAGCGATTTGCGCGAATCGGGCGCCATCGAACAGGACGCCGACGTCGTGATGTTCGTTCACCGCGAACGTGTCGAGATTCAAAAAGACGAAGACGGCAAACTCGCCGATCGTTCGTTGCCGATTCCCACTGAAATTGTTGTCGGGAAAAACCGTAACGGTCCCATCGGTACGGCGGAAATGCTCTTTATCCCCGATTATACGCTTTTTGCCGACGCGCTACACGATTGATTTCAAAAGACTTTGTGTGAAGCGATTAATCGCTTTTCGAGTCGGATTCGTCGGGTGCCATTGGATGCACCGGTGGCATACTGGCGTCGGGTGGTGGGGCCGTCGGCATGGGAGGAGTGGGGGCGGTTGAGATTTGTTGGTAATCCTGACGCCAACCGATCTTGTCTCGGAAGAATAAATTGAAAACCAGGTTTCCGATACCGATAATCACGAAATCCTGAAGCCGAGCCACGCGAATGGCCCCCCAGATGGCCAGAACCAGCGGAGGCAGGTAGGCAATCAGGCTGGTTACCAGACTTAAAATCAAGGGAATCCCTGTGCCGTATGGAGAATACGATGAAGTGCGGTCCATCGCGTTCATCGCAGTCATCATCGCCACCGAAGATACCAGGTTGAATATGAACGAAAACAACCCCCAGGCGAATTCGAATGACAACAATTGGACGAGCTGGAAACGGCAATATTCCGAACGTTGAATCGAAACGGCGAGAATGATTCCCGTCAAAATCATGGCCGGGACTTGATAACAGATACATCCAAACAACAGCAAAATATACCCCGCGACTAAAATCCCATTATCGGTGGGATCGCGATCCAGATCTGTGGGAGTCGGACGGGCGTTGGCGATCATTGATTCGGAGGCTCCTGTTCATTCCCAGCCTGGTCGGGTGGCGGAGCGTATTCCGGCATGGCTTGGCGTGGTGGCCAATTGGGTACGGCTGGCCCAGGTCGGGGAGGAGGCGCTGCGGATGGATAAACATCAGGGGGCGGAGGAGCCTGCTGCATCGAGGGCATTGGTGTCGAGCTATAGGGCGAAATCGAACCATGAGGGCTTTCCATGGGAAACGCCTCGAGCATCTCGCGTTTGAAAAACCAACTGAACACCAGATTTCCAATCAAAGGAATGGTGAAATCCGCCCCTTTGGAAACACTGACCATCGCCCAAATCCCCGTCACAATTTGAAAAAGATACAGACAACAGGGGGCACCGATGAAAATCATGCCCATCAGTCCCGCCAGAACATCGCCCCCTTGCGTGTTGGTTGCGCCCGAGCTGTCCATGATGCCCGCAATGATTGCCAGGATGATAAAAAAACCAAAACTCAGCACGAACGCCAGGATCATCCACGCGATTTGGGCCGCGAAACATTGCGCCACCTGAAAACGCACATAGCGGCATTTCGGTTTCGACAATGCCAGCATGATTCCGGAAAAAATGATGCCGCCAAACAGCCAGGAAATTTGCGTGATGGCGGCAAACGAGTATTCGCTCGGGTCCCGTTCCAGGTCGGCGATTCTCGGTTCAGAATTGAAGGTCGATTCCACAGGCGGGAACCTCGCTAAGGTCGAAATGAATGATGTCACAAGGTGGAAACCAATGGGCTGAGATGTCAATCGGGAGTAAATCGAATATTTCGCCCCGGTTAGGCTTGCATTCCGCCGTGAGATTTTCTAACACAACCACGCTGATACTCGAAAGGACGGTGAGAGTGTTAATGAACGATACCGGTTACTCGACAGTGCATGCTTTTTCTGCTCACTATCACGACACTCCCGTTCCTCTAGGTCCTTCCCACAATCATCTACTCCAGACGAAAAAAAATTACTTCACCTATCCATGGGATGGGTTGGAGGATTTTCTCGCCCGCGAAAGCGCCGGTGTCCTACGGTTGGTTGGATACGGCAGCCTGATGAACGTTTCGTCCGCCAGTAAAACACTCAAAACCCAGGGAGTTCGTCGCCACCCGGTGATTGCATATGGCGCGCGCCGGATTTTCAATTACGTCATCGGAAACGAATTGCTCGAACGGTATGGGGCTTCACCGGATGCAAGTCAATGTGCCGCACTTAACGTGTTGAGTTCACCGGACTTGGGAGACACGTTGAATGGAATTTTGTTTGAGGTGCCCTTGGAAGAACTTCCCGCATTGCGTGCTCGGGAAAGCGATTACGATCTTTTCCCTGTAATCTGTCGCGATTGGCACCGACCTGCCAATGACCCGATTTTAGCGTTTATTTTGTCCGTACCCGATACGAGTTCTTCCCAGCGCACGACGTCAAACGGCGATCTGTTTCCTCACCCCGGATACCTGAAGGTCTGCCATCACGGCGCTCAATCCATCTCGGGGGCCTTCTTCGATTACTTTCTGGATTCCACCTATCTGGCCGACCGAAAAACCAAGCTGCGCCACTGGCTGGACGCTCACCCATCTCCTTGCCGTCCCGGCTTGGTCGGATAAAGGGCAAATCACTCATCGGGCTTGCCCCTGTCCGGTGACCCATCGCTTAAAACGGCATTCTCGACTTTAACGCGAAAGGCAAATGGCTTTCCGACCGATGAATATGCCACGAACAATGATCCCGAAATTGGCCGGTTTTCTCCTGGCGGCGACGATTTTGACCACCGTCGGCTGCGCCTGGAAGGCCACCGATAAGTGCTACCTGCCCATGAACCGATATCAAGGAATGAAAACGCTTTTCGAGGAAACCGGCAGCATGCAGCGCGTTGAGCAAGCCATGGAAGACGAACAGTGGACCAATTGCGAACGCCGCCAATGCCGTTATTTGCTCGCCAAGGACCTCGAACTCGAGGAATTGACCGAAGAAGCGGCCTACTGACACTGCTCCCCATTGCTTCCAGTTGAGCTTCATGACCTACGTCCCCCGTTTGCGCCATTTACTTAAAATTGCCCTTCGGCTCCGCGATCCCCAAGCGGCCGAGGGGCTTTTTCTCGAGGGAAGCATCGAATTTGAAAGCGGCGACGTAGAGACCGCTCGCTTGATGTTTTATTACGGCACCCGGCTCGATCCTCGGTTGGCGGGAAACTTCTATAATTATGCCGTTGCGACCGAAACGCTCAATCGTCCGATGAAGGAAATCGTCCTCGCGTGGGAAAATTACCTGAGCGCCGCGGAAAAAGACCCTCGGCAATCGGCGACAGCCATCGACCGTGCACGGCGCCATGTGGCCGAATTGAAGTCTCATTCCTCTAAAACCACCGATTGACCACCTCGGATATCAATCTCACAGTCCCACGCGTTAACTTAATTGCAATCGGGTACCTATTTGTCCAACTCCACCAACCAAGCTGCCGAATCCGATTCTATCGCTTCCGTTTCGGAAGCGTTGGATGCCAGTATTTACCCCGAGATTTGGGCCAACCGGATATTGCTCAGCATCGTTCTTGCGTTGGTGTTGTTTTTGGCTTCCTCGTTACTTGTTCTCGGATGGGTGGACATTCGGTTATCCTGTCTCGTAGCCCTTATTATTGGTATCATCAACCCGGTCTGGTCCATCTATGCCTTGGCGTTGTTCGGACCACTTTACCTGCTGAATCAAGGGCAGAACCAATTTCTCGTCAACGTCGAAGCCCTCGGGTTGGGAGCGATCATCGGTGAAATGCGTTTACTTGGCAAAACCGGGGTGCTTTCGCTTGACCGTGAAAGTTGGAGTACTCCTGAAAAAAACGAGAACTGGAAACCTTGGCCTGTATTCCTGGCTGGGTTGCTGATTCTGATCTTTGTGTCTTCCATTCCCGGTTGGTTCCTTAATATTTATCGCGAAGAAGTCAAACCAGACTTCAGTTGGTGGAGCACCACGATCAACAACGTCCTTTGGGGGTGGGCCAGTAGCGAATATTGGCCATTGCGATGCCTGATCAACTGGTCCATTGGCGTGGGATTGGCAATTTTAGCAGCTCGTCGAGCATCGATTCGTGTCGCTGCCCGGATGTTGAAATTTGGCGCCGTCGGATTGATTCTCGCCTGCATTGCAGGGTTGGTGGAAAGCATCGGTTTGCGCACCGAGTTTCCCATTTTCCAGATGAATGAAATACGGTTCTTGAATATCGACTTCCTCAATTACGGTCGATTTCAAGGCACCGCCGGACATGCCGGATGGTTTGGCCAATGGATCATTATCATGTGGCCAGGCGTCATGCTTTGGACTTGGCGAGGCAGCAAATGGGTCCGTTGCTTTGGTGCCTCAGGTTTGGTCCTTGTGGCGTTGTGTTTGTTACTGACGGCGGCGCGCGCATCCTGGCTTGGTGTGGCGGGGTCAACCCTGTTGGGGATTTTCGTGTACTTTCTGCCCAGTATTCGCCACTACCTGAAAACGTCAAAACATTATTTGCTGGAATATCGTCGATTGTGGACCTCGTTTTATGCCATCGATCACGAACAACCCGATGCCGACAAGGAAGTCGATCGCTTGCAGCAGGAAATCCACGACTTGCGCATTCGGTCGTTTCAATTTTTCAAACCATTGATTTTCATCGTCGGTTCGTCTGTGGCGATCGTTGGAATCGGATTTTTGTTGGGGCACCAGGTGCTGTTGCCACGCATGGAAAATATCCTGCGTGTTGCCGATCGGTTGAACTACGTTGGCAGCGCCGTGAT
Source organism: uncultured Candidatus Sumerlaeota bacterium (assembly GCA_964580585.1). Taxonomy (GTDB): domain Bacteria; phylum Sumerlaeota; class Sumerlaeia; order SLMS01; family JAHLLQ01; genus CAZOKZ01. The sequence continues at coordinate 88,989 of CAZOKZ010000002.1, read as the reverse complement.
TTTCTTGCGTGAATATCCGCTGGGGTTGGGACTTGGGACGCACTTTCTCTATTACGAATCGTGGTTTCTCCCCAGCACTTTCCGATACTACCAAATCGATCATGCCACGAACCACAATTTCTACCTGAACCTTCTCGTCGAAAACGGACCGTTTGTTTTGCTCCTGATGGTTGGGGGAATCGTCGCCGTTTTCCTTGAGGTTCGTCGCGCATGGAAGCACTTCAATCGCAACGAGCAACTGGTTGTGCTGGCTCTATTGATGGGTTTGGTCGGCCTGACGATCAACGGTATCGCCCAGTACTTCTTCTACATTCGCCCTGTTGAATATTTCTTCTGGATACTGGGTGGTATGCTGGTGGGACTATGTCGCCATCGTCGTTCTGTATCATTGACGCCAAAATTAGAAAAAAGCGGACACGTATTTCTCGCCGTGGTTGGTATCCTCGCAGCGATCACCGCAAACGCCCATTTCCGCGAGGATTTGCTCGTCGATCATCCACGTCCCTGGCAGCCCGATATTAAAAGTGAGCCGCCGACTTACTCGCAATGGACCAGCCATAGGTGGCGTAAACCCATTGATCCCGAAGTGAACAAAATAGTCTTCAACCTTTATCGCTATAAAGTCCCAGGCATTGTCACCATCGAATGGCCCGATGGCGAAGTTGAAGTTGTCAGCATGAAAGCCGAAGATATTAAACGTTTTGAACACGAATTCGATCCCGCCGAAGACAACGGTCGCTTTGCCGCTCCCCGTTGGCTTTCTATCAACGTCAATTCAACCTACACGCCTGTGCGATTCGATCCCGAGACACCCGACTACCGTCCCCTTGGCGTGTACGTTCATGGCTATCGCATCGAGCGTGAAACCACGACTCCGTCCCCCGATGAAGCGGTCGCTGGCGAAGCGGGTTCCTGATGCGAACTCACAAATGACGAAATGATTACCGTGATCTGGCGGCTTACAACTCGTCTGCGAATCGTTTGCTCATGCGTTGGTACAGCCGTATGCCGAACCATAAAACGATCACTGAAGAGATGAACGAAATTCCCAACCCCATTATCAACGTGGCGTCGCTGACTTCCGGCCCGCCACGGAACATGTTTCCATAGATAATACGTCGGTATGCCAACGTGATCGGCGTCATCGGATTACACAAGTACATCCAGTAAAGATGTTCCATGCCTTTTTGTTGCAAAGCAACGCGCGCAAAATTGGCGGGGTAAATAATTGGTGTGATGTAAAACCATGCCGAGAGTACAATCTCGGTGATCGAAGCCATGTCGCGGTAAAACACGTTCAACGACGCCAGAATCAAACACAAACCGAAGGCAAACATGGACTGCAAAAGTACCAGGAATGGTAGAAGTAAAATTTCCCAACTGGGCATGACCAACCAACCAAGCGTTCCACCGCCATGGTCTGCGGGCAGATGTCCGAACAACGCATAGGCAACGATAAACACCGCGAGAATCAACATCGCGAGGGCAAAATGAATCAACTGGCCGATGACCACCGAGGCGGGAAAGACTTCAGTCGGTAGCCAGACTTTTTTCACGACATTGCTGTTGCCAATCACCGAGTAGAGCGAATCGCTCAAAGCGCCTGCGAAAAACATCCAGGGTAATAAACCGGTCAACACATGCAATGGGTAGGGGAGCAGATCGTGCCCGGCGCGAATGCCGATCAGCGCGGAAAACACCGCCGCTATCACAAGCATCAGCAAAAGCGGTTTGCCAAACGACCACAAAAAACCCAGCGCCGACGATTTGTATCGAATCTTCAGATCGCGCTTTACCAACGTGAAAATCAACTCGCGGCTGCGCCACAATCGCACGGCCATCGAGCGATTCCCCCGCGTTGCGGGATCGATCAGTTCACAAAGGGCCTTATCGCTCAAGGATACCAGGAACTCCTAAAGGTGTGGGAACTTCTAAAAGTTCCAAGATCAAGGCGCGCGAAGCGTAGCGGAGCTACGTTGCGGGCTTGTCCGTCCGTAGCCGACAGGCGAAGGCGGGAGATTGAGTCCGAAGCGCAACACCGAGAATTGGGACTTTTAGGAGTTTCGTTCAAGGATGCACCGTGCCACGCATTCAATATGGTACGTCTGCGGGAACATATCCACCGGTCGGATACGCTCGATGCGATACCCACCCTCGATCATTTGCTCGAAATCCCGCGCCATCGTCGTCGGATTGCACGAAACATACACCAACACGGGTGCCTGGATGGCAATCAATTGAGCAAGAGCACGTTTGTCCATTCCGGAACGTGGCGGATCGACGACCAGGCGGTCGATCTTACCCTCGATCGAGTTTAACATCACAGGCAACGCCTGGCTCATATCGCCTGCCATGAACGTGCAATTGTCCAAACCGTTCCATTCGGCATTGCTTCGCGCGTCCCAGATCGCATCGCGAATCAACTCGATGCCGTAAACCTGCTTTGCTTTGTCTGCGCAGAAAATTCCAATCGTTCCCGTGCCGCAATACGCGTCGAACAATTGCTCGTTGCCCGTCAGACCCAAGTACTCTTTCGCCGTCGAATAAAGTTCCATCGCGCCGCGCGTGTTCGTTTGGAAAAAGGACGCCAGCGAAATGCGGAACCGCAAATCGCCGAGATGTTCTTCGAGCGTTGTCTCGCCCCAGGAATCGAGTACTTCTTCCGCGCGCGCCACATCGCTACGGTTTGCGTTCAACCCCCACACCACGCCTTTGATATCCGGGCACGCGTCGGTCAACGCCGTGCGAAACGCCGGGAAATCGAAGCCGTCGCGTTCGCCGGTCAAAATCGCAACCAGCGCTTTGCCCTCGTACACACTCCACCGCACGAGCAACTGCCTCAGCATCCCCTCGTGGCGCACCGGGTTCCAGGCTTTCAGAAACTGGCGTTCGCCTTCGCGTTTGGCCGCTTCCAGCATCGCATCGAGCGATTGGGGCTGAAGCCAGCACGCGTTGACATCCAGAATATGTTTCCAATTTCCCGGCAGGTGAAATCCGAGCTTGAGCGGCGCGTCGGGCGCTTCCTGCCCGAACGTAAATTCCATCTTGTTACGATAGTGAAACGGCACCGGGCTCGGGGTGATCGGTTCGACTTCGATGGGTTGTGGATGTTTCGAAAGGATCGGTCGTAACGCGTCTTGAACGATGCGGTGTTTCCAGTTCTCCTGCACCTCGATTGGCAAATGCTGCCACGTGCAGCCACCGCATCGCGTGAACACCGGGCAGGGTGGATCGATGCGTTCGGGGGCGGATTTAGTGACTTCGACCAGGGCGGCTTCTGCATAGCCCGATTTGCGTTTTGTGACTCGCGCGCGCACCGTGTCGCCCGGTGCGACATGCGGGACGAAGACGACATAGCCATCCAAACGTCCGAGCCCTCGACCGCCAAACGTTAGCGATTCGATCGTGACTTCCACCACGTCCCCCTTCTTGATTTTTATCGGGGGTTTTTTTGCGGGTTTGGGTTTGGGGAAAACTATCGGGCATCGGCAGGTCGGTGGTATCGACTCTGACTTTAGAGGGGGCTTTGGCTTTGCTGTTTCAGACACGGAACAATCCTGAGAAAAATTCAAACAATTGGTTTCTCAGAACGCGCATTTTGCCCCGCGCGGTCAACCAGCAAATAATCAACCGTCGCTGTTCGCCACGAGCGGCAAGCAAGGGTTGACAGCTTTCCACTCATGGTGCTTCTTTCATCTTCACAATATCACACATCTGTGAGAAGCGTACTTGTCGTAACTCATGTGCGCGCGGAATTTCCAAGGGAGGGATTATGGACTCCGATCCTGCTTTTTCCAAGTTTGGTTTTATTCGACGTTTTGTGTTACCTGTTTTTGTGATTTTTTTAATTCCAGGATTCGCACTCTGGTTCTTTCGTCATGCGGAAGACCATACGGATCGCGAGATTCTCGAAGTCGTCCTTTCCGATATTCGAAGCGACAAAGAGTGGTCGGAGGATGACAGGGCCGCCGCCATCGAGTTCTATAGCTCGACTCCCGTTTCGCGTATTATGGCATCCAACCACCCTGAAGCGGCGGGAATTCAATCTCAATTCAGTCCCGTGAAACTGCGCTATGGGGTCTTTCGTTGGATGAAGCGGATCGCCTTCGTGTGTCTGATTACGAGTATCCTTGCTCTGATCGCCGTTGGCATCAGTGTCGTGTGTTCCTTCAAATCCCAGCAAGTTCAATACTTGAGTTTGCTGGTGGGATGGCATATCCTGCGCATCTTTGCTGTAATCCAGGTCATCGGGCAAGGAACCCTTGCCGTGGCGCTTTCTTTCTGGGTCACAGCGCTCTGGGGCGAACGATATTTTCCCAAGCTGATCCTTATCATTGGAATATTAACCATTGGCGCAATCTTCATGATTATTCGGGCGATTTTTCTTAAAGTTGACCAGGAAGCGCCGCTTGAAGGTCGCCTTCTCAGCGAAGAGGAAGCCCCTGGACTTTGGAATCGCGTCGCGGAAATGGCCGGGAAACTCGGGATCAGCAAGCCCGACCAGATATTTGTCGGAATTGACGATAATTTCTTCGTTACTCAACATCCCGTTCGCGTGGACGATAAACTTTACACGGGCAGAACTCTGTTTGCCAGCCTCTCGTTACTCAAAGTTTTGAGCAGAGGACAAGCCGACGCCGTTTTGGCGCACGAACTGGCGCACTTCAGTGGCGAAGATACTTTTTATTCGTTGAAAATTTCGCCGCTTCTGCAAAAATACTCCCACTACCTTCAGGCTCTCCACGAAGGCGGCATTTCCCGCCCCGTTTTTCATTTCATGCTCCTGTTCTGGGCGCTTTATCAACTGTCGCTGAACAAGCTCAGCCGCGTGCGCGAATTCCGCGCCGACCGCATTGGGTCGGAATTGACTTCGGCGCATGACATGGCCCAGGCATTGGTTAAAATTTCAGCCTATTGCCAATATCGGGCAAAGGTGCAAAACGAGCTGTTTCAGGTCGAAGAAAACGTCGAAAAAATGAACGTTTCTCAACGTCTGGAAGAAGGTTTTCCCGGTTTTATGCAGACGTGTATTACCGGCACGGAACTCGCCGAATCCGGAACGCCGCACCCTTTTGATTCGCACCCGCCGCTTGCCAGTCGAATCGAGTCGTTGGGGCTGCAGGTCGAACCTACAATACGCAGCGAGGAAAATCTGGAAGCGGTGAACGATTCGTGGTTCTCCGCCATTGAATCGGCTGAAGAAATCGAAAACCAGCAATGGACAGAATTCGAGCAGGCATTCCATCGAGTTCACCGGCAAATATTGGCCTGGCGCTTCAAGCCGGAAGGTGAAGTTGAGATAAAACACGTAGAAGAGTTTTTCCCGCTTTTGCGATACAAAAACAAGAAGGACCTCCTGTGCACGATCGATTATGAAAAAATCCATGTACTCGACTGGGCCGCGCCGATTTTTTTCAGCACCATCGAAAACATGGCAATGGATGATGGGATTGGTAAAAAATACCTCAAAATCACCTATTGTCCAGAGGGGGAGAAAAAGAAACAAACGCAGAAATTTTGCCCCGCAGATTTCACCGGCGAGGAACTTCCGATTCTCGATGGTCTTCAGAAATATTATGGGCGGTATCTGACCGCCAAAGAATATCAGGAGGAAAAAGCCAACCAAGCCGAGGCCATCCCGATGGGTTGAGGTCGTTTTTGTCAGTCGAATTTCATCGAACGCGTCCGTTCCTTATACTGGTTCGGGCGCGTTTTTTTAGCCCTCTCACCCGTAAGGATTGTCTCGCGCGACGATGTGCAGATGCGCGGAAGAATAACTTTGCCGCTGTTGCATTTTTTTCTTGCCGTTCATCAGGGTCGCCCCGCACTCCATAAAGAAATGCCTTCTCTCTTTCCCAAAAGGCAAATTCACCAGGCAGGTCACGATCTAACCTCTCGCGACAGCGTGGAAAAAGTTGATGTTCAAGCTCCAAGGAGGACGTTCATGAAAACCAGTAAGTTATTAGCTCTCAGTGGAACGCTGGCCCTCGCGACACTCTTATCCGCCGGATGCAGTTCGGTGCAAAAAGGTACGGCTGCGGGTGGTGTATTGGGTGCGGTCACGGGTGCTGCCATCGGAAATAACTCTGCCTCGATCTCTGTGGCTCACGGTGCCTTTGTCGGTGGTGGCGCAGGCGCCGCGACCGGCGGGTTGGCGGGCGATGCGTACGAGCAATTGACCAAAGACGATGTGGAACGCGAAATCGAAAACCTTCGCGCGGAACTCGAAGCCAAAGAAGCCGAACTCGCCATGTTGCGCGATTCGGGCGCTTCGGCGGAAACGCTGGCGGAACTCGACCGGTTGCGCGGCGAACTCGATAACTCGATGACCGAGTTGAGCGACCTGCGCTCGCAATTGTCCGATAAAGATGCCACGCTTGCGGCGTTGAATTCGGACCTCGATTCCGCTAACGCCAAGTTGTCACAGAAGGACTCGACTCTTGCCGACGCAAAGGTTGAACTTCTTCAGTCCAAGGCTCAAGTCGATGCCAAGGATATGGCGCTCAAAGATCTGAAAGACAAATTCGCGGGTTTGACGACCGAGCGCGACAATGCGCTTCAGAAAGCAGCCGATTTCGAAACACAGTTGCTTGCAGCCGAAGGTCAACTGGCTAAGGCACGCGATGAAATGAACGTAATCCGCACTTCGTTGAACGAACGCGAACAGGCGGTCAACGCATTGCGCGATCAGCTTGCCAATCTCAACATTGAACTCGAAGAAACCAGCCGTGGGCTGACACTGACGATCGTCGATCAACTGATCTTCAAGCCAGGCAAAGCGGAACTCAGCTCTCAGGGCGAGCAGGTGCTTGCCCAGGTGGCGGACATTATCAACACCAACTTCCCGAATCGCGAATTGCTGGTCGAAGGTCATACGGACAATCAACCCATCGTGAAATCCGGTTGGCGGTCGAACTGGGAACTCGGCGCGGGTCGTGCTCTCGAAGTCGTGCATAACCTGGTCGATGCTCATGGATTCGATCCGGCCAAACTTTCCGCGACGACGTACGGCGAACATCGCCCGGCGTCAACCAACGCAACCAAAGATGGTCGCTCGGCCAATCGCCGTTCGGTCATTGTGATTTTGCCTGAGAAAATGCCGCTCCAACGCAATCAACTTGCCGGGCTGTAAGATTTCTCCAGCAGGTCGTTGAACGTTTTCCTCTCGGAGGGAAAAGCCGGAGCGGGGGACCGCAACATCCCCTTTGTACTCCGGCTTTTCCATTTTCCGGATGCGTTGTGATCGAAAGAAAGGTGCCCCTTGTGAAACGAATTCTTCCCCTCTTGTTCAGCTTGTTGGCGTTGCTCGTCTCCTCCGGATGTTCGCGACCCCAAATCCAACCCACCGGATTTCTGGACGACTACACGACCTTCGACTCCATCGACGAGAAGGGGTTCAAGATGCGAGTGGATTCGGGGCAGGACTTTTCAATCGATCAGTATTTTCTGACGAAACAGGAAATGAAAGAACTCGCCAAAAAGCATCAAAATGTTCCAAACGCCGAAGCCGACGGGATTGATCTCGAAGCGGCCCAGGCGGTTCTGTTCGTTGTCGATAAGCCCATCTGGCAGGCTTCGGAACGTTTGACCGTCGAGGAAGAAGAAGACGTGTTGTTCACCCTGCGCGAACGCCTCTATCGGTATTTGTTACGTTCTTACCCCCATCCCGTGCGAGTACGATATGCATACACGCCGGACGATCCTCTAACTGAGGATTACCGTGTGATCTCGGTTCAAAGCACTGTCACCGATATTGAGAAAGGTTCGCCATTTTTGCGCTACGTGATTGGGTACGGAGCGGGAGCAACCGAACTTCAAATCGAAGGACGAATCACCGAAGGGGTGGAAGAAAAAAACACTATGGGGGAATTTGCGCTTCGTGAACGCCACGGCGGTTACCCGAACGGATTTATGAACCCCTCGGTCATGAAACCAGCCTATTGCCTGAAATACGCAGCCGAGCGCTCGATCGAGCGGCTTTCAAAAGGCCTGCGCGCCGAAATTCCAGCCGCCCAACTCGTGACTGAACCGCTCAACACTGCCCATAACAGTCCCTGATTCGTTTGGTTCGCTCTAATGGAGGAATCATCGAAGCGTAGAAATTTGCTATTGACCTGAATCCGTTCAAGTTACATAAACCGATAGCAAGGATGCACATCAAATTTATGCGCACATCGGGAGAGCGGTTTCATGACCAAGGCCGAAGTGGCAAGTTTACTAATGGAAAGAACAGGACTTGGGCGCAACGAGTCCTATCAAGCCGTTGAAATATTTCTGGATGCGATTAAAGACGCTCTGCAGGAAGGCGAAAAAGTATCGCTCGTTGGATTTGGGACCTTTCTAGTGAAAGAAAAAAATGCCCGAAATGGACGTAATCCACGAACGGGTGAGCAAATTTTCATCGAAGAAAAGAAAGTTGTCGTCTTCAAACCCGGCAAATCGTTCCGCGACGCGGTGAACGATCTGCCGTCGATGCCAGACGAAACGGAAGGCTGAATTGTTCCCTCGTGTCTTTCCTGCCATCATCTGCCGAGGACCGCGCCGCCCGTAGGAAAAAGGCTCTACCGAAAAAACCAACGATTCGTCCCGAACGCGATTGGTCGAATCAACATGGTGGATGCCTCGTCGCGGGCATCGACGAAGCGGGCCGAGGCCCATTGGCTGGTCCAGTTGTGGCCGCTGCCGTGGTTTGGGATCTCGAAGGCCGCCGACCTGTCGGACTTGGGGACTCGAAACTCCTGACCGAAAAAAAGCGAAACAATCTCTTTGGAAAAATCCAACGCGCAGCCCTTGCATGGGGGGTGGGAATTTGCCACGCCGGGGAAATCGATGTTCTTAACATCCTTGAAGCCACTCGGGTTGCTTCTCTTCGCGCGTTGCAACAAGCCAATCGGCAACTTGCCGGTCGCAATGCAGCTCTGACGGTTGGCGCCCTGGTAACCGATGCGCTCGAACTGCCCGCCGCCGGATTACCCACCCTTCCCCTTATCAAAGGGGATCGTAAATCCGCCTCCATCGCCGCTGCATCCATCCTGGCCAAGGTCACGCGCGATCGCATGATGGATTGCTACCACCGGGAATTCCCCGAATACGGCTGGGACCGCAACAAGGGATATCCCACTGCCGAACATTACGAGGCACTCGGAAAATATGGACCCTCGACACTTCATCGACTGACGTTCAATGGTGTAGGCTTCTTCTGTGACAAACCGCATTTTTCCCCCTCCTATCATCGGTGGATGCGTCGAATTGCCCATGCGTTGGGGGAGAGCGATTGCCTCGATGAATTGGCGACCGAACTTCAAACTCAGACGGACCACTTGCCACCTCCGGACTTGGCTGCTTTAATGGAAGCAATTGAGTCAAAACGGTTATCTGTGCCCGAGAGCCCATCAGATTAGGTGGCCCAAATCGGAAATAGGTACTTTTTGTTCATCTGAGAAAAAAATCACAAACTTTCTGCTTGTGTCCGCGACACGATATGCCTACACACACCGCGAACTTCGCACGGCGGTTCGCGTAACCGTAAATTAGGTTTGTGTTCCACGTGCGGAGGACGGCGACGGTGAAAAACGAAAACCCCTGGAAGAAAAGAGGCGAATCGCTCCGGCGGCAAAGCCTTGCGATGGCCATCCCGACGTTATTTGTCGGTGGCCCACTTGGGTGCGGAGCCTTGGGATACTGGATCGGTAGCAAATTCGACTACCCCTCTTCCGGCTTCATGGTAGGACTCATCCTGGGACTCGTCGTTGCCATACGCGAAACAGTCAGAATTCTGAGAATTCTATCGAAAGACACCTGACCTCAAACGACTTGGTTTTTGCATCGTGAAGAACCCCCGACTTCGCTGGATGTATTACAAAACCGGAGCCGTGAGCGCTTTGGTCGCTTTGATCGTAACCCTTGGTGTTGATTTCAACTGGGGTTCCGCCTACGCCATGGGCTCTCTGCTCGGCGTCCTGAACTGGTTTTTCCTCGGGGGAATGTTGATTGGATTGACGCAGAAAAATTTGCTGCAATCCCTGTTCTACCTGAAGGCAAAGCTGGTCCTGCTGGTTTTGATGTTTTTTTTGATTCTGCCAGCCATGTACCTGCAAACATTTGCACTAATTTGTGGATTCAGCACCTTCCTGCTGATCTGCATGCTCGAAGCCTTCAGCTTGGCGATTGTAGATAAGACGCAAGCGGGCCCAAAAGACAGTCGTCCTTTGCCGAAAGATTGGCGCACACTTTTCCTGGGAAACACCACGGATGCCTGAGCAACACACAGACGTTGATGCGCACCAGCATTCGCACGACGCGCACGAAGCTCTCGATCACGCTGCCCAAGCGGTGGACGCGCATGTCGAACATGCCGAGTCCGCCCTCGCCGAACACGAGGGAGACGTGCACAATCTGGCTGCCGATGTGGAACACGGCGCTCACGATGCGGCGCACGCCGTTCACGATCATGGTCGTCACGTTTCCCATCCTCCTGAATTCCCGAACTTCGTTCAAATCTGGTTTGCCAGCTATAAAGAAGACGTTTTAGCCGAGGGTGGATCGGAAGCCGATGTCTATGGACGCCCGAAAGACGGTTTGAATCTGGTTCAGACCTTGCATGTCGGACGCCTGGAAAAACCCGCTCCGTTCGTTGATTACATGCCTTGGGAAAATAACCTGTTCGCCGCCATCGCCATGCTCGCTGTCGTCGTGATTACCTGGCTGGTGACGCGTCCGTTTCGTCGATCCAAAGAAGAAGCCATTCGCAATCCTACCCGTTGCCAGGTAGCCGTTGAAATGTTGGTCGATGGCGTTGACAACTTCTGCAAGGGTATCCTGGGCGAAGAAAACGGCCGTCGGTACATGCCCTATGTCACTGGATTGTTCTTCTTTATTCTGGCGATGAACCTGATGGGCATTGTGCCCTTGATGAAAGCGCCGACAGCATCGCTTCTCATAACCGGCAGCCTCGCGCTTTGCACCTTCCTGTATTATCAATACGTTGCCTGGACCCGTTTAGGCCCCGTGCATTACATCAAGCACCTTTGCGGTAATCCTCAGAGCGCGGTGCAATGGTGTCTCGCGCCGTTGATGTTCATTATCGAATGCGTGTCGGATTTTGGCGCCAAGCCCCTCAGCCTTGCCTTACGTCTTTTTGGTAACATTCTCGGTAAAGACATTCTCCTCGGGGTGATGTTGCTTCTCGGTTTGATGGCCTCGAAAGCAATCTTTGGCGGGTTGGCGGATTACTGGGGCATTTTTGGTTCAGTACTCACATTCCCCTTCTACTTTTTGGCACTTCTGCTCTCGACAATCCAGGCATTGGTTTTTGCCCTGCTGTCGGCGATTTATATCCTGATGGTTCTGCCGCACGATCACGATCATGGCGAGCACGACGAACACCATCATGCGGAGGCGCACGCGCACTAAGCGCAAACAGTAGTTCAATTTGGTGGCTAGGTGCGGTTTTCTCTGAAATCCGCCTTTCCAATAAAGAAAAAGAATTCATTCCTCATCGGAGGCAAGTAATGGACGTCACAACAGCTCTCGGAATCGCCTACCCCATCGGCTTGGGCATCGCTGCCCTGGGTGCAGGTCTTGGACTTGGCCGCGCGGTCGGTTCTGCCATGGAAGCCATGGGTCGCCAGCCGGAAGCCATTGGCAAGATTCAGATCGCCATGATCATCGGCGCGGCTTTCATCGAAGCTCTCGCCATCTATGCGCTGGTTTCGCCGTTCATCGCCAAAGCTGCGGGCATGTTCACCGCCTGATTTCAGGTTGCGAACACACTCGACAATCAAGGTCCTCTTTGTTGGTCGAGCCCCCAGCGAGTAAACGTGGAATCCTGCGCATTCATCTGATGCGGACATGGATTTTCCACGGGCTTAGAACAGTGTGACCACTCGGAAAGGTTGAATGCCATGAATCCAGCCATGCTATTGGCTGCTTCAGCCGGATCGGAACTTCTCGCACAGGTGATCACCACCATGATCACGTTTGCGATCGTCGTGGTTATCATCAAGATGTTCGCCCTCGAACCGGTCACCGGCTTGCTGGACGAACGGAAAAAGCGTGTCGCCGACCAATTCGATGACATTGATCGTCAATTGGCCGAAGCCAACGCGATGATGAAGGACTACGAGGAACGGTTGAAGCGAATCGACGACGAAGCGCGCGAACGCCACAACAAGGCAGTCGATGAAGGACGCAAGATGGCCGCGAACCTGATCGAAAAAGCGCGCCAGGACGCCGAGGAAATCACCACCAAGGCCAAAGCCTCGATGGAAATGGAACTTGAAAAAGCCCGCCTGGACCTGCGCCGCGAGACCGTCGAAATGACGCTCGCTGCCACGGGCAAGCTGCTTTCCGTCAACCTGGACGATTCCAAGCAGCGTGAACTGGTTACCGGATTCATCAACGACTTGGAGAAGCGTGCTAACTCATGAACGTAGATCTGCAAGCGGCGAAAATCTACGGCGAAGCATTTTTCGAGTCGGCTAAAGCCGCCGATGCCGTGGCTCAGGTATGGGAAGAAGGCCGTGCCCTTCTCTCGGCTGCTGGCCAGGTTCCCGGCTTCATCGCGCTCATGGAAGCTCCTCACGTGCCATCGGAAGACAAGATGGCGATCGGAGAGCGTGTCCTGGGTGACCGATTCCATCGTCTGCTGAAGAACTTTGTCATGTTGCTGCTCAAGCGAAACCGGATTGAAATTCTCCGCGCCTCGCTCGAGCACTTCCATTACCTGGCTGAAAAAGACCAGGGAATCTCCTCGGGCACCGTCACCACGGCGAAGTCCTTGGACGATTCTGAAAAGCAACGCCTGCTGGCAGCGCTCGAACGCCAGACTCGCCTGCGTCTGAACATCGATTACAAAGTGGACCCTGCTGTCTTGGGCGGCGTACGGTTCAAATCTGGCGACTTGTTGATTGACAATTCGCTGCAAACTCAAATGGCCCATTTGAAGGAAAAATTGATGCTTGTGAAGGTCCACTGACCCAAATCCTGCATCGGTTGACTCACCACTGATTGAAACTCACGGAGTGAATAGGAATGTCCATTCGCGCGGAAGAAATCGCATCGATTCTCAAGTCGGAAATCGAGAATTTTGATCGCTCACTGGAAGTCGAAAACGTCGGCACGATCCTCAAGGTCGGCGACTCGATTGCCCAGATTTACGGCCTGAACCAGGCAATGATGGGCGAACTGCTCGAATTTCCCCATGGCCTGCGAGGCATGGTGCTCAACCTTGAAGAAAACTCCGTGGGTGCGGTGCTTTTCGGCCCCGACACGCTGATCAAAGAAGGCGACACGGTCAAGAGCACCGGCGAAATTGCCGCCGTTCCCGTTGGCGAAGCCCTGATGGGTCGCGTGGTGGACGCCCTTGGTAATCCGATCGACGGCAAAGGGCCCATCGCATCGAAAGAACATCGCCGCATTGAGATCAAAGCTCCTGGCGTGCTTGCTCGTAAATCGGTGCACGAACCGTTGATGACCGGCCTTAAAGCGATCGACTCGATGATTCCGATTGGTCGCGGCCAGCGCGAGTTGATCATCGGCGACCGCCAAACCGGCAAAACAACGATCGCCATCGATACGATTATCAATCAACGTGGCCAGGGCGTTCACTGCTTCTACATCGCCATCGGTCAGAAAGCCTCTTCGGTGGCCGCCGTGGTGGAAATTCTCGAAAAACACGGCGCCATGGAATATACAACCGTGGTTTGCGCCACGGCGGACGATCCGGCATCGATGCAGTTCATCGCTCCGTACACGGGCGTGACGATGGCCGAGTATTTCCGCGACTCGGGCCGCCACGCGCTGTGCGTTTACGACGATTTGTCCAAACAAGCTGCCGCTTATCGTACACTCTGTTTGCTTCTGCGCCGTCCTCCCGGCCGCGAAGCTTACCCGGGTGACGTTTTCTACCTGCACTCCCGCTTGCTGGAACGCGCTGCCAAGCTCAATGACGAACTCGGTGGGGGATCGCTTACGGCGCTGCCCATCATCGAAACCCAGGCAGGCGACGTGTCGGCCTATATTCCGACGAACGTGATTTCGATCACCGACGGTCAGATTTTCCTCGAACCCGACCTCTTCTATCGCGGTATTCGCCCGGCCATTAACGTTGGTCTGTCTGTTTCGCGTGTGGGTGGCGCTGCCCAGACAAAGGCGATGAAGAAAGTCGGCGGTAAACTTCGTCTCGAACTGGCTCAGTTCCGTGAACTCGAAGCGTTTGCCAAGTTCGGCTCCGATCTCGACAAGGCGACCCAAGCCCAGTTGACGCGTGGCGCGCGTCTGGTCGAAATCCTCAAACAAGGCCAATACGCACCGCAGATGCTTGCAAACCAGGTCATCCAGATTTTTGCCGGTACGAATGGCTACCTGGATGCCTTGCCTGTGGAATCCGCGCAAAAATTCGTCATCGGGTTGGTCGGCTATGTGAACGAAAAATATCACGACGCCTTGCATTCGATCAACACCGAGAAGGTGCTTCTGCCTGAAACGGAAGAGAAACTTCATAAGGCCTGCAAGGAATTCATCGAGAAGTTTAAATCAGCAAACGACAATAAGTAAAAAGCTGAAAATAAACGGTTTGGCCAAGAGAACTTAAAGCAGAAAATCACTGACTACCGGACACCGGGAACGGCAACATGGCAAAAGGCATCAAAGAGTTACGCTCGCGTATTCGCTCCATTAACAACACTCGGAAAATCACCCGAGCCATGGAGATGGTGTCGGCAGCAAAGTTGCGCCGTGCCCAGCAGCAGATGAACGCGGCGCGTCCGTTTTCACGCAAATTACAACTTCTGCTTGGCCGTTTGGCTCTCAGCCCAAAGGCACAAGAGCACCCGTTGTTTGAAAACCGTTCGGAAAGCGATTTGCCAAAGCTGTTGGTGTTGTTCACTTCGGATCGCGGGCTTTGCGGTGCGTTCAACTCGAACCTGATCAAGGCTGCGACCAAATTCATGCGTGAAAACCCCGACGCACTACTTTACTGCGTGGGGCGCAAAGGACGCGATTATTTCCGCAAACGTGTGGATGATCGCTTAATTGGCTCGACCATGGATTTAGGCGGTAAATTGGATGGCACCGTAACCGATGCGATTTCAAACACATTGCTTGAACAGTATGAAGACCGCCGCGTCAGCCAGATTACCATCTTAGCGCCGGAGTTTATTTCAACTTCGACCAACCGACCCCAGCTCTCCCGTTATCTTCCAATGGAAGCGGAGGCATTTGGCCTTTCCGCAGAGGAAGCCGAACATCCCATCGATTATTTGCTCGAACCCAGCCCCGAAGCCGTGTTCGATGCTCTATTGCCGCGTTATCTGCGCAGCCGGATTTATCTCGCTTTGGCGGAAACCTTCGCCAGCGAACACTCGTCGCGTATGCTTGCCATGAACAACGCCACGAAAAACTCGGACGAACTCAGCTCGAAGCTGACGCTCGAGATGAACAAGGCTCGCCAGGCGGGCATTACCACAGAAATTCTGGAAATTGTGAGCGGGGCGGAAGCGCTCAACGGCTGATCCAACCCCGAATCGTATCATCGTAGGATTGCTTGAATTCTCTCAAGAGGCAAAAAAGAATGAGCCAAGGTGTTGTCAAACAAGTTATCGGTCCGACCGTGGACGTGGAGTTTCACTCCGACTCATTGCCGGCGATTTACAATGCGCTTCTGGTCCAAGACCCGAGCCGTGAAAAACCGCTGACCATCGAAGTGGCCTCGCACGTCGGCAACAACATTGTGCGTTGCGTCGCGATGGATTCGACCGACGGTTTGGTGCGCGGTATGAGCGTGACCGATACCGGCACCCCTATTCAGGTACCGGTGGGCGAGCAAGTGCTCGGCCACATCTTCAACCTGCTTGGCGAGCCTCTTGACGATCGCGGCGCATTGCCTCAGCCTGACGCACGCTTGCCGATTCACCGCAAGGCGCCGGATTTCGCCGACACGTTGCCGGCGACGGAAATTCTCGAAACCGGTATCAAGGTCATCGATCTGCTGTGCCCCTACTCGAAGGGCGGCAAAATCGGCCTCTTCGGTGGCGCGGGCGTGGGCAAAACCGTCGTGATCATGGAACTGATTAACAACATCGCGCGCGGCCATGGTGGTTACTCGGTGTTCGCTGGCGTGGGTGAACGTACGCGCGAAGGCAACGACCTTTGGCACGAAATGAATGAGTCGGGCGTTATTGTCGATCCGAAAGATCCGAAGAGCGCAGGCAAAACGTCGAAAGCTGCCTTGGTGTTTGGCCAGATGAACGAGCCGCCCGGCGCGCGTTTGCGTGTGGCGCTTTCCGCCCTGACGATGACCGAATATTTCCGCGACGAAATGGGCCAGGACGTGCTCCTGTTCGTCGATAACATCTTCCGTTTCTCGCAGGCTGGTTCGGAAGTGTCCGCTCTCCTTGGTCGTATGCCTTCGGCCGTGGGGTACCAGCCGACGCTTCAAACGGAAATGGGTAACCTTCAGGAACGCATTACCTCGACCCGCAAAGGTTCGATTACGTCGGTGCAGGCCGTTTACGTGCCCGCCGACGACTTGACCGACCCGGCGCCCGCGAACACGTTCGCTCACTTGGACGCCACCACGGTGCTCTCGCGCCAGATCGCCGAGCTTGGTATTTATCCCGCCGTGGATCCGCTCGACTCGACGTCGCGCATCAAGGACCCGAACATCGTTGGCGAACGCCATTACCGCGTTGCCCAGGACGTTCAGCTCCTCTTGCAGAAATACAAAGACCTTCAGGACATCATCGCTATCCTCGGTATGGACGAATTGTCGGAAGAAGACCGCCTCGCCGTGAACCGCGCGCGTAAAGTGCAGAAATTCCTCAGCCAGCCGTTCTTCGTGGCCGAGCAGTTCACGGGTACGCCGGGCGTGCTGGTGAAACTGGAAGACACGATCTCCAGCTTCGAGCGCATTCTGTCGGGCGAGTTTGACGACAACGAAAAATACCCCGAGCAGGCGTTCTATATGTGCGGTGGTATCGACGAAATGCTCGAAAAAGCTGAGAAGCTGACCAAGTAAGTTCTGACTTCGCCAGAAAACGGATGGAATAATGGCTGATTTTCGCCTTCAAATTGTCACCGCTCAGGAAACCGTGTTCGACGGCAATGTTACGGCGCTGACATTGCCGGGCGCCGAGGGATATTTTGGCGTGCTGGCGAATCACGCGCCGATTGTCGGCGTGTTGCGCGATGGACAGGTTACAATTCGCCGGGGTGCCTCGAATATGAGTTATCTGGTGATTTCCGGCGGATTCCTGGAAATGGCGGGAAATGTCGCTACGTTGTTGGTGGACGAAATGAGCGGACTGGAAACGTTGGTGGCTCCAAAGAAGGAAGAATCCTGAGACGCAAGGTGTTACACCACCTCAATCTGGAAAAACTCTACGCCCGTGGGAGTCAATTCTCACGGGCGTTTTTTTGTCTTTGGCGATTTCTTGGGTGGGGGCGGTATTTTCCTTGCGGCGCGGGCACCTTTTTAGTAATCAATCGTTTATATTCGTCAGGGACTCGTTAGGAGGCCTCGATGCTAGCCAAGGTGTTCTGTAAAATCTGCGATGTATCGCCTTTCATGAGGCGATTTCTTTGGAAGCAATGGTATCAATTTTTAGCACGCGCGTTTAAACGGCCCGATTGGTCGTTCATGAATTATGGGTTTGCTCCGTTGGACGGCGAAACACCCGCTCCGGAGACGCTCGAAGCTGCCGACGAGCCTGATCGCGCGTGTATTCAGCTTTATCATCATGTTGCGACCGGAGTGCCTGTCGAAGGACTAAACGGGCTTGAAGTTGGAAGTGGACGCGGCGGCGGGGCGTCGTACGTGAAGCGATATTTGAAGCCCGATATCATGCGCGGGGTGGACTTTTCCGTTCAGGCGGTGGATTTTTGCAAAAACCGTCATCAGGTCGAGGGGCTGGAATTTGTGCAGGGCGATGCGGAAAATCTGCCGTTTGGCGATGGGGAATTTGATTTTGTGGTCAACGTGGAATCCTCGCATTGTTACGGTTCCGTTCTCGCGTTTTTTGCCCAAGTGACCCGGGTTCTGAAACCGGGAGGGCATTTTCTTTATGCGGATTTTCGTACAAAAAACGAAATGGATGAATGGCGTGGGCAATTGGAGTCCTGCGGCCTGGAGATTGTGAAGGAAACCGACATTACGGCGAACGTGGTCCAGGCCTTGTCCGTTGATAGTAAGCGCAAAGAAAAAATCATCGAGGACACAGCGCCTCGCTGGCTTCTGCCGTCATTTCGCGAGTTCGCTGCCTTGGAAGGATCGAAAATTTACGAGGCTTTTCGCCAACGCGATTTGATTTATATGAGTTATGTGCTTAAAAAATCGTAATTCCCTTGAAAGAAGCTTCAGCGCCTCTCAAAATCTCCTTGAAGAAGGGACGTTTTTTTTACTTGCGGGTATCCCCATTCTACGAGTTTTCTACACTTGGTTGGACTTGACCACTGGTTGGGTTCCAGGTTTGATGAACCGAGCAAAGCTAAGACCGTATGATGGTGGGGCAATGTTGGTGGAGTGCGTGTCGTTGCCATAACCTGCGGGGCGCAGGTCAACACGCCTTCCTGAGATGACTTTGGCGAAAGGGTAACCGGTGCCGGCAACCCAGAATCAGGAAATCAGCCTTCTTCCGGGAATTTCGTCCGCCATTGCAGAAGTCAATCGGCGTATTCGCACCTATGCGAAACTGGATTCCTCGGTGTTCATCACCGGCGAACCCGGCACCGAAAAAGCTTTTGCCGCGAAGATGATTCACCTGCTCAGCGCGCGTTCCCAACGTCCGCTGCATAAGATTTCTGTGTCCTGGAAGCTGCCGCCCGATCTTGGCGACCGATTCCGTCAATGCCATGGCGGCACGCTGATCATCAACCTCCAACGCGAATTCCCCATCGACATGCAGTACACGCTGCTCGAAATGGCGAACGACAAAGCCTTCGGAGACCCGCTTTCGGGTGAAATCGTCGAAGCGGACGTTCGCATTATTTTGACCACCAGCCTGGACGTGGAAAACCTGATGGGAAACACGTCGCTGTTGCCCGAACTGGTGGACATGCTGGAAAAGCGCCACATCGAAATTCCGCCCATTCGCGAACGCCCGGAAGACATTCCTGCATTGGTGCGCTATGCGACGAATCGAGCGCTTGAAACAGGTCGTAGTCAAGCTCGGGGTGCTGACGCGCAAGTCCTAGCGCTGTTTCGGATGTGGAAATGGCCGGGAAACGCAGAAGATTTGCTTCTCGTGACAGCCGAATCGGCGTTAAACACGGAAAGCGAACTCATCCAACTGGATGATATTCCCAAAAATTTCATCGACAATCTGCCGTCCGAGATCATTGAAACCGCTCGCAGCGTGCAATTGCCGCGATCGGCTCCGCCTGCGATGCAGAGCCAGACCGCCGTGCCGCGCCATGCTCCGGTGACAACTGGCCCCGCACCGACGCCTCGGACGCTTGAGCGTTCTTCTACCATTGAAGAAGATTTCAATGAAGAAGACGATACGCAGGAAATCGATCTTTCAAAAGTTCAGCAGGAATACCAGAAAATTCCAACCGGGCACCTGGAACCCAGCGTTTCCCAGGTTGCGGATCAAAGCGTAGAGGAAATCGATGAGAATCAAGTCATCGATATTCAAGCGCGCAAAATTCATCGTCTGGTGATGATTGCCCGTCGTCTCAACGCCCAATCGCAAATGCTGGCCAACCAGATGAAAGGCCCGATCGATCAACGCTTGATCGATCCGATGCAGTTCATCGAATCCAGCTATAACCCCGACGAAATTATTTCGAACGCGCTCGAAAACGAAATGGATCGCACCATGGACGCGATTCTTTCTCTTCGACGCCAAGTCGCTTTGCTCAATAAACGCGAGCAAGACACAATCATGACGGCGCGCGATTTATACCGACGCCTTCTGTTGGCCGAACAAAACCGCCATTATTTTCCCGATGACGAAGAAATTCGCCAGGAAACGGCGGAATTGGCTGACGGGTTGCAGGAAATGGATTCAATCATCCAACGCGTCAGTGGCAGTTTCCCGAAACTGAGCGATGACCCAGAAGCTGGCGCGGGCCATAACCTGGAAGAAGAAGAAGCACGGGTTATCGCCGAAGCGCTTCGCCGAGCGCGGGAACGCGATCGAGAAGCACTCGAAGAAACTCAAACGGCAGCCCTCAATCAGGCAGCGCTTCAGCAGTTGCTTGAAGCGACTCAGCAACGCGATGAGAGAGAGGCAAAAGCCCTCGCTGCCGAAGCGCAGTCTTTCGTCGAAATGGAAGACGATGAATTCGAGCCTTTCGCCGAAGGCGAAGACGACGATGAATTTGTGCCTTTCACAAAACAGGAAGTCGCTCTTCACCAGGACGAACCGACGGAAGAAGTAGAAGTAGCCGTTGGCGATAAAATCGTCGTCGAGACGCAAGCGCCTGTCGAAATGCAAGAAGATGAATTCGAGCCATTTGCCGAGGGAGAGGATGACGATGAATTCAATCCCCTGGCAAATATCGAAGAGGATGATGAAGAGCAAGAGGCGACAAGTGAAATACCAGTAATCGTCGAAAGCGAAATGGTCGCCCAAGCGCAAGCACCCGCTCAAATCGAAGAGGACGAGACCGAACTCAATCCGTTTGCAAACATAGAAGCTGAAGAGGCCTTAGCCGAAGAAGAGATTGCTGTTGAAGCTGAAGGCGACGAGACGGAATTCAATCCATTCGCCAATATCGAAGCGGAAACCGAAGCCGAAACAGAAATCAATCCCTTCGCCAATATCGAAGCGGAAGAGGAAATCAATCCTTTCGCTAACATCGAGGCCGAAGAAGAAATCAAATCTGCGGAAGAACTGGAAGATACAACCGAGATCAATCCTTCTCCTTTTGCGGAAACAGAGGAAAATGAAGAAGAGGATGGCTTCGATCTCTTTGCCGAATTAGAAGACGATAAGGAAAAGGACAAAGAGGAAGAGTTCGACATTTTTGCCGAGATGGAAGACGAGAATAAATTCAAACGCCACGATGGTGCGGATGACGAAACGATGATTTGACCTGTTGGGTGTATTGATCGTCCTTCTTTCACGACACCGGGTATTTGCTCGGTGTCTTTTTTAGACCGGCCATGAATTGGTTTTCCATTCCTCATCAACAGTTCACTTGACCCCGAAGCTTTGCCGAAGTGACACAAGTTTTGAAGTATCCCCAAACTTCCCAGTCGCGAGGAATAAATCGTTATGAAAAACGTATGCAAGTTGCTTTCTTCCGCCGTGTTGGCGGGATCGTTGATGATGATGTCGGGTTGTTATACAGCCCCTGTGATGCCTCCAGGTGGTTTGATTTACTCCAATGTCCAAGCACCAATCGACACGAACGCGGAAAGCACCGTGATTGGCCCTAAAACCGGCGAATCGTCGAGTGCTTCTATTCTGTGGCTGTTTGCCTGGGGCGACGCGAGTGTTGCCACCGCTGCCGATAACGCAGGCATTTCCACGATCGAACACGTTGATTATGAATTCTTCCACATTCTGGGAATTTACCAGAAGTTCACGACACGGGTGAATGGCGAATGAGAACACTGATCCGTACCGTATCCCTGCTAGCAGTAATCGGTGCGGCTGTGATGTCCGGTGGGTGTTCGTATTATAGCACACCCGTTGTTCCGCCCAAGGGTTTGATTTATACACACGTCAAACACCCGATAACGGCGGATTATAACGGCAATCCCACGGGAAGCGCTGTAAAGTCACACCGCAGCAAAAAAATTATCTATATTCACGATTGGCTTCTGACGGGCTTTAGTGCGGGCCTGGACGATGCCAAGGTGTCGAGCATTGCCCGCGAGGGCGGAATCAGCGAGGTCAGCTATGCAGAAGTGGAAGTTACCGAAATTCTCGGTTTCTATGCCGAGTTCGATGTTACGGTTTACGGCAACTAGTCTGGTTGCAGCGGCGCTGATCCTTGGCATCTCGGGATGCGCGCCTCAATACCGAAGCCCTGTGGTTCCCTACACGGGTGGTTGGTTTAACCAGACGGGTTTTCCCGTGGACATCAAGTACAAGGACGGCAATTCGATTGGCCCAAAAGAAGGCCGGGCTAAATCCAGCCAGGTGTTGTTTTTAATTGCCTGGGGTGATGCCAGCATCGCGACTGCTGCTCGCGAAGGCGGCATTTCCACAGTGGATCACGTCGATGCCGAGGTATTCAATATTCTAGGCCTTTATTCGACGTACGAAACGATCGTTTACGGCCAGTAAGCAGATTGATTTTTCACGAAATTCGGGTGCAGGGCGTTTCCGTTGCCGGATTCGTCTTGCACCCGGTTTCTTTTCCCCCCTGACTGTTTCCCACTTGTGACGTTGGGCCCCCACGACCCTGCCCGCAGAGGCGAAGCGAGCTTTCGCCTTCGGGTGCATCGCAAAGTGACACAGGATGAGTCGATAAGTTGCAAGATCAAGGCGCGCGAGGCGAGAACGACCAAAGCGTAGCAGCGCTACGGTGCGGAAGTTCGAGACCGAAGCGCAACACAGAGATTGCGACTTAGAGATCATCCTGCCTTCACCATTCCACCAAACGGATCAAACACTCATGGCAGACTACAAACTGGAAACACTTTGCCTGCACGCAGGCCATAAGCCCGACCCGACGACCAATTCGCGCGGCGTGCCGGTTTACCGCACGTCGTCGTACGTGTTCCGCGATACCGAACACGCGGCAAACCTGTTTGCGCTCAAGGAACTGGGCAATATTTACACGCGCTTGATGAACCCGACGACCTCGGTGCTCGAGCAACGTTGCGCAGCGCTCGAAGGCGGCGCGGCGGCATTGGCGCTGGCTTCGGGAACGAGCGCGATTCACTACTCGGTGATCAACATTTGCCAGTCGGGCGACGAAATCGTGTCGGCCAACGATCTGTACGGCGGCACGTACACGATGTTCGACTGCATTCATCCTCAGTTCGGCATCAAAACGAATTTTGTCGATCCGACCAATCCGGAAAATTTTGCCAAGGCCATCACGCCGAAAACGCGTTTGCTGTTCCTGGAATCCTGTGGCAACCCGGCGTTGAACGTGCCGGATTTCGCGGCAATTGCCGATATCGCCAAGGCGCACAACCTGCCGCTCGTGGTGGATAATACGTTCATGACGCCCGCGTTGCTGCGTCCGATTGAACATGGCGCGACGGTGGTGTGCAACTCGCTGACCAAGTGGATGGGCGGTCACGGCACGGGCATCGGCGGCGTGGCGGTTGATAGTGGCACGTTCAATTGGAAGGACGAGAAGTTCGCGCTCTTCAACCAGCCCGATCCGTCCTACCATGGCCTGCGTTACGCGCACGATCTTGGCGATCTGAGCCCGGTGGCGTTCACGCTGCGCATGTTGCTGGTTCCGTTGCGCAACCTGGGTGCGTGCATTTCGCCGGACAATGCCTGGATGTTCCTCCAGGGCATCGAAACGTTGCCGTTGCGCATGGAGCGCCATTGCGAAAACGGCATGGCAGTGGCCAAGTTCCTGAAAGAGCACAAGCTGGTCGAATGGGTGAATTACCCGGGCCTGGAAGATCATCCGACGCACGCCAACGCCAAGAAGTACCTCAAGGGCGGCTTTGGTGGCATGGTGGTGTTCGGCATCAAGGGCGGCGCGGCGGCTGGGCGCAAGTTCATCGAATCGCTCGGTCTGTTCAGCCACTTGGCGAACGTGGGCGACGCGAAGAGCCTTGCCATTCACCCGTCCTCGACGACTCACAGCCAGCTTTCCGAAGAGCAACAGGCAGCGGGCGGTATTACGCCCGAGATGGTGCGCCTTTCGATCGGTATCGAGAACAAGGTCGATATCTTGGCCGACCTGGATCAGGCATTGGCTGCCTCGCAGAAGTAAGGAAACGAAGATCGAACGCCCGGAGTACTTGGTTATTCCGGGCGTTTTTATTTAAAGGCGAAAGGATGAAGGATGAGGGATGAGAGATCGGCCAGAAACTTCGTTGTAGTTAACGGTTGAGATGAACGAGAAACCAACTTTTTCCCTGAAGGCATTTGTCTTAAAATCATCCTTCATCCTTCATCCTTTATCCTTTGCATTCCTGCCTGGGCCGTGATTTTGCTAGCCTCCCTTGGGGGAGATTGCGTTGACTTTTCCCGCCTATATGCCATTCCGAAGAGAGTCTTGTTTCTGAAATGACGGAATCCAAAACGAAGTTTCTGGAAATCGCGACAGCAGAAGAGCCCTTTGTGCTGAAAAATGGCAGCAAAGTCGGACCTGTCACGATTGCCTACGAAACGTACGGCACATTGACGCCGGAAAAAGATAACGCGATTTTGCTTTTCCATGCCTTGAGCGGCAGCCAACACGCCGCGGGCGTCGATCCCATTGGACCGAACAATCAATTCTGGAACGACGAGTGCCACGAAGGTTGGTGGGACGCGTTTATCGGTCCGGGCAAGACGCTCGATACGAACAAATATTTTATCATTTGCTGCAATCATTTGGGTGGGTGTTACGGTACGACCGGACCCGCATCGATTGATCCCGCGACGGGCAAACCGTATGGGCGCAGCTTTCCCTATCCGACGATTTCCGATATTGTGGATTCGCAACTTCGCGTAGTGGAGCATTTCGGAATTAAAAAATTGCTCGCTGCGATTGGCGGTTCAATCGGCGGGTTTTGTGTGATGAATCTGGCAGTGCGTTACCCGGATTTCGTGCGTTGCGTGATACCGATTGCGAGCGGTTTGCGTGCGACGGTGCTCAGCAAAGCGCTGAACTTCGAGCAGATTTTCGCCATTGCCGAAGATCCCAACTTTCATGGCGGCGATTACTACGATGGCGAGCCGCCCTGGCGTGGATTGGCACTTGCACGCATGATTAGCCACAAAACGTTTGTGTCGCTCAAAATTTTGGAATCGCGCGCGCGCAGTGAAATCATCCAGCCCACCGATGTGCTCTCGGGGTATTTGCTCGAACATAAAACCGAATCGTATATGCTGCACCAAGGCAAAAAGTTCATCAAACGATTCGACGCGAACAGTTACCTGCGCATTATTACGGCGTGGCAAGCATTCGATTTGCCCAAGGAACTGGCGGGCGGCGACGCAGTGAAGGCGTTCACTGTCTGCAAAGACCAGAAGTGGATGATATTTTCGATCAACTCGGACGTGTGTTTTTACGTCGAAGAGCAGGCGGAAATCGAAGCGTGTTTGAAAGCGAATAACATCGATTATCAGTACATTACGGTGAACTCGGACAAAGGCCACGATTCATTCCTAATCGACAGCGACCTGTTCAGCCCGCACATGGTATTTACGCTGGCGGCCGCTTATGAAAACGCGAAGAAAGAAAAAGTTTCCGCGTCGTAATTGGTCTCGCGAAGAGGCGCGGTGACGCGGAGAAAACAGGAAAATACATTCGGGGGACGGAGCCGATTTGCTCCGTCCCCATTTATTTAAATAATGAAGTCTTTTTTGCTAAACTGGTAAATCCAGAAGAACAGAATTACACTGGAAATGATAAAGATCAAGATGAGCGGGAACGGAGTATGAAGAAGCCAGTCCGATAGAGTCGCTAATATTTCTTGAAGGAGAGTAAATTCAATCCCTCTCTGTTCCCAAACGGCAATTTTCCTCGGCATGACTTTCCACAAATAAAGTACAAACCCCCATAAGAAGATTGAAAAACCGAGTAGAATGTTTGCCAAGTAAAAATAGCTTCTGGTTTTTTCTTCGATTTGGTTAGGTTCACTCATAACTGATCCGGTGGGGGAGCGGGCTTTACTCCAGGTTTGGGTTTTGGAAGCGGCGGTGGTTTTTGGCCAGCGGCGGGAGCCCATGGCGGCAATGCACGACCGTCTGGTGTTGGAGACGGTGGAGGGGGCATTCTTGTGACAGGTTTTTGGGTAGAATATCCAACGCCTTCGGGGCGCGAATCGTTGCCAACCAAGTGCACGTTGATCATCCCTTTCGGGAAGACCATCGCTTTGAGCAGTTCGAAAAAACCCAGCGATTCGCTTTTCTGCGTACCGGTGAGATCGAACATTCGTTCCTCCCAGTACATCCAATCGGGAAGATACGTGTTGTTTTCAAATTCGCCTTGGCCAATCCAGCGAAACAAAATGATCTCGTCGTGGTCTTTGGTTTCGATTACCACAGAATACGAATCAATGGAATCTTCGGCAGAAATACTCGAAAGCGGCATCAGGTTCGAGTAGCGATAATGAAATTCGTGAACATCGTCGAAGGGGATGCGCCATGTGCGCTTGAACAACCATAAAAACCGGATCGAGTACGTGATCATACGCGCTTGCGGGTCGGCTTCAAATGATTTGATGCATGAACCGAGCGTGATTGCGGTGAAAAACAGCGACGTGTTTGCCACCAGCTTGCTGTCGATTTTTGCAATGTTCGGCCCGGTGGAAAGGAAACTGAGAGCGACGGCCATGAAAAAATACCTCCAACACTCACCTACGCGTCAGCTAATCCGAAAATTCACTGTTCGTCAAGGAACGAACGGTTAATCTTCAACCCCGCCTCGTTTGATAAACCAGCCCATCAATGCGAGTGTGCCGATCCACGACACCCATCCGAACCAGTCGCCAAAGCGCGAATAAATCGTCAAGCTGGGTTTGCTCGGTACGCGAACCGATGCGATTAACGTCTCTTCAGTCATCTTGGGAAGACGCGCCTTTTCGCGTCCCGCCCCGTCGATGACTGCGGTGACACCAGTATTTGTGGCCATAACCAGCGGACGGCGCGCTTCAATACTGCGCAACCGTGCGTACGAGAAATGATATTCGCTGCCCAGAGATGGATCGAACCAGGCGTTATTGGTGATATTGACAAAAACCTGGGCGCCGCGACGCGCCAGACGACCTTGCAGGTACGCGAACATGTCCTCGAAGCAAATGCTCGGCCCGAGATGAATCAAGGTTTCGCCGTCCACGGGATTGTCCGGCGTGGCATCGACTGGAATCCAGATAGGGGGTTGGACTTTGTCCCCGCGAAGGAACGTGCCGATTTGTACCACGTTTTCAACGAGGCCGGGTATCATGTCGAAGTACGGGACGCACTCACCGAACGGCATCAGGTGAATTTTATGATAATCGGCCTGGAGACGCAGCCGGTCGTCGTCGGGTTTGAACACATACAAGCCGCCATACATCTCGTAATCGGGCACACCGGTGCTCACGTCGGCTTCAAACTGATGTTCAGTGAATTCACCGTCGGGCTTAACAAACGTCATGTCGTTGGCACCCGCAATAATGGTGGCGTTTTGTTCGCGGGCGCGTTCTTCCAACTCGCGTTGCAGATCGACATCGTGGTCGAAAAGAAACTGCGTGAACGCCGACTCGGGCAAGACGATCAAATCCACCGTCCCCGGCTTGATGGCGTCGATCATGCCGAAAAGTTGCAGCGTAAAACGATCCTGAAAAGCCTTCTGCTCTTCCCAGGTCGATGCCGCGTAGGAGGCGAACTTGTCCTCCTGGTCCACATTGGGCTGGAGCAGCGCGACGCGTAAATCAACGCCTTTGCGGGCTTCTTCGTCGATCGCAGCCATCGTGTGTTTGCCCCACATCGAGGCAACGATCACCAACCCGATGCAAGCGACAGCGCGAGAAATTACCCACGCATCGAGTAATTTGCGGCTGGCGGCAGTAATAAATTCCATCAGACTCAGATTCACGACCAGCACCAACGCCGATAGGAGGGGAATGCCGCCAATAGAGACGATCTGGGCGAGCGGTAAATGGCCGCGAACCGTGTGACCAAGCAAGGCGAACGGGGCTGCGAGCGCTCCGACCGAGCGAAACCACTCCCACCCTGCCCACCAGGCACCCGCCGCCAACAACGCGGGCCAGGGCGAGAGCCGTTTGGCGAACGAGACGATTCCCCAACCGCCAAGAGCGATGAAAAATCCTTGGAAAATCGCCAGCAGGGGAATGCCCAGATAGATGGCGGGATTGAATCGGTCGAGCGAGGTGAGCCACGAGAAAATGGTCAGGAAATGAAAGGTGCCGAAAATCCACGAAAGCCAGAATGCCACGCGTGGCGTCTTGCGGCGAAGAGCTTGAAACCATGGGACAAGGCACACGAATCCCAACGGCCAGAAATTCAACGGCGGCGCGCACAATCGCAGTAAAATGACGCTGCCAAAAATCCAGGCGTAGGCCATTCGGTCGGCGAAGAGATCCCGAACGGGGGGGAAGATGTATCCCAGAAGAGGGCGCCAGCGAGAAGGCTTGGGTACGTCGAGCGGAGCGGAGGAAAAGGAAGGCATGAATAGGGGGAGGTCACGGTAAGAGAGGCGATTGAATATCAAGCGGCATTGAACTGCCCCAGCTTGATCCGGAGGCACAAGCCCAAGTCGTGCAATAACAGTTCACAAGGGCTGGAAATGATAGTAAAGCTTGCAACGCACGGACCAAATTCCCGATACTGGAGAAAAGTTGTCCGTGAGCGATGTCTCAAGCCCCATGAAGGATCCCTGACCCTGTATGAATCGCCGGGAGTATGAACAACTGATGATGCTGGTGGTGGAACTGGGTTTGGCCACTAGACAGGATATTGAAAACAGCCGGGCAGAAGCCACCCGACGAGGGATGCCTTCGCCGTGGACCGTCTTGCGCAGCCAAGGGAAATTAACGCAATCACAGTACGAAATTCTGGATAACATTCGTCGCGCCAAGGTGGATTTCGACCGAGGATGCCAGGACCTGAAGCGCGCCGCGCGCGAGTCGCGCTCGGATGCGGAAAACCCATCGCGCCCTTCCACGCAAACTTCGCGTGACCGCATTTCAAAACTATCCGATGTACCCATGCACACACCGTTGCCGGTGCGGCCTCATGCCCGGCGGGGAAGTGACGGCATCCTGGCACGGCGTTCAATACCGGCGCGGGACGTAATCGATCCGGTTGCCGATATTCCGACCGAAGATCCCTCCGGTACGCGAGGAGGTGAACGGACGTTTGTCAAAAAACCGTCTCAACAATATTCCGTACCCACGACGCCACAGGATAACCCTGCAAATCCGACGATCACACCGCCACCGGATGTCACGCCACCTGCACCAAGTAACCTCGCCGCCCCGCCTGCTGCGCCTCAACGCCCCGCGCCGCGTCCTACGGCGTCGCAAGCGTCCAATCACAACACAAGCCAGTCGGACGTAAATAACGACCAGGTAGGTGTGGGGGAGTTGCTCGGCAAACAATTGGGCCGTTACCAGATCGTCAAGCTGATCGGGCAAGGAGCTTCAGGCGCTGTCTTCATGGCCCAGCATTTGTACCTGAACATGCCGGTTGCGGTTAAAATTCTCGACCCGCCTCTGGCGAAAAAACGCCCCGAACTGATTGCGCGTTTCATGCACGAAGGCCGCTCGGCAGCGCGTATCCGGCACCAGAACGTGGTGCGCGTGCACGATTGCGATTTCGTGAACGATTTCCATTTGCTGGTGATGGAATATCTCGAAGGTCGCACACTACACCAGATCATCCGGCGCAACGGCCCATTCCCCGAACGCAAAGCGCATTGGTTGATGCTCGAATCCGCCCGTGGATTGCGAGCCGTGCACAAAGCGGGACTGGTGCATCGCGACGTGAAGCCCGACAACATTTTGATGACCAGGGAACGGGAGGTCAAAATCCTCGATCTCGGGTTATCGAAGTGGTTGAACGAAGCGTTCGATCACACAGACACCGCGCCGAATGCGAAATTGGGAACACCGGCGTATCGCTCGCCCGAACAAACTTACAATGCTGCCGAAGTCGATTTCCGCGCGGATGTTTTTTCGCTCGGAGCGTCTTTTTACCACATTGTCACGGGAACGATTCCATCATTCGGACCTAAAATCCACGAATTGATCAAAGGCCGTCCGCCCGTCAACATGCAACACCCCGAAGGCATTGCGTGGCCGACGATTTCCGAACCCGTGGCGAACCTGATCGACCACATGATTCGCCATCATCCCGACGAGCGCCCGACAAGTTACGAGGAATTGTTGGCCGAATTCGACACGGTGGAAGATTGGTTTTACAATCAACCCAGCGAGGACCGTCCCGAAGACGAAAAACCCATCCGTCCCGATACCAACGTGGACGAAGTCGCCTCGGAAACTCCCACGCAGGCGATCAAACGGTCGCTGTTTGGCGGATTATTTGGCGGGGGGGGATGATTGAAAGGATGAAGGATGAGGGATAATGTGTCCCATCCTTCCGCCTTCATCCTTTTTTTCAGCTCTGCCTGAAATGCCCACCGCGACTCACTTTATTTCTGAGCGCCGCGTGCGTAAGCGCCAGCGCCGTTTGCGCGCCGTTACGCAGTCCGAGCAGTTCGTCGGTCAGCGCTGCGCGGCGATAAAAAGTTTCCACGTCGAATTGCAAACCGCGCAAAATGCGAAGCGCGCGTTCCATGCGCCTGCTTGAACGCGCAAGTCCCACATAATTCCACATGGTTTGTTTGATCGTCATCCAATCCTGGTGAATCAACGCCGGATCGACTTCTTCTTTTTCAAGCTGCCACGGGAGCACTTCGTCCAACGGAGGCATGGGGTGATCTTCGAGTTCTTCGGCGATATTTTCGGCTGTCTGCACGCCCCAGACGAGACCTTCGAGCAGCGAAGTGCTCGCCAGACGATTCGCGCCATGTACGCCGGTACACGCGACTTCACCTGCCGCGCGCAGACCTTGCACATTGGTTCGTCCCCAACGATCCACCGCGACGCCGCCACAGGAATAATGCGCTGCGGGCACGATAGGAATCGGATCGCGTGTGATGTCGATGTGCCACGGCAGCAGATAATTGTAAATCAGCGGAAAACGTTTGCGAATCCAATCGGCGTCCTGGTGCGAGATGTCCAGGTACATGCACGGCTCGCCGGTGCCGAGCATTTCTTCGTGGATTCCACGAGCAACAACATCGCGCGGTGCCAAGGCTTCCAGTTCATGATATTTGTGCATGAACGGCACGCCGTCGGCATTGACGAGACGTCCGCCTTCGCCGCGCATCGATTCGCTGATCAGAAATCTGGGCGCCAGCCGATGGTAAAAAGCGGTGGGATGGAACTGTACGTATTCCAGGTTAATCACTCGTGCTCCGGCGCGATACGCCATCGCCAGTCCATCGCCACGCGAACGCCTTGGGTTGGTGGTGTGCAGATAAATCTGGCCCAGTCCACCCGTGGCCAGAATGGTTTCGCGCGCAACGTAGGGATCCACCTGCCCGGTTTCCTGGTTCAGCACATAGGCGCCCAGAACACGCGGAGATTTGTAAACGTCGGTTGGACTGACGGTATGATACCCCGTTTGGATCAAATCCACCGAGGTCACGTTGGTTACCAAGGTAATATTCGAGTGTTCCTGGACAATGCGTCCAAGGCCTTTGGCAATTGCCTCGCCCGTGTGATCGCCTACGTGCAAAATACGCGGTACACTGTGAGCGCCTTCCTCTGTGCAATCGAACTCTCCCGACTTGTTGCGATCGAAAGCCACCGCGCAGCGATCGATCAGGATGTCTTTGACCAGTTGGGGGCCACGTTGCGCCAGGAGATCGACTGCTTCGTCGTTACAAATGTGGACGCCCGCTTCCTGGATATCCTTAGCGAGTAATTCGGGAGAATCGCCTTCGCCGGTGTAAATGATTCCGCCCTGTGCCCAACTGGTGTTCGAGCCTTTTTCCGGTTTCGATGCGTTTGTCAACAAGGTGACGCGCAATCCGGCGTCTGCAGCACTCAACGCCGCCGCGCAACCGGCAACACCGGCGCCTATGATTAAAACATCGGATTCAGGCATCGTAAGAGGGCGGGTCCTTTGACCGTCAGGGGATAACTTTATCGTGTTGGGGAAACGTTAGGGTGCAAGGACAATGCAGGAATTCCTTGCTCCGGTAGAAAAAACAATCGCGCCTGGGAGGTGAATTCTCAGGCGCGAAGATTCGATACCGAAACACAAACGGTGTTACTTGCGATCGCGTTCTTCGCGTTCGCGTTCACGACGGTCGAGCGAATCGAAACGATTTTTTGCCTCATAGCGTTTCTGTGTACGGAAAGTGAACGTGTAAGGTACGTTGGAAACACGATCATTTGTGAACGTGCGCAATCCACCTCGCAATGTAACCTCGTATTCCGTATCGGGCTCGAACATGCCTTGGATATAGAGCGAGGACCAACCCGTGGTTGGATCGTCGCGCACGTAGAAATTCGGATTCGCAACCAATTCGGGGCGGATACGTAATTCCGAGGAATCGAATCGTTCGATGTCGATACCCGCGTTGAAATCGATTTTGAGAGGTAGCGCTTCGCGGACCGCTGCGTTTTCGGAATTATCCGGTGGCCAAGTGGCGATGACTTTCGCTTTGCCTGTGGTGAATTGCATCGAGAACGCTTCGCCCATCGGGACGCCGGTTTGGCTGCTGGCTGTTTCACTCACCGTGATTTTATATTGAGTATCGAATTTCATCGGTGCGCCTGTCCGGGTATATCCCGACATTTCAATGGCTAGTCGATCGTCGCCGCTGAGAGCGTGTTCCCCTCCGACAAACACCCGGTATTCGACCTCGGGAGTGATGGAAATCGCGCTACGCAATGTTTCGGGATTCATTGCTTGGTCGAATACGATCACGGCAAGGGTTGGGTTTTCGATGGAAATATCCCGAGCGCCCTCTTCGGGTGAAGTCGCGAGAACAGCCGGGGGAATGACCTCGCGTTTCAAACGAAGGACCGGAAGTTCGATGGTCGCATTGGCTGGAATTTCGATATTTTCCAACACACCGGTTTCATAACCGTTCAAGCTGGCAATCAACATAAAGGTGCCTTCCGGAACGTTCATGAGCTGGAAACTTCCCGATGGATCGGTAATCGCCACGGCGTTCGTGCCCGCCAGAGAAACCGCCACCCCCGCGTTTCCGGTTGCGGGCGGTTCTTCCAACTCAATTCGGCCACTTGCGATGCTGTTCGCTCCGGTTGTGTTTTCACTGGCGGTCAGAACCAGTTGGACCTCGGCGGTTGCGAGATCAAACAGGCTGACGCGTTGCGATTGTTCCAGCGTGAAATTGGCTGCCGAAGCTCCCACCGTGTAGATTCCCGGTTCCAATGCCTTGAATTGAAAGGAACCATTCGACGTTGGAGTAAGCGAGTATTGCGTTCCTTCCAGATAAATGCGCACATCGCCGAATTGTTCGACTTTTTCCCCGTTTGCATCGAGCATGGAAACGGCGCCGATGATTGAACGCCCGCCGATCGCGGCTGCATCCACAACATTTAGAATCGTGTCGGGCACATTGGTGACTTGACGAGCCACGACGTTGACTTCGGTTGTTTCCGCGCCATAGCTGGGTTTGGAAAAACGCAACGTGTATTCGCCCGCTGGCACGTTCGGAAAAGCATACGAACCGTAACCGTCTGTCACCGTGCGGAATTCGGTTCCGAGCGCTTCAACCAAAACACCACTCGAAGCGACGGGATCGGTGGTGAGAATCTGACCCCGAATCATGCCGAAGCCTTCGACTATTTCGCCGCTTGCGGTGCGGATTTTCTTTGGCGGCATGGTGAATTCGCCGAGGGACATGAAGGGTTGTTCTTTTTCCAGGTCCGATTCGGCAATTTCAATATCGCCAAGCTTGATCGTTTCCAGGTCGTGGCGTGTGGCACGAATCACGTAGTTGCCCGGCTTCAATCCGCTGAGAACGAAGCCGCCTTTCCAATCGGTCAAAGCGATGTACGACGTGCCTTCGGCAAAGATCGTGATGCTGTCGGCATCAAAATCTCTTGGCACCTTGATCAACCCGGAAACACCCGCTGTGGGCTTTTCGACGTACTTGATGACTTCCTTAACCTCGGCTTGGGAAGCCGCTTGTTTCTGGCATCCCACAAGAACGAGGAGCAGGCATTGAATGAGGCATATTGCGAGGACGAAGTTTTTTTTCATAATCCGTACCGAAGCGATTTTGTTCGATTTCTCAAAAATTCTTCATACGCAGGTGCTTGTTCCCACATGCGTCGCAATTCCAGGGGAGATCGACCCTTCTCGATGGCCTCGTAAATGGCTGGATTGCCGATTCGATCGATTGGCTGGTCGAGCAATTCCGGGGTTTCTTGCCCCAAAATGGCCCAAATTGCCGTGCTGATCGTTACGGGCGCCAACGGGTCTTGGGTCTGCAACACTACACGAGCATCCGGACCTTCCGGCACGGTGCAGGTGATTGCATTGCCAATCATGCGTTGAAACGTGCGGCAAAAATTCTCTGCTGGCAAGGGGGAAGGATCAAGCACAAGCCGCGCGGGGGTATCTTCGGTTCCGCGCAACACTTCGACAACGGCGTGTTCCGGTGCCATGGCAGCAACCGCGGTCCATTCTTGCCAGCGACGATCAGTGCTGAAATACGCATCCCATTCCGAGTATTCTCCTGGCAAATTGGGCCGGTTGGATGCAATGCGTTCGATAAACGGTTGGGTGCCTTGAGTTCGTTTCCAATCCAGCATTTCAAGCACCTCTAACCGCGCCCCAATACCATAGTAGGTGTTGAACAGGATTGCCAGTTCGCCCGGTGTCATTCCGGGCAAGGCAGGTGTGGGGAAAAAATTCGCGATTGTTTTTGTATCGAGCAGGTTGCCGACTGGGCCCTCGGTGTTCAAACCACTGAGAGGCAGTGGGCGATCGAGCAGAAGAACGGGAATGTCTCGTTCGCTGGCACGAATGAGCATCGATCCGAGAAAGGCGACTTCCGGCGCATAGCGCGGACCCCGAATGGGCAGATCGATGACAAGGATATCGATGTCGTCGAGAATCGATGCTTGCGGAGAGGGATTTCCCGGCGTGCGTTCAATCACTCGCAACCATGAATGCGTGGAAATCAATCGATCCACCAGGGGACCGTGACCCGGGGCCGGAAGTTCATCGTTGAACAGGATTACCGTTTTCAGTTCTGGCTCGGGAGAATTGATAAACAGCTCGAGCGAATGACGCCCATTGCTGTCGAAAGCGATTCGATTGGTTGCCAGAAGTACTTTTTTGCCACGAACGGAAAGGAATTGCTCGCGTTCCAACCGATCGATGCCGAGGGAAAATCGTTCGTTGGGGTTAAGTTGCTGGCGAATTTCCGGTGTCAGGGCGATCAATGTTTCGTTGGGATCGAAATCCAGATTGCTGGCTAACCAAGAGGCGTCGTTCTCGCTCAGCTTCTCCAGAGGCTCCTGCGCGATTAGTTCAGCCGGCAACAACACCCGATTTTTCCGGTGAGGTTCGGGCGTTTGAAGCGCAGTTGGTTCTCGAGTCGAGCAGCCAATGACAAAGATTGAGGCCATCAGGCAGAGCATGGCCGCCCAAACTGGCCTGGGCTTGGCTAAGGTCGATGATCGACAAATCGTTGGTGGGAAATCGGCTTGCAACAGTGAGAGCCTTTCAAGAGGGGTCCATCGTTCTCTGGCGATTGATCCTGGGGAAGTGGTTCAGGGCAAGAGAAAGCCTTTCACAGGGAAATCGATAATTCGACCCCTCGGTTGGGGAATTGTGTTGGCACCAGAGAAAATTATCGCCAAGATGATGGCCGAAATTCTGATTTGTCAGGCAAATCAATCTAAACCGAGCAAATGACGGTATTCATATGAGCGAGAATCGTGAGAAATTCCTGACTAATAAGAGTGTTCTGGTAACCGGCGGGGGATCGGGAATCGGACGCGCGATCGCCGTGGCGATGGCGGATCGCGGCGCGACGATCTTTATTTCCGGTCGTCGAGTAGCCCCCTTGCGGGAGACCGAACGACTGGTTAGGCAACTTTGTGGCGAGTGTTATTTTCTTGAAGCCGACATTTCCCAGGAATCGGATACGCTTCGACTGATGGCAAAAATCCGCGACACGGTGGGTGGGCTGGATGTGTTGGTTAATAACGCGGGGATTTTCCGCACGGGCAAGGTTCACGACACCAGTCTGGAAGATTTCGACCAGATGTTTGCAACCAATGTGCGCGGCGTGTTCATGGTGACCAAAGAAAGCATTCCGCTGATGCAGGGACGCAAAGGCGCCAATATTATCAATATTTCGTCGATCGCTGGCACTCGTTCGGACCCGGATATGGGCGTTTACGAAGCCAGCAAGGCCGCAGTGAATACCCTGACCAAAGTCCAGGCCAAAGAACTGGCTCAACTGGGTATTCGCGTAAATGCCATCGCTCCAGGCCCAGTGGATACTTCGGCGTTGTTTGAAGGCGTCGAAGACCCCAAAGAGGTCGAAGAAGCCCGACTCAAGATGGCCTCGGCGGTGCCTTTTGGCCGTTTAGGCGCGCCGGAGGAAATCGCGCGTTTAGCCGTTTTCCTGGCGAGTTCGGAAGCGGACTTTATCAGCGGATCGATCACCAGTATCGACGGTGCGATGGGGTATTAACAAACCGTAAAGGGATGAAAGATAGAAGGATGCGGAAAGGGGAACGGACACGGTACGAAATCTCAAAATTCAGATCGTGGACATCTCATTTCCGCTTTCGCCGTAATTCGTCCTTTATCCCTCATCTCTCATCCTTCCGAAAAATCCCTTTGACGTGCTTCGTGGACCAATCAAAGCATTAGAACTCCCTGGCCGTTGGTGGCTGGGTTTGTTTTTGTTTTCAACTATTCCAGCAGATATCGAGCACCTGGAAATTTTATATGTCAGACTCTGTCTCTTCGGAAACCGTAACCTCGGCGACGCCCGCCGATCTTCCCACGTCCGCCACGGCTGATTTGCAGTCGTTGATCGCCGACATCCAAAACGTCAGCGCACAGGCGCACGAGGCTTTCGATAAAGTCGCTGATCTCAAGGCGCTGGACGATTTGCGCGTCCAATACCTGGGCAAAAAAGGCATTCTCGCCGATTTGAACCGTCGGTTTGGAACGCTTTCGCCCGAGGAAAAACCCATCGCGGGCAAAAACCTGAACAACCACAAAGCCCAGATTATCGGGATGGAAAAAGCCCGGCGCGAACAACTCGAACGCGAGGCCATCAATGCGCGTTTGATGTCCGAGGCGATTGATATTACATTGCCTGCTGTGGCGCCCGCAGCCGGTCACATGCACCCGATTACTCAAGTTCAGCGCCAGGTTGAGGGTATTTTTCGCTCGATGGGTTTCCGGGTGACCCAATCGCCCGAGGTGGAATCGACCTGGGTGAATTTCGATGCATTGAACTTCCTGCCCGATCATCCGGCGCGCGACATGCAGGACACCTTCTTTGTCGAGCGCAACCGGGTGCTGCGTACGCATACCTCGGGTAATCAGATCCGCACCATGATCGACCAGGAACCGCCGTTGGCGATCATCAGCTCGGGCAAGGTGTACCGTTGCGATTCCGACGTTACCCATTCACCGATGTTTTTCCAAATGGAAGGCTACCTCGTCGATAAAAACGTTTCGATGTCGCACCTGAAGGGCGTGCTTCAGGAATTCGTTCACGGTTTGTATGGCCCTAAAGTCGGTGTGCGCTTCCGCCCGTCGTTTTTCCCGTTCACCGAACCCAGCGCCGAAGTGGACATCGCTTGCGTGTTCTGCAAAGGTTCGGGATGTAACATTTGCTCGCAATCCGGCTGGCTGGAAATTCTCGGATGCGGCATGATTCATCCCGCGGTACTGAAAAATTGCCATATCGACCCGGAGGAGTATTCCGGCTTTGCCTTCGGAATGGGCATTGATCGTATTGCAATGCTGAAGTATGGAATTAGTGATATTCGACTGTTGTACGATAACGACCTTCGGTTTCTGTCGCAGTTTTAATGATCGTCACGGAGGTGACGCGCTATGAAGATGGCCTGTCTTGTCATGCTGATCATCGATTTGCTGCTATTTGCATTTGCAGGCTTTCGTTTATTGACGGTTTCCAAAAAGGAAATCAACGCGTTTGAAAACCGGGTTGCCGAAAAGGCCCAGGCATACATCGATGCCAGTAAACCCAAGCCGGAAAAAGAAGTGAGCTTGGATGATTTGATGAGCGGCAACACTTCGGCTTCCGAAGAAAACCCGTTTGGAAAAGATGCTCCCGAAGCGATCGCTGTTGAAGGCAAGGAACCAGGCACCGAATCGAAGGTCACGCCGACTCCCGGCGAGCCCGTCCAGGTAGATACCGAAAATGCATTCGATTACAACGACCAGGAAGTGAAGCAGGAAAGTTACGACGAAGCGCGTGATAAAATGCGGAATCTGTTTCCTGCCAAGAAAGAAGAATGACTCGCGTAATCGATTGAAATTCCCCAGTTTAACGACTCGAACTTAATCCGTTTTCCCGAGGATTTGCTGACCCATGCGTTTCAATTACCGTTGGTTGAAAGAATATCTGGACACCCCCCTTTCCTACGAAAAACTGCTCGATGCCATTACCATGTCCGGTCACGAGGTCGAAGAATCCGTCGATCTTGGTGTGGGAAATGGCAACTTTGTGTTTGGCGAAATTGTCGAACTCGAACGTCATCCCAATGCAGACAAACTTTCCGTGTGCAAGGTACGTGCGGATGGAGACGAGTTGCTCCAGATCGTGTGCGGTGCCCAGAATATCGAAGTGGGCCAACATGTGCCGCTTGCCAAAATCGGCGCGGTATTGCCCGACGGCATGAAGCTGAAGCCTACGAAAATTCGCGGTATCGATAGCCAGGGAATGATGTGCTCGGGCGACGAGTTGGGCATTGAAAAAACCAGCGACGATGGCATCTGGATTCAACCGGCGGATTCACCCATTGGCCAGCCCTTCGATGGAATCATCGATATCAAGATTACACCGAATCGTCCCGACGCGTTGTCGTTGATCGGGTTGGCACGTGACTTGGCTGCCAAAACCGGCGGTAAGTTGAAAATGCCGGAAGTGAAATTTTCCGAGTCCAAGGAAAAAGCTGAAACCGCTGCTCGCGTGGTGGTCGAGGCGCGCAACGATTGCCCTCGATACGCGGCCCGCGTGATTCGCAACGTCAAAATTGGCCCAAGCCCCAAGTGGTTGAAGTGCCGATTGGAAGCCGCTGGCCTGAGTTCGATCAATAACGTGGTCGATGTAACCAACTACGTGATGCTTGAGATGGGGCATCCGCTGCATGCGTTCGATCTCGATACTTTGGCATCCAAAACAGTGATCGTTCGGTTAGCGAAACCCGGCGAGAAAATGCGTTTGCTGGACGATTCGACCGTGCAATTGGAATCGAGCGATTTGCTGATCGCCGATCCGGAAAAACCCATCGCACTGGCCGGAATTATGGGTGGTGGAGACACGGAAATCACCGATAACACAACGAACGTCCTGCTCGAGGCAGCCTATTTCCGCCCCTCGACGATTCGCCGGACGAGCAAACGCCTCGGAAAATCGACGGATTCGTCTTACCGATTCGAACGTGGTACGGATTACAAACGCCTCGTTAATGCGCTGCATCGGGCTGCGCAATTGATCGCCGAGCTTGCGGGTGGCGAAGTGCTCAAAGGGCACCTGGATGTGCTGTCGCGCATCGAGGAACCGGACCCGATTACTTTGCGTATCGATAAGTTCTGCATGTTGTCCGGCTTGCAACTAACGGGTCGCCAACTGGGAGATGTTCTGACAAAGCTGGGTTTTGAAATCCAACGCGTGTCGGAGAAAGACCTGACCCTCAGCGTCCCGTCGCATCGTCCCGACATTTTTGGAGAAGCCGACCTCGTCGAAGAAGTCGCCAGAATTTACGGGTATGATCGCATCCCGGTTTCGCTGCCGAGCATGCGGAATGCTGCCGAAAGTCAGACGCCCGTTCAGCGATTGACCGAAATGATCACCGATAAGTTGGTAGCGTTGGGCATGAACCAGGCCATCAATTTTTCGTTCGTCAGCGAAGGTGCCAATATCGCCGCCGGATTCGAGGAAGACGGACGCACGGTGAAAATTTTGAATCCGCTGAAGCCCGAACAATCGGTGATGCGGCGTTCCTTGGTTCCATCGTTGCTCGAAAATGTAGTTCGCAATTTAAATCAAAGCGTTGAAAACATTCGCTTGTTTGAAATCGGCAGAACCTATGCGTGGGCCGAGTCGGAATATGACGAAGCGAACGACGACATGACGTCTCTGAAACCCGCGACGGACGAGCGGTTGGTGCTTTGTGCGGCGATGTGCGGTTCGATCAAATCCGATTGGCGGACAGCGAGCCGTGAATACGATTTCTTCGACATCAAAGGCATTGCGCAGTCCATGCTCGACAGTTTGGGAATCACGCGTGTGGTGATCGAACCGCTGAAAGACCACGGCATGTTCCATCCCGGACGCGCGGCGGCGTTGCTGAAAAACGGCGAGCGTTTGTGTTGGTTTGGCGAATTGCACCCGGCAGTGGCGCATGAGCTTGGATTGAAGAAGCGCGTTTTTCTGCTGGAATGTCCGTTGGAAGGCACGCTGCTGGAAGTGGCGCTGGAAACTCCGAAGTATCGTGAAATCCCCAAAACCCCTTCCTCGAAACGCGACATCGCACTTGTTGTCAGCCGTGAGGTGGCAGCGCTCGACCTCGAACGCACGATTCGTTCAAGCGCGGGTGAGTTGTTAACTGCGGTCAATCTGTTCGATGTGTATGAAGGAAAGCATATCGAAGAGGGCAAGAAATCGCTGGCATTTACCATGACTTTCCACGATCCCGACCCGGAGAAAACGCTTGTCGATGATGCGGTCAACCAAGCTTGTGACCGTGTGATTGCAAGCCTGGAACGCAAACACGGCGCGGCGTTGCGTGGATAATCGACCTTAATTGGGGACGGAGCTCTCTCCGTCCCTTCTGAAACTTTCCTATGCCTCGTTCGTTGATAACATTGATTCGCAAAGACCTTCGCGCTGCGATTGAAAACGATCCGGCAGCGCGTGGACCGTTTGCAGCTATCAACGTGATCTTGACGTATCCCGGATTTCACGCCATTGCATTTCACCGGCTTATTCACCGGATTTATCGATTGGGAATTCCACTACTTCCCAATATGCTGGCGCTCTTGAATCGATTCCTCACCGGAGTAGAAATTCATCCGGCCGCGCGCATTGGTGGTGGCTTTTTCATCGATCATGGCAACGGTGTGGTGATTGGTGAAACGACGATCATCGGCGAAAATTGCATGCTTTTTCACCAGGTGACACTCGGTGGTACGGGTAAAGAAACGGGTAAACGCCATCCCACATTGAAAAACAACGTGCTTGTCGGCGGGGGAGCAAAAGTCCTCGGCAATATCACTATTGGCAATGATGTGTACATTGGCGCCAATAGCGTTGTTTTGACCGACGTGCCGGATTGTTGTACCGTGGTGGGCATTCCTGGGCGAGTTGTGCGTCAGGCTGGCAAACGTCTGCATCCCGCCCAGGCGATGGACCACATTCACCTGCCCGATCCAGTGCGCGACCGC
This sequence comes from uncultured Candidatus Sumerlaeota bacterium, assembly GCA_964580585.1. Lineage (GTDB taxonomy): Bacteria > Sumerlaeota > Sumerlaeia > SLMS01 > JAHLLQ01 > CAZOKZ01. The sequence goes on along the minus strand of CAZOKZ010000002.1, from coordinate 47,686 downwards.
TTGCTCGATCTGGAAGCGAAAATTGAAGAACTGCACAAAGAAGTGGAGCAGTTGCGAGCAAAGGAACCCCAGAAAAATCTCAAGAGATGAAAGCTGCCCTCCTGTTTTCTTTGCGAATCTTAGCGGCTTTGCGCCTTCGCGGTAAAAATCATTCGTGGTCCAAACTGCCACGCGTAACGCCAAGTTTGCTTTTCGCACGTAACCGTTTCCACAACCGATGACCATCCACTTCACCGCGAATCGCCGGTAAATACGCATCGATTGCCTCTCGGACTTGCTCCGTCCCTTCGGTGATAAAATCGATTCGGAACTTACGCACACCTGACTCACGCATCATCGATAAATACTCGGAACCGCTTTGCGCCACGGCGTTGAATACCGTGTTACGGCAACCCGCGTCCGCTTTGACGTGGTGCTCGTATCCAACGCGATCACGCAACGTCAGCGTGTGCGTCTCGCAGGGACGCCCGCAATTCGTGTGGTCCGTCCCCGTACTGAGGAATCGGCAAAATACGCAATGCTCCATATGGAACAGCGGCATGTACTGATGAATGGTGATTTCAAACCACTCCGGCGGTGCGGCGCGCAGTAAATCGTGTAACTGGTCGGCGTTCAAATCATAGCTCGGTGTTAATGTGTGCAAGCCATGGCGGTAAAGCAATCGCGCGGTCAGATCGTTCGCGATATTCAACGAATAATCGCCGATCAGTTCGAGTTGGGGACGGAGAGCGCGGAGCACTTCCCACGCGCCGAGATTGCGTACCAGCACTGCGTCGGGATTTGTATCGAGCAACCGGCGCACGAAACCCGACTCGCCCGATTTCATCACGCGCAACGTGGCGGGAACAAACCGGGGACCGTCGGCAGGGATCAATTCACGCGCTTGCGCATGAAGGCGAATGTCCTCGAAATCCGTATAGATGGTCGCGACTTCTCCGTGTGCCACGGCTGCGCGAACTTGATCCAACTCGCGGCAAAGAACGGCTAATTGGGCGTTTTTTGCCGCCTTTATAACTCCGTCCCCAAATGGCTCAGCACGCATTTCTTCCAGCGCGTTGTTGACGACAACGCGTTGAGTTCCGATCGAACGTCGTTTGGCAATTAAGGTGTCAATGGCGTCGCGGCGCATGGCGTTCAAACGGCTGAAGGGGATCATCAAATTCCCGATGACGTCAAAATCGAAATCGTCGAGCACGTATGGTGTATTTCCGAGTCGCGCGATTTGCTCGCGTGCGGCTTCTTCGGTCAGTGGACGATTGCGTGCTTCTTGTGCGGGTTCTTCATCGGTGACGGAGACAATGTTCCCCTCCCAATCCCACAGTTCGAGTGTTGCGCATTCGTTTGCGCGAGCCCATAAACGCGCGGAGATTGGCCGTTGAAAATGGATTTTTCCGGGCGCGTAACTGGATGCAAGTTCCGACTCCATCGCTGGGTCGCTCGTTTTCCAAACGCGGTTGCCTGGATGGATGTTGCGCGTGTTGATCGCTCCGTCCCCAAACGTGAGCGTCAGGATATTTTGCTCCGTCCCCACATCGAGTGGTTCGAACGTATCCAGGCGTTTTCCATTGCGCAGCAAAGTATAAACACGTCCGCCTTCTTCGTCTTGATCGGGGCGCCCCGCATCGAAAACGACTCCGTCCCCCGGTTTCACAGGACCTTCGAGAGCAACGGTTACGCCGCGACGTTCGGCACTGATGACGCGTCCCAAATAACTGCCGCGTTTTTTTGGAAAGCGACCTTCCACAACGGCCTGATGATCGATGTCATGCAGGTATCCGCCTGTAAAACCGCGGCTGAATGTTTGTTCGAGCTTACGCTGAAGCGTTGTTTCCAGTTTCGGGTGGAATTGCGGATCATCGGCGTGCGCAAAAACGGAATCGATGGCAGCACGATAACTTTGCACGGTAGCGGCGACATATTGGGGAGATTTCAAGCGGCCTTCGATTTTTAAACTCACGATGCCCATGCGCATCAAATCGCCGATGTCTTCGTGTGCGGCGAGATCTTTCGGCGAAAGCAGGTACTTGATGTCGTCGAGGGGACGGAGTTGCCCGTCCACCACGAGTTCATATGGTAATCGACACGCCTGTGCGCATTCACCGCGATTGGCACTCCGTCCCCCGAGCGCTTCGCTCGTCAAACACTGGCCGCTGTACGCCACGCAAATTGCGCCGTGAACGAAAACTTCAATGTCGCGTTCCGTCTCGCCGCGCATTTTTTGTAATTCGCGTCGGCTCAATTCGCGCGCGGCAACAATGCGATCAAGTTTCAGCCCGAGCGTTTCCACGGCACGAACCGCTTCGCCAGACGTCATCGTCATTTGCGTCGAAGCATGCACGGGCAGTTCGGGTACGAGTCGATTCGCCAGCGCCGCGAGCCCCAAATCCTGGATCAACACCGCATCGACGCCTGCACTCGAGCAGGCGCGTAAAACACCGAGGGCCTCTTCGATTTCACCGCAAAAAACAAGGGTGTTCAGCACGACGTAACCCTTCACGCCGCGTTCGTGCAACCACGCCATCAGACGCGGTAAATCCGCCACGTCGAAGTTCACCGCGCGCAACCGTGCATTGATTTGTTGCAGACCGAAGTACACCGCATCCGCGCCGTTTTCCACGGCGGCGCGCATCATTTCTTCGTTTCCGGCGGGAGCGAGAATTTCCGGGCGTTGCATCGCGGGACGCGCGGGCTCAGCGGGGGATTGGGGGGCGATAGTGGTCATGGGCGAAATCCTCGTGCGGGGATTGCTAGGCGAGGACTCCGTTCCTCGACAAGGGTTTTCAGGTAGAAAAATCAAAATCAAAGACAAACCACGAAGACACGAAGGAACACGAAGAGTCGGTTTGGTGGTTAGCGTCGAACAAAGCCAAAAGTTTTACAGAGTGTATCAACATCTTCGATCATTTCATTCAAAGCATCTGGATTTTTCCTCCGAATAGGTGTGGGAGTAAGGTGCAAACAATTAAACATCATTACCAGAATTACGACACCGAAAACTCCAAAAAAAACCGTTGGAGCTGGATCTTCAATCGGTTCAGAACCAATGGTAAACATGATTCCTGCAATGATTGGTATCAAAACAATGCTATTGATCCAAGCGTATTTCTGCACATTCCAAGGACTTCGAACAAATGGTGCGCATTTTCCCATGCGCGGAATATAAAAGGAGAGCTTCTCCTGCATCAACGCGTAGCCCGCGCCTGCTATCAACCATGGTGGAATAACGATAAATAAAGTTCCCAGTTTGAACACATAGGCAAAAACGATCATCGCGCAGGCGAGCAATTCCAGGACGGGAACATATTTGCGAATCGTTTTCATAGTCGCCTTCTCCTGGAAAACTACATTCCTTCCGGCAGTTTATTCCGATCCAAACTATGGTGCAAATGCACGGGTTGGCGAACTTTACGCATGCGCAAGTTCAGCATTTCAACCATCAGTGAGAAACCCATTGCGAAGTAAATGTAGCCCTTTTCGATGTGCTTGCCGAAGCCTTCGGCGACGAGCATCACGCCAATTAACATCAGGAATGAAAGCGCCAGCATCTTGATCGTGGGGTGTTCTTCGACGAATTTTCCCACCGCCGCCGCCGAGGCCATCATGACCAGAACAGCCGTGATAATGGCGGCGATCATGATCGGCACGTGGTCTGCCATGCCGACGGCGGTGATGACCGAATCGAGCGAAAAGACGATGTCGAGCAGCATGATCTGGATCAGTGTCATGCCGAATGTCGCAACGCGTTTGGAAACGTTGCCGCCTTCGTGGGTATCGGGAATTTCCAGTTTGTCGTGAATTTCGTGTGTGCTTTTGGCAATCAGGAACAACCCGCCGATCAGCAAAATCAAATCGCGGCCAGAAAACGCTTTGTTCATCACTTCGAATATCGGTTTGGTCAAACCCATGATCCACTTGATGCCGAGCAGCAGCCCGACGCGCATAAAAAGCGCCAGGCCCAAACCCAGACGCATCGCTTTGACGCGCACGGTTTCTGGCAGTTTCCCGACCAGGATCGTGATGAACACAATGTTATCGATGCCAAGCACGATTTCGAGCGCGGCAAGTGTCAGGAAAGCAATCAGGTTTTCAAATGTCAGCAGTTCGCTCATAGTGGTTCTCTCTACGGTGAATAGTGAAGGTTATTCATTTTCGGATTCGGATTTTTCCGGGTGGAAAAACGCATGCACATGACGGGCGGCTTGTTCGCCGAGGCCATTGACCGACCGCAAATCGTCAAGTGTTGCCCGCTTCACACGCGCCAGGCTGCCAAAATGTTTCAGCAGCAACGCGCGGCGTTTTGGGCCAACGGCGGGAATCTCTTCCAAGCCTGTTTTCAGCGCGCTTTTGTTGCGTAAGTGGCGGTGATACGTAACGCCAAATCGGTGCGTTTCATCGCGGAGACGTTCGAGCAAATGCAACGCGGGGTCCGACCGCGTGAATGTCACCGGGTTTTTTCGCAGCGGCAAAAACACGCGTTCCTCGGTGCGGATGTGCTCGCCATCGCGCGATTTCAGCCGCGCCTTGGCCAGTCCCACAACGGGAATTTTTCCGGCGAGTTCCAACCCGCGCAGCACTTCGATGGCGATGCCGAGTTGGCCTTTCCCTCCATCGATTACAATCAAATCGGGAGGCGGCTCTTCGCCCGACGCAATGCGACGGTAACGCCGAGTCAGGATTTCCTGCATCATCGCGAAATCGTTTTGCCCGTCGATGGTTTTAATTTGAAAGCGGCGGTAACCGCTTTTGTCCGGCTCGCCATCGCGGAAACACACCATCGATCCGACGGGAAACGAGCCTTGGAAATTTGAAATATCGAAGCATTCGATGTGGCGCGGCAGGCGGTCGAGATGTAAACTTACACGCAGGTTATCGAGCGTTTCTTCCATCGTTTTTGCGCCCGCCAACGTGCGATCCAGCATGTCTTCTGCGTTGCGTTGAGCCATCTCCAACAGACGTTTTTTCTCGCCACGTTGAGGCACGCGAACGTGCACCGGCCCGCCGCGCGTTTCGGCCAGTGTTTTCGTCAGTAGCGCCAGGTTCGTTGGTTCACGCGGCACCAGAACATCTGCCGGGACAGTGCGCCCCATGTCGTAATATTGAGTCAGGAAACCTTCGAGCACTTGCGCGTCGTCAAGGTCTGTGTCGCGCACCTTGAACGTTTCGGAATTGTTCAATCGTCCTCGTTCGAAATTCAACACCGCAAATACAATGCGTCCGCCCGCGCGCGCCACACCGATCACGTCGCGGTTGAACGCGCGATGGCTATGAACGGTCGCTTTCTCGATTGTTTGCTCGATGGCGCGAATGCGGTCGCGAACCAGAGCGGCTTTTTCAAACTGCATATCCTCGCTGAATTCGTGCATTTTTTCGGTCAGAAGTCGGACCACCTCGTCCTTGTGTCCGCGTAAAAACAGCAACGATTGCGCGACATACTCCTGGTATGTGGCATGGTCCATCTTGCCGACGCACGGCGCGCTGCACCGTTCAATCTGATGCAGAATACATGGTCGCGTGCGAGTGGTCAGTTCATAATCCGTGCACGAGCGAATTGGAAACAGCCGTTGCAGGAAACGAATCGTTTCGTTGACCGATTTGCTGCTGGAATAGGGGCCGAAATACAGCGCCTTGTCACCGCGTTTGCGTCGCCGCACGCGATGAATGCGCGGCCATTCGTGCGTCGTGTCGAGACGCAGCGAAATGTACGTTTTATCGTCGCGCAGGCGGATATTGTAGCGTGGTTTGTGCTTTTTGATCAGCGTATTTTCGAGCAGCAGCGCGTCTTTTTCCGACGTCGTCAGCACCGTTTCGATTGTGTGGACTTTGCCGCGCAGGAATGGGATAATAAAACGTCCATCGCCGCCGTCGCGAAAATACGATCGCACGCGACTGCGCAGATTGATCGCCTTGCCGACATATAAGATACGATCCTCGGCGTCTTTCATGATATAGACGCCCGGGCCAGTCGGCAATTTGTCCAAAAATTCGTCGGTGATCTGCACCCTGTTTGCTCCACGTGCGGCAAGTTCCCGATTCGTGCCGCATTCGACGCGTTGCCACAAGGGGGTTTTCCAGGTTGAAGAGGACAATGTGGTTCACCCAACACTGCCAGAGAATGTTCTATTATCCAACAGGTGCCCTCAAAGCCTTATGCCGGGCATCGCGAAAACCGATACTACCGCCCATAAATAACCAAGGCCACTCCGTCATATGATTGCCAATTAGCTCAAACTCCCTCCGCGCGAGTCCGAGTTCATTGGCTTGGACGAGGCAATAGGCAAAAACATTTCTATCCTGAAGCGTAAACGCATTCTCTCGATACGATGGTGAGGCCAGCGATCCATGATACGCCGCTAATAGTTCTGACCTAACCTCCTGGTTTAGGAAGTACTTGTCGTAGTCACCCCTCTCCTCCCACAACGCTTGGTACTGCTGCCTGTGCCAATGAGCATCGCCCACCAAGGTATGCAATCCACTTCCTGGTTTAGCGTTGTTGGCACTATTTCTGGCAAACTCGAACATTTCCTCATGGGAACCATGCCACTTCTCGCAAAGATAGATGAGCATGTTCCGGTGCGCCAGCCGATGTTCGGGACAAAGCTCCCGTGCTTGCTCGAGGAGCTCCTGTGTCTCTTCCCGATCCCACTCAAGCCCCATGGCGACCCGGATTAGAAAGGCAAATGGGGTTGGATCGCGAGGATCCAACTCAATCGCTTTCTCCAAGTCCTCCTGGGCAAGGTTAAGTCGATCAAACATGGTTTGAAACCTCTTCGTGGAGACCTGATCTCCAAAGCCACTGCCCCTAGCTTCCCAGGCCCAATGAATAGAGTGGGCTCCCCGGACAAGATACGGCAACGAGGAATCGGGTTTACTCTCGACCCAATTATCTAGCCACTTTGGCCGCTCCTTCCAGGATGAGAGCGCATCAATGACTGCTGCCCTTTCATCCTTATCTGAGATGCGGGTAAGATAGTCGTGGGCGGTCTGCCAATCGCCGCTCTTGAGCCGCTTTCGCACCTCTTGAAGTTCTGGATTTCCGACTGCCGTATCGGACTCGGGCACCTTCGATTGACGCCGTGCAAACATCATCAGAAGGAACAAAGCTGCTATCCCTGCTACAGGAACTAAAAGGATGAGAGAACTTCCACCGCTTGCAATGAGATACATAATAAATTAGATCGCTTCCCAATGAATCGTAGTTTGTGACAAAATCTGAGAAAGATGTATCACTAACTGGCGGATGAATTGCAAAGCCTATCAGTATATACAAAGAACTAAAACTTCTAATCACTTGCATAAAACTCTCTGTGATCTCTGTGTTCTCTATGGCTAAATATTTGCGCCTCTGCGCGAGAATAAAAAACCAGTGGCACCTCTGCGCGTATGCGTGGTTTTTGAATCATACGATTCTCACCGTCCGAGGTTTCTCAGCGATGCCGCCCAAACGCCGCCAGCCAGCCAATCTTTCTCGCGTCAAGACGCTCTCGATCAGAAATCGCCAGAGCAAGGTGAACCCCGACCTGTTGGCGCGCGTTCCCGAACCCGGTTGCTCGGTTGCCGATTGGCTCGATACGTTGCCGCATATTTTGAAGGCGAGCGATTTCCGCGCGGTCATCGCCGCCATGGCTGACGCCGTTCGCCGCGACCGCGCCATTGTTTGGATGATGGGCGCTCACCCGATTAAGTGCGGACTGTCGCCGTTGCTGAACGAAATGATCCGTCGCGGATGGATCAGCACTCTCAGTCTGAACGGCGCGGGGGCGATTCACGATTTTGAACTCGCGAAATTCGGACACACCAGCGAAGACGTGGAAGCCGGGTTGGCCGACGGTACGTTTGGAATGGTGCGTGAAACCGGGCGCGGGATTTTCCAAGCCATGCGTGCTGGCGAGGGCGATAAACTCGGTGCGGGCGAAGCCGTGGGGCGAGCCATTGCCAACTCGCGCGCGCCGTATAAACAGCATTCGCTGCTAGCCACCTGCTGGGAATGCCAAACGCCCGCCACGTTGCATATTGCCGTGGGGACGGATATCATTCACCAGCAACCGCACGCCGACGGTGCACTGATGGGCGAGCTTTCCATGCGCGATTTCAAGCTCCTGGCGGGGCAATTGCCGAACTTGAACGATGGCGGGGTGGTGGTTAATCTTGGGTCGGCGGTGCTATTGCCCGAAGTGTTTCTTAAGGCGCTCACCGTCGCGCGAAACCTCGGCGCGAAAGTGGAAAACTTCACCGCCGTCAATTTCGATATGATCCAGCACTATCGCGCGAACATGAACGTTGTCTCGCGTCCCACGCGCACGGGCAAAGGACGCGGTTTTTCCTTCACCGGTCACCACGAAATCATGATTCCGCTCTTGTTCGCGGCGCTGCAGGAAGAACTGAACAAGTAACGCTTACTTCTTCTTGTCCAGGCCCTTGAACTTGCGCCGTTTATCGATTTCCTTGCCACGTTTGCGGGGAAATAAACGGTCGTGGATGCGCTGGTAAGTCGTTTGGTACAACTCACCCAGCAACCGTCGGTATCCGCGCGGCGCATGCAGCATCCGGTGCGTGGTCGCGAGCATCTTGACCAGTTCTATATGCTCGAAATCCGGTTCCGAGCGGATGCGTTCGAGCATCGCTTTTTGCTCGCGGCATTCGCGACGTTTGTAGGCGTCTTTGCGATTCACGGCGGGGAATTTCACCCCGGTCACATGAGGGACGAACTTGTATTTAAAGCCTGCTTTGCGGGCGCGTTCCCATAAATCGGTATCTGGATTATCGTCAATGGCGCGGAAATAACGCCAGCCGTTCAGTTGTTTCGTTACTTCCGCCCGGTGCGCCACCGACCCCGGTACCAGCCACATGCCGTTGGTGTTTTCTTCGACGAATTGCATCGATGCCTTGGGTTTTGTGCCCGAAACATCATATTCTTCCATGATGCCATAAGCCAGATCGGCCCCCGCATCGATGGCGTTTACAAGACGCTCCAGGTGGCGCGGCAACCACAGATCGTCGTGTCCCAAATAGGCGATGATTTCGCCTTTCGCTTGGCGCAAACCCTCGTTGTTAGGACCGGATTGTTCGCCTGCGTTGGTTTCCAGATTGATCCATCGCACACGTGGGTCTTTTGCCGCGATATCCTCGACGACTTGCTCCGACTCGTCTGTGCAACAATCGCCCACGACCAGCAGCTCGAAATCTGTAAAGGTCTGGTCGAGTACGCTGCCGATGGAATAGGGCAGCACGGTGGCCCAGTTGTAAGTCGGAATGATGATGGTTACGCGAGGCATGAAATCGGTTAACGCCACGTGTAAGGAATCAGATCATTATCGAGCGGCAGGCGCAGCTTGTCCGGTTTGACGTGATCGTATAGCTTGTTTGGCATATTGATGAAGATTGCGTCGGTTGTGCCTACGTTTCGGTCGGCGTGATAGACCATGCGCGGAATGAGCAGTAGAGAACGATTAATTGTGCCCAGGAAAAACTCGTTGATCAAGCCATGCGTCGGAGAATCGGGACGATCGTCGTAAAGGACAACCTGCATGGTTCCGTACAAGACGGCATATCGGTCGTCCTGGTATTGATGTTTTGCCCACCCTTTGATTTTCCCTGGCCGCACGGTGATATGTTTTACATAGACAAGGGGATCGGGATGCACGCCCCAGGATTCGCGATAAAGCTCTGTCAGTTCACCCCGTTCATCGCTATGCGTGATTAGTGGACGCAGAATCACCCCGTCGATGAAAGGGACGACGGATTTGCCTTCGGGCGTAACTTTTTGTTTTTCAGGCGTGGGGGCCGATCGATCCAGGTTCTCATTTTTCATAGTTTTAAGAGGTATCCTGTTTCTTGAAAGCGAGAACTCATTGGATCAATGAGACAGAGATTATCGTAATTCCCGATAATCTTCAAAGTCGTCGATCGAGTCGTTTACGCCGGGATGTTCTTCTTCTAAATCCTCGTCGTCCAACGAAAACGGAACCGTTCCATCGGCGTTGACATGTACCGGACGATTGGGTCCGTACAGTTCTTCGTCATGGATGTTATACTCGTCGTCTTCCTCTTCGTACTCTTCTTCCTGGTTATTCCTGCGTACCGAACGTTGAACTCGGGTGGGTGGGTCGCTCGACATGTTAAACAGCGTTTCGATCGGGAATTGTTCCCGAGAAGCAACTTCAAGCAGCCTCATCAACTGGCCAACAACCACCAGGGCGTCTTTGTATTTCAGTGTGCGCGCGTTCATTTCCTCGAACGCCAGAACCGCCGTAACGCCCGGCATCGTCACACGGACCTCGTTCAGGAGGCTGTTGTACATACGAACGGTATCTTCATCCACCACCTGGGTTGGGTTGTGTTGAGTGATGAACTTAATGTCTTCATACATCTGCTGAGTGAGTGAAACCATTAGAACGATTTTGTCGTTTGTCATCTTAGCGCCTTTCCTCGCGTTAGGGAAGCAACGAAGAATCCTCGGGCTGAAGTGCGACGTGGATCTCGCAGAAGTCCGATTCACCTATACCTAAGTCATGTAATTTGCCAAGCAATTCCTTGCGCTCAACGTCTTTTTGCTCCGGAACGCTAAAAATCATCCCCTCATCGAATTCTTCGATCACCGGATAGCGCAATGCCGATTTCAAACGAACTTTATCGCCATCATTGATTCGCAGGTAACGCTTCGGATGCAGAACATCGGGCGGAACCTCGGAATAAGCCACCGTCGGAATGTGAAGAGGGTTCAATAACCCAAGCATTTCAGCCGATCCTGCCTGGGCAATCAACATCACGTCGCTCAGAATACCGCTGCCGGTCGAGCCCTGGCCCGCGCCTGCGCCCGTGTACATTGTCGGGCCAATCGGTTCCGCTTCGATCCACAACGTGTTGACGACACCGCGCACACGGCCAATCGGATGATTCGCAGGGACAAACGTCGGCCAGACGGACAAATGGGGCTGCTCGTCTTTGTCCAGACGCGCACTAGCCAGCAGCTTGATCGTTTGCCCGTGCTCACGGGCAAATTCAATGTCCTTCGGCGTAATGTGCGTGATGCCCTTGACCACGACATCGCGTGCCCGCAGGTCGTATTCATATGCCAAGGAGCCCATAATAGCGATTTTATGCGCCGTGTCGTAGCCCTCGATATCCAGCGTCGGGTCCGGTTCCGCATATCCCAAGTCCATGGCTTCTTTCAAAACGGTCTCAAAGGGCGTTCCGGGATGATCTTCCATGGCCGAAAGGATATAGTTACACGTTCCATTCAAAATGCCGTGCAGTGCCAGGAAACGGTTTGGCAGCAAGCCCGTTTGCATCGAATGAATCAACGGAATGCCCGCGCCAACGCTGGCTTCAAACAGCAAGTGCGCATTATGCTCGGCAGCCAGACGGAACAGATCGCCCCCATAAGTCGCCACAAGCGCCTTGTTGGCTGTCACCACATGTTTACCGGCTTTCAACGATGCAGTTACGATATCGTAAGCCACCGTTGTGCCGCCCACTAATTCGATCACCACTTCGATATCTGGATCGCGGACGATCTCGTGGTAATCGTCCGTCAGACGAATACCTTTGATGGAAACGCCCCGGTCGGTTTCCAGGTCCTTATCGCAAATGGTTTTCAGCACAATCTCGCGCGGGATACGGTGGTTGATGAGACTGGCGTATTCCGCCAGATGCCGCACCACGCCGGTGCCGATGTTGCCAAAGCCCACAAGGGCGATGTGAAGCGGTTTGGTGTTCATGAAACGGCTATCCTTTGAAGGAAGAAAGTCGTTGAAGTCTGAGAAATAATGGCTTATGCGGTTTTGATTGAAGCGCAGCGTTGCAGGGTTCCTGCATCCATTGCCGGTACCGTCATCATTTTCAGCAGCATTGCCAGCCGTTGCTGGATTTCATCGGGACCAATCGAAAGCGTGCGGCGCAAACTGAAATCTTCGACCACGAAACTGGCCAGGATGCTGCCCACGGTCACTGCGCGACGAATATTATCGTCGGACGCCGACCCCAATCGCGCCAGATAACCAACCATGGCGCCGGCGAACGTATCGCCCGCGCCCGTTGGGTCTTTCAGGCTCTGGACTGGAAACGCCGGTACCGAGAAATAACCGTCTCCCAGGAAAACCAAAGCGCCATGCTCGCCCTTCTTAATCACCACCGCGCGGGGACCGAGTTGACGCAACGCGTGTCCCGCTTCGATCAGATTCGTCGTCTCGCAATACTGGCGCGCTTCATCTTCGTTCATCAGCAGCAACGACACGCGCTTGATAACCTTGGTCAGCTCGCTTTTGGTGCCTTCGATCCAGAAATTCATCGTGTCGAGTGCCACCAGTTCCGGGTTTTTCAACTGGTCCAGAACGCTGAGCTGAAGTTCCGGGTGAATATTCGCCAGGAAAACGAACGGCGACTCAGCCTGGGCGGGTGTCAAACTGGGGCGGAAATGCTCGAATACGTTCAGACAGGTTGTATTGGTGTGCGCCTGGGCCATTGTACGTTCGTAGTAGCCGGACCAACGAAACGTTTCGCCATCGACGATTTGCAGGCCTTCGACATCAATGCCGCGATTGCGGAACTCATCGATGTGAGCGGTGGAAAAATCGCGTCCCACTACCGCAACCAGCGATGTGGGGACAAAATAAGACGCCGCCACGGACCCATAAGAGGCCGATCCGCCAAGCGCGTGATCTACCTTGCCATGGGGTGTTTCGACGCTGTCCAGCGCCACCGATCCGATTACCAAAGCATGCGACACGATTGAGGTTCCTTTGCTAAAGTCGATTTCTATGCGCGGAGAGCTAAATTCAAGTAACGCCCTTGGAGCAAGAGCTAAGGGAATAAAAACGGCGACATTTGGGTCCGCGATTATTTACTCCGGCATCAGATAGCGCTGGCGGCGCGTATCGATCTTTACGTCAAGGCGCGCCGATTCGTTTATTGTGATCGCTTCGCCGTCGAGCTGTACGACAACGGGACGTTCGGATAGCCATTCCAAACGTTCAAATCCGGTTACGTGACGCGTACCGAGTAACTCTAAATCGCGCCGAAATGTGCCGCGTGCGCCAACAGTCGCCCACATGGCTAGAATGGCGACGGGCGAGTCCGTAGCGCTGAGCAAGGCTTCAAATTTGGGCGATTCGACATTTTCAACGAAAGCGGGCGTTCCGGCGTAATTGTCAATCTTCGAGATAATCACCGACGTTGCGTGTTTGGGCGCTTCGATAGCAGGGGAGAATTCCAACTCGCCGCGCACTTGGTTACTGGTCCATCGCACAAGTTCACCCATGCCCGCCACGCCATAGGCCAATGCGCCGATTTTGCGCTTGAGTGCAGTAGATGTCGCATGCGCCGCGCGTGCATCGAATCCCCACGAGACAAAACACGCAAACCGGCGCTCATTTAGACGACCAACGTGGCCTTCGACAACGCGCCCGTTTAGCAATTGCTTCAGGCAGCGCACGGGGCGCTGATAATCCGCACGCGCGGCGCGTAAAAACGCGTTGATTGTGCCGAGAGGCAACATCCCGAGTCGCACGCGATCGATCAGCGGATGGTTGATCAGGTGGTGCAACGTGCCGTCGCCCCCACCCGCGAAGATGGCCTCAATGCCGGATTCAACTCCCTTGCCAACGAGATCGAGCATGTGTTCGAGGGATTCGGAAATCTCGACGCTCACCTCGTGACCGAGGTTTTTAGCCGCCAGGCCCAACCGATCTGGCGTATCGGCGGGAAACCGACGCAGGTTATAACCATTCAGCACGATAAAAATCTTCATCAGGAACTCCAGCGTTGCCTTGACCCGCCGTCGGGCGAAGTCTCAGGTCTAAGGAACTTTGCAACGGAGCCACTTTCACTTCCCTATGGATTCGCCAGCAACGAAATTCCCCCGAGAAGATTCCGGTTTGCTGATAGCCGTTGAAGGTATCGACGGCTCTGGCAAAACGACGCAATGCAACTTGCTCAATGAGTGGCTTGAAAAACAGGGCTATTCGGTACTGCGCCTGGCGGAACCCTCAAAAGGCGAATATGGGCAGGAAATTCGTCGTCTTGCGCACGCTGGACGGCTGGAGCCGCGCCGGGAATACGAACTGTTTTTGCTCGATCGCGAAGACGACGTCGCCACGAATATTTTGCCGGGTCTCAAGCGAGGCAAAATCGTTTTAATGGATCGCTATTATTTGTCCTCGATGGCATATCAGGGCGCATTAGGCATTCCCGTTGAGGAAATAGAAGAGGCTAATGAGCGAATCGCTCCTCGTCCGGACTTGGTATTATTGATGAAAATTTCTCCCGAGGTATCGCTTGCACGTGTCCAGAAACGTGAAGAAGGCGGAGCCGGGCCAAATCTATTTGAGCAGATTGATTATCAAAAAAAAGTCGCCGCTGAGTTTGATAAAATCGAATGGCCGGAAATCCAGCGTATCGACGCGACCCAGTCGATTGCGGATATCCATCAATTGATTCGCGCGCACGTGAAGTCCCTTCTCCAGAAACGGTGGGCTTGACGGGAGTCGCTCCGCCGACGTTAAGATTTCGCCTCAAACACCCGGTCGGTGCGTAATTTGCTCTCGTGCCCTGACGGTTGGATCAATTTGAGGATTTACTGAACGGATACCATGCCTGAAAAATCCTATTTCCGAGCCAGTCTTGGCCTGAAGAGTGAAGTCGCTGAAACGCTGGCGGAAGATTACCACAGTAGTTTGGTCAATGGAATGCGCGCCAATGGTGGGTTGCTCGAACTGGAGCAAGCACGGTTGACGTTTCATCTGGCCAAGGAATTCGGCTTTTGTTATGGTGTGGATAAAGCCATCGATTTGGCTTACGAGGCACGTCGGAAATTCCCGGACAAACGAATCTTTCTTCTGACCGAAATCATCCATAATCCCCGTGTGAATCGTCGGATGCTCGACATGGGAATAATTTTCCTTTCGGGCCAGTACCGCAGCCACGAGCACACGATTGACGATATAACCAAAGACGACGTGGTTCTGATTCCGGCATTTGGCGCATCGGTGAACGAATTCGCTTATTTTTATAAACTCGGCGCCATTGTAGTCGATACGACCTGCGGTTCTGTCGTGCACGTTTGGAAACGTGTCGAACGATACGGACGCGACGGGTTTACTTCGATTGTGCACGGCAAGTTCTACCATGAAGAAACGATCGCCACCGTCTCTCAGGCCTTGGGCCAGGGGGGGCATTTCCTGGTGGTGCGCGACAAAACGCAAACCCAGGCTGTGTGCGATTTCATCGTAGGTAAAATCGACGAAGACACACTGCTGACGGGATTTAATCCGAACGCTTACTCGCCGGGTTTCGATCCCAAGCGGCATTTGCAGCGCGTTGGGGTGGCTAATCAAACGACCATGCTGGCAAGCGAATCGTTGGAAATCGCCGCCATGATTGGCGATGCAGTTGCGCAGCGAGACGGGGTCGTTTCGCGTGCGGATACCGAAAACTTCCGCAGCTTCGACACGATTTGCAGCGCGACGCAGGACCGTCAGGACGCGATTCAATCCATGGTGGCGGAATCGCCCGTGGATTTGATCCTGGTGATTGGTGGATACAACTCGTCCAACACGGGCCATTTACTCGAAGTCGCCCGGCGCAAGTGCCCGGCGTTTCACATCGAAGATTCGTCCGAGATGGTTTCCGCCGAGATCATTCGCCACCTTCCCTTTGGAGCCAAATCGCCAGTCGAAACCCACGGATGGCTTCCCGAAAAACCGTTGCACATCGGGTTGACGGCGGGGGCGAGCACCCCGAACCGCGCCATAGCGGATACCATCGCCCGATTGCTGGTTTTGCGCGGGTGCAGCGTTCACGATGCCATGGCGGCACTGGATAAATTGGAAGAAGGCTGAAAGTCTCTTCAATTAACAAACAAAACTCCCGCCGGGCATTGAAACCTGGCGGGAGTTTTTTTGGGTTCGATCTGGCGGGACGATCAGATTTTGTAAATCTTGATGTTGTCGATCATCAAAATACCCGTCGTTGCGAGGTTATCGCGAATCGAGAGCGTGTTGATGACTTTCGGGCAAGAGTTCAACCGTGCGCCCATGGCGACCGGTTTGCCGTCGGCGTAGCCGTCGATAATGTGACGCGGCAAGTCGATCTCGAACTTGATGTGCGTCCACTGACCGAACTCGTATGGTGTCGATTCGTTCTGGATGCGTAACGTCGGGTTCGCATTCGAGCTGGTACGGTGCACGATCGTGTGAATCGACTGACGGAAGTCCTCGTCTTTCTCGATGTAGAACCCAAGCAGGTACTTGTTCTTGTCGTCGCAACGGATGTCGAATTCGACGCCAATGCGGCCGCTGGCTTCCGGGAATCGGCAGGAATAATACGCGCTGCCGATGCCTTCCTTCTTCTCGAAGCGCAAGCACTTCGACCCACCGTGCGCGCCTTCGTTGCACACGCTCATCGAGGCGTATTCATAGCTTCCTTGCCAGTTCTTCGGCGGTTTGCCCAGCGTTTCGTTCTCGAAATTCTGGAAATAGAAGATGTTCGGGTCCGAAGCCGCGTCCGCTGCCGTTTTGATCCCGCCCGATTGCTGGACGTGATCGGGTTGCGGCGGGATGACAAATTCCGTCGAACTGCGTTTGGGCTTGGGCGTGCCTTCACCCTGCTTATCGTCAAACAGGAAGTCTAGTTTGAGGCCCATATCGCCTTCGCCACCGGTGCCTTCGCCACCCACGCCCGAGGGCACGCCCGCCGTTGAGGAAGGCGGTTTCCGCGGCGGTTGAGGCGGTGCCGGAGGCACACCCACCGAGGACGGTTTCTTCGTCGTCGGAGGCGGAATGCCCACCGAGGAAGGTGGTTTGCGCGGTTTGCCCGGTACTCCCACGGAAGAGGGTGGTTTACGCGGCGTTCCAGGAATCCCCACCGAGGAAGGCGGCTTGCGTGGCGTGCCGGGAATGCCAACCGAAGACGGTGGCTTGCGCGGTGTTCCAGGAATGCCAACGGAAGACGGAGTTTTCTTCTTCTTTTTCTTCTTACTACCCGTATCTTCGTCCGGCGTCGTGGTTGCTTCCTCAGACTCAGCGCCTTTGATGCGGTCACCCGGCGCGGGCGAGAACGTCCCGGGGCGAATCCGGTCGCTCGACTCAATCTGAGACATGGCAACCGAGGACGACTTCTTCGGCTTGGTGTCGGATTTCTTCTGTGAAAGCTCCTGAACCTTCTTCAGCAACTCCTCGTCGCGCTTCTTGCTGCGTTGGAAGATGAAGAAAATTCCCCCCGCGATGACGATGATAACTAGGACGATCCCGATGATCATGCCGATATTCGGTCCTGGGCCTGGAGTTGGGCCAGGACCGGGACCAGAAGGCGTTCTCTGCGTTGATACAATGCAATCGTTCGCAGCTTTTCTACCTTCGCGTGCTTCAGTTAGCAGAGGCTCATTGGGGTTCTCTTTTAGCGCGTCCAGATAAAGCTCAAGAGCTACGTTACAGTTGCCTGTACTCATGGCGATTTTGGCTTTTTCTATCAGCTCTCGAGCCGTTTCATTTGGGCCCTTAGTCGGTGTCGGAGTTGGCGTTGGCGTTGGTGTTGGACCACGTGGGGTGACAATAGGCGTGTCCGTGACAACGAATTGGCATTCCATCTGTTCGACGCCAAAGGGCAGGAAGCCTTCGCCCAGCAATTGCTCGAGCAACTTCTCGGCTTCGCCTTTTGTCCTGAAAGAACCGACGAATACCGAGTACGTACCATCGGGATTGGATTTCAATTCCGCGTCGGGATAGCGCGAAACGCCGTTGTAAATATCGTCCGCGATTTCTTTTCTGGGGAAATTCCCCATCAACACCCGGAAACAAGGAGCCGTTTCCGTTCGGGTGGTGCCGGTGTTTCGACTGCCCGAACTGGAAGAGGTGCCACTGTCCCAAGGGCCGCCGGATACAGCGCCACCCGAGATCGAGTCGGACTGGGAAATGTTGACGTTGTCGAAGTAAATTTCGTTGAATTTTTGGCCCAGCGCGCAAGGTCCGGAGGAAAATTCGTTATCCGTCGTTTCCACCAGGCGATTGCCGTCGAGAACAACCCAGAGTTGGCTGCCGGAAGCGTGGAATTCGAGTCGGTTTGCTTCCTCGAGCAGACTGCTCGAACGGAAAATCGGCATTCTGATATCGCGAGGGCTTTGCTTCTGAGCCAAAACGGTTTCGTCGCCGTTCTGGACCTTCACGATTTTAATGTAATTCGTGGGGATTCGCTCGCCAGGAGGCTGAGTGGACTCCAGGTGGGCGTAGTAATAATTCCTGGCATCGATCCACCGAATGGCGAGCGCTACCGTGCCCGTTTGCTTGATCATCCAGAAGTCGGTGGCAATCGAGTAATCGCGCCAGGAGGAGGCTCCCGGTGCGGTCGATACGACCCACGACAATCCATCGGCATAGTTATCGCCGTTGCCAGTGTACAGCTTATTGCTTTCGATGAACCAGAATTCATCTTCTGTAACGCCGATCATCTGCCAGTTGGCAGGGTGTTTCCCTTCGCTTTCGGAAAAGGAATCCGAAAACAAGAGAGATTGGGCGCTGCAGATACCGGCGAGTCCAAGCAGTAAAACGGTGACGAATGTTGTAAACCACCGCCTGGTTTGCGACATTATATCCAAGGCTCCTCACCTGATTGGGAAGACTGACCGCATAAATAATTCAAGTACCCGGTTCCCCCTTGCTGAAACGGTACTTGTCCAGCGGTGACGATATGTTCAATACCCCCGGTCATTCGGGCGCAAGGCTCGAAAGACTCCGAATTACAAGAATCATCACCTGAGAGGATTGACAATTTGTCTCCGAAACCGGTCAAGCCGAATTCACTCCAGCAGAAATCTAACAAGATAGGAACATACTTGATTGCTATGCCACAGACAACGGTTTTTTCTTTCATCAAATGCTGTGAAATGGGATTCTGTACAATTCCCAACGGCTGAATCCAATCGCGGGTAACTGAAAATAAAGGACTTGACACGGAAATGTTTGCGGACGGACCAGAAGTATTCTGCTAAAAACGATCCAATGGCGCGAATGCTTCTCAAATGAAAACTTCGTTGGATTTTTTCCATGTGTCGTGCGGGTATGAATTGCTCCCTTATGTATTTTTTCGCCGTTCTTTGAACATTTTGTCAGGAAAACTATTATTTTGGGGAATTTCGCTGGACAGCCCCCACCTCTATTGACTACCCCTTCTCGTCCCTGCCGCTCGGCAAAGAGCCGCGGGTAAGGTTGTCATGACAATATTCACAGGAAAGCTGAGAGCCAGAGTGAAAAGAGAACCCGATCTGTACGAGCGCGAATTGGCACGCTACCGCGAAGCCCTGAAGCTGGATGCCGAAGCCGCGCACAACCGTTATGGGATGACGTTCATCAATTCGCTCAATCCTGCCGAGCGAGCCCTCGTGCTCAAAGGAATGGGCATTGAAATCACCGAGGCATTGGATTTTTACAACCTGGGATGCCAGTCGGCTCGGGAAGAGAACTGGACCGACGCGATTATTCACTTCAAGCGCGCCATCGAGATGGATTCCAGCCTGACGGATGCGATCCACAATCTGGCGATTTGCTACGAAAAGACAGGCCACGCTCCCCAGGCGAAATCCACATGGGAAGTTTATGCCAACGTGATCGAAGACGACGATGAAGTTCATCGTGTGCACGAGCACATGGGCGAGCTTTGATTTGCCCGGTTGGTTGATCGTAAAGCAAATGACTCCGCCCTCCACGCGAGGGCGGTTTTTCTTTTGGCGGTGATGTGAAACTCCACACGAGGATTTCAAATGGCCCGCAAAATGCATCGGGTTTTTCAGAAACCCATCATTATTATTTACTGAGGCGAAGCCAGTCCCCATGTCCATCCCTGACAAAGTCCGAGATTATTACGGTAAGACGTTGGAATCGAATAAAGATTTGAAAACCAGCGCATGCTGTTCGGTGGAAAACATCCCCGCCGACCATCGAGCTATTCTTGCTCAAATTGCTCCCGAAATCCTGGAGAAATTTTATGGCTGTGGTTCGCCGATTCCGCCTGCCATCGAAGGCTGTACCGTTCTTGATCTCGGATGCGGTGCGGGGCGCGATGCCTATTTGCTTTCTGCGCTGGTCGGGGAAAAGGGGCGTGTGATTGGTGTCGATATGACCGAGGCGCAACTCGAAGTCGCCCGTCGCCATCGTGAATCGCAAGCCACGCGATTCGGTTTCTCGCAATCCAACGTCGATTTTCACCACGGGTTTATTGAAGACCTGGCTGCCTTGGGGGGAGCGGACGAATCCGTGGATGTTGTGGTCTCGAACTGTGTCATCAACCTGTCGGCGGAAAAACAAAAAGTGTTTTCCGAGATTTTTCGTGTGCTGAAACCGGGAGGCGAACTCTATTTTTCCGATGTTTTTGCCGATCGCCGTTTACCTGCCCATTGGCTGGACGATCACACGTTGGTGGGGGAGTGTCTGGCGGGCGCGCTTTATTTCGAGGACTTTCGCCGGATGATGCAGACGTTGGGCGTGGTGGATTTCCGCGAAACGTCGCGCAGCCGAATTACAATTGAAAACGAAGAGATCGCCGAAAAGGTTGGAAACGTCGTTTTCGATTCAATCACGGTCCGAGCATTCAAATTGGCTTCTCTCGAAGACCGCTGCGAGGACTACGGTCAGGTGGCTTATTACCTGGGGTCGCTACGCGGCCATCCGCATACGTTTGCATTGGACGATCACCATGTATTTGAAACGGGAAAACCGATGCTGGTGTGCGGCAATACAGCGGCAATGATTTCGGAAACACGTTTTGCTCCGCATTTCCGGCTCGTAGGCGATCGCTCGGTACACTTTGGTTTGTTTCCCTGTGAGCCGGTTTCCAATGCCGGACTGGATGCAGCCTCCTCGTGCGGTTGTTGATTCAAGGTTGGTGATCGTTCAGAAACCTGACAATTTGCGCTTTCCCTTGCCAAAAATCCGAAAACGACCGACCCTTATGCTCGAAAACTGTTACAGAATCTATAATAGTGTCACCGGTTGGGTGGGTAAGGAAAGTGAATACATGTCTTTGTCAGGACTTCGTTGCACTCCACATCAAACAAGTTGTTCGCGAGCCATTTGCTGGATGTTGATCGCCATTTTTACGTTTTGTTTTCAACAGGCATTTGCCGGGTTCAGTCTCCAACGTTCCCAATCGAAAAACAGTGGCGACGGGAATGAGGCGTTTCACGCCGTTTTGGTGTTTACGTCACGCGTTTCCAGTCCGAATGACGAAATTCGCCACGAGGTTAAATATCTACCCGATCCGAATGACGAAGACGGCGAGATTCCGTTATCGATGACGGGTTCGATTCCCGACCTGGGGCGGCAAGCTTGTTTGCTCGCGACGCCGGGGCGCGGCGCATTCAATTCCAAAGAGTGGTGGGTCGAAGCTGAAGTTCTGGACTTTGAAGATAACACTCCAGCGAAAGGCGCTTATGGCGGTTCGACGGTTTTTATCTCGCCATTTCAAATGGGGATGATACGGGGCGTGCGTATCGAAGTCGATCCTTCGCGTGCGCGCGATATTGGCGGAAAAAATCGCCGTGCTTCGCGTATTCGCATTGAAGTCAATGGCCCGCGTCAGAATACGAAAATAAATCCTGTGATGCCGTTGTCAGACATGCCCGAAGCCGAACGTTTTGTTCGTGCTCTTTGCGTGAACGGAAACGAAATCGACACGTTGGATTTCGAGCTTTCCGAAAGTAAATCGACCGCGCAAAAAACGTTACAATCGCCTGCGGGTGATTATCGTGTCACGTATGGGGACGGAGATGAATTGATGGCGCTCGATATGACGCAAATCGGTTCATCGGGGACGGAGTTCGCACAATTGGGAATCAATCATCACGGGGCGTTATTACCTCCCGGAGGAATTGATGGCGATACCGTTTGGTTTTATGCGCCTTATCGTGTAACGGCGTACGATCAAAACGATTCCGTGTTTGTCGATACAGATGGGCCGACCACGCCGACAATGCAATCGCGCGAAGCGTTTCTGACGTTGTCATCTGAGGGGACGGAGGTTGAACAACTCCATCGCTCACGCACGTTCGACTGGAATCAATACTATCATCAGATCACAACGATCAGCAACCAAACGCATTTTTTCTTTCACCGCGCGGGCGCACCCAGCAGCGGTAGTTATTCTTCATCGTACACCTATCAATTGCCATTTTACGATTATCTGACAACCGATACCATTCATTTGAAAACGCGTTTGATTGCCAATAACAGCACCGTTAGCTTCGATCCCGATCATTACACTGATTTGACATTGGGAGGAGTTGCTGCACCGCAGCATACATGGGAAGGCCAAGTGGTGGAAGATACCTTCGTGGCGCTGACGGGTTATCCGAATCCATTGCCGGGAACGACTATTGAATTCAAGCATACAATTCCGACGACGAGCCCCGTAGTGCAGGGTGGATTTTCCGATCAACAATTACTCGATTTGATTACTCTCGAATGGGAAGGCTATCCTCGAGCGGAAAACGGCGAACGATTGCGTTTGGAGTTACCCGAATCGTCCGATCCCGAACCGCGTCGCGTCACCATTGGTGGATTTGCGCCGGGGACGGTGTCCACCGATGTTGCATTGCTGAATATTACCGATCCAGAAAACCCGATTCGTCTTTTGAATGCGCCGACGTTTACGGATGTTTCAGGAACGGTGGCGCTCGAGTTTGAAGTAGCCCCGGATGCCGAAGTATATTACGTCCAGCGTTTCGATTCCATCACGACACCAAACGAAATCGTATGGGCGGAAACACTGCCGGAAATCCCTGCATTACCCTATCAATTGCAGGCTATTTATGTTCGCCCTCCCGAGTTCGCCGCTTCGTTGGCGCCATTGATTGCGCTCCGCGGTCCTGGCGTTTATGAACTTGAACCGCAAGCGGCTTACAATGCTTATAATGGCGGACAACAATCGCCCTACGCCATTCAATCGGCGTTGCGCGATTTGCTGACGACTTCCTCGCCGTGGCGGGCGCCGTTCCCAGACGTGTTGCTGGTTGGTTTCGCCTCGCTGGATATTCGCGATTACCTGGGATTGCAAGCTGCGCCCCAGGTTCCCTGCTTCATCGAACAAAGTGTGCAGACCGATCCGGGGTATTTAGAAAATGGGCATGATTATTATTATACGAACTTGCTCGGAGAAGACAATTTACCCGACGTAAAATTGGGACGTATCCCCGCACAAACAACCGAAAACATCGATTGGGCGGTGGCGCGTATTATCAATCATGATGCGTTGGCTCCCACTTTGCGAAATGAAACGCGCACCGGCGTTTTTGTGGCTGGACGCGATCGTCTTCCCGAGGACCCGATGCAATTTATCGACGATCAGGATCAATGGATTGGTTATTGGTCGGCGAGTGGAAATCCAAACGTGCGAATCGACAAAGACGAGAGCACGAATGGAACGCCCGAATTTGAAGCCATGCAAGCTGCGCTTCAGGACGGTCCCGGCGGCGCGGCATACCTGCAATACATGGGGCATGGATTTACCAACCAGTGGGAAAACAGCCGGATGATGAAATCCAACAAAGTCCCGGAGCTCGACACGGAAAATCGTTGGCCGTTGGTAGCGACCTTTACCTGTTTCAACGGAATGTACAACTATCCTGGCTCCACGATCCCCAGTCTTGCCGAGGCGTGGCTCTTTGGGTCGGAAACAGGCGGAGCTGTGGCGAATATTGCGCCATGCGGCGTGGATTATTATTTCGAGCAAAGCTTGTTCACGCGCGGTGTGATGCAGGGATTTGCCGAACCCGATGGCACTCGTCCCCGGTCGGCGGGTGAACTCTTCTTGCAGGCGCAGACCTGGTTCGCGCTGAATGTTCCCGGTCTGGAAAAAACATTGCACGAATACATCCTTTTTGGCGATCCAGCCACGGATCTGGCGATCGATGCTCCGATTGCCACCGAAGCGAGCGATTGGGAAATATGGCAGTGATGCTTCTGAAAATCGCCAGCGGCAGCATGATGCCCTGTCTTGTCGAGGGCCAGGTGGTGAGCCTGGAACTGGCGGATACGGCGTTTCGGCCCGAACCGGGTGACGTATTGGCGATGCGCGATAAGGATGGCGTCCTGGTTTTGCACCGATGCTTGCGCCTTTTGGATGACGGACGAGTCATAACCCGTGGGGACAATTCACTTTCCGAGGACGTTCCTTGGTCTTCCAGCCAGGTTTTCGGACGAGTCGTTGGTCTCCAAGTCGTCAAAAATCAATGGCTTGTGCCAAATCAAGGGATCGGAAAAACAATCGCCTGGGGTCAGCGCAATCTGCCGCGTTTTGCCAGCCGCGCGCTTCAATACGCCGTGCGGTCGCGGACATGGCTCGAAGGATCTCGAATGCCCCTGCCCGAGACATTAATACCGGTTTCAGCCATGGCGGCGGAAAAACAGCGTTGGGAAGTCCAACAACTGGGCAATGAGTGGGCAATTTACGATAATCGGACCGGCGATGTGCATTTATTGAATAAAACAGCCCAACAAATTTGGGAAAAATGCAGGGCAGGGCTTGACAAGCACCGGATTTTGAATGAACTCTCTTGTCTGTACCCTGGAATATCACGCGACGTCCTCGAGAAGGATATCGCTGAGACATTGAAATTGTTGAAAGATACCTGCCTGTTAGATGAAATATCGTAATCTGGTCGACTCAGAAGGAGAAGACACAATGAAGCATAACGAAATCAACGAGCTACAGATTGCTCCTGGCGAATATGAAGCCCCACGTATCATCTCGCATTCCGCCGAGCATCTGAAAGGCATGACCATCGATGTGAATGCTTGCAACAGCAACTTCGGCGGTGGTCGAATTGACGAAAGTTCCGAATCCGACGAAGAGCGTGCCGTAACGTATTGATGAGCCAGTTCGCATTTCAGGTCGGTGGTATTGCCTTCCTGCTTGAAGGGGATTCCGAGCTGCTGCGCACGTTCGAGTTCCTGTACGGAAAATTCGACAAACCAAACAACCCAAACCTATCCTGCACATTGTGTTGGAGCGAACGCGTTTGCACATGGCGGGCTGGTGACCAGCCCGCTCAAACCGTTAAGGTGCAAAATAGTAAATTTCGCGTATCGGCCACAACCAGTCTGATCGCGCGATTGCTCACGAACTTTATTCCGAATAGTTTGATTTTCCACGGGAATGCCCTGCTGCATCAACCCAGTGGGCGGTTGTTGCTCCTGATGGGCGACAGCGGTGCAGGAAAAACGACGCTTACGCTGAAGACGCTCGAATATGGAAGCGACTGGACGGCGTTTGCCGAAGACGTTTTGCTGATCGATTTCGATCAACAGACGCTGTATCCTTTTCCCCGCGCGTTTTCCGTCCGCACCGGCAATCATCTGCCGCACGATGTCTATCTTGGCGAAATCTTTTCCAGCGATGAAATCAAGCGTTGGCGCCCGCATCCCGGAGAAGTCCGTGGACCCGCTTCTCTCGAAGGCGCAACGGTGGCGTTGCTCAGCCGGTCGCTCGACAGCTCGGATTTTACGCCGCCTCCGAATGCTCCGAAAGGCGAAGTCACCTGGGTCACTTCAGCGGGAGAGGAATCCCTTGATCGGTTACGCCAGGCAGGTTTGCCGTTGGTGGCATGTTCGGCCTCGATGGGGCTGGATCGCCTGGTCTATGCGCGTCGGCTTGAATCGGAAGAGCGGCTGGTTCAGGCGCGTATCCTGGAATTCGGCGGCGGGATGATTTTACAGACGGAAACATTGGCACAAGCCGAAGCCCCGGCGGCGCCACCTCGTCCAGGAGAACCGCATCTTGAACCGTTGGTGCTCTCCACCGGCATCCAACGCTCGCTGCGCCTCATGGTGCGTCCAACGATGGAGTTCGCCTCGCAACCCGCGGGGCGGCTTTTCATGGATGCCTCACGCGCCTTCCAAAGCACAACTTTCATCCGCTTCGTTCCTGGCGGTACACCCGAGCAATCGGCCAAGGCGCTGCTTGACGCCATCGTCTTAACATGAGCGCCACGGTAAAATCGCGATTGGAAATCGGAGCGCTTGCCGGAAACGACCGCGATCGTTTTTTGCACGTTTGTGGATTGCTGGCGCGACCGGGATTGGGCGAAAACCATGCGGAAACGTTGTGCCGGATTTTCGACGCGCCGGGTTGGAAACCGCTGCCCCGGTTGAGCGCGACGTATATGCTCGAACCGCTATTCACGCATCACCTTATTCAGTTGGGTGAAAAACCCGAACGCCTGTTTGAAACCTCCGAATCCACAGTCGCTTTGAAAAAAGCGGAATTCGACCGTCTGGCGATGAATTATTTTCTCCGGCGACGGGTGCTGGTGGAATTATTCGCCGCATTCGCCGCAGCAGGCGTTTCTCGTGTGATGTTAATCAAAGGCGCAGGGCTTGCGCCCTTATATCCGTCTCCCGCGCTACGCGACATGGAAGACGTGGATTTGGTGGTGGCTGAGAGCGACATTGCCGCTGCCCGCAAAGCACTCTTCGCGGCTGGCTGGTCGCGCCGGGACGAAGGCTGGATTCATGCCAATGATTGTGCGCTGGATTTGTTGACGTTTCAGAGTGAACGCGCACGTGGCATCTGGGAACGCGCCGAGTTGCATCCAACGTTTAACGACGAACGCGTGGTTTTGCCTTCGGCGGCGGATCATCTGGTGTTGATTGCCGTGCACGCAGCGAAGCACCGTGGACTTCGTATCTGGCGAGACTTGTGCGACGTGAATCTGTTGTTGGAAAACGGTGCACGAAGCGATATTGCGCACCAGGCGCTTGCGCTCGCTTCCGAGCAAGGCGTCGCCGCGTCTCTTGCCGCAATGTTGCGGTTGTTGAACGCGTGGTCGATGCCTGTCGAAACCTTGCCCGAATCGCCCCCGAGCAGTTGGTCGGAGGCGGACGAACAAACTTGCCGCATGCACATGGAATTGTACGAACAACTGATGGTGGATCGAATTTCCGAGTTCGGGTTTATCGCGTTGGCAAACGTGTTTTTGCCGTTTCCGCAATTTTGCCGTAGCGTGATCGCCACGGCACGCGGCATTCTGAGTCTGGAAGCCCTTCGCCGTCGCCGACGCCAGGAAGTGCGCGGGCAACGCGACCCGGCGTTGGGCGAAGTGCCCCCCGTGAAAACGGTCAGCCGCCAGTGGATGAAGGTGAAAGTCGTCGCGCAGTTGCTGAAAACCGGCCAGTTCCGCCGCTATCGCCAATTGCTTCGGCACAGCAATCGCGTCGTTACTGCTGGCAAGACGTTTCTGCCCGTTTCAACCAAGTAGGGCAGGATGATCTAAAAGTCGCAATCTCCGTGTTGCGCTTCGGTCTCGAATTCCCGCAACGTAGCGCTGCTACGCTTTGGTCATTCTCGCCTCGCGCGCCTTGATCTTGCAACTTGTAGATTCATCCTGGAACGTTGCAAAGTTTCTGCCAAGTAAGGACGCCCCCGATGTCCCCCTCGGTTTCCGAGAACGCCAAGTATCGCACGATCGACGACGTGGACGCCGCGTTTTGCCCACGTGTCCACGATGATGTGATTGTGGATCGTACACCCGATGCGATTTTTCTGCTTCATCCGACGCAGCCGCGTTGGGCGTTGACGAATGCAACGGGCCTGGCGATGGCCGATTGGTTCGACGGCACGGTGCGTGTTGCGGATGCGGCGAACAGACTCCTTCAAAAATATCAATTAAACGACGTGGCGCCGGTTCTTGGCGACGCAATGGCGTTTGTGCGGCAATTGTACGATGCCAACCTTCTCGCGAATTTACCGCTGGCTGAAACTGAGAAAATTCCTACCCGGCGCGAACCGCAACGCTTGACGATTTATCTGACGGAAGAATGCAACCTGCGTTGCAAACATTGTTTTGTCGTCGAAGGTAAAATGCCGAAGCCGACGATCACGGCGGACGATGTGCGCCGCATGATCGACGAGCATTTAGAGTTGAACCCAGAAGCGCTGATTGCGTTTACGGGTGGCGAGGCCATGTTGCGTGACGATTGCATCGAGTTGATGCAATACGCCGCATCGAAAACGCCTTACGTGAGTTTGAACACGAACGGACTCTTGATCGACGAAGCCAAAGCGCGCGCATTGGTTGCGATGTGCGCGGCGATTCAGGTGAGTCTCGATGGCGCGGACCCCGAAGTGCACGATTTCCTGCGTGGCAAAGGCTCATTCAAAAAAACCATGCACGCCATCGAGTTGCTTTGCGCCGCCGGGGGAGCGCGTACGCTGCGCACTTCGACGACGTTGACACGTTGTGCGCTTTCGCAAGTGAAGGAATTGATTGCGCGATTCGAAGCGATGAATGTGTACGAATTGCGGTTTCTGATTTTGAACAAAATGCGCGCAGCGGAAACGAACTGGGATCAGATAGTTCCCGATCCCACGGAATTGCTCGCCGTTTATCGCTATCTGTTGATTGAACGGCCGCGCCAGGCAAACAAATCGCACACACGCATCGAAGGCGAATTCCCCGGTTTTGTGCCCTATCCCGATCCGAACGGTTATCACTGGTGCCCGATTGGCGAAACGACGATCGTCGATTCTCAAGGTAACACCTACGGATGCCCAAGCCTGTTGTTGCCTGAATACCGTAGCGGGAATATTAAATCGACTCCCATTCGCGACATCCAGTTCAGTGAGTCCCACAAACGTTTGCGCGAAAAAATGCTCGAACGGCGTTACGTCATCCCCGAATGCAAAGCATGCGCATGGCGGAATTTTTGCCAGGGCGGCTGCCAGGCATTCACGCAACTGCGCACAGGCGACATGCTGGTCATGGACGAATTTTGCGATTTTCGGCGGGAACTCTATCGCACGCACGCATTGCTCGATGCGGAACATGGCCCACAGTTTCATGGCCCGGCATGTTGATAAAAGGATGAAATGTCAAGAGTGTGTTTTGAACACGATGCGCTCTGGATTAGAGCGCATCGCATTTTAACATTCATCCTTCCTCCCTCATCTCTCATCCTGCAATTACTTCTCCAACACCATCCAATCGTCCACATCCGACGTCCCGTCGCCTGCGTACCAATCGCTGAAGCTCGTAATACCGGTGACTGCGGCTTGGTTGCCAGCCGGAGTGACAGGGTACGTATTGGAAAGCACGCCGCTTTCAAACTGAAACACGGTGTTGAACGTGCCGATCAGACCGGCTTCGCTTGCCGGGTCGTAGTTCCAATACAAATCTGCTGTCGGTGAACCGAGACCCGTGCTGGTGATCGTCAGTTGTTCGTCGATCAGCATCGATGCCGTGTATCCGGCGGGGGCGTTGTCGCCTTCCGTTCGCGAGACGGTGATGGTACCCGTCGCCGTGGCGGTGACGTCGATTTGGATATCGAGGTCGTCTTCCATTGGGAAGAGCAACGATTGCGAGCCGATTGCGGCATCTTGCGTGAATGCGCCGTTTTGCACGGTGTTTACCAGTACCGATGTTTCAGCCGAGGCAGGTGCTGTTTCTGCATTTGTCACGTTGTCGGTCGATAAGGCGGCAAATTCATAGAGACCATTTCCAGCAGCGATCGTGTAGTTGAATGACCCGCTGGTGCCTGTTTGCGAAAGCCCCGAATCGACGAACGATCCGCTGCCCGGTGTGCGCACATAGAGTGCCGTCGAGGCCACACCGCTGTTCGCATCGCTTGCCGTGAAGCCCAAAGACAACGAAGTTGTCACGCGCGTTGTATCGGCGGGGACGGAGATCGTTCCCGAAGGCGCGCCATGATCGAATGAATAAATCTCGCCATCCGTAAACGCGTTTGGCATCGAGTATCCGCCCGTCTTTTGAATCAACGCCAGGTTCGAGTCCAAATCCACACTCAGCGTGCCGTCGGCTCCCGTGTCGGGCAACGCGTCAAGGTACCACGTATCGCCTGAACCCGAAACGCCGTTCTTTGACGCCGCGAGTTGTTCGACGCTCGGATCGAGCGTGAAGTTCACGCCGGCGACACCGGTGACCGCTTCGCTGAAGAGAATCCTGAACGTTACGGCCGATGCATTCGTCAAGGCTGCGGCGGGTGTATCGCGTGTGATCGACAACACATGCAGGAAATACTCGTAGGCGCCGATGTCGTCTGCCGCGCCATAGGGACGTCCGACGCTTTCGATGTCATTGGGTGGAGCTACGGCGGCGGTCGCTGCATCGACAGCGGGAGAGGTGGCTTCGAGGCGATAATCGATGATTTTGTAGGTGTCGCTGGCAGAAGCCAGAACCGTTGCATCGTTTACCACCACGATCTCAGTCGCCGTGTTGCTTTCAATGAACACCTCGATGCGTTGGCTGGTCTCGGGGTTCATCATCATGTATTGGAATTCGTTGGGTGCCCAGGAAGCGGTCGAATCCGTAAACGTGGTGCGACCCGTTCCTGCATTATACGAAACCGATGTCCACGTACCGGTGATTCCAAACGCGCTATCCATCACATAATCGGGTGAACCGTTCAGGTTATTATTTGCTTCTGTGACATTGGTATCGAGCGTCGCTGTATCCGAGTCCAGATACGTCGTCACGTTTTCATCCACATACGCACCATTTTGATTTCCGTCGAACAAACAGTATTGGAGTGTGGGGTCAGAGGTTGCATCGCTTTCGTGAATGGCAAAGAGCGCGTTGTTGGTAACGATCAGGTTTTCCAGTGTGGGGGATGAGGCACTGAGAAAAAACGCACCGCCTTGTGAAATGGCTCCGTTCGAATCGATCGTACAGTTGAAAATTTGAGGAGCCGACCCCGTGGTAATGGCAAAAGCCCCCCCTTGGATGCCGCTATTTCCCGAAACGATACAGTTTCGGATCGCGGGAGAAGAGTTATCCAAGTGAAACCCACCGCCTTGATTCGTGGAAACGTTTCCGCTGATAATGCTTTGATCGATACTGGATCCAAAATCGTCGTTGATACGAATTCCGCCGCCGGAACTGGGTGAAGAATTGCCCGCGACGATACAACTGGTCAGCGCAATGGCTCCCGCATTTTCCACTTGGATACCACCGCCTGCTGTCAGTGCCGAATTATGATAAATCGTGCAGTTGGTCAACGTAGCGAATGTAAACAAGTCGGAGACGTAAACTCCCGCCCCTAAATTATCCGCCGAGTTTTCGAATATCACACAGTCATCAAAAGAGGGAAACGACCCGTTATCTATCGCGATGCCTCCGCCATTGCCCGAGGCTGCGTTGGTTTGAATGGTGCAGTCGTAAATCGCAGCAGAGGAGTTGTTCAAATAAATTCCTGCCCCGTTGCCGCTTGCGATGTTATTGCTCACGGTGCAATTGGCCAATTCGACCGTATCATCGACCGTGTCGAAGTACACCCCGCCACCGTTGTTATCGGAACCGCCGCCATTTGCATTTCCACCGGTGATGGTGAATCCGTCCAGTACCGACGTAAAGACAGCGTTGAACGTTACCACATGCAGATTCCCGATGCCATTGATTGTCGTGACATTTGTCACCCAATTTCTTTGGAATAGTCCAACCTCTGTTCCGTCGAATCCACCGTAAACGGTCACATCGTCGGCCATCGTAATCGCTTCGTTGTACGTGTCGGCCTTAACCCAAACCTCGCTGGGGGCTGCTGCCGCCGCGTCGTCAATCGCAGCCTGGATCGTCAGTTTTGCATCGCCCCAACCGCCCGTGCCTGTGTTTCCGTTGCTGCCTCCCGTGCCATCGACGTAATAAACCGCCGCGTTTGCAGTGCCCGCAAAACACAAAATTCCGCTGGCCAATGCCAACGTCAACCGTCCGGCCAGGCGATTACGCCAGCCGCTTAAAATCAAATGCCCAGTCATGAATGAGACCTCCAGAGGGGGGAGAAAACCATATCGAAATTTCAGAACGCGGTATCGTGAGAATCGGAGGTTTCTAGCGAATTCAGACAGGAAAAGGCAAGCTTTTTTGCCAGAAATTCGGTGATCCCGTATATTCTCGACAAATCAAGAACATCAAAATGACGGTGAATGGAGTAAAATCAATGGCGTCTCCGGCGGGATTCGAACCCACGACCCCAGGATTAGGAATCCTGTGCTCTATCCAGCTGAGCTACGGAGACGCGTTGGAAGGTGCGCCTGTTGGACGAAATGTCCGGGCGCTGGGTTTCTAGTAATGCCAGCCACGCAGGGCTGCAAGCCGGAATGGCACAAATTCCAACTCGGGTATGAAGAGGAGAATTTTATCCGCCGCTGACGGGCGGCATGAGTGCCAGCGTGTCTCCGTCCCTGAGCGTGTAATCCGGCGCGGCCCATTCTTCGTTTACCGCCAACATCAGACTGGGGCGGTAAGCGGCAAGCGCCTGGTGCTGGGTCATTAGCCGATCGACGACACTTGCGACAGTGTCTCCGTCCCCGAGCGGGAATTTTTCGGACTCTGTTCCTGTTTTGTCCTTCAGTGTTTGAAAGTACAGTATGGTAATTTCCATCGCTAACTCGTTTTTCTTATCCTTTTACGCGAGTGTCGATAGTCAGACCATATCGCGCAATGCGTTTTCGCAAGGTGCTGCGCGTAATGCCCAACAGTTTGGCTGCTTGCACTTGGTTGCCTTTAACTTTGTTCAACGCATGCAAGATCAACGAGCGTTCCATCACATCGAACGTGCTGAATTTATTCCCACGGTCGCGTGCTTCGACCAGTTTCATGAACAAAGGCTCAACGGCGTCTTCAATATCGCGGAAAAGACCCGAATCCACCACCACTTGCTCGCGATCTTCATCGGGGCGCGGCGAAGAGGGAACGTCCGGCATCGGTTCGATAGGGACGGAATCGCTGCTTGATGGAATCGGCAGGGGAGTGTGTCCCGTGACGCCAACACCCGGTTCGATAATTTCACCCTTCAGACGAATGTCTGTCATGAGGATGGTATCTGTTTTGGCTGTCAGCACGAGATTGCGCACGACGTTCTCCAACTCGCGCACGTTGCCCGGCCAATGGTAGGACATCAATTTGTCGATCGCCATCGAGGAGAACACCGGGATTTTGTGTCCGGGATCTTCTAACTGAATGCGCCGAAGGAAATAGTCGATCAGTAAGGGAATATCGTCCTGGCGATCGCGCAACGGTGGCATTTCGATATGCACGACGTTCAAGCGATAATACAAATCTGCGCGGAATTGTCCTTCACGAATCATGCGTGGCAGATCGCGGTTTGTCGCCGCAATGATGCGCACATCGGCTTGCAATTGATCATTGCCACCGACTCGTTGAAAGGTGCCGTCCTGAAGAACGCGCAATATTTTCGTCTGGGTGGACATCGACATATCGCCGATTTCATCCAGGAACAACGTGCCGTTGCGCGCGACCTCGAACTTGCCCGCTTTGCGTGCTACCGCGCCCGTAAACGAACCTTTTTCGTGACCAAAGAGCTCACTCTCGAGCAGGTTTTCCGGGATCGCCGCGCAGTTCACCGCAATGAACGGTTTGTCCGAACGTTCGCTGTGGTGATAAATCGCGCGAGCCACCAATTCCTTGCCCGTGCCGCTCTCGCCCGTGATCAAAACCGTCGCTACACTGGCGGCTACCTGCCCAATGGATTTATACACATTCTGCATCAGCTCGGAATTGCCGATGATTGTTTCCTTGCCCGACTCCTGAGACATAAGTGGCTGGTAAGAAACCACATTGCGCATGTCGTTAGAGACCTTAAGCGCCTCATAGGCAACCTCGCGCAATTTTGTCGCCGTAAACGGTTTTCCGATGAAATCGAAGGCACCGCATTTCATCGCCTCGATCACCGTCCCCGTGGAGGTATGCGCCGTCATCAAAATGATGATTAAACGCGTGTCCAGTTCGCGCATTTTTTTCAGCGTCGTCAGCCCATCCATTCCAGGCATCCGCAGATCCATGAAAATCACATCGGGGCGTTTCGTTCGCACGAACTGAAGCGCTTCGTCACCGCTTTGTGCCGAATAAATCTGAATATCGTCGCGCTCTAAAACGCGGCTGAAACCCGTGATGAAATCGGGTTCGTCGTCAACTACCAGGATGGATTGCATCATCGGACCTTACCCATGGATTATGCTGCGAGCGCGTTTGGGGCGCGCTCGGGTGTCGTTCATGATGTTTCTTGAACCCGTTCAGGTTCGTTTACGGGGAGCAACAACTTGAACGTGCTCCCTTTGCCTTCCTTGCTCTTTACCTGAATATCGCCTCGATTCGCCGTGGCGAGTTTGTGTGAAATAAACAACCCAAGTCCCGTACCTGCCGGGCGGGTGGTGAAAAACGGATCGAAGAGTTGCTTCATCGTATCTTTGGCGATCCCGCATCCCGTGTCCTGGATTGAAATCGCCGCGCAATCTCCCAGTACGCGATCCGATTGCTCCAATATGCGAATTGTTAAACGTCCGCCCGAGGGCATCGACTGCATCGCGTTCAGAATTAAATTCATGATGATCTGTTGCACTTGTCCACGGTCGATCCACAACAGCGGCAAGGTGTCGCAAGAATTGAATCGCACCTCGATTTGGGCACGCGTCAGCTTGTAATTCATGAACATCAACACATCGCCCAGCACTTTGTTGATGTTTTCCTGTGTAAAACTCGACTCGCGATTTTTCGCCATATTCAGCGTTTGAACCACGATGCGTTCAATGCGCTCGAGTTTTTCGCGCACAATCGCCAGATCGTTTTGAACCCGTGGTCTATCGCTGACTTCCTCGGAAATCGAATCCAGCAACAGGTTCATGATCGTCACCGGATTGCGGATTTCGTGGGCGATTTCTGCCGCCAACGTTCCCAGAAGCGAAAACCGCTCTGTGCGATTCAGACTCTCTTCCATTGCGGCGATACGTTCCTGGCGCCGGGCGTTGGAGATACTCACCGCCGTGTGGTTGGCCAGTAATTGCAGCAGGCTGATATCGGACTCATTAAAAGTTCGACGTGGCTGGTTAAAAACCACTAATACGCCCAAGAGGTCATCTTGATAAATAACCGGCACGGCTAACAGCGCGTGATATCGTCCTAATGTGGGAATCTGGTCGCGCCAGAGGAATCGCCGGTTTTGCAAATCCTCGATGGCCACTGTCTGGCGTCGCCGCACAACAGGCGCAAGAATGCTGCGCGGCACGCTACAGTTGGGTGGGGGATTGTTGCCGTTTTCCAACCCCTTTTGGGCGACAATACACATTTCGTTTTTGTTCATGTCTGGAACTTCGAGCAACATGCATATATCGGTTTCCAACAACCGTCGCCCTTCGCGCACCACCAACTCCATGATGCGTTCCAGCGGTCGTGGCGAAGCCAGTTCCTTACCGATTCCGAACAACGTTTCGAGCTGGCTCGTGTGGCGTTTGAGCTTACCGTATAACCGCGCGGTTTCGATCACCTGGGCCGATTGATCGGCCACCGCGATCAACAACTTTTCGTCGTCCTCGGTAAACGCGTTTCGTCGAGTCGAATCCACGTTGATGACGCCGATAACTTCACCGTTCAGGAACATGGGCACCGCCAGTTCCGAACGAATATCGGGCTTGAGCGCGATATAATGCGAATCGCGTCGCACATCGGAAATCCGGACCGGTTCTCCTTTGTATGCTGCCCATCCCGTAACGCCCACGCCCAATGCCAACTTCAGGCGCTTCCATGTCTGCGACGGAATGTTGGTCGCCGACTCGATAATCAAAAGGCCCTTGCCTTTGTCCAGCATGGCGATGCTGCCTGAAGTCGCGCAGGTGATACGGACGACTTCCTTCAACACGGCCTTCAGGACTTTTTGGCGATCCAGAGTCGTGTTGATAATATTCGAGATCTTATACAGAACCTCGAGGTCCTGCATTCGACGATGTGTTGGCTGTTTCGTTCCGTTCGGCACGTATGCATCTCGATCCGTGTGGCACTTTTTAGCCATTTCGATCCATGGCTGATACAAAGCGATTTATAGGCCTAACTTTATTGGATTCAACCCAAGATCATCAGGAATGAACGAAAATGCTCCATCGAGCTCAAGGACGGCACAGAAAGCGTAAATTTGTACACTTAGTCGAAGGCAATGCGTCGCCGCGAATGGCGAAAACCACTCGCGGAGTATTGCTCTACTCACCGCACGCCTCGATCGGGTTGATCGATTCGACCAATGTGGGCAAATCGGCCCACCAATTATTCGGTGTCGGAGGGGATATTCCCACTCATGCCAGCCTGGGAGAATTCCTCGTCGCGGGGCAACATCCCGACACGTTGATTGTCGGCATTAGCCCCGTCGGCGGGATGCTTCCAAACACCATGAGACGCCATGTGCTCGATGCACTTGAAGCGGGGCTCGATGTTTGGAACGGATTGCATTACTTTTTTGGTGCCGATCCAGAGTTCCGTCTCGCTGCAGAGCGAGGTGGTGGCACTATCTGGGATGTGCGCAAGCCACCCGAAGAGCTTCCCGTCGGTTACGGCCATTGTATGAAATCCAAATCCACGATTTGTCTGATGGTGGGAACCGATTGCGCGTTGGGAAAAATGACCGCCGGATTAGAACTTCAACGAGCGTTGCACGACGCGGATCATCGAGCTGAATTTATCGCCACGGGACAGACGGGAATGATGATCACCGGTTGGGGGCATGCGGTCGATGCCTTACCGGGGGATTTCATGGCCGGTTGCGTGGAAAAAGACTGTCTGAGTGTCGATGGACAAACCGATTATATTCTTGTCGAAGGCCAGGGATCGCTGATTCACCCAGGATATTCGCCAGTGACTTTGGGTCTGATGCATGGGTGCATGCCCGATGCAATGATTCTCTGCCATCAACCCGGGCGGAACGAGATTTCCAAGCGCGAGCATATTAAAATCCCGCCTCTGCGCGACGTGGCTGATCTCTACTTAAATACGATGAAACTGCTGAAACCTTCGGCAATTATTGGTGTGGCCCTCAACACGTATGAAATGACAGAGGCCGATGCGCGCGAAGCCATCCAAGCCACAGAAGAGGAACTCGGGCTACCGACGACCGATCCCGTGCGGTTTGGATGCGAGAATCTGATCGATGCCTTGGAGACGCATCGGCGGGCGATTGGCAAATAATCAATTCGGGCCCTGCAAGCTGATTGGCGGGCAGAAATTCATCGAAGAATTTGCGGGAAATATCCACTCGGTCCCATTACAATGGCTTGTTCAATTCTCAAATGTTCGAGAAGAACGGAAGCCACCTTCGCGTTTGCTGCCCACCAATCCAAGGGCCAGTTCTCGACGCGATCCGACCGACCCGTCCCCAGGCAATCGAGGCAAAGCACTTTAAAACGATTCGAGGTGAAGACGGGCATGGCAAACTCGCGGAATATTTGGGGCAGGGGCACATCGTGGGAGGATAAATGACGGTGTTCCAGGCCATTCGTCCGAAGGCGAATATCGATTGCGCGAGCGTAACTTTCTACCGATTCAAAAAACGCTCGAATCAATCTTCTCTTTTGATCGATTCTTTTTTCGAGAATGTTGCGCGAACGCAACGTTTGTTGCAAATTTATGAATAATTAACGTTGCATTTTAGAACATCGGGCGGATTGCGAATGGTTTTTCCTGGGATCGAGGGACAAGGACGCCCATTTTTTTAACTCCGTAATGATATTCGATTTCAGCGGGTGGAAAAATTCCAGCGCACTCGTTTTTCCTGGTCGAATTTGATCGAGAAAGGGGACATTTTTACCGTCATCGCGTTTGGGAAACGGAAGGACTTTAAGTGAAAATTTGACGTTAGTTGTAATAGAGATCACTTGAAAAGCTTTGAAATATATGAACTTCCACTTCTGTATGATCTTTTGTCTTGACCTGCCGAGGTTTCTGCGGAGGAGTGATCCCCCTTCGTGAGGTGCGGTACCCAAGTGGCTTAAGGGGAAGGTCTGCAAAACCTTTATCCGCGGGTTCGAATCCCGCCCGCACCTCCAAATTCAAGTACTTTTCTTTCAAAATCACCCAAAAAAATGCGTTGTTTTTTTTCCTTCTGGAGATCGAGCCGGGCTTGGATTCGTTTGATTCTAACTTGGCATGAATCAAGCTCTAATTGAGGCCAGGAAGAGGAAAACAACGGTTATTACGAGGGATTCAAGAGGCCAGGTTGTGGTGGAAAACGGACAGATGATCAGACTGGATCGTGCTCTTGCCACTCCAAAAAATTGATGCACGGGCGCATCGATTCCGAGGGGAATGAGGAACCCGAGGAGAAGGACCAGGGAGGAAAGTTTGAGGGGATGTTGGAGGTTCAAGGAGTACTGTCGGAGGGACTCCTTGAAGGTTGGAAGATGAGGGAAAAAAGGGGAGTGAATGGGACGGGGAGGAACCGAATGTTGGAGTGAGGGGAGGACAGAAGTTTCTCAGTGACGAGGGTTGGGAGGCCCGAATGCTGGGAAAATGGGAAGGTGAGGAAACCTTGGAGCTGGACGGGAGGAACGTGAGAACCAAGGGACACGGAGGAGAAGGAGGACAGGAGAGGAGCAACGGGAGGAATAAGGTCTGGACCTGGCGGGAAAGATCTTAGAAATCGGGACGGACGAGATTCCTGACTCCAATCTCGCTTGTCTCAACACATTTTCGCCGACGGTGCCGGAACCGTCGGCGAAACGTCTGAAAAGACACATCGGTGCAGGCCCGATGTGTCTTTTTCGTTTTACCCGCTTGAAACATTTCCCATCCGGTGATTGTCAAAGGAATGAGTGGCTGAAACGGATCGCAACTCGACTGTTTGGAGGCGCTAAACTTGAGCAACAACCATTGATGATCCTGATTTTCTCTTTGCTTCCTTTCTGCCCTCGCGTAACGATTCAACCGCTAGACTAATCCAGGAGAGTTGGATTCCCTATGAACAGATATACTGCAACGATCTGCCAGTTCCTTGCCGGGTGTATGGCATTTCTTGGTTTTCCATCCGTTCTTTCTGCTCAAACGGCAATCGTGGAGAGCGGCAAAATCACCACTTCCGATTTTGGCGAGCAATGGTGCGAGATCGTTTTTCCCAAAGACGGCCGCCACATGATGCTGGTTCCAGCCGGAACCTATCATATCGGGATCGACGATCCGGTCGCCCGTGGCTTCAGTAGTTCCGAAGGCCCCATGGTTTCCGTGACTGTCGGGAGCTTTTACATCGATAAATACGAGGTCTCTACGAAGACCTACCTGGAAGTAGCCACCAAACTTGGGTTGGGCATTCCGCGCATCGCCAATCCCGAAAATGCAGCCGAACACGACAAACCGGTGTCCGGCATTTCGCACGAAGATGCCCTGCAGTTTGCTGAGTACTTAAAAAAAGACCTGCCGACGGAAGCCGAGTGGGAAATTGCCGCCCGTGGCGCCGAAGCGTACCTGTATCCATGGGGAAATACTTCCGACAACTCACGCGCCAATTTGGGGAACAGCGGCAAGGACTCTCCCCATTCTGTTGGAACCAAAACGCAGGACGTTTCCCCTTTTGGAGTCGTGGACATGGCCGGAAATATTTCCGAATGGTGCCGCGATTATTATTTCCGCGACTATTACCAAATGGTTGATGGAGAAACCAATCCACGGTTGACGAAAGATGGCGAATCCTGCGCCGTGCGAGGCGGTAACTACTTTATCAAAAATGATGGGCACGTTACGTTAAGGACTCCTCAAATTCCCACTTCGACCAGTGAAGAAGTTGGTTTTCGTACCGTTTATCGATTGGTCAAACCGCCGAAACCCACACCGACTCCAACGCCGATTCCACCGACACCAACGCCCACACCGTCGGCGGAAACACGCATCGACCACTTCCAACGTTTGCTCGAACCTTATTTCGCGAACCCGATGCGCGATCTGCCCAACGACATCATGGGATATCCGTCTCAGTTGGCCCGAGTGCCTTTCGTCAATCAAACTCCCTTTGATTTGAACGTCGCCTTCATCGATATCGAGGAGACAAAGGTCTATCAATTCCCAACCAGCATCGAACGAGGAACATGTGCCTTGGTCGAGGTACCCAATGCGATGCCTTTGTACATTCTGGCGTCGGCAAAAACCGATCCGCCGAGCATGGTCGTGAATATGGGGCCGATCAATTCCGAAAGTTCTCCCATTGTTTTGATCCAACCCAATACATTCAATGAAGTCGTGATGGCCGATCACGAAATCTTAAAACCTGGCCCACGTGTTTCTGCCATTCAATACTATCCTGGCAGCTTCCAACCCCTTTGGAATTTGTTTGAAGTGTACAACGACACCAATCATCCCGTGGAAATTACCGTGGGCATTCCCGTTCGTGGACGCGAAGGCGTCGTGACGGGCGCCGTGAAGCGCACAGTCGAGCCAGGACAGTCGGCACGTTTCAGTGAATTTGGAGGAACACCGCTTCAGATTACAGGCAAATATCTGGGTGCGACAGAAAACATTACCAGTCGTCGAATGACGTTTAAAAACGATGAAACTGCCGATCACCGAATATTCCGCATGGTCGAAGAACCCGACGGTACACTCTATCAGGTTCTGTCGCACAAGCTGCCTGTCATCGCGATTGAAAAGATCGATGTGCGGTTGCCAGAAAAAGTCCGCGACACATTCGTTCCGAAAACGAGTAAGAAATGATCGGCAAGTTTCTCTTCACAGGCGACGTCGTGTTGATAAACACTTTCTCCACCTTACGGGAGAAAAGCTGAATGAGCGATTTGAAAACGCAGGTGCTGGAAGCCCTCAAAACCGTTGATGACCCCGATCTGAAGAAAGACCTGGTATCCCTTGGGATGGTCAAGAGCGTCGAAGTCGATGCGGAAAACAATGTTCGTGCAACCATCGAGCTGACAACGCCTGCTTGTCCGTTGAAACGGAAAATCGAGGATGATTGCCGTGCTGCAATTGCGAAAGTTTCCGGCGTTCAGCGGATTGATATCGAAATGACTGCGGACGTGCGACGCGGCGCAATCCCGCAAGGCAAAACGGCTATTCCTGGCGTGAAGAATATCATTGCTGTGGGTTCCGGAAAAGGCGGAGTCGGCAAATCCACCACGGCCGTAAATATTGCCGTCGCACTGAGAGAACTCGGCGCGCGCGTTGCATTGCTCGATGCAGATATTTACGGACCCAACATACCCGGCATGCTCGGCGTTTCGGGCCGACCGCGTGTAGTGGATAATCGTATCGTTCCACTCGAAGCCCATGGAATCCATGTTATGTCGATGGGATTCTTAGTGAACGAAGAACAACCTCTCGTCTGGCGAGGCCCCATGCTGCACGGGGTGATGAAGCAATTGCTTTCCGACGTCAGTTGGGGCGACCAGGACTATCTGGTTATCGATTTGCCTCCCGGCACAGGTGACGTGCAACTTTCGCTCTCGCAAATGGTACCCGTAACGGGATCTGTCATCGTCACGACGCCGCAAAACGTGGCCCTTCAGGACGTGCGCAAGGGCATCGCCATGTTCAAGCAAGTCAATATTCCCATTCTCGGAATCGTGGAAAATATGTCGTACTACCTTTGCCCGAAATGCGGGTATCGCGACGAAGTGTTTTCCTATGGTGGGGGACAGGCGACGGCGACTCGAATGGGCGAAGAATTCCTGGGCGAGATAGCTTTGAATTCCGACATTCGAAAAGCGATGGACGATGGACGCCCGGTGGCGGGAGATTCGAGTTCCGAATTTTACGCAATCTTTGCTGAAATCGCCAAAAAAATCGCCCAACGCCTTTCCATTATCAATGCCTCGGATGGTCCGAAACCCTTTGCCGTTATTCCGTCCAACTCCTGTTGAAAGTATTTTCTCGTGACCAGCCAAGACGCTTCAAATCATCCGGCCAAAACCCGAACGTTCGGAATGGCACTAGCCGTAATTGGGCTCGGCGGCTTTTTCCCCGCGCTGATAACATCGGTCTTTTACGAACCGTGGCAATTCCATGCAGCCATTGCGGCATTTGTGTTTTTCTGGATTTGGAAATGGGGAAAGACGTTGCTTAAGGTTCAATCAGACAACGCATGAGCCAGCGCCCACGCATCAGCGTCGTGATTTTGACAGCGAATCGTTGCGATCAATTGCGGCGATGCCTGGACTCTCTCGCCCAAGGCACCTGTCTGCCCGGCGAAGTCATCGTTGTTCTGAATGCACCTGGAGATGGCACTGCCGAGGCGCTGGCGTCGCTTCAATTTGAATTTCCGATTCGCACATTAGAAACCTCGGGAGTCGGTTACGCCGAAGCGCGCAATCGAGGAATCGAAGTCTCCACGGGCGAATGGGTGGCGTTCCTCGACGACGATTGCCAGGCGGACGCCCGATGGCTCGAACGTATTGGCGATAGCCTCGAAGAGAACGACGTTGTCGGAGGCGTGGTTTTACCGCTCAAGCCGATGCGCGGGACGCGGGATTTTTCGCCGGAGCTAAACTGGCTGGCGGGGCTTTCCGGACCTGGTTTTTTTCGCGAAGACGTGGGCAAAGTGGAACTGCCGAATACCTCGAACATGGCGTTCCGTCGCGTGATTTGGCAGGAGCATCCATTCCAGCAAATTGGCGGTCGTCTGAAATCGCGCCAATGCAAAAATTATCTGCTTGGCCGCGAGGACGCCGAATGGTGGCGACGATTACGACGAGCGGGATTGCGTTGTGGCGTTGCGCGTCGTGCTATTGCGTGGCACGACATTGACGGCTCGCGTTTCGAGTATCTACCGTCTCTTTCGCGCGCGCGAGCCGATAGTCGCGCGTTCTGGCGTCGCGAGCGTCCCGTCCGGGAGCTTCCCGCAGCCGCTGCCGATATTGTCCGTTATCCGTTGCGCGTGTTAGAAGATCTTCTGAGGACCGATCGTTCATTCGCGCAACTTCGTCGCCTGCATGGCACGTGGGTCGCACGGCAATGGGCTTTATTGGAAAGCGCCGTTGGCGATCAAAACCACGGCATAACTCCCGCGACACGTACGGGTTTGCTCGTGCGCGAAACGTGGAACATGGTGTCGGGCCAGACGAAACGCCTTGTGCGCACCGCTCTGGTT
This sequence comes from uncultured Candidatus Sumerlaeota bacterium, assembly GCA_964580585.1. Taxonomy (GTDB): domain Bacteria; phylum Sumerlaeota; class Sumerlaeia; order SLMS01; family JAHLLQ01; genus CAZOKZ01. The sequence goes on along the minus strand of CAZOKZ010000002.1, from coordinate 4,841 downwards.
TTTTCGCATCACACGTTCAAGCCCATTCAACCGGTGCCATCGCCTGAAAATCCACCTCAACGATTGACAGTTTTTTGCTACAATAATTTGGGCGATGCCATCCTGTTGTTGCCTGTACTCGAACAACTCAAGGCAGCCTATCCCGACACAACGTTGACTTTAATCGTTGGCGAAGTCGCTGCGCCGCTTTTTGAAGAAATCGCCTTCGTCGATCGGGTGGTTGCATTACCTTCCGGATTGAAAACTCACCGTCCTCGCCATGCATGGCAAGTTTGGAAAACCGTGCGCGATACCCAGCCGGATGCGATCATTCTGACGTATTGCCACGGAGCCCCGCCGCTTGGGATTTTCGCCGCCACAGACGCGCCCGTGATTTGTTGGGACAATGATCATGGAATGGAGCAACAACTCTGGCACGAACTCGCACGCGTGCTGGTACCCAAGTCGCTCAAAAAAGTCGAAATCGCGCATCAACTCGATCTGCTGACGCCCTTGGGTGTATTGGGTCAAGTTCGTCGTCCGCATTATTCGCCGCCCACTCGTGCGCGCGAACGCGTGGATGCATTGCTGGAAGCGAATGGGTTGCAGCCGGGCAAGTACGCCTACGTGTTGCTCGACAATCGAGAAGATAACTTCAAATTTTGGCCTACCGAGCGTTGGGCCGATGTGGCTCGGCATTTATATGAACACTATGGGTTGCGCGTGGTGTTTGAAGGCACGCGCCGGGGACGGAGATTGTACGAAGCGCTTGGGCTCGACGAGCAAATCGCCCTATCGTTTCATGGCTTGCTCGATACGGCGGAATTGGCGGCATTGCTTGATCGCGCGGCAGTTGCTCTTGGTATTGATTCCGGACCAATGCACCTCGCGCAAGCCGTGCGGACGCCGACGTTGACGTTGTTTGGGGACATTGACGAAACGCGCTGGGGTCCTATGCCGCGATTGGCTACCGACGACCCAAAAGATCCACTTCCCTATGCAACCGTTCGCGCTGCCAACGCGCCGTTTGGCTGGCTGCCACACGAACGGCATGGGTTCGCACACAACGAACACATGATGCGGCTTTCAAGCGAGGAAGTGATTCGCGCGCTGGATGAGTTGATGGGAAATTATTCTTCGTCCGACGCCAGTAACTTCACCGGCTGAAACCAAAGCCCCACATGACGACGTAATTCTGCGGGCGGACGACTGGGAGGAGCAGGCATCACACGCGCCACGGCCAGCGCGTCGCGTCCCAGCGGGCACAAATACACAAGATCGTCTGCTTTGCCCGGGTGTGAATCGCGATCCAGTTCTGCCAATGCCATCGGAATTGCCTGCCCGCGTTTAAGCCACGAAACGCCTTCTGCGCTTACGTGATAAAGTGGCCAGTTGGTCATCGCGTCCATCATCGGAGCCACAAAATCCGCGAACTTTTCGGGGGTCGATTCGCGAACGGTTTCCAATTCGACGGATTCCTCCAGGCTGAAGTCCTCGATTTTTGTCCGCCGCAAGGACGTAACCAAGGCTCCGCATCCAGCCAGTTGTCCAAGGTCGTGCACCAGCGATCGCACATAGGTTCCCGACGTACACGATACGCGGAATTTCGCCGTGTCCCCCTGGAGGTCGAGAATTTCGTATTCTTTGACACGAACCGAACGTGCGTCGGCTTTCACCTCTTCTCCGGCGCGCGCGTATTCGTATAGTTTCTTCCCTTTGATTTTTACCGCGCTGAAGGGAGGCGGTACCTGCTCGATATCGCCGGAAAGTTTTTCTTTTGCCAGTTTTTGCAATACTTCCAACTCTGGTAACGCGCCTCCGGGCCCGGGGATGATTTCGCCTTCGCTGTCGTAGGTGTTCGACATCACGCCAAGCTGCATCGTTCCTTCGTATTCTTTATCCATGTGGATCAAGTACTCGGAAAGTTTTGTGCCCTCGCCGAGTAAAATGATCAGGAGACCTGTTGCCAGCGGGTCCAGAGTTCCCGTATGACCAACGCGCCGCGTGCCCGCTGCTCGGCGGACAACATTGACCACGTCTTGAGAGGTCAGCCCCTGCGGTTTATCTACCACCAGCAGTCCATGGTAAAGAGATTTACGTTTTGAGCCTTTCGGCATCTTCTAATTCCTCGGATTCCAAATTGATCGCCGGTTCGTCGCTGGACAAACCGGAGAACTCTTCGTTCGTTCTTTCGCAATTGCTGATCTGGTTTTTCTTCCCAATAGGGCTGATCTTTCCCTTTCTCCCTATCTATTTTTCAGAGATCGGCCTGTCCGAAAGCAAAATTGCCATCTTATTGGGACTTCAACCTTTCTCGGTTCTATTTGCCAGCCAAATTTGGAGCTACATTGCCGACACCTGGTTGAATCGTAAAATCACGTTAGCTTTGATGTCGATGTTTGCGGTGATTTTCGCACTTTCTTTTCTACCGGTGAGGGCGTTTTACCTCCTTGCGATTTTGATGATTTGTATTTCGACCGTTGCAGGACCCCGCATGGCGATTGTGACGTCGTTGGTACTCGATGGGCACGACGGGGAACGTCGTTTTGGTTTGCTGAGACCCGTCGGTTCGTTGGCGTTTATTACCGCTGGGTATTTCGGCGCGAAAATTATCGATCTTCCCAACTCGCTTGGAACAGCCTGGATTTTTCCCCTCTGCGCCCTGGCAAATTTCATCTTTGTGTTGGCGTTGATCCCGCTCAAGGAAGCCCCCCGGCGCACCGCAGCCGCGAAAGCCGCCTCTCCTGCACCGTCGTTTCTCAAGGTTCAGGGACAACTACTCGCCAAGCCCGTCGTTCGGATATTTTTCGTTTTCCTGCTCCTCAGCCAACTCACCCACAACGTCTCGTTATCGTTTCAATCGCTGCTCATTAAGAGCCCCAAAGTCGATGGAGGAAACTCGGACGTCGCCTTGGCGTTGATCATTGGAGCTTTTGCGGAAATCCTGATATTTCTGGCATTCCAGCGCGTTATCGCGCGCGTGCGCTTGATGCCATTGTTTTTTCTATCGACGGTTGCGCTAACCCTTCGCTGGGCGGTGATTTACTTTTTCCCCGTCTTGTGGGTCATTTTACTGAGCAACGTGTTGCACTTGTTCACGTTTGGCATGATGCACATCTGTGCCGTGATTTTCATCCACCGTGAAGTTCCCCGCGAGCTTCAATCCTCGGCTCAATCCCTGGTGGCGATCGTGCATTTTGCACTCAGCGGTATGTTGGGGCAATTCATGAGCTCCGCCTTCTTCCGCTTCGGCACCGTGCATGATTGGTACGGGTTCGCCGCCGTTTTTACGCTCATCGCCCTGCCGTTCTGGTGGTGGATGAAAGGCCTGTACGAACGCGAACATCAAGTGTCGGGATTTTGGGTACGAGCCTAAGTTAGGAAGATTCGTTTGGTCGCGATTCCATGTTGCCGATGTAGTAGCTCAGGCTCTCCATCTCGATAGCCAAATCCACATAACGGATTTTTACGTGGTCGGGTGCTTCGAGTCGTATTGGAACGAAGTTCAACACCGCGCAAATTCCCGCTCTGACCAGGTGATTGACGACTTCCTGGGCGGCTTCCTGGGAAACGGTCAGAATCGCGATATCAATTTCAAATTCGGCAAGGCGCGTTTCCAGCTCCTCGATACGAAACACCGGGACTCGATCGACTCCGACGTGCGGATCCTTGATCGCTTTGTCGAACGCGCAGAGGATCCGAAAGCCTTGGCGGCTGAAACCGCCATAAGAGAGCAAAGCCGTACCCAGGTAACCCACGCCGATCAGCGCCACGCGCATCTCGCGGTCGGTGCCGAGGATATGCTTGATATTCGCACGCAGTTCCGACACCGGATAGCCAAAACCCGGCACCCCGAATTGCCCAAAGTAGGCCAGGTCCTTACGCACTTGAGCCGAATTGAAACCCAGTTTGGCTGCCAGTTGTGTGGAACTCACCTTCTCGATTTTGCTACGTTCCAGGTCGTGTAACGCCCGCGAATACAACGACAGACGCTTGATCACGGCGTTCGGGATTTTACGCGGGGTAGTTGATGGCTCGTGATGATCCGCTGGGGATGAATCGGAATGCGTTGGCTCTTCGGACACCTCGAATGACTCCATGAGGACAAGTTTGTGACAATGTTCACAAGTGGTGCCCTGACGCTGCAAGGATAGAATCGTGTGCAATTGAACCTTGCGTTCCTTCCCACTCATGACGCACTTGATAAGCCTTTTCCGAATGGGAGCCATCCAACGTGGCCGAAGAACAGCAGAATCCAACCGAAAAAACCACAACTCAGAGCGAACCTGAAGCCTTGCCTCCGGGGGGATTTGCCGGTTGGAAGTCGGCGCTCGCGGTGGTGGTTGGGATGCTTGCGCTCGATCATTTGAGCAAATGGTTGGCAATCGTCTATCTTAAGCCTGAACCTGGCCAATATGTCAATTTACCCAAAGTCGATTTGATTCCGGGGCTGTTTCAGCTACAATACGCCGAAAACACCGGTGCCGCTTTTTCCATGTTCGACGGTAACGTGGGGGCGTTGGCCATTGTCAGCATCCTGGCCGCCAGTGCCATGACATGGTGGTGGACCCGGTTGCCCGCTGGAGAAAAATGGGGGCGCCTGGCGCTTTCACTTGTCGTTGCCGGAGCAATCGGCAACTTGATCGATCGTGTTTTTCGAGGATATGTGGTTGATTTTTTCCTCGCTTATTTTCGCGACTATCGCTGGCCTGTTTTCAACGTCGCCGATACGATTATTTGTATCGGAGTCGGCGTGTTGATTCTGCGAAGCTGGCAGGGCAAAGTTTAAACCGTTTTCCTCCGTCCTCATCCATCCCATTGCTCCCATAAAAAACTTTGGGGGACGGAGTGCTCCGTCCCCC
>CAZOKZ010000001.1:105315-218407 GCA_964580585.1 uncultured Candidatus Sumerlaeota bacterium | reverse complement strand
CCCAGCCGGTTTTCGCCGGTCCAGACGATACGCACTTCCGTGAAATTTCCTGGGATGATGCCCTCGACCGAATCGTGACGAAAATGAAGGGAACCGACCCGGACGAGAGTTTTTTCTACTTCAGCGGTCGTTCTTCCAATGAAGCTGGATTTTTACTCCAGCTCTTTGCGCGGCTATATGGAACGAATAACGTCAATAACTGCTCCTACTACTGCCATCAAGCCTCCGGTGTGGGGCTGGCCTCGGTAATGGGTTCGGGCACCGCTTCCGTGGTGCTTGAGGACGTCGAACATGCCGACCTGCTATTCCTGATTGGTGGCAATCCAGCGTCGAATCACCCTCGCCTGATGCGGACGATCATCGAGATGAAGCGCCGCGGCGGACGTGTGGTGGTTGTGAATCCATTGCGTGAAGTCGGCCTGGAAAATTTCCGCGTGCCGTCGGACCCGCGCAGTTTGCTCTTCGGATCGAAAATCGCCGACGAATATATTCAGCCACATATCGGCGGAGACATCGCCTTTCTGACTGGTATTGCCAAAGCCGTGCTTGAAGCGAGGGCCGAAGATCGACCGTTTCTCGATGCCCACACCGAGGGCTGGCCTGCGTTCGAGGCCTTGGTTGGAGAAACGAGCTGGGACGCTATCGAAAGTCTCTCGGGTATTTCCCGTGCGGACATTGAACGGATCGCGGTGCTCTATGCTCGATCGGAACGAGCGATTTTTTGCTGGGCGATGGGAATTACGCATCATGAATACGGCGTGCAAAACGTCCAGATGATCGGCAATATCGCGTTGATGCGTGGGATGCTCGGCAAACCTCACGCAGGGCTCTTGCCGTTGCGGGGTCATAGCAATGTCCAGGGCATTGGTTCAATGGGCGTGGTGCCGAAGTTGAAAGATGCGGTACTGGAGAAGCTTCAGACCGAATTCAACGTCACCCTCCCTGCGACGCCGGGTCTCGATACGATGAGTTGCATGGAGGGGGCCGCCGCAGGCAAATTTCGGTTCGCTTGGTGCCTGGGAGGGAACTTGTATGGTTCAAACCCGGATTCGGATTTTGCTGCGCGAGCACTCAATGCGATCGATACAGTAGTATTTCTCAGCACGACGCTCAACACAGGACACTTTCGTGGGCGGGGGAAAGAAACACTCATTCTGCCCGTCCTGGCGCGCGACGAGGAAGCCCAGCCGACGACCCAGGAATCAATGTTCAACTATGTGCGCCTGAGCGATGGTGGACCCAAACGCTACGACGGGCCTCGGGCCGAGGTAGAGATTGTCGCCCACGTGGCACGGCGGCTCTTTGGGGGCGAGTCGCCCATTGATTGGCAGAGCATGGAACAGTACAAAAATATCCGCGCTGCCATTTCAAAAATTATACCGGGTTACGAAAAAATTGGCAACATGGACGCCTCGCGGCAAGAGTTCCAAATCGATGGCCGTACTTTTCACGCGCCAAAGTTTAAAACAACTTCAGGCAAAGCACAAATTCATGCCGTAGAGATTCCCCCCTTGAAAGGCGCACCGGAAAAAAACGAATTCCGCCTGATGACCATTCGTTCCGAGGGCCAATTCAACACCGTCGTTTACGAGGAAGAAGACATTTACCGTGGGATGGAACGTCGCGATGTGATCATGATGAACCACACCGATCGGTTGCGTCTGGGGGTCGAAATTGACCAGCGCGTGACGGTAAAAAGTACCACGGGCGCGTTGCATAAAGTCCTCGTTCGCGAGATCGATATTCCACCGGGGAATATGGCCATGTACTATCCCGAAGCGAACGTGCTTGTTCCACGCGCCACCGATCGAAAGTCGCGCACACCTGCGTTCAAATGCGTGATCGTGAACATTGAAAAATGAATTTGGATGGAATGAACAGGATCGACGGGGTTTTTCCTCCTGTAACCCCCGTAATCCGGTCAAAAATCCGACTTCGGAATTGACGGTCTGTGAATTAAAGCACAGGGTAAAACTACTATTTTCCCAAAGGCTGGAGGGGACGCGTTGAAAAGCAAAACCGTGTATCATCTGGAGTGGAGCGACCTGGAACCTACTCAACGGCTCGATCGAACGATCATGCTCCAGAATCATCGTTTCCGTGTGCTGAAAGACCGCATTCGCATGCACACAGGACGCGAGACAATTCATTGGAAGATGGATTATGAGTTCGAGGGTGTCGGTGTTGTCCCGATTCTGCGCGATGGGCGAGTGCTGCTTGGGTTGCACTATCGATACTGCGCGGAAAAATGGGGTTGGGAAATTGCAGCAGGTGGGATGCAAGAAGATGAGGATCAGATCACTGCCGCTCAACGTGAACTCGAAGAAGAAACCGGCTACCGTGCGGGCCAATTGGATTTTATACTCAAGTACCATCCCGCGCCGGGTTTGGGAAACGAAACATTTTACGTGTATTTTGCACGCGATTTGCAGGAAACTACCGGCAAGTTCGACGTGGAGGAAATCTACAAATTGAAATCGTTTACATGGGCGGAAATCGAGGAATTGATTGCCCACGGACAGATCATCGATGGATTTACCCTGACGTCGCTGTATTGCGCACGAGCACGCGGCGCGATCTGAGGTACTGAGGGAGTTTTTCACCATGATTGTCGATTACCATAGCCATACGGTCTTGTGTCACCACGCCAGTGGCACGGTGGATGAGTACCTGGAGCGTGCCAGCGAGTTAGGTATCGACGAATTCGGGTTTTCTGAGCATTCCACCTGGATGAAAAAAGTCAACGCCCGCAAACTCTGTCCGTCGCACGAAGAGATGAAAACCTACCTTGGTTGGATGGATGAACGACGTGCGCAATACGATGGCACAGGAGGGAAGTTGAAGCTCCGTGTTGGGCTGGAAGCCGACTGGGTACCCGATCGCCTGGACGAAGCACTTGAATTCATCGCCTCCTATCCGTTCGATTATGTCTATGGCAGTGTTCATCACCTGCCCGATCCAGAAACGGGAAACTGGGTAGGGGCGTGGTGGTTCGAGACCGATAATCTGGATCTGATGTATCGAACGTATTTTGCCGAAATCGAAAAGCTGGCAGCCAGTGGCATGTGCGATATTCTTGCCCATATTGACGTGATCCGCCGCAGTGGCCGTGTGCCGGAAATCGGTGTTTTACCCTATGTGGAGGAAATTCTACCGACGTTGATTACGAGCGGTGTTGCCGTGGAAATTAACACCAGTGGCAAGGACCATCTGAACGGTGACTTTTTTCCAGTCGAGCCCGTTCTCAAACGATTGGTCGAAGCTAAAGTTCCGATCACGTTCGGTTCGGATTCGCACGCGCCGTCACATGTGGGACGCTACTTTGACGATGCCGTTGCGTTTCTGAAAAAATGTGGGGGTAAAGAATTTGTACGCTTCGAGGGACGGAAAAAAATCCCGACACCGTTGGCTTAACCGGTTGGAGACGCCGCCGTTTGAGCGTTGGGCTCGTGTCCATCGTGATACTTGAAATCCCGACGGAGAATTTTGCGTCGGTGATCGAACAGTGTGTGAATTTTTTGTCCCAGGATCATACTTTCGGCGAATCGCCCGAAAATTCCCATCGGAGCGCCGACTTCAATCGTATCGCATATTTCGATGCGATTGTCGCCAAGATCGCGAAATTCGTGGCGATGTACCCAATGCTCAAAGGGTCCACGAATTTGTTTATCGGCAAAGCAGACCTTCTCTTCAAAATCGCAAATGCGCGCATCCCAGGTGATTTCCCACGGAATACCCACCGGACGCAGGCCGAACCGAATACGCGAGCCCAAGCGTAAAGGCAACTCTGCCTTTACCAGCCGCATGTGCATGGAAGGCAACGTCATCTTTGTCAAGTTGCGCACATTGGTGTAATACGCCCAGACATCATCGAGCGTGGCGTGGAGTATCAGGCAATCGCGAACGGTTTCCATGAGGGCAGGTGGTTTCGGGTTCAGTGGGGCGTTGTGTCGCTCGTTCCATTTCCTGGCGGAGAGTTTGTGCAAGGAGGGTGGAGCACGTCAAAGGCTCTTTCGTTCCGATTGCATGGATCGGTGGGTGAAATGCTCACCGAGAATGGCGGGCTGAAAGTAAATTCGATTGCCGACCCCGGGAATCGGAGTTAGCTAATCCACAAAACCTCAAAATTGTTCGATGCTTCTCGAACCACACGGATGCAAGGGGGAAGGATTGATGAATACGAGTTGGGTGTTGATTTTGGGAAGAGGATACTGGTGGCGTCACGCACCGCCCGATGAAAAGGCGGTGGGAATTTTATTCGCCTTCGGCATCATTGGAGTCATTTGCCTGCTGGGCTTATTTTTCCCCGGAGCCTTTCGTGTTTTCAGCAGAAGCGAGGACGATTTTTTTGATGGAATTGCCAGTTGGGTTGAAGGCAAGAGCAAGCAGGGGAGATTCAAACGCGGGATTATCGGAGGAGCCATTACGATGGGCTTCTGCGGAGTGATTTTTCTCCTCACCATCTTCTTTACATTTGGAAGTCTCGACAGTTTTACCTACAATTTGAAAAAAGGGCTTGGTCTAATCGAAGATGCCCCCACGTCCGATTTCGTGATGGGTGTTCCACAGCCCACGCCTGCGCCAGTACCCACGGCGGGGCCTGATTGGCAGCCTTCGCAAGAAGATCACGCGAAATACGCCAGCGTGAATTTCGATGAAATCGATTCTTTACTCAAGCAAGCATCAAACTTGTGGCGTGCGGGAATGAAATCCGAGGCGATGATGATGGCCGAGCGGGCGAAGGTACTTTGTGAGCAGCGACTCCCGCCCGATCACCCCAAACGCGCCCAAGTGGAGGCGATGATTAACGCCGCGAAGCAGAAATAAAGCTGATGGCTATGCCCGTTCGCTCAGCACTGCCCATCGTTCGTAGAGCCGTTCGATTTCCGCAGCGGTAACTGCTCGGTCCGATTCCAATTGTGCGATTTCTTCCTTCGGACGTTGCATGTACGTTTCTGGGTCGCCCAAGAGGTCTTCGATTTCCTGGAGCTTTTCTTCGTTCTCCAGGATCAAGGCTTCCATTTGTTCGTACTCGCGTTGCTCGTTGAACGAAAGTTTGTGGGCATTTTTCTTGGGTTTTTCTTCAACAGAAGATTCGGCGGGCTTAACGGGTTTGGGAGCATTGGCCGTCGCCTCGCGCGCACGTTTCTCAAAAAGTTGCGCACGATAACGTCTCAGATCGTCGTAGTTTCCGACCACTTCGTGGACTTCGCCATTGCCTTCGACCCAAAGTATGCGCGTGGCAACGCGGTTCAGGAAATAGCGATCGTGACTGACGATCAGGGCGCTGCCCGAGAAATCGACAAGCGCTTCTTCGAGCACGCGCAACGTTTGCAAATCCAGGTCGTTGGTCGGTTCGTCGAGCGCAATCAGGTTTCCGCCTTGCTTGAGAAGTTTGGCCATCAGGACACGGCTTTTTTCACCGCCACTCAGACGTTTGATGGGCATAGCAGCCGTTTCGTCGGTAAATAAAAAGCGCCGCAAATATTGGCGAACGGTGATGCGTTCGTCACCGATGCGCACCCAATCGATATCGCCGGTGACTTCTTCGAGAACGCTCTTCTCAGGATCGAGTTGTTCGCGTTGCTGATCGGCGTACACGACTTTCAAATTTTGTCCGTGCTTGACGGCTCCCGCATCGGGCGCATCATGCCCGAGCATTAGACGTAGCAATGTAGTTTTACCTGCTCCATTACGACCCACGATGCCAACGCGGTCGCGTGGAATCATCGTGAACGTCAGGCCCTTGATCAGCTCGCGCCCGCCAACGGTTCGAAAAATATGTTCGATTTCCATCACCGTTTTTCCGTGCCAGGGCCCGTCGGGAATGCGGAAAGAGACTGAACGGTCGCGTGCTTCGGGAGCCGCTGCTACCAAATCCCCGATGGATTGGATACGCGACTTGGATTTCGTGGTGCGAGCCTTGGGTTGACGTCGAAGCCATTCGAGTTCCGTTTTCAGGGTTCGTTGGCGATTGTCTTCCGTTCGCGCGGCAAGGTTTTCCTCGATGTCTTTGGCTTCCAGATAGTCGCTGTAATTGCCCGCATAAGTTTTGATCTGGCCATTGGCGAGTTCGATCATGCGGTCCGTGACGCGATCGAGGAAATAACGGTCGTGCGTCACCAAGACGACTGTTCCCGGATAGTTCGCCAGAAAATCTTCCAGCCATTCGAGTGTTTCTGCATCCAGGTGGTTGGTAGGCTCATCGAGCAGCAGCAAATCCGGACGTTCGAGCAATGTGCGGCAAAGAGCCACCCGGCGTTGTTCGCCACCCGAAAGCGATCCGATCAAGCGGTCGCCAGCAGGCAGACCCAAAGCCGCCATGGTTTGCGCCATGCGAGACTCCGCTGTGTAGGCGCCCATATGTTCGAGTTCGTGTGTCAGCTCTGTCTGACGAGTCAGGAGACGTTCGCCTTCGGGGCCGTCGTGCTCGTGAGCAAGTGCAGCATGCACCTCTTCCAGTTCAAATTCGAGTCGGCGAATCGGATCAAGTGCCTGTTCGACCCACTCCTGGACACGTGCGTTTAGATCGAGATTGAACGATTGGTCCAGGTAGCTGACTTGCAAATTCCGACGAGGGCGTATTTCGCCAACATCGGGTTGCAGAACGCCTGCGATAACCTTGAGCAAAGTCGATTTCCCGGCGCCATTGATGCCAAGAAGCCCAATCCGTTCACCTTCGTGAATTGTCAGGTTTACACCCGACAAAACGGGCCGGGAAAGAAACGAAAGATGGATATTGAGCAGGGAAAGGATCGGGACAACGTCTGTCATAAGGAGGCGGAAACTCGGGGGATGAATAAAGGTCCACAAAAAGTTATTTGTGAAAAGGCCCCGTCTTTATGAGGACGGGGCCTTTCCAAGTCGATGGGTATTTGTGCGGGTTAGGGTATCTGTTCTGTCTGCGGATAATTCCGAATGCGAACGAGGTCGAATTCGACACTTTCCAGACGAACTTTTTCCGTAGAAGTTGCGTTTGAATCCGAGGCGTCCTCGAAACTGAACGCATCCCATGTTGCCAGAATGCCAAATGGATCGGTGTTTCCATCGGGAATTTCATGGTACGCGTAATAGGTACGTGGATCGTTCTGGCTCGGGAGGACGACCTGAGAGGCACTTGTATCCACCATACCGTGGGAGGAAACGCCCGCGTAGGATTCGTCCGCCATCCAGATGCGCATTTGCGGTACTTTGTACGGATTCGCTTCATCCGCAGAAACCACCGCTTTCATGCGTACGTACAGTTTACCGGAAATACCAACCGGATTGACGATCAGCTTGCCCGGTTTGGATTGCCAGTAACCGAAGGTGAATTCTGGATCGTCGATGGACATTTCCAGGCTGGAAGCACCTTGCGTGTAGGTTGGGTCGGTGAATCCAAGCGGATTCGGTCCACTGTTGACGCCCCAGTCATTAAACTGGTCGGGCGTATCGAACGTGTAGAGTTTGATGGTGCCGATTTCCTCGACGGCATCTTCCGGAATACGGAAGATTTCAACACGATCGACTATATAACCACCAGTCGGGTCGTCGTTCGGGTCGATGTTCAACAGATCGAATGACACCGAGAAGTGCCGCAAGTGCTGTGGCAACTTATACATATGCGGGGCCGGTTGGAACAAAACGTCCACGGCGGCTGCCGAATCCACACTGGGAATACGCATTCCGTTGGCATCGGTGCTGTTGATGATCACCGCATGATATTCCTGGTTGTCCGCAGAGTGAATGCGCCCGCGAAGCGTCGGAGCAAGTAATGCGTTCGGCGTAGTGCGACGCACATAATAACGCGCCAGATAATGGAAGCTCTGCATGGTGTGCAGATTGCCGAGTTGGTTGGAAGGCAGGTCCTGGAGCTCGCGATCCGGGAAGAGCGGCAGGAACTTGGGCGGCGAGGTAAAATAGCCGAACGTATTTTGGTTCGTACCTGTCGAGGATGTCAGCGAGAGGCTTCCTGAAGATGTTGCATGATCAGGAGGCAGCAGCGGGAAGATATCCGGACTGTCGGTTCCGAAAATCCAACCATCGCCCGCCGTGTCGAAAATCGTGCGGCTCGATTGCGTAATGCGATCGTCCTTGTTCGGTGTCATCGTTGGATAAGGCGTCTGGTTTGCAGGAGGCGTTGGATAGGTTTCTACTTGAGGAATTGGGTTGAGAGAACCCACCGAGTACTGAACGGCGCCGATTTCCGAAAGCGATGTACTTTGACCCGCCAGCAACCCACGGAAAGCGATGTATTGGCCACTTGGGCTGAAGGAGGGATGGAATGCCGAGGCGTAAGTCGTACCGCCGCTGGCGCTCAGACGAATGTCGCGGTTCAAGTTCACCGCCGTAATCGTCGAAGGACGGTTGAAGTTAATCGTGTCGTTCAGATTCGTCAGAATGTAAATCTTGTAGTTCGAACTCGGGGTCGAATCATTGACCGATGTCCGGTTTGAGGCGAAGGCCAAATAAGAACCCGTCGGGCTCACATCGCCTTGCAATTCGTTCGTGCCGGTCCAGTCGATCACGTCGTCTTTGTAGGCGGAACTACCCTGTGCATTCAAACCACGAATCGTATAATAAATACCCGATGTCGTGGATTTGTTGTTTGCCGTAAACAAGATGATCGAATCTGTTGGGTCGGAAGCCAAATCGGTGAAGTTTGTCAGTTTGGACGAACCCGAATCGATGATGAATTCGAGGTTCGTGCCATCCTGATCCACCGAATAGACTTCGGAGCCATTGGTAAACAATGCGGTGGGCGAGCTTCGGGCGAAGACAGCGCTGACAGTGCCGTCATCGATGGGTGTTTCGCCCGGTGTCATCGGTATCAGCGGACGTTCGTCGAAACCATCGTCACGGACGAGGAAAATGCTTTCTGAAACACCCTGGCCGTCTTTGACGTACATAAGCCAGTTATTTTGGGTGTTTGCGTCCAGACTGATCACGTCGCTTGGAATGCAGTCGTCCGTATCCGAAGCGTCGCAAACGGTGAAGAGCGGCGAGGAAGCGCGGGTAACGACTTGCGGAAGACCGCTGGATTCGATTCGCGTAAAGGCATCGGCCAAAACGGTGTTCACCGTTCCTTCGCCGCCTTCGGAATCTTCGCCCACAAAGAAGACTTCATTTCCCGCAGCCGACCACACCGGTTTGGTTCCTTCGGTGGTCATCTTAATCGCATTCGGATTGATGATCTCGGTAGCGTCCAATCCCGTAAGCGGATCGGCAGCAGTGTCCGGGATATAAACGTTAACACCCAAAACGGCGAAACCTGTACTATCGCGACGATCATGGATAGTCGTAACCTGATCACCCGTGAGTATTCCATCTTCATCCACTTCATATTCCGGAAGATAAGAATCACCACTGACCAGCCGGATTTCCAGCGACATCGGACTGGATATAAAATAGGCTGGGAAACGATAAGTACGGAAATTCAGTTCGGAAACCGGTTTGTTCTCGGGAGTCTGGTAGAAATTCGCCCAGGATTTTTCAGGCGCGTACGCTTGGCCCGCATTATTCCAAATTGGCCAGAAGAATCCGCAGTTGTCCTCGACCGGATCGTCATCGCTGGGGGGGAGTAACGGGAAGACCGGTGTATTACTGCTGTCGCCAATAATGGTTCCGATGGTTGAACCGTTAGCCCGAACGGCAATCGAATCGAACTCAAGCCCGCCCGTCAGGGCATTCTCGATTCCCAGTTCATGCATCAAGGTGACTTCGACAATCACAGGAACATCGCCTGTGAAGCTATCGCCTAAATCGATGGCTGGATTGATCATTCGGTAGGCAAGATCATATGTTTCATCGTCGATGACAGTTGGCCTGGCCTGGTAAATATATCGACCACGTGGGTTGTAATAATGATCACCGTTCGTCGCTGGGATGCTAAATGGGGGAAACGGGTTGGTTTCATCATCGAAATGTCCAGGATCGAAAGTATGCCGTGAGGACGAGACGACCACAAACGATTGCGGAAACGACTCGTTTACGATTTCGGTTTCTGGATTATCGGGTGCAAATTCAATGGGGTGTCTTTGCGGATAAGAGCTCAGAAGTTCGTACCCGATTTCGACCGGGGGGAACTCACCCGTTTCGCAATCTGTAAATACCGCAGCACTGAAAAACCACTCTTTGTTTTCCAATGGAACCGAGTTATTGAGTAAGCACTCATCGAATTCATCTTCGCCTTCGAGAATGCCGTCTTCCAAGAGTTGCGTACAATTATTTAAAACCAGTCGTGCGTCGCGGTCGAAGTTTGATTGATAGACCAACTTCAACTCGCCGTAATCGAGTTGTTGTCCCGAACTGTAGAACGGAACTTCTTCGTCAAGTCCTGGGAACAACGAATCGGTGTCGTTGTTAATATAGTCGCGCAACGGGCTTTCGGCCAGTTGGTTGGTAATGGCGTTATAGGGATTTGGACGTCCGTAACCGAACTCCACATTGAAGCCATCGGAATACAAGCCCGTGAACTTGCGGAAGCCGTTGGGTTGTCCAAACACTCCGCTCTTTGTTGTATTTCCATCTTCCCGATCCACATAGTCCATGCGGCCTGCATTCGATGTTTTCGGGAAGTAACTCAGCGGATCTTGGACGCGGTCGGCTGTGCTGGCCAACAGATTGAAGAGTTCCGCCGATGTCATCGTAGGATCTTCGGCGAGTGTCAAAGCCGCTACGCCAGCAATGACCGGGCACGAGGCGCTCGTTCCATTGAAGCCGAAATCGTAGTTTCCGTTGGGGTTATCCAGATTCGTGGGGTCTGGGGCGACGCTGCCGCCAGCACCCATGATATCGTTTGTAACAATCCCGGGGCCGCCAAATTCCTGTGTTGGACCGACGAAATCCAGCTTTCCACCGTAACTTGCGTATGAAACGCGCTCGGCAAAATGGCTTACACCGCCGACGGAAATAGAATAGTCGTACAGTGCGGGATATTTCATGAACGTGTAATCGTTGCTGCTGGAACAGAAGTTCAACATGCCTCGACCGAATCGGCCGGATTCAAAAGCAAACTGGTGCGCGTCGGAAACGACCTGCGTCGGAATGTAACCGCTGTAGGAGTGGTTGCCAATGTCAACACTCTTGGTAGCTGCATCCAAAACGGCGTTTGCAAAATCGTCGCTCGATGCAGAACGTCCATCGTCAAGCAAACGATACGTGTAAATCTTCACGCCAGGGGCGACGCCAATACCGCCAACGCCGTTATTACGTTGACCGGCGATCACGCCTGCCACGGCGGTGCCGTGTGAACTGATACCGGGTTTGGGATCCGGATCGGCGTCCAGGTAGTCAAAACCACGAAGCGAATCGATGACGGCAATGGCCGAGTCATTTGTCAGAGAGCCGTTTTCCGGGTCGCTGTCGTTGGTTTCCCAATCTTCGTGTGTAAAATCCGTACCCGTATCGAAAACACCGACAATGATTGGATAGTCCGTGTTCAGCGGCGGATCGTTGTCCGGGTTGCCGTAGTAACCACGTTCGCGGCCATCGCCCAGGAATTCTCCCCGCGTGTTCCAGTTCCAGGCGCGAGGTGCGTCGATATCGTTATCTTGCGCAAAACGCGAGGAGTTGAATGTCGTCGTGTTGTCGCCCGAGTTATTCAGATGCCACTGAAAGTCTTTCAGCGGGTCACCCAGATCGCCCGCCGGGATGGCAGTCGAGCGGGTCGATTCGATCTGGGTCGTCATGACCGGTTCAGTGTACCGAACGATCGATTGGTTTTCTTCGGCGATTTGAACGGCGAGTTGCGGAATGTTCTCCGCTCCAATCGAGGATTCGACGGAATAAAGATACTCGGTCAACTTGTGATGAACCGTCAAATCGTAGCGCGCGAGCAGCTTTTCGCGAACATCGATGCCGACATTCTGATTAAAGGCCACAATCAGTCGATCGGGAATCGTGAGCAAAGCTGCTTCTGACTTGTTGCCGCCGTAGTAAAAGACCGGTTGGGCCTTTATCGAGGCTGTAAGATCGCCGGATTTGGCTTTCAGTGCTTTTCGGACCGTGTCCAGGTTGGCTTTAACGGCAATTTCACCACCGGGAAGGTGGATGTCGAGAACTTCAAATCCAAGGATTTCGGCGTCCTGGCGTCCCATCTCCTTGATAGTAGATTTGTCCAACCCCTTGGGGTACTCCAGAGCCGAAAAGTCCGCCTGTACGAGGGGGATTTGTTTTCCCTGAAAAACCGTGTACATGTCCGGCGAACTGGCTGACCCCGCGGCCGGAGCCAGCAAGAGTGCGGCCCCTGTCGTCAGCGCAAAACCCAACGCGCGAAGGGCAGCCCGATGAGATTTCCAGCGCTCCATAGGATATCCTTGGTCATCAAAATGGATTCGATAGGCGCAATGCCCCCCACCCTCAAAAGTGGGAAAAATTGTTGATTTCACTATGAATGGATTAGAAGCCCGCACGAGCGAGCGCAAGTGCTTTTGTCCCCTCCATTCACAGTCGTGAATTGGCTTCACTTAGGACAACAGTAAGTAGCCCTCCCGAGGGTGTCGATCACAAAAATAACCTGTGGAAAAATCACCTCATTGTTTTCATTGGCACCAACTCGACCGAATTGGTACACTTTTTTGTCCCAATGTATCATGCATGATCTGAAACCGAATGGCCAGAAAGGTCATCTTCATGATTCCGTCCGACTATATAGAGGTTCGTCCGGAAGTTGCCGCTGCGCTTGCGGATCATCGCCCCATTGTGGCGCTCGAAACGACCATCATGACACACGGGATGCCCCAGCCGACGGGGTTGGAAACGGCACGCGACTGCGAGCAACTCGTGCGTTCTCAAGGAGCTGTGCCCGCAACGATTGGCATTCGGCGCGGGAAAATCATTGTCGGGCTGGAAGATGCCGAGTTGGCAGAACTGGCGAATTCAGACAAGGTGGCCAAGACCAATTTGAGCAACCTCGGCGTTGTGCTGGCAGGAAAAGGCTATGGCTCGTGCAGTGTCAGCTCCACTCTTCTTGCTGCGCATCATGCTGGCATTTCTGTTGCAGCAACCGGAGGTATCGGTGGCGTTCACCGCCAATTCGGTCAAGTCTTGGATATCTCGTCCGATATAACGGCACTCGGGCGGTTCGATGTATTGCTGGTTTGCGCCGGGGCGAAGGCCATCCTGGATGTTTCCGCCACGCGCGAGCAGCTTGAAACCCACGGGGTGCCCGTTATTGGCTATCAAACCGAGTGGTTTCCCCTGTTTTACTCGCCAGGGCGCGATATCCCCGTGGATGTGCGCATCGAAGCGCCGGATGAAATTCCAGCAATGCTCAAAGCGCACCGGGCATTAAAGGTAGGCGCCGCAGTTCTCGTGGTGACCGATCCGCCCGCAAAAGAGGCCATGCCGATTGAGCAACTTGAGGATGTGATTGCTTCGGCGTTGGTCGAGGCAAATAATTTAGGGATTGCCGGACGCGAATTGACTCCGTTCGTTCTGGGCCGGGTACGCGAAATGACCGATGGCGATAGCATGAAAGCAAATCTGGCATTAATCCGAAACAACTGTGATTTGGCTGCGCGCGTAGCGGTGTCGATCTGCTCGGATTGTTCAAATTAGTTGCTTTACGATGATTTTGTTCATGTTGATTATTCCTCTTGTGTCAATCCAGGAGATTCCGGGCAGAATTCAATTATTCGGTGTAGCTGACTCTTCTCCTCGGTTGAAGCCCTCACCTTTATGAACCAGACACCAAAGTCCGAACCGCGTTCCATCCTTGTCCTTAATCACAATATGAAGGAGCACGGGACGTATTTCCGTGCGTGGAAGGTCGCCCAGATATTGCATGCTCGTGGGTGGCGGGTGACATTTATGACAACGGGACCGGGAAGATATCGTCCGCGGCGAGGAGAACGCGACGGTATCGAAGTGTGGGAAACGCCCAATTGGACATTTCTGTATTCACCGGACGAGGGAACTTCGCCCATCGGAGTGCTCTGGCGTCTTTGGGCAGCGGCAACACGTCGATGGGACGTGGTGTATTGTTTTTCGCATCGACCGGTGGATCAAGTTCCCGCGCGACTTGCCCGGGCATTACGTGGCGCAACCTGGATTTGCGACTGGTGCGACCTGTACGGCGAGGACGGTATTCTGGCGATGGTTCGCGAATCACGCGGACCGGCTCGATCCCTACGCGACCGTTTGCGCGATCTCTGTGACAAATTCGATGGTCGAATGGAAGAATCCGCCGCTCGGTCTTGTGATTTGCTCACCGTCATCAGCCGATTTCTCGATCGCCGCGCATTGAGTCTCGGTGTTCCACCGCATCGCATTCACCCTATGGTGAGTGGCGCGGATTTGGAACACATCCAACCACTCGACAAGAGCGAGTGTCGCAAGAAACTCGGAATCGATGCTGAAAAAGTAACACTGGGCTACATTGCCAACTACCATCCGGATGAACGCTTGCTGCTCGATGCGCTTCGAATCGTCTTTCGCAAGCGCCCCGAGTGCCGAATGATAGTCGTTGGTCCGGGGTTTTATGGTGGGGAAGAGGCGCTGACCGAACGCGGTATTGCCGATCGCATTCAACAATTCGGACGTGTTCCTTTTGCGCGAATTCCCGAGTTTATTGGAGCGGCCGACATCATGCTGGTTCCAATGACAGACACCTCTTTTAATAGGAGCCGTTGGCCGAATAAAATTGGCGATCATTTGGCCGCTGGCAGACCCCAAGTGGCTTGTAATGTTGGCGATGTGCGCGCATTGATGCAAAACAACGAGGTGGGTCTTGGATGTGAGCCCACTCCCGAGGACTTTGCCCGCGCGATCATTGAGTTGATTGACAATCCCATGCAGCGTGAACGGATGGGACGAAAAGCGCGAACCCTGGCCCAGACCGAGTTCAATTGGGATGTTCTGATCGATCGGTTGCTGGAGCGTTTGGATCGTTTAACGTCGCGTAAATCGGTTGCAGATCGATGACGTAAATTTCTTCACGCGGTTCAAAAACGACGTTCCCTTTTTCCAATAACAGGTGATGAAGCTCTTCGAATCGGTTTACTTCTTCCGGGTTAAATCGTGGAAAGAAGTACAGCGACGCGAATAGTTTCAGTTCCTTCAGATTGTACAGAATGAACCGAATATTTTCTGTTTTCCATTTCTCCAGAAGCGCCTGGTTCGATTCCGTCTGACGCAATTCCGATAAAATGCGTGGCACATCAAACCAGTCGGATAATTGCGCGTCGTACTGGGCGTAGAGTCCGCGATATTCGCCAATATAGAAGACTTTTTCGTTCGCTTCGGTCTCGATATTGAGCCAATCCACGGCATCATAGTAATCGAGTCGAAGCGAAAGGTATTGGTCTTCTCGAATTAATCCAGTAGCGTTTTGCAGCGGAAAGGTGGGGGAGGAAAAAAGTAGATAAATCGCGTACCAGGCAACGCCCCCCATGGCGATTATGGCAGGAATCCATGAAAGCAGTTTGCTCACGAAACGAGGTATTACGTCTTGTGAGTTGGAAAGCAATGCGTGAATTCCAACCGCTCCTGCGATGGCCGTAAATGCAATCAATGGCATCATGAAGCGGACGCTTTGATAGGTGAAAAACCAGACAATCCAGCCCAGCACAAGTTGTAGAAAAACAAGCGCTACAATCGGAGAGTTGAGTCGGCGGAGCATCAGCCACATGAGCAAACCGATCCCCAATGGCAACAGGGCAAGCAGAAGGGGGCCCGGATTTTGGTCCTCGAATCCAGGACTGAATGGTGTCGTTAGGCGGGAAATCCCCTGCGTTGAAAGATTTTCTCCCCGGGGGGGAGTGTGATTCGCCCAACGAATCGTGACATCAAGCGGGGACAGCGCGAAATCGATCGGGCTTTTGCCAAAGCCTTTTTCAGCAGCCTTTGCTTTGTAAAATGCATCGGTTTCCCGATCCCATTCCGGACCACCGAAGAGACCGTACGCTGCCGGATATACTGGATTGCCGTGATGGACGATATTTTTAACGAGCCATGGCGCTGGCACCAGCATGGCCGGTAGGACAAAAAGCAATAGACGCGTGAATTTGTGCGGTCGAGAGGCCAAAATCGAGAGCACGACCAGACCGGTAATGCCTCCTGTGATGACGGCGGTCAGTTTCGTTCCGATCGCGGCACCGGTGAAAATCCCAGAAACAAGTAAACGATGATCGAGGCGACGCAGACTGCCTGGACAGAGCGCCCAAATCGAAGCGAGTAGGAACGCGCAGGTGCTGAGATCCACAAAAGGCCAACCGGCAAGCACCATCATGACAGGAGCGGAGGTTGCAAGTACGCCAATCGATAACGCTCCGGGTGATGGAGAACAGGGTTTCGGGTTTTTGCGGTTGGCTCGAAACGTTCGGATGAGTTGTTCGCCCAATGCTCCGGCGAAAATCATGATCAGTGGCAAATACGTCCAGTGAACCAATTGAGGGGCGCGCATGCCACCCATCCACATGGCAGCCATGTAGAGCATATTCGTCTGGAAAGGCAGGTTTGTGAAAGCGTGCCAGGGGAGTGGATCAATGGCACCGTGCTTGAGGTATTCCTGGGGAGCGAACAGGTGGTATCGGAGGCCGTCGCTCTCGGCAACGGGGGCGAGTGCAGCTAGAAACGTTAAACCCAGCATTGTGGCGGCCAGGATTTTCCAAAAAACCAAGTGTTTTGAGCAAGCTGGGGGTGGAAGTTTGGGGAGATGGGCGGTGTCGCGAAAAAATCGAGGAACTCCCAATAAACCGGTAAAGATAACGAGCATTCCCCAAGGTAAGAGACCGGCAATCCCGATAAAAAAGATCAGGAGAGCCGTAATTAGATGACCAACGAGAAGGTTTAACCCAAGTAAAACCAATCGTTGATGAAATAATCGAAGACGAAATCTGCAGGTGGCCAGTCCCCCCCAACCCAGACAGGCCGTATTCAGGAGCAAAAAGGCGCCTGCCGCTCGAATTTGTTGTAGAGGAAATTCGGCACTTGCACCCTCGATCCAGGGTGCGTGAAGACCATGCAGCTTCCAACCTCTCAGCAGCCAGATTGCAAGGGCGATCAAGCACCAAACCAAGGCCGAGATAGTCATTGCCTGGCGTGAAAAGGGGAAGGCTTGACCCTCAGTTTCTTTTACTACCATCTATCGGATTGATCCAAGAAGTCTTGACGTTGAAATCAAATTTGTGATGTCATGCGCTGGTTTGAAACTCGCAGCCGGATTGTAATGACGGGGACATGTCATTAAAATGTCTGATTGGAGTTGCCACCCTGCTTTGACACGGCCAAGAAAAAACATTTATGATCCCCCAGGATGATGTCCATCCTGAAAACCAAACAAAGTGGATAATTAGCACCCGTTGAAGATTGCGATTCTGTTCCTGACCTTTGCCGCTCTGTTTGCCTACATCTTCAGTTTGAAGAAAAGGCTGTGGTTTAACTCGTACCAGATTCGTAACCGCGACTGGGAACGGCAAACGGTTTTTAATTTCCTGAACGAAATCGGCGAACGACTCACCAAACGGATGGATTTAGGCGAGACGCTCGAGTTGGTGGTGGAGTTTTCACGCAAAGCCACTAAAGCGGACGCGGGAGCCATTTTCATCAAAGATGAACGCGACGAGATGCTGCTGGTTCCTCGCGTGGTTCAGGGTCTATTCCCCCCACTGCACGAAGTTTCCTCCAACAAGTTGGCATCGCGGCGCAAATTCCTGCAAGAATTTGTCAAAAAAGAAAAGCTGCGCGTAGGCGAAGGGGTGATCGGCTTGGTGGCGGAATCGGGCGAGGCTATTTTGATTCCCGACGCCTCGGTGGATTCGCGCGTTCCCCAATCGGCGAGCGATCTGGTGCCGCTGGATGGGTTGATTCTGGCGCCACTTGTCGTGCGTGGCGACGTTCAAGGCGTATTGGTGTTGATCAACAAGCGAGACGAGCGCCAGCCGCATCAGACGTTCAACGAAGTGGATCGCGACTTGGTCACGGCGCTGGCCGACCAGGCATCGGTGACGCTCGATATGGTTCGTCTGTACGAAGAGCTGACGGAAAAGCAGCGCATGGAGCAGGAACTGCGCGTGGCACAGGATTTCCAGATGCTGCTTCTGCCCCGCGTGATGCCGGATTTGCCGGAAATCGAAATTCATGGCTTTAGCCAGCCAGCCCTGGAAGTCGGGGGCGATTATTTCGATTTCATCGAAATCGACGACCGCCATCTGGGGATTGTGGTGGGCGACGTTTCGGGCAAAGGTATCCCGGGCGCATTGGTGATGGCGACGTTGCGTAGCGCTCTTCGGGCCGAAGCGCGTGCGAATCTCTCGCCACGCGAGGTGTTTTTGCGCGTCAATACGATCATGACCCGCGATACGAAGGAGAGCATTTTCGTATCGGCGACATACGGGATTCTGGACAGGCACACGGGCTTTTTCCGGTTTGTTCGCGCCGGACACGAGCCAGTTCTTTACTGCGAGAAGAAAAACGCCCCTCTCCAGAGCATGGAGCCCGAGGGGATGGTGCTTGGCATGATCGAGGACGAATTGTTTGGCGTTCTTGAAGAAGCCGAGATTGACCTGAAGACCGCCGGTACGACAGTTCTATACACCGACGGCGTTCCCGAAGCGATGAATCTGGAGCGGGAAGAATATGGGATGCAGCGGTTCGAAGACGTGTTGCGTGAGCGCGCGGATGAAAGACCGACGGAGATTATCCAGCATATTATGGATGACATCGCGAATTTTACTGGTGGAATTCCGCAACATGATGACATTACGCTTGTCGTGTTACGGTGGCGAAGTCAAAATGAACTACCTAGGGGTTAGTAAAACTGGTTGTCTTGATTCGGAAGATCTAACGAGGAGTGCGTTGTGAAAAACTATGATATTCTGATCCATGATGCAAATTCCGAGGAGAGTTTTCGCCGTGTGGACGTTATAGGCTGTCTGGACAGTCACACGGTGGTGGGATTTGAGAACGCTCTACATGGATTGCTTGACCAAGGGGTAAATCAGGTACTGATCAACCTGAGTCAGTTGAGCTATATTTCTTCGGCGGGCATTAGCGCGCTGATGGGATTGACTCATCGGTTGAGAAAAAACAGTGGTGAGTTGATTTTGCTGAAACCGACGGAGAAAGTGTACCGGGTTTTCCGGACGCTGGGTTTCACCAATATCTTCAAAATCGTCGATGACGAAACAAAGGTGCAGGAGATGTTCACCTCTTCCACCTGACATGCCGAGTTGTGGAAATCCAATCGAAGAGACTGAACAATGACAGAAGTAATGGAGATGCAGAAGACGATGGGCGAACAAAAGGAAATCATCGACCTTGAGATCCGGTGTCCCCCTGAAACTCGTGTGTTGAGCCATTTGCGATCGGTTGCGACGGCGATTGCCGAGGAAAAAGGATTCTCCCTCGAGGAAATCGGCCAGATCGAAATGGCAGTGGACGAGGCGTGCACGAATGTCGTGCGCCACGCCTACAAGCACCTTGGCGTCTCTCCTGACGTTGAAGACGAAAAACGAGTCGAACCTGTCGTAGTCTGGGAAGAGGATGAGGCGTCGAAAAAGGAGTCCAAGCCCATTTGTGTTATTCGGATGCGGATTACCATCGGCGACGATATGTTGAGATTCCGAATCATCGATAACGGCATCGGGTTGAGTGAAGAACATTCGGGCGTGACGAATTTAGAGGAGTATTTGGAACGAGAAGGCCAGGGCGGTTTGGGAATTTACATCATCAAGAATTTCATGGATGAGGTGGAATACAGTTTTGCACCGGGTAAGGGTACGGTATTGACCATGACAAAGTACCTGAACAAACAAACCTCCAATGAAGCTCGAAACCGCCAACAGCAACAACAGCAACAATGATCCGATAGCGCGCGGCCTTTGGCCAGTGGCGGGTTTGACCGCTCAATCCAGAAGGATGACCTCATGCCTGCCGATGAAAGCTCGGCAAACAAATTCGGCCACTTACTGAATCAGGTGCGGTGGGTAACGCGGCTGTCGGTTGCGCTCAGTTCTGCCATCGCGGTGGACGATGTGTACTCGGTTCTAATTTCCGGGCTCATTTCGCCCATGGGGCTCGGGTATTCCCATGCCATTTTGTTCGAGATCGATCCCTTCGGCACAGAGATGACCGGCAAACTTGCCGTCGGTCTCCGCTCACGCCAGCAAGCGCGCGAAATTTTCGCTGAACTCGAAAGCGAAATGCTCTTCCTCGAAAAGCAAAAGTCGGAAATGCTGGAGAACGATGACGAGGATGATGCTGCCGAGGAAATGCGGACGTTGGAATTGGGTTCGCAGTGGGTGACCGTTTTCCAACGGCTTGGCACAGAAAACCGTGTTACACAGGAAATCACCAAGCTCTCTTTTCCACTGAATCCCGAACCGGGCAGTGCATCATCGACAAAAACGATCTTTCAAGCGGCAAAAAACTGGCGCAGTCCCCATTTGGTTTCCAACACCCAGGAATCGCGCCTGATTCCCGACTCACTTCGTTCATTTCTCAATGAACAAACAGCCGTTGTTCCGTTACATACCAACAAGGGATTGCGTTCGATCATCTTTCTCGACCGGCGGATGACTCACGAACCCATCTCGCGCGAGGACATCGAATCTCTTGAATGGTTTGCGACCCAGGGGGCGTTGGCGCTTCAAAACTCCGAACTGATTTACGACCTGGAAAACGCGTACAAAGAACTCAAGGCCGTCGATCAACTAAAATCGAACTTTCTGTCGATCATCTCGCACGAATTGCGCACTCCTCTGACGGCAATCACTGGATTCGTGGACCTGATTTTACAGTCAAAGGTTGGGCCGATCACGGATTCACAGCGTAATCTGCTCACCCGTGTTGCCAAAAACACCGGTCACCTGAGCAACATGGTCAACGATCTGATCGAAATCGCGGAAATCGAAGCCGAAGGCATGAGCGATGTGAACCTGGTGGCAATCGATCCGCTCAGCACGCTGTTTTCCACCTTGCCGAAACTCGAATACCGCCGTCGCGATAACAAGGTGCAGGTTGAACCTGTCTTCAAAGGGGCTGTGCCGAACATCATTTGCGATGAACGAGCGCTGGAAAGAATTTACTTCCATTTGCTCGACAACGCCGTAAAGTTTTCACCAGCGGGGGAGAAAGTCGTCGTCGAATTCGAGCAGCAAGGCGAATCCACACTTTCTATCTCGATTTGCGATAGTGGTGAAGGGATTCCGAAAGAAAAACGTCAGCGGATTTTCGATGAATTCTATCAGATTGACAATAGCTTGACGCGTTCGCACGAAGGTCTTGGTCTTGGGCTTGCCGTGACGCGCATTCTGGTTCAAGCCACACGCGGCGAGATCCGCGTCAAGAGCACCGTGGGTAAAGGTTCGCGGTTCACGCTCGTCTATCCGCTCGCCGATGCCGTCGGATCAGCGAGCCGCGCGTCGCGGTATTGATTTTACTCAACGATCTGTGACATGGGTAATGAAAAGCCAGCAAACGCGTTTGAGGAATCGTTGCTAAAGGCCGCCAACGATCCTTCGCATAGGTCTCAATTCTATAAAGACTTTCTTGCTTCCGACGTCGTGGTAATCAATCCGGGAGGCGACTTGAAAGTCGATGAGGCGGGACGCACGACCGAAAACACCACATTGGAAATTCAGGGGATGGAATTTGAAGGGAAAAACTACATTCCTATCTTTTCATCCGAAGAACGGCTCGTGGAATACACT
Organism: uncultured Candidatus Sumerlaeota bacterium; assembly: GCA_964580585.1. Taxonomy (GTDB): domain Bacteria; phylum Sumerlaeota; class Sumerlaeia; order SLMS01; family JAHLLQ01; genus CAZOKZ01. The sequence goes on along the minus strand of CAZOKZ010000001.1, from coordinate 196,775 downwards.
CGTCCGGGCACTGGATATTTAGCGCTTAACACGCGGATTTTCCTCGAACGCACAAAGGGAGCGGATTTGTTTTTGAATCCCGGATCTTGTTTTGGAAAGATTTTTACCGCTTCAGAGGTTCATTCAATTCTGAATGGTTCCATTTGGAATCAATACACTGAAGTCGAAGTAAATAAAAACACAGAATACGCTATCGGTAGACCGGCGGTCTTTCCGAAAGAATTGGTGGATACATTAGGTGCTGTTTTCAAGAAAATCCCCGAAGTCCGGATGGCAAATCTTGCACTGATCCATAATCCAAAGGAAGGCATCCCTCCTCATACACTCATTGGAATTCAAGCATCCGGCGACTGGAATCTGATTTTGAATAAAGTTGTTTCGAGTCTTGATGGGGTTTCTATTCCCAATCCGCCCATCGATTTCATTCCGCTTGAGAACGAGAGCGAAATGCTGAAGGTTCTCGAAAAAAACGGAACCGTCATTTACAAGAAAAAGCTTTTCGGAATTTTTGGCTGATCCACTCGTTCTACTTCCGCGAGAATGTACTCATTTCACCGATATTCAAACTTGTCAGATAACCCGTGACGTCGGCTTCTTTGCCGATGAGCGATTCGTGCATGGCGATGGTGCGGATGCTGGCACCGTCCCCGACGATACTGTCGGCCAGAATCGCGCGATCGACTTTAACGCCTTTGCCCAACACGGCGTAAGGGCCGATGACCGAGTGCTTGAGTTCACAACCCTCGGCGATAAACACCGGCGGCACGATCACGTTGCCTTTGTAACGTTCTTTGTAACTCATCTGAACATCGTTGGGAATGTCTTCGAGCAACACGCGATTGGTTGAAAACAACGTTTCCGGTTTACCGCAATCGAGCCATTTGTCGATGTCGAACGGTCGCATGACGTGCCCACGGTCGATCATCCACGCCAACGCGTCGGTCAGTTGAAACTCTTTTTTTGTGCGAATGTCGTTGTCGATAATGTGATCGAGCCCGTCGAAGAGCATGGTCGGGTCGTTAATTTTGTAAACGCCGACAATGGCTTTTTTCGTGGGGGGATTTTCGGGTTTTTCCAACATCCGGGTGATTTGGCCATCGCCGTTCAACTCCACGACGCCGAACCGGCGGGGGTCGTCCACCTCGCGCACGCCAATGGCGGAATCTTTGGTGGCGAACAGTCGTTTGAAATCCGCTTTCAGGATCGTATCGCCCAGAATAATCAGCAAATCGTCGTCGTTTTTGTGAATGTCTTTGCCAAGACTGATCGCGTGACCGAGGCCGAGCATTTCTGGCTGAGGGACGAAATGGCTCTCCATGTTCGGGTAACGTTCCCGAATATGTTTTTTGATGACATCGCCCAGATAACCGACAATCAGCGTCACACCGGTGACGCCTGCATCGAGCAATGCGTCGATGATGTGCTCGATCATGGGTTTGCCCGCGACATTGAGCAGAACTTTCGGAACGGTGAACGTGTGGGGGCGCATACGCGACCCGAAACCAGCAACAGGTATGATAGCTCTCATGAGGGCTTCCTTAGCGGGGGCGGGTATAAAGAATCGGTATCTTCCTTAGAGCATGGAAGATACCGATTCGGGAGATCAAGGGTTGAAAAATCAGAATTTGATTATTCCTCTTTTGCACGCAGAGGGAAGCCGCTGGCGAGTTCTTCGACTTGAGCGCGGACACGTTTGATCAGCGCCGCGTCCTCGACATTGCGGGCGACTTCTGCAATCCAGCTACCGATGGCGCGGAATTCGGCTGCGCCCATCCCGCGGCTGGTCAGCGCGGGAGAGCCAACGCGGATACCGCTGCATTCGGTGGGTTTGCGGGTATCGAACGGAATCATGTTCATGTTGACCGTGATGCCGGCTTCTTCAAGGGCGTCGCTGACCGCTTTACCTGTTACGTTCAACGCGGACAAGTCCACCAGGATCAAGTGGGTGTCTGTGCCGCCGGTGACGAGGCGCATGCCGTTTTCAACGAGCACTTCGCCGATGGTCTGGGCGTTGGCGATCACATTCTTCGCGTAAGTTTTGAAGCTGGGGCGAAGCGCTTCGCCCAGCGCCACAGCCTTGGCCGCGACGATGTGCATCAGCGGGCCGCCCTGCATGCCTGGGAACACGGTGCGATTGAGGTCCTTGCCAAAGCTTTCCCTGGCGAGCACCAAACCGCCGCGCGGGCCGCGCAGGGTCTTGTGCGTCGTGGTGCTGACGATGTCGGCGTGGGGCACGGGCGAAGGAATCGCGCCGCCCGCCACCAAACCGGCAAAGTGCGCCATATCGACGAGGAAAACCGCGCCGACTTCATCGGCGATTTCACGGAAACGGGCGAAATCGATCAGGCGCGGATAAGCCGAACCACCCGTGATGATCATTTTGGGTTTGTGTTCGCGAGCGAGGGCGATGACCTGGTCGAAGTCAATCTGCTCGTCTTGCTGAGACACGCCATATTGCACGATGTTGTAAAGCTTGCCCGCAATATTTACGGGATGGCCGTGGGAAAGGTGCCCACCATGTGCCAGCGAAAGCGACAGCACCGTGTCGCCGGGTTGTACGGTGGCGAAAAACACTGCCTGGTTGGCTGTCGTGCCGCTGTGGGGCTGAACGTTGGCGTATTCAGCGCCAAAGAGCTTCTTGGCGCGTTCGATGGCGAGGTTTTCGAGCACATCGTACTCGCCGCAACCATGGTAGTAACGACGACCGGGGTAACCTTCGGCGTATTTATTGGTCAGAATCGACCCGGCGGCTTCGCGCACGGCGTCGGAAACAATGTTTTCACTGGCGATCATTTCGAGCGTGGAATGTTGGCGTTTCCACTCGAGGTCGAAATGAGAAGCTACTTCGGGGTCCTGCTCGGCGATGGCCGATGTCACGGAAAGGTCTGTCGCGGTCATGGCGAACTCCTCTCGGAGAATAATCTAGGCGGGGCTTGTACTTTGGAGCGCCCTCCCAAGGCAAGGGCGGATACGTTTTTTTTACCAATGTTATCTGGTTTTGAATGCGGATGCCGTTTACAGTTCACCGATTGCAAATCGAGTGGAGTGAAATGACGTCAGGAATAGAATGGCAACTGACAGCAGTGTACGAAAGACCAACGTTGTTACTCAATGCGCACAAAGTCGAATTCGCCTTCAAAGCCTGATTGCGAAAGCGCGTCCCATCGCAGGTGCGTGATCCCGCCGCTCCAGATCCAGGCTGGATTGTCGGAAAAATCAAAGACGACTTCGTGCCATTCTCCGTCGGCGGGAAGGGGAGCGCCTGCGGATCGTAGTTCATTGAAATCAGGTGTCTTAGAGCTGCGCCAGAAGATTTGACTTCGTTCCAGGGGCGTAGGACCCGTCAACCGAATTCGTCCGATAAATCGGCGATAGCGCGTCGTGTCCAGCGGTGGGTCGAATGCGATGGTCAGACTTGGATCTCGGCTTGATCGGAACTTCATGCCATCCAGTTGCAGTTTTTCGCGCCACGCGCGGTTGAGCAACTCGGTGCCCTGGAACGTAATGGGATCGGGAGGAGTTTCCACCGGTTCGAGTTGAGCGAGAAGACGTTCGACCTCGGACCCGGCAGAGGTGTTGGGTCGCAGAAGGTGGAAATTTTCCGACTGATCGATTTCTTCCCAACCCCGAGGAATGATGAAAGGCGAATCTTGTTCGCTACGAAGCAGTATCGCATCGAGTTTCAGGTATTCGAATGCTGCACGTGCCACTGGATCGGGAAATTGGTTCAAATAATCGGACAAATCCTGGTGTCCAAGAATGCCGACTCCAGCGCCGATTTTGCCTTGGTGCAGACGTTTCTCGTGGACGGTGGCGCGCAGATTGGCTTCCGTGAAATCTTGCACTGATTGAATGGGGACTTCGGCGATGGCGTTGATGTCATCGCGCTCGGCAAGGCGTTCGAGCAAGGGGGGCATTTCGACGGGAGCGCGTTCGACCTGGCGTGCGGGAAACAAATCGCCAAATGTCAATACGGCAACTGCGAGGCATATCGTCGTTCGCAAACGGAGTGATTTGTCGATCAGCAGCCGGGAGAGCAACAGGCCGCTGGAAATGGAGAGCGCAAACGTGATGAAATGGATATATCGAACTGGCCAGCGCATAAATGCCATTTGTGGCACCAGGTTGCCAACCCATGCAAAAGGAAGTGAGATATCGCGTCCTCCGATGAATATGCGGGGACCGACTCCCAGCACGACGCCCATGCCGAGGAGCAGCAGGATGAAGAAGGTCAGCGCGCGATGCTCCGTCCCCATGGCGTTCCAGGTGTTTTTGACGCGGCGTGGACTCCGTCCCCATCGCCAAAATGCGAGCGCGCCAATCGCCCAACCAGCCAAGCCGGTGTACGCGGGCCAGTAAGTGGAAATGTGCACGCCGAGTTTTCCCATCAGTCGTCCGAGGGGAACGACTTCGTTTGGCACGATCAGGTGATGCGGGAAGAAGCGATGGCGGAGCGATAAATCATGGTCATAGTAGATGAACGTCGCGTTGGCTTTGAAAGCAACATACATCGGCAGGAGGACGATGCTGGCTGCTGCGCCCGCTGCGAGAAGTGTCAGAAACCATCGCCAGCCAGGACAGCCTTTGCGTACGATCAGCATTGCTCCCATCCACGCCGCGACGAGCATGCCCGTCAAAACGGTCATGTACCAACCGGTGTACATCGACGGAACAAGGGCGAGGAATATCCAGATGGCGGACTTTGTATTGGGGCGACGTGCATGGTTCACAAGCGCCACAAGCAGCAGAGGCCAAGTGAATAGGGACATCGCTTGTGGTCGGGCAAGTGACGACATGCTCATCAGGTTGAATGCCCAGAGCACGCCAGACAACCATCCGGCAATGTTGTCGCCCGTGAGCTTTCGCACCGCCCACCATGCAGACCAACCCGCCAGCGCGAGCATCAGGGCTAAGGTTGCATGATAGACGAACAGTGCAGAACAGCCAATCCAGTATAGGGGTAGCGTCAGGATGCATTGCGGAATGATTGGGTCGGTGCCTACCAATGTGCGTTCGATGGGGTAGTAGAAGGTTCCATCGAACAAGTGAAACGGTTGGGCGGTCAGATTGCGTTGAACCGCCCAGATATTGTACGCGTAATACCGTGCATCCGTATCGATGATGGGACTTTCGGTCTCCCAGGCGGGAAGCGGAGCATAGGACCACATGGCAATAATAGCGAGACCGAGAAACACCAGGAAAACGCCGAAGTTTTGCCACACCGCCTTATGGCAGGCGCATTTTGCAGGCTCATCGTGATCGATGACTTCATTTGGTGCCGCAGAATTTATCATGGGATTCGATAGGCGAGTGTTGACATGGAGCGGACAAGGGAAATTCGGCTTGTGCTTGGAAATAAATGGTGTTCGCTCAACACTATCATGAACGAAAAACAACTTACAAAACTCAGTAAATTCCTCAGCCTCGTCCTGCGCCATAACCCCGGTGCGATAGGATTAACACTCGATCGGAACGGTTGGGCGGACGTGGAGGATTTGTTGGCGGCAATGCAGCGCTGCGGCAAACCGTTGGACCGTGCAATCCTGGAACGAATCGTGGAAACCGACAACAAGCAGCGCTATCGTTTTTGCTCCAACGGCAAGCGCATCCGCGCCAACCAGGGACATTCGATCGACGTGGATTTGCAATTCAAACCGGTCGAGCCGCCGGAACATCTTTACCATGGCACCGCAACGCGTTTTGTGACGAGTATTCGCGCCGAAGGTTTGCAGAGCCGCAGTCGCCAGTTTGTGCATTTATCCCACGATGTGAATACAGCGCTGAAAGTTGCTCAGCGCCATGGCAAACCGGTAATTTTGACCATCGCGGCGGGTCGCATGGCGCAAGCCGGACACGAATTTTATCTTTCTGAAAATGGTGTTTGGCTCGCGTCCGAAGTTCCCGTAACCTTCATTGAATTCCCACCTTCCGATTAGGCCTCCCCGAACATGCTTCCCACAGTCACTTCCTGCGGCGTTTTGATTTTTCGACGAAAAGACGCCCGGGTTGAATTTTTGCTGATGCGCCATCGCAATCGGCTCGATTTGCCCAAAGGCCACATTAACCCGGGCGAGTCGGAACTTTCGTGCGCATTGCGTGAATTGACCGAGGAAACCGCGATTCCCGCCACGGCGGTGTGGATCGATCCGGATTTCAATTTCACGACGACTTATACGGCGATTTACAAACGGTTTGGCAATCGTCCAGTTGAAAAACGACTGGTGGTATATCTCGGACTGTTGCGGGAATCGGTGAAAATTCGACCCACCGAACACCTTGGTTTTGAATGGACGCCCTGGGCGCCGCCCCATCGGGTTCAGCCCGAGACGATCGATCCGTTGCTGGCGGCGGTAGAAAAATACTGGCGGACCCATTCGCTGCCAGAATGAGCGGAGTGGAACCGATTCGCTTCTTCGATTGTCAAACGACCCATAACGATACCATGGTTTTTCATACGAAACCCGATTAGGATTGATACAATGAAAGGTTGGAAACGATTTGCTCCTGTTTGGATGGCGATCGTGTTGGCCCTGTTGGCTGCGCGCGCACAAGCATCCGAGGTAACTGTAAATTTTGCCAGTATAGATGAAATGGACAAAGCCGGCAAGGCCGTTCGGCAGGCGTTAAATGCCTGGGAATACGCGGCTTACAATGCACTGCCTCAACGGTGGTCGATGGTTGAAGTTCCACGTGGGCAGAGTTTTTTGATCTCCCCGAATGTGCAGTTATTGCTCCCCGATTCGACCAATGGCGTCACAGAACTGATCGTCATCGACGACAATGGCCCGGAAAAAGGCCCGATTACCGAAGGGTTGGAAAACCAGATTGGCGACCTGAGGGTGATTTTGATTCGCGAGGATTCGACGTTCGCTCACCTTCTTGTTCGGTCGAACACGAGGCCAAAAGTTTTGCGCGATACTCTTGACGACATCGATTCGGGCATTGTTCTGAGTGGATATGAAAATCCGCCACAACTTGTCATTAGCGGCGACCCCGTTGCTGTTGAGTATGCGTCGTGGTTTCTCGATTATCTGACTACTGGCGCACCGGTTTTTAATGCGGCGACCACTGCGTGGGATCACTATCCACCGCCGTCTTTTTTTTTGGAAGATCGTCAAACGGTTTCGAGCGTTCCTCAACGCTCGCGCCCTTCGACGCCGGGTACACGTTTTTTTGAAGAAGAAATCATCGATGAAAATGAGCCCTTTTCCGCTATGGTCATGTTGCGTCTGGTTCGCGGCGAAGCCTCGGCGCTTCAGTCACTTTCAACGGGTGCCACTTACAACAGTGCTGGAAATAATCCGAATGATCCCGCTTATGGTGTTTCGGCTGGCGCGGGCGGAGGGACAGTAAAATATGGCAGTACAGGTGATCGTTTTTTGGCACAATTAAGCGCGCTCCAGCACAAAGGCAGCCTGCATGTGGAGAACGAAACGTTTATCTCCGTCCCTCTCGGTGGCAGCGCGGCGTTTCGGTTCGACGGGCCGAGCGGCGGTGTAAACGGCGTATTGTACGCACGGCTCGTGGGGAAGGATACCGTTGAATTGCAAATGGACCAGCGCTCGGGCGACTGGTCGTTCTTGGGCGGTGTGTTTACGCGCGTGCGTATCAAGGACGGGCAGACTTTACCCGTGGCGAAAAGCACCACGTCGCGCACGACATCTTCAAGTAGTGGCCCACCATTGGTGGGTGGAATTCCGATCATCGGCGGAGCGCTCGGTTCGTCGAGTAAGTCAACGTCGAGTTCGAGCTATGCGCTGTTTGCGACGGTGGAACTGCAATGAAAGGATGAAGGATAAAGGCGAAAGGATGAATTAAAAAAAATCTCATGAATGTTCAAGATGAGTAGGAATTGTTTTTAAACCTCGAATCACGGCCTCCGAAATTCGACTTCTTTTTTTTCCCTCATCCTTTCGCCTTAACAACTCCGTCCCCCAAGCATCAATCACTCGGGGGACGGAGCATTTTTTATTCGTTTGTTTTCAATTCGCCGATGCGGTTTCGACTTCAGGTGTCTTCACGGCTTCCGTTTTTTTTTGACGTTTCAGATCGGCAATGGCGCCGATGAAGTCGCGGAAAAGCGGATGCGGGTTCAGCGGGCGCGATTGGAACTCGGGGTGGAACTGGCAGCCCACGTACCAGGGGTGATCTTGCAATTCGACGATTTCCACGAGGTCCGTTTCTTCGAAACGCCCGACAATCTGCATGCCGTTTTTCTCGATCATCTCGCAATATTCGTTGTTCACTTCGTAACGATGGCGATGGCGTTCCTTGATTTGAATTTTTCCGTAGGATTTTTGCACCTTGGTGCCTTCGCGCAATTTACACGGATACGATCCGAGACGCATCGTGCCGCCCAGGTCGAGCACCGCCTTCTGGCTTTCCATCAGGTCGATAACTTTGTCCGGCGTCGTCTCATTGAATTCGCGCGAGTTCGCTTCGGGCAGTCCACAGACCTCGCGGGCGAACGCGATCAAGGCTACCTGCATCCCGAGGCAAATGCCAAAAAATGGTTTCCCCGTCAGGCGAGCAAAATTGGCAGCGAAGACCTTGCCCTCAATACCGCGCGCGCCGAAACCACCTGGAATCAAAATGCCGTCCACATCTTTCAATGCCTGTTCCAGACTGTGCAGGCTTTCGACTTCCGAGTCGATGCGTTTGATATTCAGCCGCACGCCATGGTGTCCCGCGCCGTGTTGCAAGGCTTCGTAGATGGATTTGTACGCGTCCTGGAGTTCGATGTATTTACCAACCACACCGACGGTCAGGGTTTCTTTGGCTGACTTGATGCGCTTACACATCGCTTTCCAGCTATCGATGTCTGCGTCGTGGGTTACCATGCCAAGTTTGGTGACAACCCAGTTGTCGAGCGCTTGCTGGTGCAGCATCAGCGGCACTTCATAGATGATATCGACGTTGGTTGATTCAAAAACGGCGTTATCGGCGACATTACAGAAGAGGGAAATTTTGCGGCGCTGTTCGGCGCTCATGGGAATTTCCGTACGACAGATAATGCCGTCGGGTTGGATGCCGATTTCGCGCAATTCTTTGACGCTGTGTTGGGTGGGCTTGGTTTTCAATTCACCCGCCGCGCTCAGGTAGGGGAGCAGCGTCAGGTGCAGAAACAAGCACTGATTGGGCCCCACGTCGTGCGGAATCTGGCGGATGGCTTCGAGAAACGGTTGCGACTCGATATCGCCGACCGTGCCGCCGATTTCAACCAGCAGCATGTCGCATTTACTTTCGCGCGCCAGTTTGAAAATGCGCGACTTGATTTCGTCGGTGATATGGGGGATCACCTGGACGGTGGCGCCGAGGTAGTTGCCGCGGCGTTCCTTGCGAATCACGGACTCGTAAATCTGGCCCGTGGTGATGTTGTTCATCCGGCTGGTGGGTTGATCGGTAAAACGTTCGTAATGCCCCAGATCGAGGTCCGTTTCCGCGCCGTCGTCGGTGACGAAGACTTCGCCGTGCTGGAAGGGACTCATCGTCCCGGGATCAACGTTGATATAAGGATCGAGTTTCATCATTTCGACGCGCATACCGCGAGCGCGAAGCAGGGTGCCAAGTCCGGAGGCGGCAATGCCCTTCCCCAACGAGGAAGCGACGCCACCCGTGACAAAAACAAATTTCGTGGCCATAAAGGTACCTTTTGTGAGCGGGAAAAAGTCGGCCGAAAAACGACCGCAAGCATGGGATTGTTTCAGTAGTCGCCTTGAACGCGGAAGTCAAGGCGGGAAATGAGAAAAGGATGAAGGATGAGGGATGAAGGATGATGAAATCGCAAAAGTCAGTCGTTGCTTCTCAAAACGATGGGGTGAATCATTTGTTTAATTGAAACAAGGTAAAGTCCGTTGTTTCAACTATTCATCCTTTATCCCTCATCCCTCACCTTGTGAATCAGTTCAGCGCCCCAATCAACTCCGCCGTCTGTTCCAGCACGTTGTTGAGGTTCGCGGTGTCTTTGGCACCGGCCTGGGCGACGTCGGGTTTGCCGCCGCCCTTGCCGCCGAGCGGTGCGGCTACGGCATTGACGACTTTACCCGCCGGGAATTTGGCGCGGCTTTCAGAACCAACCGCCGCGACGATGGATACTTTGCCGTCGTTGTTCGAGAATGCTACGGCAATGCCGCGATCGCCAAGTTTTTCCTGGAGTGTCACGGCCAGAGCGCGCAAGGCATTTGCGTCCATGCCTTCAACCAGTGCCGTGGCCACGCGGCTGTCGCCGACGGCTTTGGCCGCGTTCAGGTATTGGTCCAGGTTGGCCGTGGCGGCTTTTTGTTTCTCACGAGCCAGTTCCTTTTCAAGCTGCTTGTTGCGCGCGACCAGTTGCGCGATACGTTCGACGAGCGCCGCGCCTTTCGAGGCAAATTGAGCCTGGAGCGGCTGGAGAATATCGAACTGGTCCTCGATTTCGAGCGTTGCCGCGCGTTCGCCGGTCACGGCTTCGATGCGGCGAACGCCCGAGGCAATCGAGCCCTCGCTGACGATACGGAAACGTGCTGCCTGGCCGGTGCTGTCGAGGTGCACGCCGCCGCAGAACTCGATGGATTTCAAATTATCCGGCGCGCCCATCTGGACGACGCGCACCGTCGGGCCGTATTTTTCGCCGAACGGCGCGATGGCGCCGCGTTTGCGCGCTTCTTCGAGCGGCAATACATCCGTGCGCACGGGCAGGTCAGCCAGGATCAGGCAGTTGACTTCCTCCTGAATCTGGCGCAGCAACGCGGGCGAAAGCCCTTCGGGATGCGAAAAGTCGAAGCGCAAGCTGTCGGGTCCAACCCACGAACCGGCCTGTGCCACGTGTGAGCCGACAAATTTCTTGAGCGCTGCTTGCAGCAAGTGCGTCGAGCTATGGTTGCGGCGAATCGCCAAGCGGCGGTCGGCGTCAATTTGCGCGTCCACCATGTCGCCCACGGCGAGCGTGCCCGATTCCAATTGGCCGCGATGGAGGAAAACGCTGTCGGCGGTTTTCTGCGTGTCCATCACTTCGAACACATTGTCGATGCCTGCCTGTAGCGTCCCCGTGTCGCCGATCTGGCCGCCGGATTCCGCGTAGAACGGCGTTTTATCCAGCACCAATGTGCCGCGCGTGCCCGCTTCGATGCGGTCGGCAAATGCGCCATCAACGAGGATGGCGATGACTTTACAGCCTTCCTCTTGCGTTTGGGTGTAACCGGTAAATTTCGTTTCGCCGTGCTTCTCGGCGATCTCCTCGGCAAGGTGCGCTTCTTTGTCGAGCGCTTCGCCTTTCCAGGACGCCTTGCCGCGTTCTTTCTGCTCTTTCAGGGCGGCGTCATAGCCCGCGCGGTCCATCGTCAGACCCGCGTCTTCGGCAATTTCCGCCGTTAAATCCACCGGGAAGCCATACGTATCCCAGAGCTTGAATGCGTCGGCGCCGCCGATCGTTTTTGCGCCGCTGTCCTTGGCTTGGTCGATTAATTCGTCCAGCAATTTCAGCCCGCGATTGCGCGTACGGAGGAACGATTCTTCTTCGATGCGCAGCGTTTTGCGTACGAAGGCGGCTTTGTCTTTCAACAACGGATACGCGCCGCCCATGGCTTCGATCACGGGATCGACAAGGTCGGCCATGAATGGATCGTCTTTGCCGAGCAGCGACGCGAACCGCAACGCGCGGCGTTGGATGCGGCGCAGCACATAGCCGCGACCAATGTTGCTGGGCGTCATGCCTTCGGCGAGGCAGAACGTCAGCGCGCGGGCATGATCGGAAATTGCGTTGATGGCGAGGCGTGCGCGTGTGGCATCGGCAGCGCTACCGCCTTCGTCCAAAACTTTCAGGTACTTCACGCCGAGCGCATCTGCCGCCGCGCGCACGATGGGCTGGAGCAAATCGGTTTCGTACGGCGTCGAGGCCTTGCCCTGGAGCCACATCATAACCGTCGTCATACGTTCGAGGCCCGCGCCGGTGTCGATACCGCGATTTTTCAGGGGCAGACGGCTGCCGTCACGCTGCTGGTCAAATTGCGGAAACACCATGTTCCAGATTTCCAGGAACAGGTCGCCTTCTTCGTCGATGCGGCGGGCCAGCGTCGGCATGTAGGCCGCTTCACTGTCCTTCAATGCGGCGCGAATTTCCGCTAACTCCTCGTCGGAACCCATGAAAAAGCACAGTTCGCTGCACGGACCGCACGCGCCCGTGTCGCCCGCCGGACCCCAGAAGTTTTGCTTCGCATCGAGGCGTACCGGCGTGTAGCAGCAGTCGGTTTCCTCGCGCCAAAGGGACTCCGCTTCGTCGTCTTCCTCGAAAATCGTGGGAAACAGGCGCTCTTTCGGCAGCTTCATATTTTCCGTCACGAACTGCCACGCCCAGCGAATGGCTTCGCGTTTGAAATAATCGCCAAAGCTGAAATTGCCGAGCATTTCGAACAGCGTATGGTGGCGCAACGTCTTGCCGACGTTTTCCAGGTCGCTGCCTTTGCCTCCCGCGCGCAGACACGTCTGGCAACTGGTGGCGCGGGTATAGGGCAAGGGGTCGATTTCACCGCTGTACAGGCGTTTGAACTGCACCATGCCGGCGCTGGTGAACATCAGCGTCGGGTCGTCCGGCGGAATCAGCGGCGCGGGGGCGACTACTTTGTGGGCCGCTCCGGGGATGGACGCGAAAAAGTTGAGATATTCCTGGCGCAGTTCGTTACCTGACAGACTCATGATCGTTCCTGAAATGACAAGGTTTGGGGTGATGGCGTGCGTCTTTGGCAAAGAGCGCCGCCGGGGCGAAGGATTTCGCTCTGGAGGGCGCGCCCCCGCAAGGGAAAAACGGGGAGAATTAACTGCAAAGCGGTAAACCCACAGAAAAAGATTCACCACGAAGGCACAAAGGCACGAAGGAACGCGAAGAAAAACCATCTTGAATAAGGATTTATCTTCGTACTTTTATTCTTTTTCGTAGGTTGTATTTTCCGAAGAAACTGCAATTTGAGGACTGTTCAGAAACGTTGTCCAAATGTGTGCGATTTCGATGTCGGGGAACAAGCGTAACAGTTTCTTTTCAATCGCTTGACGGTTTGCATCGTGTATCAGGGTAGCGGTTCCGCATTTGGGTTTTAGATAGGTTTCCCATACCCATTGGTCCCAAGGAAGTGAACACGTTTGTCTTCGAGCTAATTTACGTTCTGATTTTTTTGGATAGGGCACGGGCGATTTTTCGCGGACCTTTTCTGACGTCCACCAATAGGTTTTTTGACTCGGTCCCACTTCGACGATCAATGTACCGGGGTTACTCTGTTCCAGTCGTGAAATCAATTTTCGTGAAGAAACTAGCCGGTGTTTGCTTCGCAATTTCAAATGTTCATAAGCATGTGAAAAAGGAACAGAGAGAATCCATGGGATCATTATTATCAAGAAGAGAAGCAGAAAAATGAGCCCAAGAAACAAGGCCATTAAAATCAATGTGATTTGAAAAGGAAGCAGGAGAAATTTTTCGTATTTCTTCATATTGCCTGCATTTTTTGACCAGATTTTTAAGCCCATGAATTCCTTGTTTTACTCGACACTCTGCAAGGGAAAATCCAAATCGGATTTGTTTGAATCGGCTTGAGGTATGAAATTCTGACCAAATTCGGACATGGCGAGTCTGAAAACATTGCATTGCCCGAATGGTTGGAGGACGATTTGGCCGAAAGTTTTATGCTTTCTCTCTGGCCCACGAATTGCGCCGGGGGACAACTCAGCCTAGCCGAACCCGAATGAAAAGGAACCATAACTGTTGAGTCACGACAAGTATCCGGTTTTTCGCGATCCCGATGGTTACATGAAGATGCGCCATCGTGCCACGCTTTCGAATACGTTTAAGGTTCATTTCGAACGTCGTTGCCTGGATAGCTGTCTGGCGAATCTAGCGGATGTCGAAACGATCTGCGACGTGCCCACGGGTCCCGGGCGGCTTTTTCCTTACTGGCAATCGCGTGGCTACCGGGTGTTGGGGTACGATTTTTCGGAACAGATGGTCGAGGCGTCGCAAAAATTTCACGGCGAATTGGGCCTCGAAGGATCGGTGGGGCACGCCGATGCGTTCAAGATCGGCGATTCGCAGGCCGAGCAGCCCGACCTCATCGCTTCGGTGCGGTTCATTTATTATTTCAATGAAGACAAGCGGGTCGAATTGCTGCGTTCGTTGGCGGCAGGCACACGGCGCTATGTGCTGGTTCAGTACAAAACCACGGAAACATTGAAAGGGCACATCAATAAAACGCGCGACTTGGAGGCGGGGCGCCCGGAACGTCCCGAGCACATGGCCAAGGTCGGATGCTCACACTACCAGATACTGAAGGAGCTTGCCCAAGCCGAGCTGGTTCCATTGCGTATCGAGCCAATTGGCGAATTTTCCGACCGTGTGTATGTGCTTGCCGAAAAAAAGGAATTCAGCGACCGTGCTGTTTCGACTCCTGTTCCTGAAATTTCCATTCGCAACACGCCGCGGTTATCCATGCCCTTCGTTTTGTTTTTAATATTAGCCATCGTTTATCTGCTGGGAACCGGTACGCAAACGATGCTGGTGGAAAACGAAGCGTTCTATGCGTTGGGGGCTCGTAGCGTGTTGGAAGGTAATTACTGGTTGCCGGTTGTTTACGACCAGATTCCCGTCGGCAAACCACCACTGTTTTTCTGGTTAATCGGGGCGATCTCCACTGTTTTTGGGGGCGTTTCCGACATGACGATGCAGTTGTCGTCGCTGTTGGCGGCTTTTGGAGCCTTGGGGGCGATCTATCTATTCGGACGCCGATGGATAAACAGAGAGGTTGGCGTGTTGGCCGTAACGATCCTGGCTACTACCTACGAGTTTTGGGAAATGTCCGGCGAGGCAAACGCTGAAATGTTGGTGGCGGCGTTATTGACAGTATCCTGGGGGGCGGCTTTTGCGCTGATCAAAGAAGCATTTCGATGGCGGACCTGGCTGGTGTGTTGGGGCGCATTGGGGTTAGCGTCGATTACGGGAGGTGGGACGTCTTTCCTGATCGGTATTTTACCACTGTGTTTGTTTATCTGGATTTATCGTCACTCGGAGAATTTGGCCTGGAAAAACCTACGGATGTTCCGGGGGATGGCGATTGCGATTTTACCCCTTGTCCTTTGGTCATGTATCGTTGGCCGCCTTTACGGATTCGATGCCATCGAACCGATTATTTTCTCCACAGCAAGTAGGCGTTTTGCGAGCCTGTTCAGCGACCTTCGACCCTGGTATTATTATTTATACGAAGTCGTGCTGAGCCTGCTTCCCTGGTCGATTCTGATTCCTTTTCTCCTCTGGTTCTGGGGACGCCAACGTAATCGTCCACCACGGCAAGCGTTCCCCGAATGGCTTGGATTTTCCTGGTGCATCATCCTCGTCACGCTGGCGGTTTTATCGTTTTTGCCCAACAAACAGGATTATTATTTACTGCCAATGATGCCTTGGGCGTGTTTGATCCTGGCAAAAGGCATTTGGAGGCAATTCCTGGATTCGGTTATTGCAGCAGATAAACACGCCGACCGTTATCAAGGCCGCCAATTCTGGGGGCGCGTGATGGGTTTGCGGTACGGACGCGTGTATTTGGCGGTCACCGCATTGTTGTTTTGTTCGATGGTTTTGTACACCAGTCTTGGAACCGTTATCAGGGAAAAACGTAAGTCCGCCAAACCGATCGCAATGCTGGTGGGCGATGCGGTGGATGCGAACGATCATTTGGTTTTGTATGAAGACGATGACCTGAGATTGATGTTCTATCTGGACGAGCCGTTCGAATATTATGACGAAGAAAAATTGGGTTTCGGAAAGTTGCGGCGATTGTTAACATCCAGCGACCAGATCAATGTGCTGGTCGCAGGCGATAACCTGGAAGATTTTTTGAAGGTGCCTGAAATTGAATTGTTTGTCGAAACGACCATGGAATATCGTGGCGATACGTATTTTTTGCTGACGAACGAATCGGACGAAGGTTTTACGCCGTTGACGGAAGTCGCGCGGCTCGATTGATCATTATTCGTGGTAAAGGTCGTGTACTTTACTCTCGGCGCCTTGTTTTTTTACGACCTGCTCGCGGCGGATTTCTTTCAAAATCCAGCCGAGGGTTTGCACTTCCTTCTGGCGGGCGCGGGCAAAGACTTTGCGGATCAGCGGCAGGTCGAATCGCGCGGCGATCAGGCGCAGTTCGTCGAAAATGAAGGCGTTCATTTTCATCGAAACGGTGCTGAAATACAAATCGACCACTTCGCGGAGTTTTGGGTCCTGGACCTCCGTCCCCGGTTTTTCGGGCGGGGCTTCCTCCGTCCCCGTAGCATAGCGAAACGCGTGGTCGGGCAATTTGAAGAGCGTCGGGTTTTGCTCGCGTACGGTTTCCCACGGCACAGGCGTGGGCAGAGGAGCGATGACTTGGAAGAGTGCGGGCTCCTCGTCGTTGTCAGGCAGGAAACTGCGCAAAACGCCGCCTTTACGAAGCTTTTTCAGCGTGGCTTCGGTTTTTTTCGCGTCGAGCCCCACCAGCGTTCCCAATTCTCCGAGCGAAATTTCCACCGTCCCCGGCGTGCGATTGGTGGCGATGTCGAGCTCCACGATTTTGCGAAACACCAGCCACGCGAGCGGCGATTTCGTCGTCTCGTTCAAGTGCAGCGGCAACCCGCTTTGTTCGATCCAAAGCGGAAATTCGATCATCCCGTCAGCCATGCCATTACCCTGAGAGAAAAGATTAGAATTTCACCACGAAGACACGAAGGCACGAAGATTCACGATCAATTGAGAAGACGCTGATTTCGAGATGAACTCTTTGCGTTCCTTTGTGTCTTTGTGCCTTCGAGGTTCAGCTTTTATTTTCTCATCGCGCTGGGAAGATCACGGTCACGGCATCGATTTCGATGCTCAGTGGATCGAGTTCAAACAGCATGGTGTCGATTTTCGTTTCGACGGGGAAATCGGCACCGAAATGCCGCGTGAGTACTTCGCCCGCAACCCCTTCAAATCGGGGGAGACCCTCGCGCAGGTATTCCGAGGCTTTCTGACGGGTGACTTCAAGCGCGTGTTCCCAACCCGATTCACAAACAGTTTCCCAATTCGTGGGCAGGTAGTCGTAGATTTCACGTCCGAAATCCAGAGAATTGTCAGAGCGTTGGAAACCTTTGATGTAAACATCCGCATCGTCAATCGGGTTGCCATCGAAATCAGTGACCACATGGATCATGCTGGTGCCGAAGTTTCCCGCTGCGGAACAAAGCAGCGATGGCTGGATATCTTCGGGCAATTCGCGAATGGCTTCGAGGAAGGTCTGGGGCAGGAATATACGACAATGAAAAACGAACGCCGGGTTTTCGATGCCCGTGCGTGAAAGAAACGCCACGCGGTCGCCGCTTTCCTGGAGCGCGCCGCGTGTCAGCGAGCGTACGAATGGATGTCCAGGCGAGAAAAATTCCATCCGTTCGTGTCGCACGGCTTCAATGCGGTCGAAGTGGCCTTGCATCTCGGACAAAATTCCCACAAACGCCGTCAGCGGGTGATGCGAGCCAATGGTGATCGTGTATTTTGAACGCGTTTGATCGACTACAGAACCGAGCAGGCGCGTGTAGTTGATCGACGCTTGGGCCAGGCGCTTCAGTTCGTCCGTGTCGTTGAGTTGCGGCACGAGTCGCTTGACGTCCTCGACGCCCGTATCGCTACGGCGCATCAAACCGCGTACTTCTTTTTCGCGTCGTTTTTCGACTTCCTCGTGTACTTCGTCGATCAGGTCGCGAATCGCGTCGCTGCCCCCTTCGATACATGCAATCAACATGCGACGCGTAACATTTTCGATCAAGTCCTCAACAGGCGCCAGGGATTCGTTGAAAACGTTTACCGCATCGCGTTGGAATTCATAGATCGCTTCGTCTAACTCTCCCGGAGCGACCAGGATTTGCGAATCGACATCGAGGTCGGCTTCACGTCCAACGCGATCAAGTCGCCCCACGCGTTGTTCAACGATCCACGCGGCCAGCGGCAGGTCGAAATGAAAGATCGAATTAACAAACTGAAAGTTGCGTCCCTCGCCGCCGAGATCGTCGGAAATTAACACGCACGGGCCAGGACATTCCTGGAATGCAAAGGCGTTTTTCTCGCGCTCGCGCCATTCGAGTTCGGCGCTGATGTAGAAAACTTCAACGTCTTCACCGAGTGCCTTGTTCAACAACAAATACAGTGGGCGGACATTGCATTCAAAGCTGGTGAAAATCAATACGCGGTGTGGTTCCTCGTCGTCGCTGACGAGCGACTTGATTTGGCGCAACAACATTTCGTATCGGGGCAATCGCGCCATTGCGCGGCCCTTCATATCCACGGCTTTCGTCGAACGAACCCAATCGGTGGCGGCGAACTGCATTTCGTCCAGCAGATCGTCTTCGTTTTCCAATCTTTCGGCTGTTTCAATCAGCGAACGATAGCGACGCACCGGGTCGGCGGAAACACCTTCGACATGGGGCATTTTACCCAGGCGCGCTTCCAACCATTTTTCAAATGCCAATGGTGAACTGTGCACGGCTTGAATTAACACGCGTGCCACATCCTGGAACGCGGGCATTTGGTGATGTCCGCTTTTTTTGAGGAGTTCCAGCCACGCGGCTGCAAGTTTGCGAACGCGCGTTTCGTCTTTGGTCGGGCGATATTCGATCGGCTCTTCAATGCGCTCGGCCATTTCGTTGTCCATGGCTAGAAATTTACGTTGGTAGCGCAGAATCCGTGCGCGGGGGTAGTAACGATCCGTGACAAGCGCCGCCAGTTTGTGTCGCACGGCGAGGTCGGAGGGGTCCACCTTGAGCGAAAGGAACCGCGCGGTCAGCTCTTCGTCCTCGATGCCGAGTTTTTCCCAGCGTTCCATAATTTCGCTGCCATCTTTGCCTGGAACGCGTAAATCATGCAGCAAGGCTTCGACATCTGACTGTTTGTCGAAGAAAATTTCCAACGATTCCTGACGCTCGAACTGCGCAAAATGATCCGGGTCGGCCAATTGTAATAGCTTCACCAGATTGCGCCCGTCGTCGGAACTTGGCGTAGCGGTCAGAAGCAGTACCGCGTGCGCCTTGCGACTCAAGGTCATCAGCGATTCGTATTGGGCGGGGTCTTTGAGAATCTGGTGAGCCTCGTCGATAACCAGGATTTCGGCGGAATCGCGACGAGCCCAATCAATGGCATGCGCGTGGGGTAAAATCACCCCGGGGTCGTCTTCGCCTTCTTCCGGTTCTTCGTCGTCACTCAGACGGAAAATGGCCTTACCAAATTTCCCGTACATTTCAAAGGCCCACTGGACGGTGAGCGATTCGGGAACAAAAAACGCCGTTTTCCAATCGGGAAAATATTTTCGCAACGTCGAGACAATCAGTCCTGCTTCCACCGTTTTGCCCAGGCCCACTTCGTCGGCGAGTAAAAATCGGGGACGTCCGAATAACAGCACGTAACGAGCAGCGCTGATCTGGTGGGGGATGGGCAGCATGCGCGCGCCATTGTATCCCACGATGCCGAGACTGCGGGCAGTGGCTTTGAAATAGGCGTGCAACAACTCGCTTCGTGCCAGTGCCATTTCGGCAGGCGCCGCGTCGAGATTCTTGAGCAACGCCAGCGGATCGGGCGCGGCTGAACCCACGTGAACCGTCAGTTCATGTTCACGCACCGTGCGTGGTATTTCGTTGTGCGCCACCGTGTATTCGTACAGATCGTCGGATCGTGGATTGCTGACACGCAAGACTTTAACCAAGTCTTCGTTAAGCAACACTTCATCCGTTGTTTTGATCCGATAGCGGCGTAGGTCCTTGAGAGGCATTTGGCATCGTGTGGCGCCGAGCGAGATGGGTTCAAGCGTGGCAATTCGGCCTTCAAGGTCGTAGATGCGCCACAAATCCGGGGCGATGGTTTCGCGCAAGGTGACGAGCATCCCGATCTTGAAAAAACGTTCCAAATCCCGGTAGGGGGTTCGCGCTGCGTTCGGATTAAAAGACATAAAGAGGGGGATTCCCTTGATAAAATTATTCGTGTTCGACCCTCTCGGATCGCGTTTTTCTCAGCAGTCCGATAGCACGGTTCTCCCCGTTCCCTTTGGTGAGCGCTAGGGAAAATCCGTGAAATCGGGGGATTTTGCTGATTGGAGGAAATCCCGTCCGCCTTATCCCCCTTCTGAATTGTCCGGTTTCGTACAGTTTTTTGCAGGAATTGACATTCCTTCGATCAGGTGCCATCCTTGGATTTGTGGAAGTGTACAACCATCTTTCCCTTCCCCCTGCCCGGTTGTCCTTCCACACCGGGGTTGGGTTCACCCAGCCCCGTCCTCCCACTTCCCGAGCAACGCGCCCGGTCCTCCTTGTTCGATCAGCCGGGCGCGTTGTGGAATTTCTCATCAACCGGGCATTTTCATTGCCCTTGCAGGGGAGGGTCCCGTTCATAGGCCCAGCCTTTTGCCTTTCGGAATCATACCATATATGGCACGTCAATTCAGTCGATGGTTTCTCGTTGGTCTTCTTGCGGTGGGGGTCGGAGTCGGAGGCTGTAAAAAGGGCGAACCGCCCAAGTCCGAAAACACCGAGCAAAACGCGGATCAAAAAGAAGAACCGAAGAACGAGAACATCAAAAAAGAAAAAGTTTTCCTCTCACCTGTGTTGGTGAAGGTGGTCGAACGCGGTGAGATAAAAGCCTCGGTAGCCGCAACGGGTTCGATTGTCCCAGCCCGTAGCCAGGCGATTCGCACGGAGGAAGCCGGACGCCTTCGCTTTGAACGCGAATGGCGCGAAGGCGATGTGATCAAACAGGGCGATGTCATTGCGCGTATCGAAAGCGCTTCGCTGATCAGTGAGTTGGCGATCAATCGCGCCGATGTGGATATTCAGAAGGAAACCATGGATATCGGCGAACGTACGCTTGCCGCTCGCTTGCGCGATTACGAAACGTTGCAGGATTTGCACGCGCAGGGCATTGCAGCCGAGAAAGAAGTCGATGCGGCGAAGCTGGAACTCGACCGCGCGCGTAACTCCCAACGCCAGAACGCGATCAATCTGGCCAAAGCCGAAACACGTTTGACGGAAACCGAACTCCGAATGGAACGCACCACGTTGCGTGCGCCGTTCGATGGCATCGTTGTGTCGCGTGCAACGCTCGAAGGACAGGGGAAGTTCACGCGCGGCTTTGGCAGCGAAGCGATCACCGATTACGATACTCAGCAGGTAGCTGCTTCCTTTGTGGTTTGCGGCGTTGTGGATACCACGAAGGTGTTCATGCGTTGCGATATTACCAGCAAAGGCATTGCGAAGGTACACCTTGGAGGTGAAGCCGATATCGTGGTGTACGCGAATGAGGACGTGGAGGCTCAGGGGCAAGTGGCGCGCATTGCAAGCAATGTGAACCCAGACACGCGGGCATTCGACGTGGATATTTTATTGCAAAATGGGGACGGACGACTGAAGCCCGGCATGTTCGGAAAGGCCGAAGTGATCACTGAACGTCGCCGCGACACGATTGCTTTGCCCAAGGCTGGCGTGACCCGCCGCCAGAATATGGATGTGGTTTTTCTTGCGGAAAAAATGGTAGATACAGATTACCATGTGGCGCGAATGGTGCCCATTGAATTGGGTCTTGAAAGCAAGGACGCCATCGAGGTGTTGAGCGGTGTCAAGACGGGCGACCAAGTCATTATTCGCGGAATGGAAGTGCTGCAAGACGCTACGCCCATTCGCCCAATCGATGTGGATGCGTCGATTCGACCTGACGAAGAAAATGTCGAGGATTCAGGTTCGTAAATAAGCACCATTGCGGTATCCGGATGGACACCGCAATGGGGGAGAGGGTTTGGGGTTAGGGGTATTGTGAAAGAATGAAAGTTTCGGGCCAACGGGCAGGGCGAAACATTCGAGGCAAGAGACCTGATTCCATTTGTTTTATGATTGATTCAGTTCAGGGCGGGCTTCTCCGAAGGAGAAAAACAGTAATTCCCTTTCTCGGATGGAGACAAAAAGTGGACTTTTCAGCCTGAAATAAACAAAAGGGTTGCCCGGTTTGGGTGCCCGCGAATTGTCTGCCGCAGAAGATTTCGCGGGTACCGGCCCCCCGTTTTCCTTTTCACCCAGAAATCCTTAAATTTCGCAAAGGTTTAGAGGGCATAATGTCTGACAAAATCCTTCAGCTTGGACTTCCCAAAGGAAGCCTTCAACAAGCCACCTTGGAATTATTTCGCAAGGCGGGTTTCAGTTTCAGCGTAGGCGCGCGCGATTACCGCGCCGTATGCGACGATTCGGAAATCGAGGCGCGCTTGATTCGCGCCCAGGAAATGGCGGGTTACGTCGAAGATGGCGTCTTCGATTGCGGCCTGACAGGTCTCGATTGGGTGCACGATAACCGCGCCGACGTTCAGCGCGTTTGCGACCTGGTTTATTCCAAGGTTTCTCGTCGCCCCGTACGTTGGGTGCTGGCCGTGCATCAGTCCTCGTCGATCCAATCGGTTAAGGATTTGCAGGGAAAACGTATCGCAACCGAAGCGGTGAATTTGACCAACGATTATCTGAAGAAAAACGGTGTCGAAGCCGATGTGGAATTCAGTTGGGGCGCGACGGAAATCAAGGTCCCTGAATTGGTGGACGCGATCGTCGAGGTGACCGAAACGGGTTCGTCGCTCAAGGCTAACAACCTGCGCGTTGTCGATACGATCATGGAATCGTGGACAGTGTTCGTGGCGAACAAAGAAGCCTGGAACGATCCGTGGAAACGCGAAAAGATCGAGGCGATTTCGTTGTTGCTGAACGCTGCTATCGCCGCTGAAAGCCGCGTCGGTATTAAACTAAACGCACCGAAAACAAAATTAGACGAAATTTCGTCACTGCTTCCCTCCATTACCAGCCCGACAGTCAGCCCACTCAACGATCCCGACTGGGTTGCTGTGGAAACAATCCTGGAAGAAAAAGTCGTTCGCCAGTTGATCCCCGCGTTGAAAAAAGCAGGCGCGGTCGGTATCATTGAGTATCCTCTGAACAAAATTGTCGATTAGCGAAAATTAAACGAAACGCAGTTCGCTTTTTGTTTGCCTTTTGCGGTTGGGTTGGGTGAGAACGCTTCTATCGTTTTCATTCAATCCAACTAAAGAGGTATGATGATGTCGTGTGACAACATGAACCCAGCCATTATCCAGTTGCAAAACGCCCGTAAATTTTTCCTTCGCGGAATCGATTGTTTCAAGGAAGAGCATTCGGGATTCGCCCCAAAAGAAGGAATGTTCACCGTCGCCCACCAAGTAGCGCATGTCGCCCAATGCGTGGATTGGTTCATTGAACCGGCTTTTCTGCATGAAAACGGCTTCGAGATGGATTTTGAAAAGGCAGAGAAAAGCGTCCGGGAAGTGACGTCGCTGGAAGATGCGTTGGCATGGATCAAGCGAGCATTTGATCGCGCCGAGGAAATCGTTGCCACGAAGTCGATGGAAGAGTTGATGCAACCAATTGCCAACGATCAAATCATGGGCGGCGCACCGAAGATGGCCATTTTTTCGGCGATCACGGATCACACGGCTCATCATCGTGGCGCACTGGCCGTTTACGCTCGGTTGCAGGGGTTGGTTCCTTCTATGCCGTACATTGAAGAAAACTGCTAATCGTTCGAGGTTTCACTTCCCCGCATGGGCATTCAGTTTTTCAAACGCTTTTCTTTCTGGATGCCCTTGCGGCGGATTGCGGCAATTTTTTTTCTCCTGGTGATTTTTCTAAACGGGGGAGTTGAGTTTCTTTTCCTCCATCAAGGCCCCGTTCTCCAGTTTCAATCCCGGGAACATGAAGCGGACTCGGAAGTATCGGATGTTACCGTTGCGTGCTCATGCACCTGTTGCGGGCCGGTATGTCCCATGGGGGCGGCCTGCTGTTGCGACGCGCCGAAAACCGTGAAAGTTCCTGCCCACCTTGATGGTATTATATTGATTCGAGGCGACAAATGTCATCCGAACGGAACATGGTTTCCGGTGTTTCCGGCGTCGGTGTTTTTTCGATTTTTGCCTCAGTCCTCACCGATGGTCGCGATTCAACAAAAGGATCACGTTGCCCTTAAACTACCTTCCAACATTGCTATTCCTTCCTCTTATATTGCGGATATTCCCGCTCCGCCTCCCCGGTCGGTCGCCTGAAACATTTCCGACATCGCGATAGACCCATTTGGATTCGTCGAGGAAACGGTCGTGCCCCCAGCATGACGCCAATTTCCCCGATCACCTGATTCCCTTATCTGAGAGATGGAGGCATTAATGAATGCTTTGCGCGCCCCCATGCGGGCATTTACGTTGATTGAACTATTGATTGTTGTGGCAATTATTGCCATTTTGGCAGCCATTGCGTTGCCGAACTTTTTAGAAGCCCAGACGCGTTCAAAAATTTCACGCGTACGCGCCGACATGCGTGCTGTCAGCACAGGACTCGAAGCGTATTATGTGGATCAGAACGCCTATCCGGCGAATTTGTATAACGTCGAAGGCGTGGCCAATGTCATGCACATGTCCATGGGCAAGATGCCTTTCGTACCCTATAACCTGAGTACCCCGGTTGCCTATATGAGCGGTGTGCCTTTGGATATTTTTAAGCCAAAAATCATGCACGATCATCGACATTCCTTTATGTATTTCAATTCCACGAATACCCCTGACGATGACAATCGCCGGGAATATCGCGCCCAAGTTGAGGGGTTCGGAATGATGAACGCCAACCGGGTTCTTGTGCCGCGTTGGGTGTTGGTTTCGACGGGTCCAGATTATGAGATGGGAACGATGGCGCATGAATTGGGAATGGAAGGCAACATGCCGATCTACGAGATCATGACGATGCCGATGATGGGCATGGGCAGTATGCGACAGTACGATCCCACCAACGGAACGGTTAGTAAAGGCGACGTTGTGTGGTTTGCTCCCTGAGCAGAGAGAGAATGTTCGAGAGTGGCGGCGGGGCTTCTTCTGGTGAAGAAGCCCCCCGCTTTTTATGGAGGACCAAGCCAGGAATCAATGGCCTGCGCGCGTGCAAGCATCCGTACAATGCGGCGGCTGTTCATGGTGTAGTCTAAACGGCAAGCGCTACGGAAATCGCAATATCCACACGGGGTGGATTTTCCCACTTGAGCAGGTTTCACATCGACATGGCCTTCAAAAATTTCCAACGCTTGGCGTTCGATCGTTTTGCGTGTTTCCGCGATCAGGGCATCGAACTGGCGATCGGCAATGACATCGCCTTGGGTGGCGGTGCGTTCGTTTGGCGATGGGCTGCGGGAAAAGAAGCTCCGTCCCCGTTCGCCCGGTGTGGAAAGCAGTGCATCCCATGCGCTGGCTGACGAGACACCGCGAAAGAGGCGCGGTTTGTCGATGCGTGCGAAAATCGACGCGTAAAATGCTCCGGCAATGCACAACGGAGCTTCGCAAATATCCGCGGCGTTGGCTTCGATCACCAGCAGATAAACGGGTAATTGAAGACTTTTGCCATCGGCTGCTTCGGCCCACTTCAGCGTGCGATCGCTTAATTTGAAATCCATCACAATCGCCCATGTTTTACCTTCCGAATCGACCGCAAGATCGATCCGGTCAATCTGACCGCGCAGCCGCACATGAATGACATGACCAAGTCGGGTCGTTGCGTCGAATTCAATTCCTCGCAAGCCAATGCGCCGACCAAAACTGGCTTCAGCCATGCGGGGACGGAGGTTGAGGCTCCGTCCCTCGTCGGCCAAACACTGAACCAGGTCGGTGACTTGTCTCTGGAGCAATTCAACGGTTATGCGTGCACTATGCCGGTTCAAAATTCCCGTTTTTCCGAGACGTTCGAGAGGGGCGGTGAAAGCTTCTGAAACAGTCGAGGGAATTTCGTCGTCTGGTAAATCGCCAAAAGAACGTTCTTCGCGGATCAGGCGGTCGGTTAGTTCCTTTAACGCCGCGTGAGCGAGATTTCCTACGTCGGACGCCTGTAACTTGGGATTGGGTGCCACATGAGGGGCAACCAAGGTGCGCATAAAAAACTGAAACGGGCAGTTGGAAAAGCTTTCGAGACCGGAAACGCTCGTCCGGAATTGATCACCAAACATTTCGTGCACCAACTGCGGGGCAATGCGTGCTTGATTGCGTTGCGACGCCGAATCGAAAATCGCGTGAAACTCGTCGCGCGCCTTTTCATTCCATCCACGTAACATAGCCGAGCAATCATGAAGCGGGGCGGTGTAAAAACGCTGCTGGGAATCCAACACATCGCGACAAAACACGGCTGCCAGTTCACGCGGACGCGCGGCACGACTCCACGGCGATTCTGATTCCGTTTTGTTCTCGGACGGTTGGCGAAACATCCGTTCAATTTCCAACCAGTAGGGGGACGGAGAGAGAGCGTTGCCTTCGAGGCTGTTCAGCGGTCGCAATAATAACAACGCATGGGATGCGCGCGTGAGGGCGATATATGCGAAGAAAGCTTCGCGCTGGTAAAGAATCCGGCTGGAGGGACGGAGGTGCATTCCATCGCCGGCGAGGTCGGAAAGTTGATCGCGGTCGCGATCGGTCAGCAAAGTTGCGTTTGAACCCGGCGAGGGGAATTGACCTTCGACAAGGCCGAGAATCACCGTGCCTTTAACCGTCCCCACGCGCGAGCGGTCCGCCTGGCCGATCAAAACTTGATTGATGATGGGGGGAATGCGTGGGAGATTTAATTTACCCAGCGTTTCTCTCAATAAATCGAGCGCCGTTTCCGGCGTGAATTTTTCATCACCGCCCGACTCGATCAAATGATCGAATAATTCGCCCATTGCTTTCAAAATGACCAGATCGGCTTCGTTTGGTTCAGACATTCCGTGGTGGATGAATGAGCAAATGACCAGCATCAATGGTTTGAGTGCAATGCCTTCCTCGGTGCTACTGGCCTTGATTTCTGCGGAAAAATTTTTCAGCGGAGCGACAATCGTCGCCCGTGTGGATTCAATAAGGGGCATCTCGTATCGGGAGAAGGAACGACCGGATTCTTCCTCGAATGGCGATCGCATGGGCGGTTCGCTCCATGGGGACGAAGCAAGCCACTCGCGTGATTCGCGCGGGTAAGCGAGCGTGAAATCTTCGAGCAGCGCCACCTGATCCGCGTCAAAAGGATAGAGACCGGATTTGGCGAATTCGAAGATGGTATCGGATTGCCAATTCCCCAGAACCGTTTCCAACGCGGAAAGCACACCGCGAATGATGGGATGTGTTTCCAACGGTTCATGGCGATCCATGAAATGTGGAATGTTGAAGGCGCGTAATTGATCCGTCAGCAAGTTGGCGTACTGATCCAAATTGCGTGTCAGAATGCACATTTCTCCCCAAGGCCAGTCATTGGTTTCGTGCCATTCGAGCAATTGCTCTGCCGCGCGACGTACTTCGTCACGGTAGTCATGTGCAACTTGCAGGCGAATTCCAGAAGCGGGGACGGAGGTACTCGATTCTGTGCGATGCGATTGGAAGTGGCGTTCAAGGTGTGCGAGGGACGGAGTACTGAAACGCGTTTTTTGCGATGTGCCGGGCAGAAATACCGGTTCGCCAATGGGTATGTTTTCTTCGATTGCCAATGCCAATAGTTGGACGAGCGTTTCTTCGGTGGGCAAGGTGCGCGACATCAAATCAAGTTGCCGTGTTTCGCGTAATGCGCGGTAACGTACGTGGGTCATCGTGAGTGCAACGGTTGCAGAGGAACACCGAAAGAGCAATCCGCGTAAAACTTCTAATTCCACGGCTGTAAATCCGTAGAATCCGTCAATAATCAAATGCGCTCCCTGCATCGAATCGACGTATTTCAAACTGTCGCGCAATGCGGCGATCGTGAATTCCGGGTCTTCAAAACGGTCGCGCACGCGTTGATCGAATTCGCTGGCAATATGCGCCAACTCTTCGAGTTTTTGCGCCAGTACCGGTTCCGTTTGCGAGAGCAGCTTTGCCCAATCGCCTAGAACTCCGGGCCCGACGCGGAATTCTTTCATTTCGTGCAGAATTTCTGCGACGCATTTTTCAATGCTTCGGATGCGGGAAAATGTACCTGGTTCGCCCGTCCGTCGCATCTTCGTCAAAATGGACGTGACGAGCACACGGCGGTGAACATCGCTGAGACGAGGGAGCGCGGAACCCGGCGTTTGAGAAAAGATCCACGATGCCAGCCGAGCAAATGAAAATACCCGCGCACGGACGGTGCCGCGAAACGAGCCCGAAAGGAGCGCTTTTTCCGTTTGAAAGGATGCCTGTTCGGGAACGAGCAATAACACTGGCGAATCCCGAGAGGATTCACCGACCAGATGTCGCGCTTGCTCCAGGCACCACGTCGTTTTTCCGCTGCCCGCTGGACCAATGACGAATTTCAAACTCATGGGCTAATCCCGCGCGGGCGCCGCTTCAAGGCATCAAGCGCTGATACCAACTGTTGGCGATGAGGGTGGCGAATTTTCCTGCGCGTACATCGCCCAGGCGTTCGAGCAAGTGGTCGTACACGGTGGTTTCCTGCGTAATACGACCTTCGCGCAGGGCGGTTTTGAACTCTGGAGGAGTAAGAAACGTGATCGTTCCGTTGATGTTTGCGGCCAATCGACGTGCCGAAAGAATTCGAATGTCGAGTTGCTTTTCAAACTCGATCAGCGTGCTTGAAAGTTGGTCCTTCGTACAGCCGGAGACGTCCCCCGAGGTGGGGTCGTAGGCAAAAAGAATAAACTTACCGCCTTCGATTAATTCCGCTGCGCCTGCACGAATGACGCCTTTTTCACGCCATTGCTCGAGCATCTCCTTCAACACGGCAATCAGCGGTTCCAAGCGGCGAGTTTCGATTTCCCCATCCAGCGGGAGCAGTCGGATTTTTGCATCGTCAGAAAGTGCGGTAAATGCTTCGAAGGCGATTGTGGTCATCAAACGAAATCTCTCTCAACTCAGGGATAGAGCCCGCGAATGGCTTTTTCACAGGCAGTGTTGCTGATACCCAGGATCAATGCGCCTTTTCGCATCGAGACGCCGAGTGTGGTTGCTTCTCGATGGACACTCAGAAATGCGCGACGGATCAATTGCTGCAAACGGCTGTCCACTTCCTGGGCGGTCCAGAAAAACATTTGGATATCCTGCACCCACTCGAAGTACGAAACAATGACACCGCCCGCGTTGCAAACGATATCCGGGATTACCATGATATCGGATTCATCGATTACGGCGTCGGCTTCGGTGGTCACCGGGCCGTTTGCCGCTTCGGCTAAAATGCGGCAATCGAGTTTGCGCGCCATCTTTTCGTCGATTTGACGCTCCAGGGCAGCGGGCACCAGAATGTCGCATTTCAAGGCAAAGAACTCCTCTTTTGTGATGATTTCCGCATTCGGATAACCCGTCAAGGTGCGGTGCTGATCGCGATAGGCGATCATGTCCAATGGATCGATCCCATTTTCGTTGTAATAGTACCCCGTCACATCGCCAATGGCGAGTACCTTGCATCGGCGCATGGCAAGTTCTACTGCGGTGACCGATCCAACATTACCGAAGCCCTGGATGATGGCCGTTGCAGTATGTAATTTCAGTTTCGCGATCCGGGCGGCTTCCTCGATACAGTACACCACTCCGCGTCCCGTAGCTTCACGACGCCCGAGCGTTCCATGCATGGAGGCGCTTTTCCCTGTTACGATGTTCGGGGTGCTTTGTCCCGCATGGGACGAGTACGTGTCGTAAATCCAAGCCATGACTTGCTCGTTGGTCCCCATATCGGGTGCCATCACATCGACATTCGGACCGATAAAGGGGATCATTTCCTGGGTGAAACGCCGTGTGATGCGCTCCAGTTCACCCGAACTACACGTGGTGGGATCGCAATTGATTCCGCCCTTGGCACCGCCAAAAGGAAGATTCGTCAGCGAACATTTCCAGGACATCATCATGGCCAGCGCGGCGACTTCACCCAAATCGACATTTGGACTATAGCGTAATCCGCCTTTTCCCGGTCCGGCGGTCAGTGAATGCTGGACGCGATATCCCATGAAGACCTTCACGCTGCCGTCGTCCATCTTGACCGGGATCGTTACGACAATGCTGCGTTTCGGAAAGCGCAAACGCTCGAACGTTCCCGGGTAGCAGGCAATGTATTCGGCAACGGATTCCAATTGATGCAAGGACTGCTGATAGAAAGGAGAGTCTTCGAACATGGAAGGACCTCGAAAGGGAGAGAAATGCGAACGGGATGCTCCGCAAGGCAGAATGCAGGCAAATCACAGAGTGTGCAATGGGAGAAGTGGGTAAAAAGGGGAAGGGCCCGCTTGCGCAGGCCCTCGACTGTGCGGCGGGGCGCCTTAATGACGCTTAGGTTGATCGGCCGAACCAACCACCGGCGCACTTTCAATGCAAGGAGACTGTACTGCTCTCCCTAAGCCGTCAAACAAAATTCCGCGAGCGGGCGCTCCATAATTGTGTGTGCTTAACGAGCACCCGCTTCGCTTGGGATGTCGGACCGACCCGCGGTCCGTTTTGCTGTGTCGTCAACTCACCAAAGGCTCACGCCGCAAAGCGTTACACATTGGCGTGCAGACGACGGTCGTTGCGCCGCACGGCTTTCCATCCCACGACATTCCGGGCTGTACCCGCTCCCGGATTCAATCCGTCTATGTGGGATCGAGGATGCCGCAACCTTGGAGGTCGCACGGCTGGAGGTACGTCACCATCGATGTGGCAACGGTGTCCCCATTCTATGGCCATCCGAAACGGATACGCCGCGCAGTCAACGAGTGTGCCACTCAACTTATGTAAGATTGACTCAGTCTTCATAGTGACTGCAACGTATCGAGAAGGTAGGAAAAAGTCAAGTGCTTTTTGAATCGAAAAGGAAGAAATCGCCGCTTTTTTCGCACTCATTCGCATTCTTCGTTCTTTTGTCTGCAAGTTCCCGTTGACCAGTGGTTGGCAACCGGCCAACTGATGGAACTCAGCTCGTTACTTGTGAAATTTATTGGCACTCTATTGAAATTACTATGACGACTCCTCGAAAAAAGTTCGCCACAAATCGCATTTCTTCCGTCACCAAAATGCAGAGAGTTTGTCATGAATTTAACGCACGGCTGCAAAATTGCCTGGCCGAAAAAAGATTACTGCCAACCCACCGAAACTACACCCGATTTATTATTGTAGCGGGAGCACGTTCCGGTACGAACATGCTTGCGCATGCTTTGCTCGCACATCCGCAAGTGGTGCCGTTTCGAGAAATTTTTCATGGTCATCCGCAAAACATTGAATTTGGCGTTCCTGGATTTCAGCACTTGAAACGCAACAAGCGGGTCGTTGAGATGAGAAATAACGACCCCGTGGGGTTCATCAATCGTTACATTTTTCGCTCCTATCCGAAGCAAGTTCGAGCGGTGGGATTTAAGTTGATGTACAAGCAAGCCTGTTCGGGAAATCAGGCGGATTTGCGCGCGTTTTTGAAGAAAGATAAGTCCATTCGCGTGATTCATCTGAAAAGACGAGATTATCTGGCGAAAGTGCTCTCAGCCCAGTTGGCGCACGTCCGAAAAACTTGGACGCATTCAGTAGCCACAAATGCTAAAAATGTCCCCCCAGAGCCTGATCAGTTCGAACTGCCTTTCGAGTTTTGCCAAGAGCGTTTCGAGCAAATTGCTCAGCTGGCGGAACATCACGAAGAGTTTTTTTCCGATCATCCCGTCTTAGAGATCTATTACGAAGACCTGAGCGATGATTTCACAGGGGTGATGGGTCAGGTGGAATCGTTTTTGGGTGTCGATTCGCTTCCTCTTAGCGCGCGGACAAAGAAGCTAGCTGTTAAAAATCCCTCTGAGATTTTAACCAACTATAACGAGTTGAAAGAGCGCTTTAAAGGAACTCGCTGGGAATCGTTTTTTGCTCAGTAACTTGGGGGTGTTTCCTTGATTTTATCGTTTCAACGATGTATTCTCGATGACTAAGTTGTCAAAAATTCGTCCGATTAAAAACTAATCCTTGCCTGTCGGAGCCGGAAGGGTAATCCTTTCGAGCAATGTTGCATTGAAAACATCGAAACCCAGCAGGATGAAGGGCCAGTATTCATGGCAAACCCAACCAGCCCAAGTGGTACAAGATCTCAGCCGGGACGTATTCGCCTGGGATATTATGAAGACCTGACGAACCGACCTTTGACGCACAACATCGAAAAAACCGTCAAGATGGCCCAGGTCCGTCGGGCAACAGTGGATGAAATCCGTCACGAAATATCAAATGGTGAACTGGACGTCGCGCTTCTGCCGGCTTGGGATTTTTTTCGAGTAGGTCATTTGAATTTGATTCCTTCGGGATGCATGTCGGTTTTCGGACCCTCGAACGTATTTTTACTCTGCTCCAAAGTTCTCCCCACAGAGATTCGGCGCGTTTTGGTCGATTATGAAAGTTATGGCGCGCGAAGCCTCGGGCATATCCTTTTGCCCGCCCAGATGGGGGTGCGCCCGGACTTTATCCGTTCTGACGTTTCTCTGAATCCGCGCGAGTTCGATTTCGATGCCGATCCGCACGAGGCTTATTTGTTGGTCGGGGAGAATGCTCTCCTGGCGAACCATTCCAAGTTCCGCTGGATTTACGATCTTGGGAAGGGTTGGCATGGATTGACATCATCGCCCTTCGTCTTTCACGTTTGGGCCTGTCGCCGTGGTGTGGATTTGAAAGGTGTGGAAAAGGAACTCGCCGACACCGTCAAAATGAACATCCAGGGGGCGGATGACTATATCTCCAAGGAGCGCGATCGCCTGCACGTAGGCGCGGGTCTCGAGGTGATCTTCAAGCGAATACTGCGAACCGAATGCGGTCCCGCAGAGATTTCTGCCTTGCGACACTACGTCCGTGAATTGATGCGCGCCCAGGTGGTTAAAGGCGCGTCTCAATTCCAGGTTTATCGACCTCCCGTAGCGGCAGGAATGCGTGCCCGAGCTTATCACCGTTGACACAGCTTGGTTCGATTTGATCCGCGCAGCCGCGTGGAGCTTACTCCTATGGACATCTGGCATCGCTCTTTGGCGGTGGCTTGAACCGCGAACACATGCTCGCCTCCCTTGGGGGGCGGCGTTCGCTTTAGGAGCAGCGCTCGCTGTCCCGATTCTCTACCTTGCCGCTGCTGTTGGGTATTTGTCCCCGGTGGCATGGGCTTATGGCATTCTTGGATGCGCCACATTGATTTTCGGTATAAAGCAGCGTGGAATGCCACGTCTTGCGGTTACTCCTCGACAATGGAAGTGGCCTGAAATCGTTCTGGCAGGTTTAAGTTTTACGGGTTGGGCAATTGCTTTTACTTTATGCGCCAAGCCAATTCTCTCCTACGACATCCTCAGCTATCATCTTCCCATCGCCCATGCTTTGCGTGACCCGGGCGGATGGTCCTACCTTTCTGGGAATTATTATAGTCGGCTTCCTTTGGCTGCTTTTACACTTTATGGTCCAGCACTATCCGATCGTGCCTCCACTTTGGACGATCCAGGTGTCCGGGTGTTCCTGTGGTTCGCCATGATCGCGGGATCGTTGATTTCGGGTCGAATCGCTGGGCATTTGGGAGCCCGCCGACCGGGCCGATGGTTGGCTACTCTTCTGTATTCGTGGCACCCCATGGTTTGGGGAGGCCTTATCAATGCGCATTCGGATTTGCTTACTGCCTTGTTTGCGTTGGCATCTGTCGAGCGCTTACTTGTGGCGTCGGGTCGGTCGCGAGATCGCAAGCTCTGGGGAATTGCTGCAGGATTTTTAGCCGGGACTGCTGTTGCCGTTAAATTTTCCGCCGTGGGGATATTTGCCGTTCCCTTTGTCATAGGCGGGGTCTGGTTGGCGTTTTGCAAGTATCCTGCTCCGAGTGGCAATCGGGCATTCAAGTTTGCAATAATCCTCTCTTGTGGAATACTGGTGGGATTTGGCTTATGGGGTGTTCGCTCAACCGTTGTGGGAGGCAATCCACTCCACCCATTCGTTGGTGTTGCGCCTGGATGGTCTGCTGAACAGTCGCAATTCCTTGTCGAACAACATCATCCGCAAGGGGTGTTTTCTGGCGGT
Source organism: uncultured Candidatus Sumerlaeota bacterium (assembly GCA_964580585.1). Classification (GTDB taxonomy): domain Bacteria; phylum Sumerlaeota; class Sumerlaeia; order SLMS01; family JAHLLQ01; genus CAZOKZ01. The sequence goes on along the minus strand of CAZOKZ010000001.1, from coordinate 162,795 downwards.
TATTGGAGCAGCTTCTTCGGTAAGATCGATGTGTTTGATTATTCGCTGCGCCTGACACCGAGTAACGAGGAAACAGGCGAGGCGGGTCTTTTATTTCCTGTAATTCTTCTCTTATGGGCCGGAGCGCTGGTATATCGTCAATCGCGCAAGCGCTCGATATGGTTGTTGGGAGTTTGTGGGCTCGGTTATGCTGCCTGGCATTTGGTGGGATTGGCTCCGGCACGATTTGTCCTGCCCGTGGTTGCATTGGGGTGGATCGTCGCCGCGGCATGGACTTTTCCCCGACGAGGTGCGACACCCATTCATCGATGCGGCGCGGGGGTGGCGCTGTTCGCGCTTGCCATGACAATTTTGACGCGATGGGTGGGCTTTTACGATCTGGGATTTCACGCCGAAGATTGGAAGCGCGATCATCAGATTCCTGAAGAATTACTCCTTGCCGCGCATGGCTTGCCTCCCGAAGGCCGTATTTTACTTCTATTTGAAAACCGAGGTCGATGGTTTCCCTCGAACCAGGAATCCGCCACCGTTTGGGACGTCGTTCCATGGGGGGATGACCTCAAGGCCTCGAATTCCGGCCTCGATTTTGCCAACCGATTACAAGCTCGTGGCGTCACACACGTTTTTGTGAACGAATTTGAATGGAATCGATTGGTGATTTTTTACGGTGGAATGAAAACGCCTCCCGCGATGGGAACGATGGGGTTAAATGGCGACCGTGCCTTGGTGGAAAATGCGTTACGATCCTATCCTTCGTTCAAATTTTCTGGGTTTGGTGAAAAAGAATACCGTGTTTTGTTGGAATTCCTTGTCCTGACACGAAGCCAAGCCGCAAAAACGTCGCCTGCTGGGCCCGTTGCCGAAATGTGGCTCGCGCCGCTGTCAGCGACAGAGAAATCCCGAAATGGACCAGAGACTGACCGATGAAGTTTTTCCCGAATGCCTTGCCGATCCTTGCCTCGGCGCTCGTTTTGAGCGTTCTTCCGTTTCAAATCCACGCCCTCGATGCCAGCAAAACGACCTCGAACGGTGTCACCCAGGCTCAAAGCGTTAAAATCCAACCGCGGCCAATGGGTTTACTTGGATTGCCTTCTCGTGTATATCATTGGGAATCGGCGTTATCGATTTCGCACGAGCCGGAAAATATATTCCAGGTGCGTGTACTGGCGAAAGAACCCGTGGTTTTGGGGTTGATTGGAAAATCCACCGAAGACGGTGAGGAAATTTTCCCCAACCGGTTGATTGAACCGAGCGACGAACCACAATGGGTTCGTTGGGCGCTGGATCAACGAATCGGAACGGCGCCGTCGATCGCGTCGTTTGTTGTTTGCGCGGGAAGTTTTGAGCACGCAAAAGAAGAAATTGTATTGGACAATTTCCAGGTTCTCGATGCCAAGGAATTATCAGACGAAGAATTGATCGCTGCAAGCGCTTACCAGCCGCTGACGTTGCGATACAGTCACCCGAATAAGCAACTGACCACCCAGGAAGTGTTCGCGTGTTTACCCCGTGAAGTTGCCAGACGTCATGTTGGTGGTAAATTGGTGATCACAGTGAACGGTGAAAGTAAAAAAGAGGTGCTTATCAGCGATGCTTCTTCGGGCGAACGAAAATTATTCACGCAGAAAATCAGCATTCCGATGAGCGAATTCAGCGGAAGCGAGCAATCGATCGGTTTGATACTTGAAAAGACCGACGGCTCGAAAATCGATTTAGGAACTCAGGAATTCCGTTTTCGATCAACGAACGATTCGTTTCAAGAGTTTGAAATGCCGTTACAATCGGTGGACAGTTTCGTTGCCTTCAAAACAGGCCCCGATTTGCGACTGGTCGTGAGCACGGTGGACTTGTTTACGCGGCCCGAACCGCAAGGAGCGCGTACTCAGGTTCACGAAATGCACGATGTGACGTTGAGTGTCATGTCTGGATTGTTCGATAGTGAAGTTTTCTGGCGGTTGCCCGCGTTTGGTCATTGGGCTTCTGCCGGTTTTCGCAGTTTAGGTTTGGGCTCCATTCGCAACAATCATGCGATTTGGGCAACGGCAGCCGGGTCCGATGGAATTGAAGTCGTTGCGAATGCTGCGACGGTGAACGGCACACCCATTCGGCCTTTTGTCAACAACCCGGTTTATTTTCCGGCGCCAGAATTCAGCGACTGGGAAGAAGGACAAACGCGCGTCGTTCGAGGAAATGGCGTGGTTCCTTATGGCAGGTCCTGGATGATGGCAAACATCAGCCAGGTAAATAATAACCCTCCTCGAATGATCGCTGCTTTAACGAGCGATATGCGGCAATTGTCCGATGCAGGACCGCTTCCAATCGAGTTGCCCGATGGAGTAACTCACTTGTCGTTTGCGAAGCATGAAAACTGGTCCTACCTGCTGACGGATGATCCTCATACGGTTTGGGTTTCGCATGACCCGTTGCGTTTCTGGGAACAAAAAAGTGTGGATTTTCCGGAAGATTGGTTCCAGTTCCGAATCGTGGCGATCGATGGGATTGATCAGTTGTTTGGTTTGGCGACAGTGAATGGTAAAAACGTTGTGCGGTGGCAAGAACTGGAATGGGTAGAAGAGAGGAAAGAGGCGCCGATGCCAAAACTCTCCGCTGCCACCAATTCCGGATCGGGTGATGAATGATTCTGAGTGACGAAACAGTGCTGGCAACGTTGCGCAATGCGGGCGGGTTAGTGACCACGCGCGAATTGCAAGAATTCTTCGACTTGCGTAAAAACGAACGAGCCGAGTTGCGTGAAATTTTGCGCTCGCTCGAATCGCGTGGTTATGTCGAGCAACTCCGCGGGCGGTTTTGGCGCGTGGTTGCCAAGCGCTCGAAAAACCAACAACTGACGGGATCACTCGAAGTAAACCGTAAAGGCTTTGGATTCGTACGACTCGATGACGAACAAATTCAAGCGCGTGGCAAAGGCGTGCGGGACGTTCTGGTGCAGGAATGGGATCTCGGGGACGCACTTTCCGGTGACCGTGTAGCGGTGGAAATTGTCCAGCGCGGTCCGACTGGTTGGCGCGGGGTTATAACCGAAGTTCTCGAACGTGCGAACAAAAAAATCGTTGGACGTTATCAACGCATCGGCTCGACGCATGGCGAAGTCATTCCGCGCAATCCAGCCATTCAACGGATGATTCGTGTTCCCTTGCCCGATAAAGGATTGGACGTCAAAACGCTCGAATGGGTCGTCGTTGACATCACGCAATTTACTCCGTTTCCCGATTCGCTCCAGGGAAAAATAACCGAACGTCTCGGTGCGTCTCATGAGAAAGGGATCGACGTTTTGTTGCTTCTTCGCGACCGGGGGATCGTCGAAGAGTTTCCTGCAACCGTCGAACGCGCTGCCGAAAAATTAGCTCTCGATGTTGCCGCCGAAATACCGCGCCGACGCGATTGCAGGGATTTGGTTACCGTGACCATCGATCCGGAAACCGCCAAGGATTTCGACGACGCAATGAGCATCGAGCCCCTTGGAAAAGATGGCTGGCGGCTTTGGGTGCACATCGCCGACGTTACTCACTATGTGCGTCCGGGCGATGCAATCGACGACGAAGCCCGGGAGCGTTCGACAAGTGTTTATCCTGTTGATCGTGTCGTTCCGATGTTGCCGGAAAAACTCTCGAACGATTTGTGCAGTCTGCGTCCCCAAGTCGATCGCTTAACCATGACAGCGGAAATGATCGTGAAACCCAACGGCGAGTTGGGCGAATGCGACTTTTATTCTTCGATCATTCACTCGAACCAGCGATTGACCTATGAACAGGTGCAGGCGGTGTACGAAAATGAAGACGGCGCGCGCGATGCCATCGTACCCGAGGCATTGCCCGCGATTGAAGCACTACGCGCATGCACGGAAGTCCTTCGCCGCACACGTTTCAAACGTGGTGCGTTGGATTTAGATATTCCAGAAACAAAAATTTCGTTTCACGAAGAAGGTCAAGTCCGTGACCTTGGTTTTCGGGAGCGCTTCGAAGCTCACCGCGTGGTTGAAGATTGCATGCTGGCCGCCAACGAAGCGGTCGCACAAGCGATGACGCGACGTAGCGTGCCGTTTCTTTATCGTGTTCACGAGCAGGCCGATCCCGAACGATTGGAACGTTTGCGCCCGATGCTCAAAGCGCTGGGCGTATCCCTTCCCGTTGAGGAGAACGGCGCGATCACACCGCATGGATTGCAGTTAGTGCTCAAGTCCATCGAGCATCGCGAAGGCGGACATATTCTGCGCCGGCTGATATTGCGAGCGCTGAAGCGGGCGGAATACACACCGCGTAACGCCGGACACTTTGGTCTCGCCTCGAAATGCTACTGCCATTTCACGTCTCCAATTCGGCGTTATCCCGATGTGGTGGTGCACCGACAACTGCGGGCGATGGTCGAAGACAAACCGTTGCCGTATCCCAACGATGACGATGGCAAAGCTGAACTCGCCGAGTTAGCTCGTCACACAAGTTTCAAGGAACGCGAAGCCGCGGACGCCGAATGGGAATCGACGAAAATCAAAGCCATCGAGTATATGAAGCAGTTCGAGGGTGATGAATTCGAGGGAATCGTCTGCGGGGTACAGAACTTTGGCCTTTTCGTCGAACTCAAGCCATCCGGTGTCGAAGGCCTGGTGCCGATTCGCACGCTGGTGGACGATCGATACGATCTGGACGAACTTGGCATCCAACTTGTTGGACGTAAATCCGGTCGGCGCTTTCGGTTGATGGACAAAGTCAACGTCAAGATTGTTCGAGCAGATGCTTTTGCTTCGGAACTGGATTTGGAACTGGTTCAAGACGGCAATCGTTTCGTTGCCCGAGCGGCAAAAGGTCGTGGACGCGAGCAGGGACGGAAGAATCCGTTCATACCGCCGAAAAAAGTGCTGAAAAAATCGCGCAAGAAAAAGCGCTAATTATCCCAAGGAGCCTCCATCGCATGGACACCGTCTTGAACATCAGCGTGGGAATTCACGTAATCTCTGCCGCGTTGCTGGTAGGAGGGACGTTCTTTTTTCGCGTATTGCTGCTGAAATACGCCGGTCGCATTGGCGGATTAGACGACGAGTTGAAAAACACGATTGGCAAGCGTTGGATACATGTGTCGTGGAACCTGATTTTCGTGATGATTATCACGGGGTTCTTCCAGATGTTCGCGGTAATGGACGAATGGAAAACCGGAGGCGGTAGTTTACCGCACATGATCTTTGGCATGAAGTTCCTTTTGTTTCTCGGGGTGCTGGGTTTTATGGCACTGATCACCAAAGGCAATCCTGAACAACGTCCGAAATTCATGTCGGTCAATATTTGGCTGGGGGTTCTGATCCTGACGCTGTCGGCGTTTCTCGCACGTTCGTATTAAAAATCATTTCTTCGAGTTTCCCATTAAATGCTCCCCGTCGAAGGTCCATCCTCGAACTACCTGACACGCGATGCTGCGGCGCAAATTGCCGCAGATATTGAAGAAGCCGGTGGCGTCGAGGTCTTTTTTGTCGCGCGGCGGGGGAGGGACGGACTCATTCACGAAGTCGAATCGCACGCCTACGGCACAAAAGAAGCCGTGCCGATTCGTTTCGATCTCTTCGAGCCCGGAAACGTGATCATCCATAATCATCCGACGGGGAATTTGCTCCCTTCGGATGCGGATATGAACGTATCCTCGCATCTGGGTCAGTTGGGCGTTGGCAGCTATATTGTCAATAACGATGCCACGCGATTGCGTGTCATTATCCGTCCCCACGACCCGCGTGAAAAAATATCCCTGAAGATCGACCAGATCGAAAAATTTCTCGCGCCCAACTCCACGCTTTCCGATGCCTTGGGCGATTACGAAGATCGTCCTCAGCAGCGAGAAATGGCCTGCAAAGTAGCCGAAGCGTTCAATCACGACGGTATCGTTGCAATCGAAGCGGGCACGGGCACTGGTAAATCGCTGGCGTATTTACTGCCCTCGCTCGTGTATGCGCTCGATAACAAAGAACGTGTCGTGATTTCCACCAACACGATCAACTTACAGGAACAAATCATCCACAAAGACCTGCCTGTGGCGAAACAAGTACTCGGGCGAGAGTTCAAAGCGGAGTTGGTGAAGGGACGCTCGAATTACGTCTGCAAACGAAAGGCGCAATTCGCACGGGACGAATTAAATCAACCGTTGCAGAAATTATTCGAGGACGAATTCAGCGGTGAACTGCGCGAAGTGCTCGCCTGGGCGAACGACAGTGAAGCCGGCGATTTACAGGAGCTCACCGTCCCTCCGCGCAACGAGGTTTGGGAACGTGTCGTTTCCGAGGCCGACAATTGTCTGCGTGTGCGATGTCCATTTTACGAATCGTGTTTCTTTTACAACTCGCGTCGCCGTGCAGCCCGTGCCGATGTGCTTGTTGTGAATCATTCACTGATGCTCAGCGACGTCGCCGTGCGTCGCGAATCGAACAATTGGTCCACAGCGGCGGTATTGCCGCCATACAAGCATGTGATTTTGGATGAAGCTCACCACCTGGAGGCTGTGGCGACCAAGCACCTGGGTTCGCAATTATCGCCTTATTCGATTCGGCGATTGTTCACTCGACTTTATCGTTCGGACGCACGGGGACGCAAAGGCGTGTTGGCAGGTGTGGCCGATAAGCTCGAAGAATACCGTCGCAAAGGCACCATCAACGAAACGTTTCCGGCATATAAACTTGTTTGTCTGGAAATCATTCCCAGCATCACCACGTCGCGCGAAACCATCGAGTTGCTACTGGAAGATTTCAGCTATGCATTTCTCGATATCGCAGGTTTGCAGCCACCGCATCGCAGTCTTGAACATCGCGTACGATTGACGCCTCGATTGACGCGCCACCCGCGTTGGCCCGAGGAAATTACCCCCCGAATTCAAGGCATCGCTGCGGAACTGGCATCGTTGATCAGTCTGAATCGTGAGGCGCTTAAAGAGCTACCCGATTTGCCCGACGCAGAATTAAACGACATCATGAATCTGGCGATGGAATGGCGCTCGATCACCGAGCGTTTTGAATCCATCCGTCGCATGGCGGCAATGTTTCTCAATGACGATCCGAAAATTTGCAGTTGGGTGGAACTCACGGCGGACAAGCGCCAGAAAATGCAAGTTCGCCTCTGCCAGGCGCCAATCACGGTGGCCGAAGAATTGCGCGAATCCCTGCACAGCAAAATCAAATCCGAGGTTCTGACCAGCGCGACATTGACCGTCGATAATGACTTCCAATTTTTATTCGAGCGTATTGGCGTGCCCGTATCTGTTCCTCGACGTATCGTCATCGAGCCGGATTCCGCGACAATGGACGACCATGTCATCAACGAAGATTTTCAGGCCGAAAATAACGAAAGTGCGACCGAAAAAAAAGAAGTCGTTCGTCGTGCTCGTCTGGTTGAGCACCTTAAACTCTCCGCTCCTTTCGATTACAATAGCCAGGTATTCTGCGGCGTGCCGAGCGATCTGGGCGATCCACGCGCAGAGAGTTTCGAGCGCGGCCTTGCGTCTTTGATTAGTAAGGCCGTCGGTGTGACCGAAGGACGAGCGTTTGTATTGTTCACCAGTTACGGTCAGATGCGCAGGCTATACGATGAATGCTCTCCCATCATCCAACGGTGGGGGATTACATGCCTGATTCAGGGAAGCGAATCGCGGGCGAAACTATTGAATCGATTTCGCGAGGAAGAAACAAGCGTTCTGTTTGCGACGAGTAGTTTTTGGGAAGGGGTGGACGTCAAGGGACGTGCGCTCGAGCTTCTGATCATTGCAAAACTTCCATTTGCGGTTCCGAACGATCCGATCCAGGAAGCCCAATACGAATTTCAACGCATTCAAGGACGCGATCCGTTTCAATCGCTTGTCGTGCCACGCGCCATCATTCGCTTCAAGCAGGGATTTGGCCGGTTGATTCGCTCGCGAACAGACCGAGGCGCCGTCCTGATCGCCGACGAACGCGTCGTGCGCATGGGTTACGGCCGACGATTTTTGAGTTCATTGCCCGAGATGGACGTTCATCACCAGGAAACCGATATCCTGATGGATGGCTTGAGAGGATTTCTGCGCAACAACGTGGTGCGTGTTTCCTAGTCGCTTTTCGTTGGGTGCTCCGCTTCTTCGCGAGCTTCCAGGTAATCGCGCAACGCCTTGAGAGTAGCCTGCTGGTCATCGATGATGCGCGAAGTGGTCTCATGCATCCGGCGTAAAGCGCGAAACTTCAGAATTAAAAACTCAATGCTTCCCAGCAAGGTCAGTGTAAAAAGCCCAAACCAGAGCAGGACAAACTCGTAGGGGAGAGGGCTGTTGTCGGGAACCAACTTGTATAGCGTGATGAGGGTTCCCAGACCGCTGAGAAATAAGACCGCCAAAATTCCGGATTCCCACCACTTTACGCTCACCTGTTGCTTCAGGTTTTCCCATTCACGAATGTCGCGCACCTTGATCAGAGCGTCCACTTCGGTCAGCAACGTCTTCGGGTTACGACTCGGTTGTTGAAGCTTAATGGTCATGAGAAATTGATGGGATCGAGGTTTTCGATAAGTAAATTTGAGTCAGGATGGAACGATCTGATTCATATCATGAGTCACCATGGTCCAAGATGTCAGCCCCAAAAGAGCAAAAATATTGCACCGTGGATATTTTTTCAAGTCGAAATAGAGTGAGGGGGTTCAATAGGTCTATAGGGCATCCGGCCTATCTCCTTTGAAATCAGTAGTTAACAGAAAAAAGTGGCAAGAAAACGTTTTTGTGCTCCGATTGCGCTTGACAGGAATTTGACTTGTGGACCGGTCGGGGTCTGTATTTTGCTTTGGAGACATTAATGGAGAGATGCGTCCTTCCGGTACACCTGCCACGCAAAAACGCCAAGTGGCCTCGTCAAAAGACACTCGCCGGGCACGGGCATTCGCCACACGACTTTAGACCTCAAACCTGACTGACCCAAACTCCAAGGAGTGCACGTGAAGCTAATGAAAAAGTCAAAGTCTTCCCGTTTCCCATCAGGCGTTAAAAAACTGATCGATTCGGGCAAGAAACGGGGATGGTTGACCTATGAAGAGATCAACGACAATATTCCCGATGATTTCTCTCCGGCCCATATGGAGGACCTCCTCGAGGAACTGGAAAATCAATCCATTGAAGTAATGGAAGAAGAACCCGCCGGCGAAGAGAAAACCGACAAGAAAAAATCTGAAGCAGAACACCAGCGCAAAGTCAAAATGGCCGCGCGCATCAAGGTGACCGCCGACGAAGCGAAAAAGAAAGCCGCCAAGGTCGGCAGCAGCGTGGCTACGCCGCGCGATCTGCTCAACCAACAGGCCGATAATCAACGCATCGATGACCCGGTGCGTCTTTACCTGATGGAAATGGGCAAGGTCCCATTGCTGACGCGCGAGGAAGAAGTTTTCCTCGCCAAGCAGATCGAAAAGGGCCGCCACGAAATCACCGGCGCCATCGCGCGCGCCTCGATTACGTCCCAGGAACTTGGACGCATTTATTCGCGTATCGAGGTTGGCCAGTTCAACCTGAACGATATTTTGCGCGCCAACGTGGATGAAACCGATCCCGAAGCACGCGCGCGCACGATCAAGATGATTCTCGACAACCTGAAAAGTGTGCTCGATCACTTTGAGGTGATTGCCGATCAACTCGATTTACTTGAAGATCCGACGTTTGAAGGTGAAGAACGCGACGAAGCGATGGTGGATGTGGAAAAACGCCGCGAGGAGATTTACAAACTACTTCTCAAGGTGGACCTGAACTTCGCGATCGTCGAGCAAATCGCCAGCCGCGTGAAGGAAATCTACTACCAGATCGACCGCGCACAGGAAGAAATTCGTCGCACCATCCTGGAAGCGATGATGAGCGAAGACGAACTTCGCCGCGTCGTGCGCAAGACGAAGAAAAACAGCCCCGAAGCCAAGGCGTTGATGAAGAAGTACGGCAAGAGCCTGGACGAATTCATCCGTCTCGACAAACAACTCCGCATGGCGCAACGCAACATCAAACGTCTGGAGAAAGAATCGGGCAACAAGTACGAAGAACTGAAGATTATCATCGATCGCATCAAAAAGGGCGAAAAACAAGCCCACGAAGCGAAGATGAAAGTCGTCGAAGCCAACCTGCGCCTCGTCGTTTCGATCGCGAAGAAATACACCAACCGCGGACTTCAGTTCCTCGACTTAATCCAGGAAGGCAACATCGGTTTGATGCGTGCCGTGGACAAGTTTGAATACCAGCGCGGCTACAAATTCTCAACGTATGCCACGTGGTGGATTCGTCAAGCCGTGACGCGCGCTATCGCCGATCAGGCCCGTACGATTCGTATTCCGGTGCACATGATCGAAACGATCAACAAGCTCTCGCGTGTGCAGCGTTACTTGGTGCAGGAACTGGGGCGCGAACCCACCCCGGACGAAATCGCGGAAAAAATGGGCATGCCGGTCGAGAAAATCCGCCGCGTGTTCAAAATTGCTATGCAACCGATCAGCCTGGAAACGCCCATCGGCGAAGACGGCGATTCGCACTTTGGCGATTTCATTCCCGATGAAGACGCCCAGTCGCCCGTTACCGCCACGGCGTACAAGCTGATGCAGGAAAAGATCGAGGAAGTGCTCTCGACGTTGACTGAGCGCGAACAAAAAGTCCTCCGCCTGCGTTTCGGTATCGGCGGCAGCGACTTCCCGCGAACGCTCGAAGAAGTCGGTACGATCTTCAACGTCACGCGCGAACGCGTTCGTCAGATCGAAACCAAAGCGCTCAATAAATTGCGTCACCCCAGCCGACGCAAGCAACTGATCGAGTTCATGGAATAACGTTCCAGCCGATTCACTGACAAAAAAAATGAACCGCCCGGCAATGCATACGCCGGGCGGTTTTTTTTGTGCGCATTTGACTCGTGATTGCGTTAAAGAAAACAGGCGGACCGTTGCCGGTCCGCCTGCGTGTTGCGAGAGAGGTTGACGCGAATTACGGTGCGTCGTTCGCGTTGATCAGATCGCTGTTCCACTTGGTCTTCGTGGAGATCTTGACCTGCGGGTTGCTGAACGAGGTTGTTTCCGGGAACACGGTCACGCCGCGATCCAGGCCAACGCCGTCCTTGGCCGAGTCAAACCAGAAACCTTCTTCCGTGATGTCTTCCAACGTCAGGAGAAGTTGGCCACTGGACTTGAACAGGCTCTTGCCAAAGCGTCCCTGGTAGGAGAACTTGCCAGGTTTGGCGCCCGTTTGCCACTTGGCGTTCAGCGAAGCCGCACCAGCACCTTGCTCTTCGAGCTTGGTGTAGTCCGAATCCAGCAGAACGATGTCCGAAGACCATGCGGTGTTCTTCTTCACGTCGGCCTTCAGCGAGTTCTTCGTGATGGCCAGGTTACCCGTTGTCGGGACCCATCCGTGAACCGTGGCTTCCGCAGAACCCTTGGAGGCAGCGCCGTCAAGAACACATGCAGAGCTGATCTTGGATTCAAAGCCAGCAGGTGTACCCGGGAAGTCGGCCGGCAGGACTTCATACGATTCCGTGCCGCTGACCTTGATCGAGCCACGCGTCTTGTCTTTGCCGCTCAGTTTGAAGCTGTTCTTGTACTTGATCGTCGTGAAGCCCGAGAAGTTGTTGTCCACGGTATTCACTTCCGTCGTCGCCTTACGCGAGTAGCTGAAGCTACCCGTCACAGGCAGATCGAATTCGGCAAGCAAGTTGTAAACAGCGTCAAACACGCGAACCGTGGCGAAGCCAGTTACGTTACCGTTCGAGTCGGTCGAAATGTGCGGCTCGACTTCGGTGATGTTGCCGGTCTTGCTGTCCACAGTGGTGAAGAACGGCGCGTCGGGCAGGCCGAGCGTTTCAATCACCGGTGCGGCGAGATCGGTGTAGCCGATCACCAGGTTGTCCTGGCCGAAACCGAAGTCCGGTTCCGGATCCGGGCCGGAACCCGGGTCGCCAAGTTCAAGCTGAGTCAGGATGTACTGGCCTTCCGATTGAATGATCGTCACGCCCAGCACCTGGCCGTTTTCGCCAGTGACCAGGATCGTGCCGACGCGTTCGATGTCGGGGCCGATAACCACGTTCGGGTCGATAGAGAACGTAACTTGACCGTTACCTTCGCCCGTCGAGCCTTCAAGGATGTTAATCCAGTTGTCGTCGGCGACCACATCGTCGTCCAGCGTGTCTGCCAGAACGATAGAAGCCGTCCACTTGCACTCAGCATTCGGATCGGGGAACGCCACCTGGAAGGTGTTCGTGCCCGAGTTGTCGTCGTTCGGGTCGTCCGGATTGATAACCGGGCCCGTCAGGAAACCATTGTGATCGAAGAAGAATTCCGTCGGATAGAGCGTGAATTCGCATTCGTCGGTTTGGGTAATGGTGTGTGTTTGGATAATGCCGTTGTCCAGAATCACGTCGATGTAGGCAATACGCGATCCCAGGTATTCGTGCAGTTCGTCCACGTTGTAGGTAACAACGCCGTCGCCCGTTTGTTCCGTCGAACCTTCGATGAGCTGGACCCATTCTTCGTCCGGCGTCGTCGGGACAGCGTAACGAACGCGTGCAATCCACGGGCAGTCTTGCGACGTGCCAGGAGAGTTCGGTGTGACGCTGAAGTTCACGTCGAATTCGAAGAATCCGCCAACCTGGTCAGGCGTATGCGCAACCGGGTCGAGCGTGTGCGTGCAGAAGTCTTCTTGGTTCACCGTGTGCATTTCCGCGTCGCCGTTAGGCAGGTACACGGTAATTGTGCCGGTGCGGGTGCGAGGAGCCGTTTGATCGTCGAAGAACGGAAGAACTTCGTACGTCACCAAGCCATCGCCAACGCCGTTGAACGACGAGGTAACAACAATCCAGCTCGGTGCCGAAACAGCGATGTCCCAGATACAGTCTTGTTCGTCGCCTGCAGCAAACGGAACGGCGAAGTCGCCTGCGCCGCCAGCTTGATCGAAGTTACGCGATGCCGGAACGAGTGCGAGCAGATCGCAATCGTCGGTTTGCGTGATGTTGATCGAATCGGCCAGGCCGTTCGTGCTCGTTACCGTAATGGTAGCCACACGGTTTCCGTTGCCGAAGTTCGGCTGAACCAGTTCGTAGGTGATCAGGCCATTGCCCACACCGTCGTTGCCCGACTGAATGCTGAGCCATTCGGCGCCAGCCGTAACAGAGGCAGTCCACGGGCAGTCAAAGGACATGCCGGAAACCGTGAAGTCATCCGACTGTACCGAGTGATCGAGAACGATGTCCGCCGGAAGAACCGGATTACAATCGTCTGTTTGGATGATGTTGTGAACAGCGGTGTCGCCGTTCGGCAACGTGATCGTGATGAAGCCCGCGCGGTTGCGTGAAGGATCGTCCAGCAGCGGAGCCACCGAGAACGCAACCAAACCGTTGCCGACGCCATTCGGAGCCGATTCCAGCGTGATCCAGGACTCGTCGCCAGCCGGGTCAGTCGAAGTAACCGACACAACCCAGTCGCAATCGATCGTGCCGCCAGCAGCCAGCGTCACGGCAAAGTTGCCCGAGCCGCCTTCGTGCGTGAAGACCGAGTTTTCACCGGCGGGAGCGATCAAGTCGCAATCGTCGGTTTGGTTGATGGTGTGTGTTGCCGTCAAGCCGTTGGAACCCGTCACTGTAATCACAGCATTGCGGGCGCCATTGCCTTCGTTTTCGGCGACTTCATAGGTGACGAGGCCATTGCCAACGCCATCTTGAGCCGATTGAATGCTCACCCAGCCAGCACCGCCAGCAGAGAGCGACAGCGTCCAGGGGCAGCTTTCGGTCATGCCGGTGATTGTGAACGAACCTGCGGCAGCCGAGTGATTGTAATTCTCAACCGGGTTGGTGACGACTGGAGCGCAGTTGTCAACCTGGTTGATGTTGTGAACAGCGGTGTCGCCATTCGGAAGGGTGATCGTGATCGTGCCCGTGCGCTGACGCGGGGCCGTCGTGTCATAGTAAAGAGGAGCGACTTCGTAGGAAATGAGGCCATTGCCCACGCCGTCCACTGCCGATGCTAAGGTGATCCAGGAAGTATCGCCAGCCGGATCCGTCGAAGCGATCGAAACCGTCCAGTCGCAATCGATCGTTCCACCAGCAGCCAACGTCACGTCGAAGTTGCCCGTGCCGCCGTCCTGGTCGAAGTTTGCGACTTCGCCAGCCGGAGCGATCAGGTCGCAATCGTCGATTTGGTCAACACGGAACTGAGCCGTGCCGCCGTTCGTCAACGTCACCGTGAACGTACCCGTGCGCAAACCAGCGTTCGACTGGTAGGGAAGCACTTCGTAGTTTACGATGCCGTTACCGTTGCCGGAAGGACCGCTGAGGATGTTCAACCAAGCGACGTTGGACGTCACCGTCCAGTCGCAGGAATTTTGACCACCAGCAGCCATCGTAACGGCAAAGTTGCCAAGGCCACCTTCGTGGTTATAGGTTGCGTTCGGAGCTGCAAGCACCGGCGCCGTCAAAGCGCAAGCTGCTTGATTGATTGTGACAAAGGTGAAATCACCCGGGTCGATGACCGATTGAACAACGATGATGCCCGCGCGGGCAGCGCCGTTATTTTCCAGCACATCGAAGCTGACCTGATGGCCAGAACCCGAACCGTTGGCGCCTTCCGTGACGACAATCCAGTTGTCATCCGTGAACGCGATCAATTCGCAGGCGTCGCTGACAGTCGGAGGAACAGGACCAGCAAAGAAGACCGTGAAGCGTCCCGAGGAAGCTTCCGGATTCAGGTTGAAGACGTCCGGAACGTTCGTCGTCAGGTCGCAGCCTTCTGCTTGGTTGACTGCAATCACGATCGAGTTGTTGTCACCCGTAACCGTGATCGTTCCGCTGCGTGCAGGACCGAAGTTCTGGGCCACATCGAACGTCACCACACCAGGAGCCACACCCGTGGCGCCAGCGGTGATCGTCACCCAAGAAGGAGCAGACGAAACCGCCGTCCAGGTACAACCCGCATCGGCGTTGATGGTGTTCGAGATGCCAATTTGGCCGGCAGCCGAAACGTTGTACGAAACCGGATCCGGTGTCGTCAGTACGCAGCCGCTGCCCTGGTTCACGGTGTGCGTCAAGGCGCCGACCGTGATCGTTCCCGTACGAGCCGGGCCCGTGTTGGGAGCGACGGTGTAGGAAATCTGGCCAAGGCCGTTGCCCGAAGCGTTGTTGATCGTAATCCAGGCATCGCCCGTCGCGGCCGTCCAGGTACAACCAACGCCACCGGTAACCAGAATGCTATCCGCGCCGCCAGCAGACGTGAAGTCCGAGGTGAACGAATCGATCTGGATATCGCAGCCAGCAACTTGCGAAACGCGCAGTTGGCTGACGATCTGGCCAGAGGTGTTGTCTTTCAGGTTGATCGTCGTCGAGCGAGCCGGACCGACGTTCGAATCCACCGCAACCGTGAAAGTCGCGTTGCCCGTGCCGTTGGGCAGCGGGGGAGAAAGCAGTTCGAGCCAGGACGAGTTTTCCGAAATGGTCCAGGAGCAGCCAGCGCCCGCGGTCACTTCGACCGTAGCGCCTGCCGTACCGGCAGCCGGAACGGTCAGCAAGCTGGCGTCGCCGTCGCCGTCCGAGTCCGCGCCGTCATCGGCGATACCAAACGTGCAATCGCCGTTCTGGAACACGGTGTGAAGAATCATTCCGTTTTCGGTGATGACAGAAATCGTACCCGTGCGAGGCGGGTTGCCGTCGTTATCGGTCACCGTGTAGCTCACCGTCGTGTCGCCAACACCCTGAGCGGGAGTCGGAGACGTGATCGTGATCCACGTATCGTTCGACTGGGCAAGCCATGTGCAGTTGGGTTCATTCGTCAAAACGTCGAAAGATGCATCCACGCCAGCGGCGCCACCGTCGTTCGCCACCAAAGTAGCGTTCAACGGAGCAACCGTGTACAGGCAGGGCTGATTTTCGACATTAACGATTTCCATCCCGAAATACGTGATGTCCTGATAGTCGCCAAGGCCAAGGAAGCCAATGACACCATCAGGCGTCGTGATGGGATCTTGAATCGCCAGACCCAACGTATCCAGGTTGAACGTGTCAGCCAGGATTTGGTTACCGCCCGACAGCAGGATCGCTGTCGATTGAGAAGGTTTGACGTTAAAGGTGTCGCTGCTGTCGTCGCCGAGGACGGTCAACGAGGCAAAATCAACGGCGGTCGAAAGGTCTTCGATCGTGATCGTGTCATCGCCCGATTGCATATCGACATCGGCTGTTTCCAGACCGGAGCAGTAAAGCTGGATCTGGGGAACGTTGTTACGTGCGAACGTCACATCGGTTCCGACGGGAACAATCGAGATGTTATCGTTGTTTCCGCGGCCAAAGAACGTGAGCGAGTCGGCTGTTCCAGAACCGAAATCAATCGTACCGCCATCCGCTTGAGCCCAACTGTTCGCGATGAACGAGTCGTTGCCATCGCCGAGCACGATATCGATGCTCGTGATGAGACCTTCGTTCAACGAAATCATGTTGGTGCCATCGCCGACGATGCCCGTGCCGCCGTTATCGACGTCATCGAAAGTAATGCCGGCGTCGGCAAATTCGATGTTGGCCGCATTGAGCGTCATCGAAAGAACGTTCGTTTCGCCTGCACCTGCGGTAATCGTCAGGTTCGACCCAGAGCGTTGCACGGTGTACACGGCAAACGCCGATTGGGTCGCCATCAGAATGCCCGCTGCCATCAGCATGGATGCCGACTTGCCGAACAATCCTGTCTTACGGCGCGCTTTATGGTTACCACGAGTCGGTCCCACTTGGGACTTGGTCGGGAAACCAAGAGCGCTTTGAAGTTTCTGCATTCCAATTTCCTCCTGCGAGTTGGTTTTTTACCTTAGTAAAACTTCTAAATGGTTCATCGACTGGCGATGAACCGAGACCCTCGGGGGGTTAATGATTCTGGAGTTTACTATTGGGGAAGACCTTCATCTCTCTAAGGTCTGACTTCTCTCCGGTCATCTATTCCCGATGGTTGAACTACCGATTTATCTGGATGATTTAGGTTACCCTATTGATTTGCTGCGAATCCGAGGTAATGCCAAATTCAACGATGAAGCTCTTGGTCAAGACCGCAGCGATCGCTATCCTCCTTCGTTAGGAATTTCGCATGCTCGCATCAAAAAAAACACCGCTAAAAATACTTCCAACCTGATTGGGCGACAGACCTCAGCTTTTGCCTGCAAGTCGATTTATCAGAATTCCGAAGCTTCAGCGGGTTTCGTTTTCTTCGATGGTAATACTATTCGCTTGGGTCTAGTGTCCTTTTAAGTGCAGGGGCCGCAATAGAATTCCACAGGTTTCCAAAGGGATGCACCGCAACAAATCGCATTTTAATGGCAGGAAATCATATTTTTAACCCATTTGGGCTAAATAGATAATTACGATAAATAATAGTTTATATAGAATGTGGATCAAAATCGGGCAATTCGATTCTCAACTGACCCGATACGAAAACGATTCTACGACGACTGAACGGGCTTGACGCCCCTAAATCCTATCAAGTTAGTAGGAATACCTGCTTTGGAATGAGACGCCCCATGAGATTGAGCCGCAAATCGGATTACGCCCTTCGAGCTCTCCTGTACCTGGCATCCGGTCAATCGCCGGCGCCGGTGTCGGTGCGCGAATTGGCCGAATCGAACGATATTCCACGCAAATTCCTCGAAGCGATCATGCGCGAGTTGCGAGAATTGGGTCTCGTGGAAAGTTTAGCAGGAAAAAACGGCGGCTATCGCTTGCTCCGTTTTCCCGGCGAGATCAGCATTGGATGCATCTTGCGTCATTTTGACGGCCACCTCGAGCCAGTCGATCCGGAACTGCTCGATGACCTTGCCCCCGATGAAAATTTACCGACTGCTCAAGTACGGCGAGTGTTATGTGATATTGGTAATGCCGTTGATCAGTTGATGAACGAAACTACACTGGATCATGTGTTGAATAATTCGCCCATTCGGTATCGAATTTCCAATACGAACGAATTCCAGGATGGAGGAGGAATCTGATTCGCCGAGAATCAGGTTTTGCAAAATTGTGTTAAGCTCTTCAAAACGAGATGTTTATAATTCGATCGTCGAGTTGTGATCATGGAACCCTTTGCCTGGATTGTGCTCGCCACAGTCGCAGTCGTATTTATCTTTCTAATTTTCTCCCGCTTCAGCCCCGAAATTATTTTATTGTCGGGATTGGCGGTTCTGCTGATTCTTGGCGGCGAAACGTTTACGGTTGCCGACGGGTTGATTGGATTTTCTGACGAAGGCATGCTGGCAATCGGCGTGCTTTTCATGGTGGCAGCCGCCATTCGTGAAACCGGGGGCGTCTGGTATTTGGTCAACATGCTGCTCGGCAGACCAAAATCGACGCTGGCTGCTCAATCGCGCATCATGTTTCCCGTGATGTCGATCAGCGGTTTTATGAACAACACCCCGTTGGTGGCGGTGCTTCTGCCTGTGGTAAACGATTGGGCCAAGAAGCTCAATATGCCTGTTTCCAAACTCCTCATTCCGCTCAGTTATTCGGCAATTCTGGGTGGACTTTGCACGATTATCGGTACCAGTACGAACCTGATTGTCGCCAAACGAATTCAGGCAGAAACCGGTTATTCTCTGGGTTTTTTTGAAATTTCCGCAGTTGGTCTTCCGATCGCCTTGTTTGGTGTCGGGTTTATTTTGCTCACCAGCAAATGGCTTTTACCCGATCGAACGCCTGCGATGGCGCCTTCGTCGGATTTGCGCGAATATGTGCTGGAAATGAAAGTCGATCCTGCCAGTCCGTTGGTTGGCAAGTCCATCGAGCAAGCCGGGCTACGTCATCTGGACGGCGTGTATTTGATGGAAATCGACCGTGAAGGCGAAATCATTCCCGCTGTCAAACCCAAGGAAAAACTCCAAGCCGACGATCATCTTATCTTTGTCGGTATCGTGAACTCCGTTGTGGATTTGCATAAAATCCCTGGTTTAAAGCCTGCAACGGATCAACTCTTCAAATTGAATGCCCCGCCAACCGATCGCGTTTTGGTTGAAGCTGTTGTTTCACACACTTCGCCACTTGTAGGCAAGAGCGTGCGCGAGGGGCGATTTCGCACCAAATACGAAGCCGTCGTGATCGCTGTGGCGCGTCACGGTGAACGTATTAATAAAAAAATCGGCGATATTGTTCTGCAAGCAGGCGATACGCTCTTGATCGAAGGGTTGCCTTCGTTTCTCGAACGTCATCGCGATTCCCGTGATTTCTATCTGGTCAGCCGAATCGAAGGCTACACGCCTCCGCGATTTGACAAAGCCTGGTTGTCGCTACTGATTCTGATCGTCATGGTATTGTTCATTGCTGTCGCCAAGGTAAACATACTGTTGGCGGCGTTGATTGCAGCTGGCGCCATGTTCGTGACGGGATGTTGCTCTCTGGAAACGGCACGTCGAAGTCTCGATGGACGCGTATTGCTTTCCATCGCGGCTGCGTTGGGAATCGGAAACGCCATGAAAGAGAGTGGCGCTGCCGAAGCTGTTGTAAATGCGGTATTTTCGCTGGGGATTGAAAACCCCCTGGTGGCGTTGGCGATGCTTTACTTTGTCACAATGGTCGCATCGGAATTTCTGACCAATAACGCCGCCGCTGTATTGATGTTTCCGTTTGTCGTTCCCACCGCTCAAATGGTCGGGGCCGACTATTTGCCGTTTGCCATTGGTGTGATGATTGCCAGTTCAGCCGCTTTTGCCACACCCATCGGCTATCAGACAAACCTGATGGTTTTTGGTCCGGGCGGATACCGCTTCTCGGATTTTATCCGCATCGGGTTACCTTTGGATTTGACCGTTTGGGCATCAGCCATGATCATTATTCCATATGCGTTTCCTTTTGGATCATGATGATGACCCCATCCGGACAGATCGAAAAACTCCTCGACTCCATGGGGGTGCCAATCGGCCCACCTCACGAGTGTTCCTATCTGCCCAATCGAATGGCCCGCGAGCGCGCTTTCATGCTCAATCAATCGCCCAACGGGTTTTACCGAACACTGATGGACTTTGGTTGGCGCCGGAGCGGCATGGTTTTTTACAAGCCCGTATGCGAGACTTGCAACGAGTGCCGTCCCATCCGTATCCCCGTTGATGAATTCTCTCCTTCGCGCACACAGCGAAAACTACTCAACCGCAATCGCGACATCGAGGGACGGAGTTGTTCTCCAACGCCGACGGAAGAAAAATTCGACTTGTTCGTTCGTTATCAAAAGAGCCGTCACACCGGAGAAATGTGCACGGAATGGCAGGAATTTTCCGATTTTTTATATCAATCCCCCGTGGAAACCCGGGAAATCGAATTCCATCTGGACGAACGTATCGTCGCGGTCGCCATTGTCGATATCGATGGGAATTGCCTGAGTTCAGTTTACACTTATTTCGATCCCGAGAAGGTAAATTCCAGTCTGGGAACATGGGCAATTCTCTGGTTGATCCATCATGCGAAACAGCTCCGAATGACGCATTACTATATGGGTTATTTTATTCGCGACTGTGTGAAAATGAACTATAAATCCATGTTCCAACCCTGTGAAATTGGCGACTCGTGTGGAAATTGGTTGCGCGTTGACAAGCACGGGGACGGAGTAACGAACTGCGTTTTGAATTCACCCCACTCGATCATCAACCCAACGATTGAAAGGATCCAATGATGGATTTGATGCTCAAAGGGCATGTGGCGCTGGTGCAAGGCGCCAGCAAAGGAATCGGACGAGGTATTGCGGAAGCTCTTGCGACCGAAGGGTGCGACCTGATGTTGACGGCACGTACAGAGGACACCCTCTTGCGCACCGCGCGCGAAATCGCCGACTCCACCGGACGGCGTGTTTTGTACAACGTAGCCGATTCTGCTTATTTCGAGCCACAGGAAAAAGTTTTACAACGCATTGAAGATGAATTCGGACGTCTCGATATCATCGTTTGCAACAGCGGCGGTCCGCCGTCAGGAACCATCCAAACCCTGAGTGTTACTCAATGGCGTCAGGCTGCGGACTTGTTAATTGTCGCGCCTGTTTATCTAGCCAAAGTAGCTCTGCCGTTGTTGAAACGTAGTCCGGCGCCGCGTGTTTTTGTTATCACCAGCAGTTCCACCCGAGAACCCATTGATGGACTGACGCTTTCGAATGTGTTCCGCCCGGGTGTGGTCGGGATGATCAAAACGATGGCAACGGAACTCGCCGAAGAAAAAGTCTGCTGCCATGCCATCTCGCCGGGACGCATCAACACCGAACGCCTTGTAAACGTTTTGTGCATGCAGGCCTCGCGTTCGGGTCGCTCGCCGGAAGAAGTTCGGGACGATTTGCTCCAAAAAATTCCCGCCGGACGATTGGGGCGTCCTGATGATATCGGACATTTGATCGCCTATTTGTCCTCTCCGATCGCCGACTATCTCACCGGGATGAATTGGATGGTGGATGGCGGTTTGGTGAAGTCAATTTAGCAAAAAATCCATGAAATACGGTACCAAACTACTGAAAAACAGTTTTTGGACTTGCTGGAGATTTTGAATTCAGGTTCCATTCAAGCATAGAAATAATGATCAGTATCACCGGTTGGTCCCTGCCAATCCACGCTGCGATAAAATTCACCTTAAACCTTTCCTCCAACGAATTGTATGATATCAACATAGGGAGATCCCCCGAAGGATGAAAAAAACCGCTTTGATGACACTTTCCCTGCTCGCAGCATCCTCGCTGCAAGCAGACCCAGGGTGCCCGGCTTGTCTTCAGTGTCCCTCAACAACGGAAACTGCAAAGGTAAAGGCCCCGCAGCAAATTTATTTTAACGAAGCCCAATTGATGCTGATGACCGAACCGTTGGTTTTCCATCATCTGGGTTTGAAAGTTCCCGAGCGCAGCGCCGCGCGCGCTCCGATTACCATCGAATCAAATCCTTCGACAGATATTCTGTACGAAGATGTTAAAGACATGCTTCCGCGTGCCGACTTCAACTCGCTCACACTCGGCCATCAAATTACACTGAGAAATTTTGCCATCGATACACGGTCGTTTGACGAACGCCCGGTGTTTTGTTTTACGCCCGGTTATTCAGAGAAAGCCATGGCAGCTTTCGACAAAGCGATTTTTGGCGACGACAAGTTTCGGCCCAGCGGGCGTTGGACCACAACCGCCAACACCGTCAGTATCGCGCAAGGCCAGCCGTTTGTCTTAACGTACAGCTTTGTCCCCGACGGAACTCCTATTGCCAAGGACGCCAGCATTGCCACGGAAACCAACGATCCCAGCAGTTTGATCGCTTTCCTGAATGGTTTGTACGGCAACCAGGCTACGTGGCAGCCGCTCTTTACCAACATCTTCGATCGTTGGGAAGAGTTGACGGGAATTGACTATCAATACGAATCGAACGACGACGGTGTTGCATTGAAACTCAATGCAGGCGTGGCGGGCGTTCGTGGCGATTGCCGAATTGGCGGTCACTATGTTGATGGCGAGAGTGGCTCGAATATTCTTGCCTACAACTTTTTCCCGAACAACGGCGACATGGTGATCGATACGGGTAACCCGACATTTTACGGGAATACCACAAACAATTCGATTGGGATGCGCAACACACTCTCCCACGAACATGGTCATGGTCTGGGTCTCTCGCATACCTGCCCCATGGACGGGACCAAGCTGATGGAACCGTTCATCAATACGGGTTTCGATGGTCCGCAGCACGACGACATACTCGGCGCGCAAAATAACTACGGCGATATGTTTGAAAGCAACGAAACCGCCGGTACCGCGACTCATTGGGGCAACTTGGTCACGAATATTGGAAACTTTCCCGATGAAGTCGGTGTGTTCGGAAATCTCGATGTCGATTATTACTCCTTTTCGATCAGCCAGACCGGCACGGTCGTCGTCACTTTGTTCCCAATTGGGTCCACCTATCTTGAAGGGCCGCAAAACGGCGACGGTTCCTGTACTGCAGGAACAAACCTGGACACTACGACGCTCACGAACTTGGACGTTCAGCTTATCGGGACGGACGGTACTTCGGTGATCGCAACTGCGAACACTCAACCTGCCGGATCGACCGAACAGATTATCGGAGCTCCTTTGCCCGCGACGGGAACTTACTACGTCAAGGTTTACTCTTCAGGCGTTGATGAGGTTCAATTGTACGATGTCCAAGTTGACTTCACACCTGCAGGCGGTTTCCCCGAAGCTGACGTTGCGATTACCAAGGACGACGGTTTGACCATCATCGATCCGGGCGATCCGATCACATACACGTTGGTTGCGAGCAACAATGGTCCCGATTCTGCCGATGGTTCGGTGGTGACGGATAATCTTCCTTCGCAAGTAACAGGCGCTTCCTGGAGCGTCGTCTATGGTGGGGGAGCAGCAGGTCCGGCCAGCGGTAACGGCAACCTGAGTCTGAATATTACCACGTTCCCGAGCGGCGGTACGGCGACAATCACCATCGACGGTACGATTGACGCAGGAGCATCGGCTGCAACGCTTGTAAACACTGCCTCGATCACTCAACCCATTGGTGTCGTAGATACCAACACCGGCAATAATTCCGATTCGGACACCAACACCTATATCGATGGACCGGGTCTGCCCAACGACGCGGAAGAATTCAATGCCTTCCCGGGCTTGTCGGGTGGTGCTCCACCCCCAGTGGCAAACGACACGGGAACGGGCTTTAGCTTGATTTATGGTGGCGGTACCACAACCGCAAACGGGTTTGCTGTGGACACGGTTCAATCGCTCAACGGTCGCGGATTGACATGGGACGGCAACGAAAACAACGCCATGGTAACTTCCAACCAAATTGGCGGTGGCAGCTATGTCGAATCAGCCCATCAAGTCGCGTTCTGCTTCCGCATTGGCGATACAACCAATGTGCCGCTCGGGGCATTCACACAATTATTCACTCCGGTCAATAAAGGTGCGCCGTTCGACAACTTCAATCCCTTTGCATACATTATCGAAGTCGGAAAAGACGGTAGCGGAAATGTAGGTCTTCGGTTGGATTATCCCAACACGACTCCGGGGCAATTAAGCACGACGCAAATAGTGCCGGTGACGCCTCAAGTTTGGCACACATGTGTTATTCAATATACCTCGGCCACCGACAACAACCCAGCCACCAACAACGGTGGTATTTCCATCTGGATTGATCCGGTGGATGGAAACTCAGCGGTCACCTTGGCACGTACAGCCGGCCAAGTTACCTCGCAATACGGTGCTGGAGCGCTTTCGCAATACGCTTTCGCCTCTTACATCTTTTTCGCTTCAACCGACGCTCCTACGGTCTTCATCGACAGCATTGGTACTTGGGATGGTTTCGGCACACCGGGCGTCAATGACCTGGAGCAAGCCGTCAACTTCCTGAATTCCGCGAAGGTTGACAATAGTGTCGATTCAATCCTCTGCCTGACGCAATACACCGAAGCCTGGGGTTCTGAAAACGTAGCCGGAACGCTTTCCGGCCCGGTCAAGTGGGGAGCGATTGGCTTTAAACATGACGCCAGCATCGATTGGCAAACTATCGCAGGCGACTTCAACGGCGACGAACTCATCGAACTGTTGACGGTTACCGAATATGGCGAGGCGTGGATTACGTTCAACTCGGGTTCGGAAACCTTCATCAACACATTCAACTCCGCGCCGGGTTACCTGTATCTTGAAAACGGTGGCTGGGTTGCCATTCCGGGCGACTTCGACGGCGACGGCTTCACCGACTTGGCACAAATTACCCAGTACGGCGATATCTGGTTGGGATTGAATTCTGGCGGCGCGATCCCTGGTCCCTCCTTCTCATCCGCTGGCGGGGTGATTTACGACCCGAACAACGGTAACTGGGTTGGCGCAGGCGATTTGAACGGCGATGGAAACGACGACATCATCGAAGTTCGCGCTGGCGGCCAGGTTTACGTTCATACCTCGACCGGTGCAGGCTTTAACCCGCCCGCCGATTGGGGAGCCTTTGGCTTCCAATATGATCGCGGTGATTCCGTCAATCCGGGCTATGGTTTGTTGGTCGGCGACTTCAACGACGACGGCAGAGATGACCTGATGACGCTAACTCCGTTTACGGATGCCTGGGTTGCCCTCTCGAACGGCGCTGGTTTCGGCGCTCCTTCGCGCTGGAACTTCCTCGGCTTCAAGTATGCTCCGCGTTTGAACAACGGCTGGGATATCTTCGCGGGCGATATGGACGGCGACGGTGTGGATGACCTGGTTCAATTGACCGAATACGGCGAATTGTGGTCTGCGACATCGACCAAATCGACCTTTACCTCGCCTCCGACCAAACTGGGTGCTATCGGCTTCCGCAGTAACCCGGAAGGCAACTGGCGCTCCTACATTGGACGCGTGAAATAAGCACAGTAATCAATCACGTTCGACACGGGGCGGCTTCTGACGAAGTCGCCCCATTCTTTTTCGCCCTGGAAATTCGCTTTCCACAATTTTCGCCTTGGGTTTCTCCCCACGGGTGTCCTTAAGTTGACCAGAAACAACGCTTTCGTGAGGAGCACGCCGTTGAAACGTCTGGCCACTTGGACCTTATTACTTTCGTTGGGAATTTTTCCTGCAACATCACTTGCGCAGCCAGTCGCAAAAACTGCCACTACTCAGGTACAGAAAAACTCGGCAGCGATTTGGAAATCTGGCGACATCGAGGACCAACCGATTCGTTACGCGGTTCAAATGGTCAGCTTTCCTTCCAGTACCCTCGCCGAAGGCGTAGCCAGCACGATGCGGAACTTGGATTGGAAGCCCGTCCGTGTTGTGACTCAGGATGGCAGTTCCAGTGTGATGCTCGGGAATTTTTCACGTTTTGCCGATGCAGCATACATTGCCGAAGAATTGGATGTCCAAAAACTTTCCGTCGAAAAAATCGTTATCCTTCCACGCGGAACTCAAAGTGTTCCTACCGAAATCGAAGGACCGACGTTGCCTGCTTTTGCCGTTGTTGAAACCCAAGACAGCAAAAACATGACCTGGGAGAGAATCAACGCTCGCCTGGAAAGCATGTCTTCTCTCGTTGGCGGAGAGAGCGGCGATGAGTTACAGTTTCATCTCAACCGATTGAACGCGAACGAATCTCCCGATATCAAAGCAGCCTCGGCAACGTTTCTTGCGGACTTTTTAATGACGCAACACGAGGAACCTGAGACTTGCCTTTACCTTGCAGGGAACGTAGCTCGCAACGTGTGGAAAGGCTCCTCCGTTGAGCGTTTACGATGTGCAGAAATCGTCGCCGATTTGCTGTACGGTTATCGTCGTGACTGGCGCGGTGCCTGGGCGGCCAGTAATGCATTGCTACACGACGCCGATCGCTCGATCGCAGGAAAATCACGCGACCAATTGCGTATGATTGCACTCGAAGTTGAACTTGCTTCAGGGCCAGAATCGCCGCGTCCTTCCTGGGGATCGATTCGCTCGCATCTACGCGAAGCCTATGACGCCACACCGGTTTCCGAGCAACGGTTGCTTTGTAAAATGGAACTTGTGAATCTGCAAACATTCGCGTGGGAAGGGGACTGGGCACGCGTGGAAGAACTCGCCCAATTATTCCTCTCACGTTATGCCGAAATTTATCCTGGTGAATCGTCCCTCGCTCGTTTGCAACTGGCGCAGTCATTGGAACGAAAAGAAGATTACGAGGGAGCGCTGGAAATACTTGGCGTGGTATTGAACACTCAACTCAGCGGTAGCGATCAACTTTACATGGGAACGGAAGCCCGTGATTTTCATGCTGATGCTCGCACCTTGCGAAATCGTTTCGTCAGCCTCTCTGCTGGTATTAAATCCGAAGAGAGTACCGAAAACGCTGCGGTGACCGTCAGCAAATAATCGGATGAACGGGAAGTGGAAAGCTCAAAGCGGTAACGCCAGTCGATGACGTTTATCGAACGTGTAGAGTTCCTGCACGCCAAGTTTTTTCAAGAGCTTGATCGCCCTTTTGTGATGCGCACCGACTTGTTCGGGTTTGTGTGCGTCGCTGCTGATCGTGAGCGGGATATTTTCTTCTACCAACAATTGAACAATTTCGTCCGAGGGGTAAAATTCCCCGACTGGTTTATCCAGACCCGCTGTATTGACTTCCACCACCAGACCCGATTTTTTAACCGCGGGAATTAGGTCGCGGACCAAATCGATGTAGCCTTCTTCAGGACGATGACCGAATTTTTTCGGCAGATCGAGATGAGCGATAATATCGATTTCATCCCATTCGATCATCTGCCTCATCAGTGCAAAATACGTCTCATACACCTCGCGCACATTTACCGAATTCCAGCGATCCAGATGATCCGGGTGGTCGAAAATCCAATCGCCGATATTGTGAATTGAGCCGATGCAAAAATCAAATGGATAGGCGTTCAAAAAGTCGGTGGCGAGACTCGTTTTTTCGGGGATGAAATCGACTTCGATTCCAATGCGCAGATTCATTTCACCGCGCCCGTTTTCCCGATCCCGCAACGCTTCGATTACGTCGAGATATTCGTCGAATTCATCATTGGAGGGGGCGATTTGCTCGCCTGCATACTGATGCATCCATGGAGAATGTTCCGCGAAACCATATTCGCGCATTCCCATCGCGCGCGCGCGTTCCACATATTCAGCCGGATCGCCAATGGCGTGATGACAATAAGGGGTATGGTTGTGAAGATCGATCACTTGGTCAGACAGCTTCGACGGAAGAGATTTCGGACAACTCTTCCAGGATGCGACGTTCGATGCCCAGTTTCAATGTCATGATAGAGGAGGCACTTCCCACGCTGGGACCGAAAATATGGACATAAACCACGTTATTTTCAATACGATCCAACGCACAGTCGCAACCTTCGGACTGCAAGTAGGGCTTTACCTGCTCCAGGATATCCTTCACCCGTTCCTCAAGTTGTTCCACCGTCGGCGTTGAGTCCATGGGTGAAATGTTGGCTCCTGTTTGAAAGAGGGACGGAGTTGCGCCCCACGCTCAAGCGTCTCGTATCACGTAAAACTCAACACAGTTACTCTTCAGGCAAACCACAGAAGTTTTCATTCTCGAACTTGAAGTTCAAATGGTCGAGTTCGTAGGACCAAATATGGCCCACAGAAGTCGAGATGAACTGATCCTTGCGGTCAAGTGAATCGCGATAACCAAGTGGACGCAAGTGAATCGCGGCTACGCGACGTGCGGCGCGCTCTACGACGTTCAAGTCGGAATCCATAACCTGCGACTTGATCGTTGCCCGCCACATTTTTTCTTCCACGCCAAGCTTTTCGATTTCGTGGCGTTTATAGGCGTTGCGGAAATCCAACAACTCGGTACGGAACACCTCGAACAACTTGTCCGCTTCTTCCTTCATGTCATTCCAATGATACACATACATGGCGTGAACAACTGCCAACGTCATCATCGTGACATTATGATACGTTGCGCGGTGGTCCATGTGTTCCCATGCGAAAGTCGTCGAATTCAATCCCTCGTGCGCGTGATAAATAGCCTCGGCTGCCGTTCCGGCCGTCAGAATTTCTTCCTCGGTCAGCTCGGTACGTTCGGCATCGTCGGGCAAATTCGCCAGCAGGCATTCGCGGGCAAATTCGTCGAGGCGAATGTCCGCTTCGCTGTACACATGATGAATAAAGTGTTCTTTCCAGAAAATCCGTGAGTAGCGAATCAGGAACTCTTCAATATTCCGCATCATCACAGGCACACGTCGAATTGGAACGATCTGACGCAGCATCCCCAACATTCCACCCATGAATGTTTTCGGTTCGCCGACAACTGCGCGATGTACATTGCGCAATGCCGCCATCAACGCCGGTTTCCAGCATGGGTTGCCACGCGCTTTGCGTTTCGTCCCATCGGTCATGCGTCGCGAATAATGCCGGTCATCGCCCAGGAACGTACGGGATTGAAATCCGCCGGTTTCCTCCACGCCACGGAAGAGCACAAGCGATCCCGGTGCGTCGGAATACGAATTCCAGCACGTCATTTCTTTCAAGGTCGTTCGGCGCGGTTCGTTTTCTTCCATACCGTACAGGTTGAGTAACTTGCGCCGTACAAACACATCGGGTCCGCAAGGTTGATAGCCCAATTCTGTCAATTTAATGAGCTTCTGTTCAAAATTCACACACGACTTAAACGTGGACATCAATGTCATCAACGGCTCGAAATGAGACCACAGGTGATCGATGTTCTGATCGCGTAAGACTGCATCGACTTTGGCAATCGTGCGATCCAGTTGTTTCTTGGTCGAAGGATGTCCCTGGATCACCCAGTCGGAAAACAGGCGTTCCTTGTAGATAATCGAAACGATATCGCGCGTCGTAGGCGCTGGACGCAGCGTGTTCCATCGTTTCATCAGCAAATCGTTTTCGCGCTCGTTCGATTGTTCCGTGTCGAGCAATAATACCAAGTGGAATGGCGAAATCTTATCCGCCTCGCACAGTTTGGTAAACTCTTCGTGCACGATCTGGAGTACCTTCTTCGAGAAAGCTCCCTCGGGCAGCCAGAACACACACATAAAATATTTTTCACCCGTTATGTTGGCGACCGACCGGTTGTATTTTTTCAATACGGGCCAATAAAACTCGAAGGCAATACGCACCAGCAACCGGATTTCAAAGTCCTGTTGATACAATGGCATCAACGTATGAAACGGCGTCGTCACAATCGGAGTCACATGCCCTTCGTCCCACAACTTGGCGATGTGGCTGTACACATTGTCCGCTGTTTCGTAGTCCAGGTCGATGATGCGGACGATTGTGGCGGGATCGATCCCCAGCCCAACAAATGAGACCGGACCTTTTTCTCCGAAATTTTCCTTATTTGCGCGCTCCAGCACACCCGCGACTGTCTCAAGTCGTTTAGCCAGTCGGCGGATGAACTTGACTTGAAGTTCCGTCGGATTTTTCCCCGTCATCTGCTCCTGGTTGAACTGCGCAGATAACGGCGCCAGACGTTCTTCATATTCCTTGGGCGAAGAAAACTGATCGATCAACTCTTCCGGGTCCTCTTCAAAGAGGTCCAAAGGAAGTGTTGAGTCCATATTGATTCGCGACCCGATGGGATACGAAAATTCCACCTGGATTGGGTGTAACCGGTTCGAGGTCGTCTCCGTCAAAATCCCTGCCGGCAGAACCTCGATACTTCCCCCTGGTTTTGTTGGTCCGTTGTCAGCTCTTGTCACCACTGGATAGTGTGCATCTCCTTAAGTTTACCTCTCCAAGCGCCCGATTTGAACTGCAAAACTTATTCCCGCCAGATAGCCCCGCAGGCAAGAAAATTTTTACTCGCAAACTCATTGGATCGGTTTTCCAGCGCGTATTCTATCACGCATACAGGATGGTTTGTCGAACAGTTTTTTAATCTGCCAGTACCTCGCCCGCCTGAACATGAAACCGTTTTTGAACCGAAAGCGCTTCTTCCAGGCCTGTTGCATCGGTCGCGGTGATAAGTGCCTGTACGTTCTTGCGGTTCAGGATGGCCAGAAATTGTTCTGCCCGAGTGCGGTCCAACTCTCCTAACACATCATCCAACAGCAGCACTGGCTTTTCGCCATTATGTGCCTCGATATAGGCTAACTCTGCTAATCTCAGTGCAAGAACACACGAACGAGTCTGTCCTTGGCTGGCGAATGAACGCACATCGGCTTCGTTGATTTGAAAAGCAAACTCATCGCGATGGGCTCCGTCGCGCGTCATTCCGCGTTCCAGATCGGTTGCACGAGTTCCTTCCCACCAATCCAACAAACGTTCGGATACGGCTTGCGTTCCCATTGCGATTAGCTCGGGAGTAATTTCTGCCCCTGCCACAAATCCAGGCAGGTACAAAATTGCCAGTTTTTCCTGTTCGTGAGTCAATTCCTGCAACATGGATTGCGCCAAAGTGGCCAATTCGGAGGCTATTTCGCTTCGCGCGCGGATCACTTGGGCCATGGATTCAGCCAAAGGTTGCTCGAAAGAACGATATTGTGGATCGGTGGGGGAGATCCGACGCTTTAAAAGTGAATTGCGATTTGCCAACGCTTTGTTCATTGCTCCCAAAACCGGCAAGTATGCCGGGTTTGTTTGTCCAATCAACGTGTCGAAAAGTGTGCGCCGCTGGGCGGGAGGACCTTGCAATAACGTCAAGTCCGCCGGAGCAAAAAAAACGACTGGCATCAACCCCCACAAGCTGGTCAATGTCCGCAGGGCTTTGCCATCCAACCAAACCGATTTCGCGCGATGCTGAAGAGCCAAACGCAATTGGTGCGTCGTTTGATGGCGATTGAATGTTCCCGAAATCGCTGCAAAACGCAGGTCCTCTTCGGCAAACCAACTGATACATTCCTGATCGCGCGATGTACGGAAGCTGCGTCCTGTTGCCATATACCCGATTGCTTCCAAAATCGTTGTTTTCCCCTGAGCATTGGACCCCACGAACAAGTTAATCCCCGGAGCCAGGTCGATCTCTGTATCCTGTATCAGACGAAAGCGTTCGATTTTGAGTTGGTTGAGCCCCATGGGTCAGTGTTCTTGTCTTTTCAGGTTAAGCAGCTTCAAGAGCATGGGCAGAAAAAAATCCGGACGCAAGCATGCGCCCGGATTTGAAAGAACTATTCTACTAGAGGGTTTTCTCAGGCTCCGCCTTCAAGCTCAGCACGACGAGCGTCTTCGGTCAACGGCGTGGAAAGATAACGTTCCGTTGCCGACGGTGCAACCACGACGATCAGTTTGCCCGCGTTTTCGGGGCGTTGAGCCACCCGAATCGCCGCTGTAACATTGGCACCTGTCGAAATCCCGGCGGGAATACCTTCTTCCAGCGTGATCCGGCGCGCCATTTCAAAGGCCTCTTCGTTGGTGACTTGAATGACTTCGTCGAGAATTTCTGTCTTCAGGTTTTGCGGAATGAATCCGGCGCCAATGCCCTGAATTTTATGAGGACCAGGCTGGCCACCGGAAATAACAGGCGAACCGGTTGGCTCTACGGCGATGGCTTTGACGTTTGAGTTGTACTTCTTGAGAACCTCGGACGTGCCGGTTATGGTGCCGCCCGTACCCACGCCTGCGACAAAGATATCCACTTTACCCTCGGTGTCGCGCCAGATTTCCTCTGCGGTTGTCCGACGATGAACTTCCGGGTTGGCGGGATTATCGAATTGCTGGGGGATATAAACACTGTCGCCGCCCATGGACGTTTTGAGCTCTTCTGCTCGTCGAATCGCGCCCGGCATGCCTTCACCACCGGGTGTCAGAACGACTTCCGCGCCCAACATGCGCAGAAGGATACGGCGCTCAACACTCATCGTTTCCGGCATCGTCAGCATAAGGCGATAGCCTTTGGCCGCGCAGACGAAAGCCAATGCAATCCCTGTGTTTCCAGAAGTCGGTTCAATTACCGTCATTCCTGGTTTCAGGCGGCCATCTGCTTCCGCGGCCTCGATCATTGCCAAACCGATACGGTCTTTCACGGAAGAGAGCGGATTGAAGAACTCGCATTTCAACGCAACGGTAGCAGGTGCGTTACCGGTCACGCGATTTAACTGAATAAGCGGAGTGTTTCCAATCGTTTCGGTGATATTGTTATAAATTTTTCCGTGCATGTCAGTGCCTCAAGTCTGAAAGGTTTATCCCCTCCAAAGCATCATTATGCGGGGGCCTACGGATGAATTCCCCGTAATTCCTACTTCCGGGAGAAATAGGTGCAATCCTTATTCCAACTCGTCCACCATGGGCCGTTCGGGGTCAAACACCGAATCATCCACGGTTTTCTCATTGTAAACTGGCAAACGAGAGACACGTTCCTCGATATTGATGTCCTGGTAATCATCGAACGAAGGGGGAGGTGGCTGATGTGAGCCGCCTGACCGTTGTTGTGATCCTCCATTCGGGCGATTGTCCAACAGGGCGGCGTCCGAACGCTGCTGATAACGCTCGCCGCCTCTTCCTCCACCCGAAGAGCGTTGGTGGTCTTTATTTCCACCGCCACCACCGCGTTGGCGATTTCCGCCACCTTGACGTCCACCGCTGCCGCGCTGGTTGGGCTTTCCGCCGCCACGACGACCACCGCCGCCGCCTCCGCGTTGGCGCTGACCACCGGGGACCTCGATCACCAGGTAGCGATGCGGTTCATTTCCAAAACTTTGGGTCGTGATTTCCGGGTAATTTTTCAGGTAGTTGTGGATGTATTTGCGGTCTTGAGACGACATGGGACGCAATTCGACGTTACGCCGGGTGCGCAAGGCGCGCTGGACGGAATTTTCCGCAATGCGCTCCAGTTGTGCCAATCGTTTGTCGCGGTAATCGCCCACATCCAAATGAACCGGCGGACAGTTTTCCAACTTCGTGGGTAAGACGCGCGACACGACGTGTTGAAGCGCCTGAAGCGTTTGGCCTTGCTTGCCGATGAAGATCGAAGGGTCTTCGGCTTCGATAATAGCCAGAAATCCTTCACCGCGTGGCTTAACCGTACACGTGCTGCCGGGCTGAAAGAGTTCGACCATTCCTTGAACCCACGTGCGAATCTCTTCTATAAGCTTCTTCTGGCTAACTTTGACGATGTAAAGAGTGGCTTCTCCCTCAACGGTTTTCAGTGTGGGATTGTTTGCTTCTTCCTTGTCGAGGTTCTCAATATCGAGTTCATCCGGTTCGTACTCTTCAATTACATGGATGTCATCGACAGATAATTTTAGGGCTAATGCTGCTTTTTCCAATGCCTGCGCTTCTGATCGCGCCACGATCTCGATCTGACTCATTTGAAGGAAACCCTCGTGGATAGTATTAGGCTGGTTTGGCACATGCGAATTCCATGCAGTTGGGGCAGGAATTCAATTTTCGTAAACATAATCTCTCTACACATCATCAGACAACGCGGACTGGAATAATGATCCCATTTGGCGTCCATTCAGGTTGCCTGATATCTTTAGGCCGGCGCGCCGCTCGCTGTCGGTCCGCCGGAAACAGGTGAATCATGCGTGGCCACATACCGTTTCGTCAAGACTGTGTGCCCGATTTGCCAAATATTTTGTACTGTCCAGTACAACATCAACCCCGAGGGCATGCTGTAGGTGATGAAAAAGAACAACACCGGCATCATGTACATCATTTGACGCTGCATCGGATCGCTGATGTTTGTGGACATCAACCGCGAGGTGAAATACTGAGTGACGGCCATCAGAATGGGTAAAACATTGAATGCATTTCCCATAAATGGGATCGAAAAAGGCAGAGCAAATAGCCGGTCCGGGGCCGATAGGTCGTGCACCCACAGGAACGATTGACCACGAAGTTCAACTGCCTGATCGAGCAGAATGTACAAGGCGAAGAAAATCGGCATTTGAAGCAGCATGGGGAAACAACCCCGCATCGCGCCGAATGGATTGATGTTATGCTCGCGATAGAGCTTCATCATCTCCTGGCTCTTCTTGGAGGGGTCGTCTTTGTATTTTTCGTTAATTTTATCCAGGTAAGGGCGAATTTTGGCCTGCTCAGCCATGGTGACTGCCTGATTTTTGATCGCCCAGTGCGAAAGCGGATACAGGAGTGTTTTGATGACCAGCACAAGGAGAATAATCGACCAACCCCAGTTGTGAATTTTGCTCTCGAACCAGTGAAGTGACGAAAGCAACGTCAAACAAATCGGACGCACCCAATTGAGGTTCCAGAACATTTTGGGAAAGGTGACACGGGAAATCGGCAGACCGCCCTCGATCATTGGCACATCGAGGGACTTCAGCATCGCATAGTATTTCGGCCCCACGACAAGGGTGTATTTGAGAGTCGAGGTTTCGGTCGGTTGAAGTTCCATGCTGGGGTGAGTTAACACCACCGACATCGGTGCTCGAACACCCTTGGCTTCATACTCAGACGAAAGATTTTTCTTTCGCACGGCGATTTCAACACGACTGGCCGGGTTTTCCTGATGGGGAACCAGCAAAGCCGTGAAGTACTTCTTTTCGTGTCCGGCCCAGGCAACATTGTTGTTGTATTCGAGCGGTTCGTCATCGGAATCCAGGCTTTTTACCCGAAACTCTTCTCCGACGGCCGAGACAGCGTACAAATCTCCGTTCAGACGTGTGCGGGCGTCCGGCTTCATGAACCCGCCTTGCCAACCCAGCCCCCAACCGGTAACCGGATCGCCAATGCGCACCCGCGAGGGACCATTGATGACCTCAACCGTCAGGTGGGTGATGTAGGTTTCTTCGTCGAACTCGAACGTTTTGACGACCTGCATTCCATCGATTTTCTCGGAACGGAAGGTCAAAACCGGACCGTTTGCGTTCTCTGAACGCTCGACTTCATACAAAGCAGAGTTGAAGGAGGCGAGTTTTGGACCTTCGAGTTGCAGGGGGAGTTCGCGTTTGCCCTGATCGGCGACTTGGGGCACCAGCTCGATGACTTCTATCTCGCCCGTTTCCAAATCCTCGACGGCTGCGGAATATTCCGAGGGCAGAATCTCCCAGCTAATGGGGACTGCGCCGTAACATGAAAATTTGATTTTAGAGAGTTTAGTCTCAAGGACTTCAACTGGAGCTTCCGCAATCGAGGAGTCCGTTTGAAGGTTTTCCCAGGTTGGTTCTACATCCGATATTGCCTGCTCCAACGTGCCGGACGTCAGAGTATCCACCGTCTTAGCACCAGCTTTTGCAACGGGCTTCGACGTGGAGGAATTTTCCTGCTCGGCCAGCATTGCAGCTTCTCGAGCCGCTTCATTGGCCTTCATACGTTGCGAACTGCGGTAAAAAAACACGCCGTACGCTGCGATGAAAATCACGAAAAAAAGTACCCACCGTTTTTCCATACGGTTGTAAAACCTTTATCGAGAAGAATATTTGGGATCATCAGGAGCCGGAACGATTCAACACGCCCTAGTCGGATTGAGCGGCAACGGGGCCAGAATGTTTCGTGCGGCGATGGCAGGGTGCAAGAGCAAGTTGCCTGCCGGTTCGTATTCAATAGCTAATTTTCCTCAACTTGCTCTCAGATTCACTATCCGCCCCTTGATTTCCTGGAAGCACCTCATTGATTGATTCCTGGAAAAGACGTTGTGCGCATACGGCCGCTTGATCCGGGGGGATCGCGTTCATATTGAGTACTTTGTAAAGTCGATCCTCTTCCGAGACGGCGGCTCCCATTTTGGAAGCGTAGTAATCGCCGGTTCTCAGGGCGATGGTGGGAATTCCCATCAATTTTGCCAGTACAACGGCATGAAACCGCATCGAAATGATTAAGTCGTATCGAGCCAACCGTTTCACATTGATCCGGTAATCCAAATCGCCCGGGACGATTTGATCCGCCCGTAGTCCAGCTTGCTGGAATATGGGGACCATGGTATTAAAATCACGATATTGGGCGTGATAGAAACAAAAACCTTCGATTTTGTGATTTGGAAAGTGTTGTTTCAAATGCTTGAGGAAATCGGCCAGCCAGCGTTGTTGCTGATCGGGCTGCAGACTGGCTCCGTTTTGACCAAAAAAGCAAACGCCGATCCTTGGGGGGACGTTTGTTTCAGACACACGTTTGAATTCAAGCCATTCAGGAGGGTTTTCTTTGAGGGTGAAGACCTCGTCGCAAACCAGATTCGCATCGATGTTTTGTTCGCGGCACCAAGCTAGTGAATCCTGATCGCGAACGTTGACCATGGTGGCTTGTCGCAGGCAGGACGCAACCCGATGAGCATTCCCCGCCTTAAGAAACGGGCCAAGACCAAGCGATGCTGTCCGAATAGTTTTGTTCAACGCGCTGGCGACTTGGAGCGGCAGAAACGATCGATAAAAACTGGTCGTGATGTCGTTCAAATACCCGCCGCCTGCGAGCATCAATTCCTCGCAACTGGAAATCGCCTCCAGCCATGCGGGAGGAGAGGGTCTGCTTTTTAGTACCGTCAATTGGTCCGCAAGACGAGGGCGGGGGAGTGGCAAGGACCGAGCTTTGCCTTTAGATTGTGCAAGAGTGCGGGCGAAATCCAATAAGCGAACGGCCCGAGTTGGCAAAACGGGTTCGTAGGCAATGGCCTTCACATCGGGAAAGAGCCATTGCGTGACCTGGAGGTTGGGGGTCAGCACGGCGAAATCGTCGCCGAATCGCATACGCGCATCACGGATGGCGATTTCTAAACACAGTTCGTCCCCTGTGTTACCAAATCCATAGCCTCCCCAAACGATACATTTTTTTTTCATCGTTTCGGAGCAACCTTGCTTTTGAATAACCGATTGGCCACTCCGAGCCAAAACCATCGGGTTTTTTTGTGCCCCGATTCGAGGAGTTTCCGAAGGTCATCTCGAATTCCCGCAATCAATAAATCAAAAGCGATTTCATTCAATCCGCGTTTCAGTGCCAATCGGCGAATCGGCCATACTGAAGTGTACATGACGGATTCTTTGCACGAAATGTGTCGAATTTGACGTCGTGAAAGCTGTCTAATTTTGAAGGTTTCAAAGTGCTGAAGATTTTTAGCGAGCGTCAGTTCCATCATCGTTCGTTGGCATTTGATACACTGGCTGCAATTATAAAGCCCATCAAATTGATTCCAGCAGACTCTTAAACAATCCCAGCAGGGTTCCCATGAGGCAATCGCGTCCACTTTTTCTTGTCGCGTGAATTCGATTCCGTCGGCGATAACATCCATTGAATCCGTTGAAAATAAAGGGTCGAGCAATGGGTCGGAGCCATGACGGACCGTTGGCAGACTCACGGGAACGGTTCCGGATATATAGAACCGCCGTGCCTTGTTCCCAAAAACCTGAGCAATAGAACCAAGTGCTGAACCATGATAGTGAGGCCAATATACAAGACCTGCGAATTTCCGCATATTTGTGCTAAGAGGGATGAGTTTCACTCCTAGTTTACTTAATCGATTCTGGTAAAAATCAAAGATTTGACGGAATTCTGATTCGAGTTTCAAATCAATATCGAACCCATGAACCATTACGGCATGGGTCAGAACATAATCCGGCAAAGGTTGATTCTCGGGTAAATGTCGCTTCAGAGTAAAAAAAGAATCCACGCCTCCGGAAAATGTCATCATGTTCCACTTGGGGTCCGACGATTTTTTTTCTTCGGTCACGACACCCGATGTCGAAACAGGCACGGGATGAAAATCATTGGGGTGCCAACTGTGATAAATCCCTTGAAATGTTTGAAGTCCAAACAGCAATTGGCTCGAAACAGGTGCGCGAATTTCAATGGGTTCTCGATACCGCATTGCTATAAGAATCAAAGCGGCAAGAAAAGGCTCGGCGCGTGCAGAGAGGCAGGAGGCATACTCAATCGGTAATCTGAACCATAACCGCTTGGGCGCTTTGCGAACGGGGTGATTTTCGATTAATGCCGAAAGTTCAACATAGTCTTTGCGTTCAATAATTTCAGGTTCATGGATGATCATGAAAAGAAGTCTTTGGTGGGACGTTTATTTTGATTCACTTGGAAGCAAGAAGCCAAACAGGTGAAAACCCAATGCACCGGAAATGAAACCTAACTTGCGGAATGTATTACAGACTTCATTGAAATTGTGTTGATCGCCCGAGGGACGGAGTAAATACCTCAGGTGTTTGAGTGAAAAAAATACGCGCAAAAATGTTCGAATGATCCCTTTGGTTCTCACCCAACGTGAATAGACCGATTCCCGTGACTCGTGCGCTGTTTCAAATCCCTGCATATAAATACGGCGCAAAATCCATTGTTTCTTGAGGCGTTCCCCCAAAATAACATGACTCACTCGGACTGCGGGATCGTATGCGCACGTTCCCCCTTGAGCTGTAATTCGAGTGATCAGATCGCGCTCTTCGCCGGAAAATAAATAATTACCCCGGCGGCCCCAACGAGGATCGAAACCACCTGTCGATTCCAAAGCCCGACGGGAAAATGCGATGTTTGCACCATAGGCAATGTCGGGATTCTGATCGATGATACGCTTTTCGCTAAAATCCAGTATCGAATAATAGCAGTATAATTCTTCCGTCAACCAATGCGGGGGAGTACAATCCCATTCGGGGTCGATCTTGCCTCCAAGGCAATCGAGAGAGGGATGGATTTCATCGAAAGCCTTGAGAATGCACTCTGCCCAATCGGGAGCTGGAATTGCGTCATCATCGAGAAAAGCAACCACCGGAGCGCTGGCCAGTTTCCATCCACGATTTCTGGCAATGCTCAACCCTGGTTCTTTTTCAAAGTGATAAATGTATCGCGGGAATCGTTGCTTGAAACTCTCTGCGATTTGGCGAGTGGGATCGGTTGAACCGTTATCGACAATCACGATTTCCAATCGATCGAGGTCGATGGTTTGTTCGGAAAGCCCACATAAAACTCGTGGAAGCACCGTGGCACGATTATAGGTACAGATTACGACGGAAATTTCTGGCGCCATCTCAATCTCAACCGCATTTGAAATTCAAAATAATCGATGCAACCGGTTTCGTTCGATTATGAGGGCAGAATGCTGATTGCGGGTTGCTTCACCTGTCAAGGCTTTGGAAGATTGCCTTGGGAAACATGAGTGATTTTTTATCGACGAAAAATTCCTGTCGATAAAAATGGTCCGATTTTTATCAAAGGGCCATCGGACTGGAAAACCGCAAAAATGCCTTCAAAAAATCTGGATAAAAGTCGAGGCGACGCATCATTTTCCGCGTTCATTTTAGTGAACGGACTGTTGATATTGGCCCTGTTCATTAGTTCTTGTGCCTCAATACAACGTCAGCAGCAACTCCCGAAAGATCCAGAACATCTACGTCTTAATTTAATCGGCTTGTGCGAGGCGCACCGGGTTCCAGAATGCACCGTTGTGATCGCCTGGGAGGGCAAAACCTGGCAGTTGGAGTTTTCCCAGGAAAACGGCGCGCTGGAACGATCGGAAACCGAATATAACCTGGCATCTGTCAGCAAGGTTTTCACGGCGCTTACGGTTCTGGAACTTGAAAACGAGGGGCTGCTCTCACTCGATGACGCCGCCAGTTCCTTTTTGCCGAACGATTTGGAAAATACTGCTCTCGATACTTCCCCGATTACAATCGAGCATTTGTTGCGTCATACCAGCGGTTTGGCAGGGAATACTTCGTCAAAAGCGGAACAAATCGTTCCCGCTGGAATTTACTACCAGTACAGCAATCGTAATTACCAGCACCTTGCTTCGATCATCGAAAGTCTCACTAAAAAATCGCTAGAGGAGGAGATGCGCGAGCGCATTTTTTTGCCTCTTGGAATGACGGATGCGCGCCTTGCAATATTGGAAACTTCCGAAAAACCAAATTCTGCACAAATCCCCCTCGGCGCGGGAGGTGTTTTTGTTCATGGACAGGACATGTCAAAATTTCTATCCGCGTTAACTTCCAAAGAAGATAATTTTGTTCAACAACGCGCACGGCGAATGTTAGAGGATATCGATTCAAAACCTTACTCGCCGGTGTCGTTATGTTGGCAACCGATTCTCAATAATTCTGGTGTTCCATTCGGAGCGAAACACGCAGGTATCGATCAGCATGCAGGTGCAGAACTCTATTATTACCCACATCGACGTTTAGCGTTTTTGGTGATGACAACGACGCGGTATTCTCCATCGTTTTTTTCCGAGATGCGTCAAGAAATCCTGCGTCATCTTGCGATGGGGAGGTATCGCAACGGCTTTCGCATTCCTCAAGTGTATTCAGGCGACTTGCAAGGGCTGTACAAATCGCCCATCACGGAGGAGCGCTTCCCCGTTGTTTTTGAGAAAGGAGATTTGATCGCTGAACTTCCGGGCAAGGGAACGCGAACGTTGACCAATGTCGTTGGACTGGAGTTCGTTCCCTATGCGCTGAGTTCCAAGGATGAGTTGGCGCTTAATTTGGCACGCGCAGATTCGGATAAGCTGGAGTTTATCCGATACGATGCTCAGATCGTCGGACTATTATGGCAGGGACAATTTTATCGTCGGTTGGAAAGCAATAACGAGTGACGGAACCTTGCGGGAATCAAGCGATGCCTGCACCTAATAACTGACCAAAATTCCGCAGCATTTTCAGACCGATTTCCTGGCTTTTTTCCGGGTGGAACTGTGTGGCAAACAGGTTGTTCTGGCGCAAGGATGCCACCACAGGTCCAGCATAGTCAGCGGTCGCGGCAATGACGCTCGAATCTTTCGGCTGCACCTGGTAGCTATGGACAAAATAAACGTAAGGAGCTTCCGGCAATCCGTCAAACAGCGGATTGTTTTTCTGCGTAAAGGTGAGAGCGTTCCATCCCATGTGTGGAATTTTCATGCCGGGGCGAATTAATCGAGGCACGGAACCGGGAATGAGCCCTAATCCATCAATGCCGGGGTCTTCTTCGCCGTCATCGACAAGGACTTGCATTCCAAGACAAATCCCTAAAAACGGGCGACCACCTTGTTGGGCTTCGAGCGCTCGATTTCGCACGACGTCCGTAATTTCGCGTGCCGCCATTTCGCGCATGGTGTCGCCGAACGCTCCCACGCCGGGCAAAATCACCGCTCCTGCGGTGGCAATGATGGCGGAATCGTTCGTAACCACGACCGGCATTTCTATGTGTTCGATGGCTTTTTCGACGCTACGCAGATTGCCCATGCCATAGTCAACAATGGCAATGGTTTCCTCGATGGGTCGATTCGCGGCTGTCATGATCGAAGGCTCGCTAGGGGAGGGATTCTAAAGTCAGGAAATAAGCATACGCTTCATTCGTCTGTCGAGGAAGAAGCGTGTTGCTTATTGATTTTGATCACTGATTGCGTGGTTTTTCGCCCACGGCAATGACGCTGTTGTGGCTGTGAAACGGAAAACTTTCAAGCAATCGAATGATTGGCATCAAAAACTCGAACATGCCCATTTGCCCAGGCGAGAGTGTGTCTTTCCGTAAAATTTTGCCCGAAACGCGCCACCCTAAACCGCCCACTCGGTTGAATCCCCAGCAGCGTACCAGTTTGAACCCGGCATCTTCAATTTTTTTGGACAACTCTTTGCGTGTGTAGCGACGGAAATGACCAAGAGTTTTATCCACTGCCGTATAAAGTTTCGGATCGTGAGGAACCAGGATGATCACTCGGCCGCCAGGCTGCAGAATGTCGTAAAAATTCTTCAATACCTTTTGGTCATCCTCAATGTGTTCAACGACGTTCAGGCAAATTACCGTGTCGAAGTTCTTTTTATCCGCAGCGCGTTTCAGGTCTTTGTCGCTCATCAGGTTTGCGGGATGAATCGTGAAATTGTTCAAATGCCCATAGGATTGGACCAGGCGATCAATATAAAATTGATCTAAATCCACACAAACCAGTCGTTTGCGATCGAGCAAGAGCTCTGTCAGGTTCCCGATGCCGCATCCCGCTTCGAGGACATTGTGACCGATGTAGGGTTTGATCTGAGAAAAAAGCCACTGGTTGAATTTTTTTGCCCGGCGAACGGCCTGGAGGATCAGAAAACCTTCATGACGCGCGTATCGAACATCGAAAAACCGATAGCGAATCATGGCATAAAGCGCCTGAAAGGCGTCCTTGGCGCCGATCTTTTTCCCTTCGGCGTAACTGCGTCCTCGATAGGAGATTGGAACCTCGTAAATCCTTGCTCCCCAACGGGCCAGCTTGGCGGTGAGCTCCGGTTCCAGATCGAAACCGTTACTGCGAATATTGAGCGTCTTCAGGATATCGGCCCGCACCAGTTTGTAGCAGGTCTCCATATCCGTCAGATTCAGGTCATTGAGCATATTGCTGAACGTGGTCAGGAACTTATTGGCCATGGTATGCCAGAAGAACATCGCCCGGCGATATCCGCCCGTCAGAAAGCGCGAACCGAAGACGGCGTCCGCGATTCCGTCCTGAACGGGAACGAGCAGTTTTTCGTACTCGAAAGGATCGTATTCGAGGTCGGCGTCCTGAATGATTGCCCAATCGCCCGTCATGTGACGAATCGCCGTACGAATCGCTGCGCCTTTGCCTTTATTGCGTTTGTGCATATAAAGAACCACTTCGCCATGGCTGCGGGCAAAATCGCGCAGAAATTCGCGGCTGCCGTCTTTGGAGCAATCGTCCACCACCACAATTTCACGCTCACAGGGCAGGGGAGCGGCTAAAACACGTGTCAACAGCCGTTCCAGAGTGCGAATTTCGTTGTACACCGGGATCAAAATACTCAGTTTACGCACCTGAGTTTTGTTCTCGTCGGGCAAAGAAGTCGTTGTCGGGATGGTTTCCATTCAGTAGGTGAGCCGGAGATAAGGTTTTTGAAGCGATTGCGCGTGGCGAAACATGAATGCCTCCTTATTCGGGAGGCAACCCGTATTCGGTGAAATCCCACATTATCCCACCGCTTTTTCCTTGCCGTCCACACGCGGGACTGTAACAGTCTAAGTAGGAATCAAACTGGGAGAATATCACTTATGGCCAAGATTTTATTCCGTCGTCTTGGGGTTACCGGTTTCGTTGCAGCGTTGGCGATGACTGGGGGAGTTGTTGTTGCACAGGATTCCGAATCTCAGGTTCCCGACCCTTTTGCGGTCGTTTCGCCTTTTGGTGAGACAGAGGGAGCCGAAGGCGCAGAGCCTGGAGACGGTGGAGCGTTTACTCCCGGTGAGTCGGGAGGCGACACCACGGAAACTACCGTTTTCGATGCACCGCCTGAAAATACGGAAATGCCTACTGAAGATGTTTTTGCCGAACCGGCTGTTGATACTCCGGAAGGTGCGATCATCGATCCTTTCGGCGCTACCGCCACGGAAGGCTCGATGGATTCGCCTTTTGGCGATGCCCCGAGTGATATGGTATCGACAGAAGCCGATGATACGGGATTCGCAACGCCTCCGATGGATAGCGCT
Organism: uncultured Candidatus Sumerlaeota bacterium; assembly: GCA_964580585.1. GTDB lineage: Bacteria > Sumerlaeota > Sumerlaeia > SLMS01 > JAHLLQ01 > CAZOKZ01. The sequence continues at coordinate 119,095 of CAZOKZ010000001.1, read as the reverse complement.
GATGGCGGATTTGCCACTCCCCCTTCTGGAGATGGCGATATCTCGCATTTGATGGGTGGTGCCGAAGGTGACGAGGAAATGGAATTTGCCCTCGATCCCTTTGGTGTAGGCGATCCTTCGCTTCTGAAAGAAACGGAAGGCATGGAGATGTTCGGTGGCGGAGGTACTTCGACCACCACCACAACAGCGACTGGTACAGGTTCCCAACCGATCAACCCGTTCGGAGATGATGGCGATCTGAACTCGATTTTCGACCAGGACGTCACGGATTCGCCTTTGACGGGTCCGCCAGGTACCAAGACGGAAGCCGCTGCCGCGGGCGGTGCCGTGAATGAGGCAGGTATCGACCAACTTTATCAATTCCGTTATGAGCGCACCACGTTGTGGGATGGGCGCACGGTCGTTTCGCGTAAAAAACTCACCTCGGAAGAAGCCACTGAGTACGATTTAGCGAAGACCGAGAAATACCAGCAGGACGCAATCGATGGTGTTCTGCCAAATTTCGATTCGAATGCAGACCCCCAGGCCTGGGCGCAGTGGGCACACTTTTCCGATCAAATGGAACTGTGGTCCGAATACGTGGAAAACACCGTCATGGCGGGTACCACGTTGAAACAATCGCCCTATGCCGTGGTTCAATGGCCAGGTGGACCTCGGGAAAGCGAACAACAGGAAACACGCGATCCGAACATCATCAACGACGCGCAAAATCGCAGCCTGGATAGCCAGGTGAATGATTTCAATCCGTTTGCCGGACTTGGCGGTGGTCAGGATTCGACATTTCCCCCTGAAGTGATCTCTTCTCAAGTCGTCCGTATTTATACCGAGTTGGAAGAAAAACTGCGAGGATTAGAAGAAGACCAGGAAGCCTTTATGGAAGCTTTCGAGGGCCGTATCGCCGAAAGAATGACGAAACGGAAAGCTTACCTGGATTGGCGTATTGATCAGGAACAATTGCTCGAGGACTTTGTGTTCGATTGGAATCGCCGTTATAATGGTAATGTGGCGATGATCGGCGGCGTACGGTATGAATTATATCGTCCAGGCGAAGTTCCCTCGGTTGTTCATCGCGACGCCACTGTTGTCGTGACGGATTATGCACTGACGCCGTACGATATCATCAATCCCGAAGACGGGACATTGAAAGAACCGCCGCGTAACTGATCTCCAAGGTGCCGAATGTGCACCAAATTTCGGAATCCCATGAACCATCGCCCCCCATAAGACGTTGTGTAAATTCCGTTCCTCCAACTCGTCACCGGGATGGAGGAACTTTGTTTCAGTGAAATTGCATATCCAGACTAGCCAATGGCTTTCTGAGACCAGGACAACAAAGGATCGATCCCTCCATGAAGAAGTCGAACAAACCGGCCGCCAATGCTTCCTTGAAATCCCGTTGGGTTTTTCATCCCGTGCCCGAAATGATGAAGCGCCAACAAGGATTGCCCGATACATTGCCCGTGCCGCGCAAGGAGTCGCATCGTCTCGACAAAGGCTCGGTGACGCATGGTGAAATTGCTCGCTGGATCGAAAATTTCCTGGCGGAATCTCCCGATCATTCGGAAGCCGAACAGTTACGTTCCATCGCCACACATTTCGCGAAATTTCAATCTGCTGCGAATTGCATGACCGACGGTCATTTGGATCGCGCGCGCGAAATCCTGGAGGAACTGGTTCAAGAACACCCTCAAGACGCGTTGTCAAAATTGAACCTCGCCACGGTACTGGTTCAATTGACCAAAGGGGAAGAAGCCCTCAAATTGCTGGAAGAAATCTCCCCGGTTTACATGGGGAATGTTCGCTATATTTTGATCCTGTCGCGTGCGCTCGCCATGGTGGGACGTCGCGAGGAGATGTTGAAACTCCTTTGGGAAGCAAACAACAAAACTCGTGGAAACAGCGCCATCATCCGCGAGCTTCAAATGCACGGCGAACTGGTTCCCATGGTCTTTAATCCATTCGATTTGTCCCAAATGAAGTATGTTACCCGGGCCAAGTATCTGGAATTGGTACAAAATCAGATCGACGCCATGAAGAAGGCTGGAAAGTACGATCAGATTCAAGACGTCGCGAAATTCAACCTGGACGACAACAAACACGAAGCGGCATTGCTTGCCTGCGGGGTGCTTTTGGAAAAAGACGAAAATGACGTCAAGGCCTTGACTACCGCTGGACTGGCGGAATGCCGCCGGGAAAACTGGGAAGCGGGCGAGGAAAGATTCAGCAAGGCCCTGTCTGTTGATCCGGAAAATCCCAAGGCGCTGGCGGGCATGTCTCGCGTTTTAGCCCAAACCAATCGCACGGACGAAGCTCGCGAATCGCTTCGTAAAGCATTTGCCAAAGACCCCAATTATATCGAAGCTGCCGAATTGTTGGTGCTGACTTATCCAGGGAACGATGAACGGTTGAATTGCGCGTTGGAACTCCAACAGCAATACCCCGACGCATGGGTGCCTTTGAAACTGATTGGCGATTTGGAATTCGGTGCCGGACAGACCGAGGACGCATTGGAAAAACATCGTCAAGCCTTTGCAATGTACGAATCGGACGACACCTTGACGATGATTCTTCACGAATTGGATCGGTTGGATCGTTTGGGCGAAGCGGTCGATCTTGTTGAAAAGACCTCTGACATCAGTAAACGCAGCGCCGCAGCGCGTTGGAATGCCGCTAACGTGTATTTGAAAATTGGCCGTGTAAAACCAGCGATGGACATCTTGAAGGATATCGTAAAAGACCAGCGTTTGCCGCACGATACGCGTTATTCCGCCACAACTTTGATTAACGAAGTTGAAGCCAGTTTGAAGGGTCGTCACTGAGCGACCATCAGTAACGAAGAATTCGAGCCGGGTTGTTTTGCTTGCGAGATGGATCGGAAAGCAAACAATCCGGCCTCTTTTATTCCCTGCGATAGGGGAGAGGCAGTCACGCGTGAAATCCCCGGACTTGGGCAGTTACTTCGATCATAACGCCACCACTCCTCTTTCCGAGGAGGTCGTCGAGGCAATGGTAGAATGTTGGCGTACGATTCCTGGCAATCCGTCCTCGACCCATCGATTCGGTGTAGCGGCTCGATACGCGATTGAAAAAGCCCGGCGGCAAATCGCACGGCTCCTCAGCGCAAGAAGTCCCGATGAGATTCGTTTTACCAGCGGGGGAACGGCGGCTAACAATTTAGCCATTCGCGGCGCGGCGTTTCATGCGCAGAGAATAGGCCTGGGCAACCATCTGATTACCTCGGCGGCGGAACATAAAGCCGTGCTGGAAACCTGCATCGATCTTCGCGATCGATTCGGGTTCAAATTGACTGTTTTGCCTGTCGATTCATGGGGGAGGGTCCGAACCAGCGATTTATCCGAGAGCTTGCGCCAGGAGACGGTGCTCGTTTCACTCATGATGGCGAACAACGAGGTTGGAAGCATTCAGCCCATCGCAGAATTCGGTCGGATTATACGGGAAAAAACATCGGCAATGTTTCATTGCGATGGAGTTCAAGCAGTCGGGCGGCTACCTGTTCAATTGGACGAATATCCTGTCGATCTTTTCTCGCTCTCATCTCATAAATTCAATGGGCCCAAAGGTATCGGTGTTCTGTATTGTCGCGATGAAACGAATATCGATTCAATTCAAACGGGTGGGGGGCAAGAGTTCGGTCTAATCGGAGGCACAGAGAATGTGGCCGCAATTGTCGGTGCTGCAAAGGCATTGGAAATAGTCGTCGCGAATCAATCCAGAGAAACAACGAGACTCTCGACGTTGCGTGAAGAGCTCTGGCTTCAACTCGAAGCAGGCATCCCGGGGATTATACGGAATAGTCCAGAGGACGGATGTTTGCCAGGGACGTTGAATCTCTCGATCCCAGGTTTGAAAGCTCAGCGTATTGTGGCTGAACTCGATGCGCGAGGTTTTGCGATCAGCACAGGGTCGGCTTGTAATAGTCAGGGGGAGGAAACCAGCCATGTGTTACAGGCGATGCTCCAAGATCCAATACGTATCGCCAGTGCTGTTCGTATCTCCATCGGCTCCACCAATAAACAGTCCGATATTCAAGCTCTGGGCGAAGCCTTTATCGAGGTCTGCAAGTTCCTGTTCGCTCAGTCTGGGCCTGAAACGACTTGATTTAGGCTCCTGTTTATAACTTCGTCAAATTGACATTATTTACGTTGACGGTGTTTCCGCCAATATGCCTGGATTCCTCAAATCAGATCGTTCTTGACGGTCTGCCAAACCTGAACATTCGATCTTGCTATGAAGCTTTCCGCTGCCATCGATCAATATCTGCATCATCTGCGTGTCGAACGCGGGTTGGCCGAGAATACCTTGTTGGCCTATGAGTCGGATCTGCGTGCCTGTTGGAATTATCTGACCGAAGGCGGCAAGGAATCACTCAAATTGGACGAGATTGTTGCGCTGCATGTGAAAGATTTCATCGCGCACATTCGCGACGATCAGGGGTTTAAGCCTCGTAGTTTGAGTCGCGTCATGAGCAGTTTGCGCCGTTTTTTCGATTATACCGTACGGTGCGGTCTGATCGAGGCAAGCCCGGCGCTGACACTTCACAATCCAAAAATTCCAAAGAAGCTCCCTGTTTATCTTGTTGAAGAAGAGATGACACGGTTGCTGCGCGCGCCGGATCGTTCTGATTCTGAGGGTTATCGAGATTACGCGATACTTACTCTGTTTCTTTTTACCGGTTTGCGTTTGTCCGAGTTGGTGGGATTGAACATCGGCGATGTGGATTTTGAGGCGGGAAGCATCCTGGTGCATGGTAAAGGCTCGAAGGAACGTCTGATTCCCTTACATCGGCATGCCCGCGAAGTGCTGGCGACATATCTGCGCTCCGTGCGACTGGTAACGCCCAACATGAATCCCATGCCGATTTTTCTGGGTCGCGACGATCAACGAATGACAGCGCGGGCGGTTGGTTGGGCCGTGGAGCGGGCAGTTAAACAGGCGGGGGTCAGTCATCAGATCACGCCGCATAAATTGCGGCACACCTTTGCGACACAACTTTTACACAGAGGGGCTAACCTGTTAGAGATCAAGGAATTACTGGGCCATTCTCAGTTGGCCACAACGAGCATTTATACCCACACCAATGTTCAGCGCTTGAAGTCTGCGGTAGAAAAAATCAAGGTCTGAGCGCGAAGACATTACTGTTCACGTTTCCACCTCTCCCCTAAGTTTTTTCAAAAAAACAGAGAATGTATTGCCAAAAAAGCGGACTCGTCCTATCCTGATTAGGTGAGGCATTCCGATGAAATTTTTCCTACGTTTTTTTACCTTCTGCGCGGTTCTGGTTCTGATTTTTGTCGTCGTGTTTAACCTGCTCGATGGCAAGGAAGCTTTCTACGCCAAAATGGAAAGCTCCATGGAGCCTACGATCCATTATGAAAACGGCATTGCCAAGTCGCCAACTCAAGAAAATCAATCATCTACGCAGCAAGCGTCTTCGCCTCGTGTTGTTTCTTCCGTGAATTACGGATTGATTGTACAACGAGCGTGTTTGACGGCGGGAGTCGATCTGGTCAGTCAAAAGGATGGTGGTTTAACCCAGTTGGCAGCGATTCGGTGGCGCGGCGAGAACGCGGTAAAAGGCGGCGAATTTTTGGACGTATTGCTTCGCGAGGGACGCCTGCGTGATTTCGAGGAAGTTACCAAACCACGAATTTATTACAATGATCGCGGCGAAGTCGTCCATGAGGTGCATTATCGTCTGTTCATGAAGTGAGAAAATTAGGGCGAATCCCGTTATCACGGTTGCCTTTTGCCCCATTGCTCCCCTAGCTGATTATCGATATTTTCCGTAGGTAACTTCAAATCTTCCGTTGGCTGCTCCAGCGGTTGTTTCCTTGAGAAATCGAATGACAACGATCAAAACGAGTTCAGGCGAGTCCATCGAATGCGATCAATTACCCTTGGCGTTGGATGAGTTGCTTTCCACGATCATCGCCGCCGACGTGGTACTCGATCCTTTGACGGGGGAGGATGCCGAGATAGACCCGGCCAAGTTTGTTCCCGAAGCCCAGAAATACGTAAAGGATCTCTTCACCCTGAAGACAAAACCCAACACGGAGTTTGTGAATTCGGGAATGATCGGCGAGACGCTGTATTGGATTTTCCAGTCCACCCCCAAATTAGGGATGGATTTGTACATTTTTGTCGTACGGAATGCTCCGGTGACCGAAATTGTCTGCGGCGAGCGCTCGGCGACCTACTACGACAAAGCATCGGGGATGAATCGCGATTGCCTTCTGTCCCCGGCTCAGGCAGCCCTGTTAGAGTATTGCACGACCGACCTGAGCGAACTGACATGATTCTTCGTTTTATCCGTTTGTCGTTCAACCTGGTGTGAAAACGGGATTTTTCTCTCGCGCCTCAAGGGGACTGCCGTGCCTTTATGGAGGCGTTGCGAACTGAGAGGGCGAAATTCCCCCAGATCAGGATTCAAACTGGCCTATGTTGGAATTCGAAGTCGGCGAAGTTCTTGCCGAGAAATACGAGATTAAGCAGATCCTGGGCTCGGGCGGCATGGGGAAGGTTTACCGCGCCCGTCAAGTGGACTTAGGCCGCGATGTGGCCTTGAAGGTGCCCAGCCGCGCGGTGATGGAGTCGCCCGAAATCATGGCGCGCTTCGCTCGCGAGGCACGAACCGTTGCCAAGCTGGCGCACGACAATATTGTCCAGGTTTATGAATTTTACCAGGATTCGGATCTGGCTTTTATCGCCATGGAATATGTCGAAGGCATGGATTTGAAGGCCTTCACGAACCGGGCGCCCGGAGATTTAACCGTTGGGGATTTGGCGCGAATTCTGGAGCTTTCCTGCGAAGGCATCGCCCACGCGCACGAACACAGTATCGTTCACCGCGATATAAAACCACACAACATCATGGTTGCTCGGCTTCCACGGGGTAAATGGCGCGTCAAAGTCATGGACTTCGGTATCGCGCATGTGGACCCGACTGCCCAGATGACGGGTGTGGACGGAGGCCAGCTTACTCAAACGGGGCAAGCGCTCGGCACACCAAGTTACATGGCGCCCGAACAGATTCGCGGCATGGGTGTTTCCCATCTGAGCGATTTGTACTCGATGGGTTGTGTCATCTATTATTGTTTTACTCAGCAAACGGTCTTTACGGGTTCCGGTCTAACCGTGGCGGTTGCTCACTTGAATGAGCAACCCCCTTCGATTCTGACAAAAATCCAGGGGATTCCGGAAGAACTCGACAGGTTGATCCTGCGTTGTCTGGAGAAAGATCCGGCGAAACGTCCACAGGATGCTTCCGAATTAGGCCAGGCGATTGAGACTGCTCTCAAGCCCGTCTGGGATATGCCGATGACAGATATCTGGCGCCAGACGTTGCAGGCATCCGATTGCACCATTCCCATCATCAAAGCGACGACGCCGGGCAGCGGGGCTTCGCGAAATCTGGTTGAGGTGGAAACGCAACAAACGATTCCGCACACGGATTACGACGCGACCAATAAACACGCCTCGGTTGAATCGGAAGTCGATCCGACACTACCCGTTCAGCCGATGAATGAATCGCGGCAAGATCAGGCGATTCCTTCGATGGCAGCCGGAGCGCGCGCTTCTTCCACCGAAGTCGATGCGACGGAAGTTATGGGGTCGTCGTCCCGAACGGAAATCGACAAAACCCCGTTCTCGGCACCACAGCCTGCAAGTGAAAAAGGAGCCGCTTCCGCCGCTGTTGAAACCACTCCCCCACCCGCGACGGCGCATCCCTTGCGCAAGTTTCTTGTGCCGGCGATAGCCGTGGGAGTCTGCGCTTTGATCGCTGGCGTGATGATTGTCAATGCGTTGACAGGGCCGGAACCTTCCAATGGCAACAATGGTTCAACGGTGTCGGGAAATAACGGCAACCAGGAAACACCGGTGAGCGTGGATTCCACGCCGGAGGCGACCAAAACCCCGGTGGACGTGGCGATGATCAATCCAACGCCCGCCCCTACTCCGGAAAAGACCGTCAAAACGTCCACACCAACGCCCGTGAAACCAACGGCGACTCCCAAACCGACGCCCGATCCATTGGAAGTACTTGGTACTCAAATTAATTATTATGTTAAAGGCGCCCAGGATGTCAGCCCTATCGAGATTCCTCGTTATTGGCGCAACGTCATGGATATGTTACGGGATTACGACGATAATCCCGATGCCCAGAAACTAATCCTTAGCCGGGCCGACGATCTGGCTATCATGATGGCAACGAACATCGAGAAAGAAATGATCGAGCAAGGTGGTTTAAGCTTTTCGATGGGAAGCGACGAGGCGAACGCGCCATCGGAAGAAAAACCGATGCACAATGTCCGTCTTAATTCGTATCAGTTGTGCAAATACGAAGTCACCGCCCTGGAATTTTCTGCTTTCTTGAACTCGTTGGGAATGAAAGCGGAGATTTTATACGTTCCTACCGATCATACGAATATCATTTACGATGAGAATGCGCATCGATACATCCCTCGCCCCAACCGGGAAGACCATCCGGCCAATGCCATTACCTGGACGGCAGCGGTGGCCTACATTGGTTGGCTCAATCGAGAAACCGGGAAGTTTTACCGGCTGCCGTCGGAAGCGGAATGGGAGTTGGCCGCAGGTGGACGGGCGAAATTGAAATACCCATCGGGGGCGGCTGTACCAACCCATCAAACCGCTAACTTTAATATGCCGGACGGTGGGACGGAGAAAGTAACCCAACACGAAGGCAACAATGGGTTTTATAACATGGCAGGCAACGTTGCCGAATGGTGCGAGGATTGGTATCTGCCCAAATGGTATGAGCAAAATGTTCCTTATGGACCAAGTGATGCCCAAATGGAATCGGAACGAAAACCGAAAAAGGTCTTACGCGGAGGCGGTTATCTTTCTTTTTCTGCCGACGAGCTTCGCACCACGGCACGAGGACGAAAGGAACCCGGCGAGAGATCGTCCGAAATTGGCTTTCGGCTTGCATTGACACCTTAGAATTGGTGCATTCTGATTCTGAATGTAATTCTTTACAAATCAACATACATCGTGGAGAGGCTATGCCCATGGTTCGAGCCCTTACATGGAAACTGATGGTGTTAGCGAGCCTGTTGCTGCTGACAGCCTGCGGGACATCGAGTAAGTATAAGGTTGTCAAAGTGGATTCCACGCATCCGACGATTCCAATGCGGGTGCTGGTTACCGAACTCAAGGACGATCGCGGTTTTGAAATGAAGACGGCGCAGGTGAAAGCAGCCCCGCCTTTTTCGTTTTTTCGTCATTATCAATTTTCCCGTCCTGATGAAGTTTACAGCAGCGCAATCGAACCGTTTCCATCGCTCGTGGCGCGCGAATTGGCCGATGCGTTGAGCCAGAGCGGGCAATTCGAGCGCGTGCAATTCGCCAGGTCAGACGAATTGCCTGAACCGGGATCGTACGATTTGCTGCTCAAGGGAACGCTGATTGATACCTCTGCCAAGGGGTCGGTTTATCTCTATGGGTTGGCTTTGCCGTTTGGGTTTCATTTCTACGACGTGGTGTGGTTTTTGGGCGTCCCGAAGTTATCCCGTCATTACGATATCACAGCAGAATTCCAGTGGTATGATGGTTATCACGCAGGAAATTCTGAGTACAAAATCGGTAAACCTATTCGCACGAAATTCACAACGTCTTCCAAGCTCTTCACGCAGTACGCGGAAGAAGGCCAAATGGAAGACTTTAAGCTGAAAATCACTCCGGCTTTCAACGACGTCATTACCCAATCGCAATCGGGACTTCCCAGTGGAGATGACACGTACTGGGCCGACTTGCGCACAGATGGCGAGAACTATCTCGCGAAGTTGAAACGAGAAGCCGAGGACATCAAGAAAGGCGCATTGCCCACGTTCTCGTTTTTGTCGCCTGCAAACGGAACGATTATACGTCAGTCTGAAGCCATGGTTCAATGGAACGCTTCGGCGCCAAACAATCTGCAAAAGCTCCACGTCTTTGTGAATCAACGCGAAGTCAACACGGGCATCGACGCGATGACGTTGGTGGATGAACGTTCGGCGCCACAGTCCATTTCGACGCGCGAGACAGCGGTCAAACTCGACATGGGCGATAACCTGCTGCGCGCAAAAATTATCGATTGGCGTGACAACGAAACGAACGCCGAATTACGCATCAAACGTCTGCCCGCAGAACTCTCCCCCGCGCGTCGTTATGCCTATCTGGTGGGAGCGGGATCGAGCGAAGCATCGGCTACGGTTGAAGCGTTGAAAGGCGCCCTGGTTGATCCTTACGTTGGACAGTTCGAGGCTTCGTCTATTTCAACTTACACCAATTCGGGGACATTCGATCTTAAGACGTTCGAGAGCGACTTGGATAATTTCACGCGCAAACCGCTCGCAGGCGACTTGGCGATGATTTGCATCGCCGCGCCGGGCGATGCCGCCACCATGTCGATTGGAACGGGTGAATCGCAACTTGCCATTTCGTCACTGCTGGATATGTTGAGCCGATCGCTAGCGACGGAAGATGTGCTGATCATTCTGGACCTGGATTGGAATGCTTCCGATACCAGCAAGGAGATTTTGAGCTCCATCGAAAACGCTCCTCCCCGTTGGGCATTGGCCACTTCGACAACCACGCCAGTTCCTGCGATGAAATCCGGTGGAAAACAACTCTACGGAATGGAATTAATCGACAGTTTGAACAACAAAAACCGTTCGGTGTCCAAGTTAACACTTGAACGTTTGTTTGACGAGTTGTTCGAGAAAGTTTCCGATGCCTCGAACAGCAAAATTGAACCAGACGTTACCGGTCGATTTAATCCGAACATAACCATGGTGACGTACGAATAAGGTCGCCAATTCACTGAATTGAAGCATGCCCGGCTCATTTCTTGGAGCCGGGCATTTTCTTAAAAACAGAGTCGCCTTTTGCTTGTCCACAAGATGGTTTCTCCCCCAGGATGCCTGCGGTGTGAATTTCAGTCGAAGGGGCTTGTTCATGCAGGTGCTTGGAATTGACATTGGCGGCTCGGGAATCAAGGGCGCGCCCATCAACACCACGACTGGCGAGGCGCTCGCCGAACGGTTTCGGATCAAAACACCCAACCCCGCAGTACCCGAAGCGATGATCGAAGCAATCGGTCAAATCGCCGAGCATTTCGATTGGAAAAATCCCATCGGCTGCGGGTTTCCCGGCGTGGTCAAAAATGGCGTCGTGCACACGGCGGCGAACTTGGAAAAATCATGGGTCGGCAAGAACGCCGCAGCCATGATCGAGGCTCGCACGGGATGCAAAACGGCGTTGGTGAACGACGCGGATGCCGCTGGCATGGCGGAAGTGACTTTCGGCGCCGGACGCAATCATTCGGGTCTCGTTTTTATGATCACCATTGGCACGGGCATCGGCACGGCGATGTTCATCAATGGGCAACTGGTGCCAAACACGGAATTGGGTCACGTGTATTTGAAGAATGGCAAAGAAGGCGAGCATTACGCGTCGGAGAAAGTCAAAAAAGATGGCGATCTGAAATGGGACGATTGGGGCAAGCGCGTAAACGAATACCTGCAGGAACTCGACAAACTCTTCTGGCCCGATCTGTTTATCATCGGCGGTGGCATCAGTAAAAAGATCGACAAGTTTCTTCCCTATCTTAAACTACGCGCGGAAATTCGCCCGGCTCAAATGCGCAACATGGCCGGAATCGTTGGCGCGGCGTATTGCGCGGCAGTGACGGGAGAATCGAATTTGAAACCGGAGTTCGCGGGAGAAATCTAATTACCCCCCATACCGCGACATGATTTCCATACACCCGCCACGGTAGCTGGACCCGAAGAGGTTCAGGTGGTTGAGCAGGTGGTAGAGTTTGTAAATGTCGAGGCGGGTTTTGCTGCCTTCGGCGAGAGGCCAGACTTCTTCGTAGCCTTGATAAAACGCGTGGCTGAATCCTCCAAACAACATCGTCATCGCCAAGTCAGCTTCGCGACGCCCATAATAGGCTGCTGGATCGATCAGAACTGGCTGGCCGTCGGCGTCTGTCATGTAATTTCCACCCCATAAATCGCCATGTAGTAAACACGCCGGTTCGTCGGGTTCGCCGATCAGCTCGGGCAGGCGTTCGAGCAATCGGTTGGCCCAATCGTTCATCACCGCGTTGGTGAGTCCTTTGTCGCGGGCGAGCTTGAACTGGTAACCAAGCCGATGTTCGCGCCAGAATTCGACCCAATCGTCTTTCCATCCATTGGGTTGCGGAGTGCTGCCGATGTGGTTGTCGTGTGGGAACCCAAACCGGTCGGATTGCGTGGCTTTATGCAGTTCGGCAAATTGTCGTCCAAACGTCAGGTGAAAATCTGCGCCTGGCGTTCCGCTTTCGATCCATTCCAGGATGATAAACGGTGGAATGCCCGCTTCTCCCCCGCCAACGGCAAGAGGTTCCGGCACGCGGATGGCCTTGGGAGCGGTAAGAGCGGCGAGTGCTTCTGACTCTTGCTCAAACAATGCACGTGGCACGTGCGCGTTGTGTTTGAGACAAAAACATCGCCCATCTGCGAGGTCGATTTTTTCGGCATTGCTAATGCACCCACCTCCAACTGGCGTGCGGTGAACAATGGAAGCCTCCGCGCCTGTGCATTCGGCAATCAGGCGTTCGGCTTCGGGGTACAATTTTGTCGCGATCATCGGATTTAGTCTCCTTTTCCATTTTGGTCGAGGGACTGGAGATGTTCGAGAATACCCGGGCAGGCAGCTTCGATGAGATCGAGGACTTCTTCAAATCCGCGCTGGCCACCATAGTACGGATCGGGCACGTCCATGGTGGGTGGATTTGGGTGAAATGAGCAAAGAAGTTTGACTTTTTCGCGATACTCGGCGTCGGGGTCGAGTCGATGAATGTTCCATTCGTTTTCGCGATCCATGGGTACGATCAGATCGAATTCCACGAAATCGCTACGCTTGAATTGTCGAGCTCGTTGTTTAGACAAGTCGTAATTTCGACGCGCGGCGGCCCGTTGCATACGGCTGTCCGGCGGTTCGCCCACATGATAGCCAATGGTGCCCGCTGAGTCGATTTCGACTTCATGGGCAAGACCCTGGTTTTCTACAAAATGGCGGAAAACGCCTTCGCCGGTTGGCGAACGGCATATATTTCCCATGCAAACGAAGAGAACGCGCTTCGGCATGTAAGAGTCCTTTTGATCATTTCTTGATAGGTGGACTCTCGCAAAAAAACGTCAGGTGCGCAAGCGTTCAAATCGTGCCAGGAAAAATCCATCGGTTCCATGCGTCGAAGGAAGCAGCGCCAACGTATGGTCTTTTTCGCCGACGAGCGAGTCGATGCCATAGCGTGCAAAGGCTGGGGCAATGGGTGAGGGCCCGAAATCCGGGTATTCTGCCAGAAAACGTTCGACAATGCCGGTTGTTTCCTCGTGCTCGAAGCTACAGGTCGCATACACTAATCGCCCACCGGGCTTAACCATCGGGGCGTATTCAGTCAGGCAATTCCATTGCATCTCTACGATATCGGCAAGGCGCTGAGCCAACACGCCTCGCCATGCGAGGTCCGGATTACGGCGTAGCGTTCCTAGCCCAAGACACGGCGCATCGATCAGCACTGCATCGTATGGACCGCTTTCCGCAGCTTTACCCGGTTCCAGAATCCGCACGTTGTGCGCACCTGCCCGGCGAAGGCGTTTGCGTTGTGGTTCGAGGCGGTCGGCATTCAAATCATGGGCGAAAATCTCGCCGCGATTTTTCATTAATCCGGAAAGGTGAAGCGACTTGCCTCCGCCGCCCGAACAGGCGT
>CAZOKZ010000001.1:0-105305 GCA_964580585.1 uncultured Candidatus Sumerlaeota bacterium | reverse complement strand
GCGCCACGTGGGCTTGGGATCGAAGGCAAAGGATACCAGTTGGCTGGCTTCGTCCTGGACCTCGAACCATCCGTCGGAAAACAACAGGGAGCGAAACACGTTGGCTTTGTCGCGCAGTCGAATGCCGTCGGGCGAGTACGTTGCGGGCATCGCAGCGATGGAATCTTTAGCAAAGGCGTCGAGCAAGGCTTGCCGTTCGCCTTTGAGACGATTGACGCGAATATCAAGCGGAGCAGTTCCACTGAGCGCGCGGGCGAGTTCCTCACTGGGAACGTCACCAAAACGTTCGCGCCAACGTTCGAGCAAATCCCATGGAATCGAAAGGCGCGCGGCGCGTTGCAAAAGCGGTGAGGCATGGGTTAATTTCGGATCGCGTGCAAATTGCACCGCGTGATTGGCCAGTTGGATGCCGGGTTCGCCAATTTCAACGGCGTGGAGTGGATCGTTTTCGGCGGGTCGATCAGTGGAAATGCGTGAGATGAAGGCATCGAAAGCCGCAAGGGCCAGACGTTGGGCTTCGGATTGCGAAGCGCGAAGGTCTTCGAGCATCCAACGATAAAGGGCGAGAGTGCCTTCTTCAAACGGCGAAAGAGGACAGGCCAATTGACCGGCTTCCGGCCAATCGAAAGAAGGGTTCGAGCGTCCAGCCCATTGAATCATCAAATGCAACCGAATACGGCGACGCAGCAGGGCATATACGGTAGCAGCCAGAAAACCACGCGCTCCGCCCGGCAGCTTATAACGGTGAAAAAACGCGTTGATGAGTTGATCCGGCGGCATCGGAGCGCTGATAATACGCGCATAGAGTTCGAGCAACCGGCCACGCAGATCGTCGTGCCGAGGCGATTCGGGAAGAGCGGGATGAGTCAAAGGGGTCCGGGTCCATTTCGCAAGTCGAGGTCAATCGGGCGAAACGATGCGGCGAGGCGAGTCGGACGTCAAGGGGATGCGCAGGAGAATCTTCACTTGCTTTGGGAAAACAGACTGCATCATTCATAATAGAAACGGTGCAGGACGATCTTACCAACAGGCGGAAAATCGATGGCTACCAAACTAATTATTTTAGGCACGATAGTCTTGATGGTCGTAGATTTCATGATCTTTGCACGGGTGAAATTTATCGGCGGCGAGATTTACGAACTGGGCTTCGGAGCCGGGGGAATCACCGCGTTGCTCATTTGGATCGTCTGGAAGTTGCTTGGAAAAAAAACCCCCGTGTTTTTGTCTCGTGTGGATAATCCGAATGCCGAATCCGAAAAACCGGGTATGGTCATGTGGGGATTATGCGAGTCCATTTTCCTTCTGATGCTTTCGGTTCCGTGCGTGGTCGTTTCGCTCCCGGCAATTGTCGGGATAAATTGTCTGATGGTTACCACACCGGAGCAGGAACGAAAAATCCTCGTTTCAAACAAATGGATGAATCCGAATCCCGACGGTTATCCTTCGTACCATATTCGAACCGAGGACCCAGAGTTCGACATCGATAAAACGATCGAAATATCGACGGCGCTCTACGAATCGATTGTTCCCATGGAAACACGTTTGCGGGTTCGCTATCGCGAAGGGCGGCTGGGGCTTCCCTGGTTAATTGGTAAACCGGAAATTGTTATCGACCCGTCCTCCAGAATTAATGAATAAGTGACTTTGGATCGAAGGTTAAATAGTAAATAATACAAGCGTTTTTAACGATCATGGAGCGGCACATGGCGACGGCGGATCTTGCGGGTATTAACGAAACTTGGGCAAATCTGAGAAAAAATCCCATCTTTTTACGATCGGTTTCCCCCCGAAGTGTGCGTTTTTTTTACCGAAGTCCGATCCCACGGGCGATTGGGCTGACGGTTTTAGCCCTCGCTGCATATGAAGTGATCACTGCCCAGTTTTTATCCTGGTGGCCCGTGATATTTCTGGCAATTTTTTTCTGGTTTTTAATTCAGGCACTCCAGCGATACTTTTGCTGGGTCGATTTATGTGGACTTGCCAGGACAGGGACACTGGACGACTACTTGAATTCGGGAATGAGTCGCGCCGATGTGGCACTTGGCGTGATTTATCCTGCGGAAATAGCCGAAACCATGGCGGTTTGTGGCGTCATGGGATATTTTCTTCTCACGGCAAACGACCAAACGATACAGGTGATTCTTGCGGTCTTTATTTTCCTTCACTTGAGACGGCTTTGGGGAGACCCCTATTTATTTTTACCCGACGTTGAAAGTTACTTTCGCCGTCGTAATGCTCTGACCTTGTTTTTTATCAGCTTCGCGGTCTGGGTACCGCTAATGATCTGGTTTGTGATCTTGTACACGCTAATATTCCTCTTTCTGTTTTTAGCCCGGTTTATTAAATTCACGATCACGAGCGATATTTTTTTGATCGTTGTCATGTTTGGTACGTTTTTTCTTTCCAAATGGCCGACCAACAAATGGGAGTATTGGCGTTTGAAACGATTTTACTTTCGCTATTCCTCCTTTGACGATTTGTTCGATCAATATATCGAACAAAATTGAGTGGTAGGCGAACGAATCAATTTTTCTCCTTCGCCCGCACTTCTTCTTGCTCTCAGTGGTGGAGGCCGGGTACCACCCTTCGACCATGAACCGGCAACGGACCGGTGTATTCGCGAAAGGCAGACGAAGAACGATGGAACCGATCATCTATCTCGACGGGCAATATGTTCCAAAATCGGAAGCGAAAATCAGTGTGTTCGACCACGGCGTGCTTTACGGCGATGGCGTATTCGAGGGCATTCGTCTGTATTCCAACAACGTTTTCCGGCTGAAAGAGCACCTCGAACGCTTATGGGATTCGGCGCACGCGATGATGCTGGCGATTCCGAACACGATCGAGGAAATGTCGGAAATCGTGTGCGAAACGTGCCGTAAAAATAACCTGACGGACGGCTATATCCGCTTGGTGATCACGCGCGGCGAGGGCACGTTGGGCCTGAACCCGCACCTGTGCCCGCGGGCATCGGTGTTTTGCATCGCGGCGGAAATTCAGCTCTATCCGAAGGAATGCTACGATAAAGGCATGGCTATCGTGACGGCGCCGACGCGCCGGGTGGCTCCGGATACGTTCTCGGCACGGATCAAGAGCCTCAACTACCTGAACAACATCATGGCGAAAATAAACGCGATCAACTCGGGCGCGTTCGAGGCGCTGATGCTGAATAACCAAGGTTTTGTGATCGAAGCTACGGGCGATAATGTCTTCCTTGTCAAGGACGGCAAGCTCTACACGCCGCCGACGTACATGGGGGCGTTACGCGGCATCACACGGGACGCGGTGATTGAGCTGGCGCGCGAATCCGGCATCGAAGTGGTTGAGGAACCGTTTACGTTGTACGAAGTTTTCACGGCGGACGAGGTGTTCTTGACGGGCACGGCCGCCGAAGTGATCGCGATCACGAAAGTGGATGGCCGCGAAATCGGCGACGGCATGCCGGGAACCGTGACGAACAAGTTGCTGGAAAAATTCCGGGCGATCACTTCGACGCAGGGCACGAAGATTTAAAGGATGAAGAATAAGGGATGTAGGATGAATCCGACAGTTTTAAGGAACGGGTGATCCCAGCCTCCACTTCAGACAACGAGTTGTAAATCAATGTCTCGGAAAAAAACAGCGGTTCGCAAAGAATTCGGTCCGGGGCCACGTATATCTGTTATTATTCCAGCTTTAAACGAGGAAGGTTCGATCGGCCTGGTGCTGAAGGACCTTCCTCTTTCGCGTTTACAGGAAGTGATCGTTGTCGATAACGGCAGCACGGACCGTACGGGCGAGGTTGCGCTGACTGTTGGCGGACCGGTGCGTGTTGTGCTGGAAACGCGGCGCGGATACGGACAGGCTTGCCTGACGGGCATCGAAGCGCTCGAACCGTGCGATGTGGTGGTGTTTCTGGACGCGGATTACAGCGACCATCCCGAAGAAATCTCGCGGCTGGTCAAGCCGATCCTGACGGGTAAGAAAGATTTCGTCGTGGGGTCGCGCATGCGAGGACATGCGGAGCCAGGAGCTCTTCTCCCCCAGGCGCGATTCGGTAATAAGTTGGCGTGTTTTCTGATGCATGTGATCTGGGGCAGACAATGGACGGATCTGGGGCCGTTTCGCGCGATTCGCATGACATCGCTGCGAAAAATCGGCATGCAGGACCGTAACTTTGGTTGGACGGTCGAAATGCAAATCAAGGCTGTGCGCCATCGGTTGCGTTGCGCCGAAGTACCCGTCAGTTATCGCCGTCGCGTGGGCGTATCAAAAATCACCGGGACGATTTCGGGAACGATGCGCGCAGGATACAAGATTCTCTACACGATTTTTAAATACGCATTATTCCGCTAATCGCGATGGAAAATTGCCCATCGTTTGAAATCCTTCGACGTTGAGTACAATCGTTGGATTGCTTCGTTGTTGAAATAAATCAATATTTTCACACCAATTATTATAATAAACGGGGCAAGGATGAAACCCCAAAATAATGGATTGTACCAGTAGATCCCCAAATAAGCCAACGATATCCAAAAGGCTAACCCGAACAGGTGATTGAGGCTTTCACGAAAAATGCGACCATATCCAGCACTAAGTGTAGGCGCGCGCAGGAGGGAACAAAGTGAAGATGCCATGCCCCAGTTGATTGCGAGAATTCCCAATAGGGTGCGGAAGAATAACAGGATAAGAATGAACATGATCCATTGAGGCGCAAATCCCATCAGGCTGCCGTTTTGCAATGATTCAAAGAAGAGCCAGATAATCGTTCCGCTGTATAAGGTAAATGCGAGTAGGTTTCCGAAAAGATTGAGGAAATGCTGCACTGCATGGGGACGCATCAACAGACCATACATGATTTCATGTGGCTCAAGTCGCGTGAGAGAAATTTCCTCGAATGGAATCAGTTGGGTTACACGTGAAAAATGATGCACCATCAGTAGTTTACTCCATATATTCAAAAATAGAGTAAAGACAAGAAGGGTGACACCGAACATCAGATGGAAATTACTATATCGCCCCACCAGGGCAAGGTACAGCGCCAAGGAGATATCGGCTCCTATCAACAAGAGCCAGGGCAACAGAGCAAAAAAGTAGTCGGAAACATACAGTTGAATGCGCCCTGTTAGGTAAAACAACAACACGTTATGGCGTACGTTCAGAGGCCACAATTTACGCCCGTTTACCGAGACGTAGGCGATTGAGGCTCCAATGCGCTGCCACCACGGCATGGGATCGTCTTCGGCGGGAGCGATTTCGCGCGCCGAAGCGATTTTCGGTGTACCATCGGCCTCGAATCGCATGTTGATGGATTCTTGATGGCCTTTTCCAAGCAGAGAATAATCGGGGAGGCGGTCGGGAATATTAGGCATGGGGCGACGAACCGTTCGGACGTTGTCCGACGATTCAAGTGTACCATCTGAAGGTGGCGTGTTGTCGCCGGGCATGGCAGCTACCGAATTGAACTAGCGCTATTGAAGGAACAATCCAGCCGTCGCCGCAATCCGAGGATGCTAAAAAACGAAACACACCCGCGGGTCTTAAGAGCGGGTGCGCTTCGCTGAGGCACTTTGTCTCCGTTCGTTCAAAGTGCCATCCCCTTTAGCCAGGTGACGTGAAGAGAAGCTTTATGTAAAAGGTAACGCTCTGCGTTCACCTTATGTGTACAATCCAAGAGGGTTTTCGGCTTGTTTTGGACCCAGACAAATGCGTTCGGCATGTTGCCTGGGTCCGCGACAGTGATCCGCCTACCCTAGCGGCCCCTCAGCCCAAACTCTCTGATACGAGCGAGTTTTCAAATTTTTTCAAGGCTGTGAGCAACGTTTTCATTACTTTATTCCATTCAGTTGTCTCAACGCTGAGAAACTTGTATGTCACCCTTTAGCGAGTTGTCAAAGATTTTTTTGTTTGTCGTTACATTTTTCTAATGTAACGCAATAGCGGGTTGATTTTGTTTCGCCAATATTTCGTTTTTATGCTTTTTCCTCGATCTCTTGCGTGCCGCTCTCAAGACATCACTTGCATCGTTTTAGTCAAAATGATTCATTTGCCTCTTGAAGCATCCTGGCTGGCCGAATTAGGACTGAGCAGTATGAAAATCGTGGGTTTGCAAGTGTCACCTACGTTGTAATCCGTCGCCGAATTCGCTCTTGGTAAACAGGAAGATGGCAGGCATCGATCAATCAACAGGACTGGAGAACCTGGAGGAAGGCAACCCCGACGGCTCGAATCAGCCGGGCGCTCCCCTGTCGATGGATGAAAATTCCGCGGATAGTTTTTTCGAGGGTATGTCGGACGATCCCGAGGAGTCGTTTGCCTGGAAATCGGAAGAATCGTCCTCGGACACGCTTCCCCCTGTCGATGCCAACAGCGCCGTGATCAGGGGCTGGGTGATTTCGGACGACGAAGTCCCACTGGAAGTTCAAGACGACGATTCAAGCACCGTAACGCTGCCGCCTCAGTATAGGATGCTGCGTCTTCTGGGTCGCGGTGGATTTGGCGAGGTTTGGGAAGCGGTTCAAACATCGCTTGGCCGCGCGGTGGCTATTAAACGTCCACGCAGTTACCTTTATCACGATTCACAACCCTGGGAAACGGAACGTTCGACCTGGGCGCGCCTGGAGATGGCCTTTCGCCAGGAAGCGCTGACGATGGCGAACCTGGAACATCCCAATATCGTTCCTGTTCACGATCTGACGACGGACCCGGACGGACGTCCGATTTTGACGATGAAAACGGTGCGTGGAAAGGGGTGGAACGAAATTCTGTGGAAGGACGAGAACCTTCCGATGGGGTTGTTTCTCGCCAAACATCTGCCCATTTTGATCGACGTGGCCCAGGCCGTGGCGTTCGCGCATTCGCGCGGTGTGGTTCACCGCGATTTAAAACCGATGCAGGTTTTGGTTGGTGAGTTCGGCGAGGTTTTGCTGACCGACTGGGGCCTTGCGATGGTGTACGACGACGAGAAGGCCGAAAAGAAGATGCCGCATTTGATGGCAAGCGGCTTGGCTCCGACAAAAGACACAGCCCCGAATCCGGCGGGGACGCCAGCCTATATGGCCCCGGAACAAACGGAAGAAACAGCGGACAATATCGGACCCTGGACCGATGTTTATCTGCTCGGCGGGACGTTGTATTATTTGCTCACGATGATGCCGCCCCACGGAAAGCGGGATACCCGCACATCGTATCGACATGCGCGAAAAGGCAAGGTGATACCGCCAGATGAGAAGTGTCCGGATCGCGACATTCCGGAAGAGCTTAGCAAGATTTGTATGCGGGCGATGTCGAAACATCCAGAGGAACGGTTCGATTCGACCAAGGAATTCATTGACGCGTTGCGCGATTTTTTGACGGGTACGACGCGTCATCGTGAAGCGGAATTGCTCTCGCATCAGGCATTCGAGGAGTTAGCGAAGGCTGGGACGAATTATAAGAAGCTTGAAAATTGCCTGGTGATGATCGAAAAAATTTATTCGCTCTGGCCTTCGCATTCGAGCATTGAAACGTTACGGGAACAATCGTTGAATCAATATGCCAAGGCCGCATTGCAGAATGGCGACCTGGTGCTGGCGCGTTTGCAGGCCGAACGTATTCAAAATCCCAAGGAGAAGGAAGAACATCTCAAGCAAATTGCGCAGGAAGAAGCGCTGATCGACCTGCATCGGACTCAACGCCGTCATTTCAAAATCGCAACGAGTGTGTTGTTGATCGTCTTGATGATTGGTGGAAGCGCGGCGTTAATTTATCATGCGGATCAACGAGCCAAGAGCGCGCAACGTCGGATCGAAACGGCAAGCCGTCTCGCCGAGGAAGCCAATCGCCGTGCGCGCGAAGCCGAGTTCCGAAATTACAGTGCAAATTTAAAACTGGCGCAAACGACTCTCGATGAAGGGAAATTCGATGAGGCCGTTTCCGCCTTAGTTGCGTTGCCCGAATCGATGCGAGGGTGGGAATGGGGGTACCAGCTTCAGAAATGTGTACCTGAGTTGCTGACGTTGCGTGGACATAGCGATTTTGTTCAGCGTGGAATTTTTTCCCCCGATTCAACGAAGGTGTTAACTTCATCGCTCGATGGATCGGTGATTTTGTGGGACGCGGAATCGGGCGAAGTCTTGCATCTGCATACAGCGCATAGCGAATCGGTAAATGATATCGATTTTAATCACGATGGGTCGATGTTTGTCACCGCAGGTGGCGACGGGAAAGCCGTGGTTTGGAACACGGATAACGGCCAGATGGTTTCGTCGTTCAACGGGCATCGCAGCAATGGGTTAATCACGGTGGATTTTCATCCAACGCAGAATTTGGTGCTGACAACGTCGGTGGATCAAACCGCGCGGTTGTGGGATGCTCGAAGTAGCCGGGAGATCATGGTTTACAAAGGACATCAAGGACCCATCTGGTGCGCCGCATTCAGCCCCGACGGCAAGAAAATCATCACAGGTTCCAAAGACGGTACGGCTCGCATCTGGGATGTCGATTCGGGCAAGGAACTGCATCGCCTGGAAGGCCATCGCCAGGTTGGTATCGTATTAGCCAGTCCAAGCAACGATGCCATTCTGACCGCCTCGGAAGATGACAATGCAGCACGCATCTGGAACGCGACAAATGGTTCGTTGATGGCCTCGAATCTGGGGCACTTTCAAGGCATCACCAGCGCTGGATTCAGCCATGATGGCAATATGGTTGCGACGGCATCCTGGGACGGTCTGGTCAAACTTTGGCATACTTATAGTTCGCGGGAATTTTTCTCGTTGAGTGGTCATTCGGAAAAGATTTCACGCGTAATTTTCAGTCCCAATAACGAGTATCTGCTTACCTGCTCGCACGATGAAACGGCAAAATTATGGGATATTCCTTCGGGACGAGAGATTGCCACGTTGGTCGGCCATCAAGGGCAAATTATCGATGCGTCTTTCAGCCCCGATGGCTCGCGATTGCTGACGACTTCGAGCGATCATACGGCGAAAATCTGGAAAGTCCCTTCGTTACCTGAAACCTTAAGACTCTCGGGTCATAACGGTGAAGTTACCGCGATTCGCTTCAGTCCGACAAACGATCAATTGGTGAGTGTTTCGACGGATTACACCGCGCGATTGTGGGATACACGATATGGGCGAAACCTCGTAACATTCCGTGGGCATGTCATGCCGATAACCAGCGTGGCATTTTTTCCTTCCGGCGATCGAATTGCGACGGGAGCCCAGGATCAAAAAGTTAAGATCTGGGACACGCATGTGGGAACGTGTTTGATGACATTGGAAAAACACACCGATGTTATCACAAGTATCGACGTTTCACCGCCGATTCCCGATGTTGGACATTATATTGTTTCTGGTTCGATGGACGGCACCGCAATTGTGTGGAATGTACAATCGGGCGAGCAGATCATGACCTACAAGGGGCATGAAAAGGGTATCTTGTCGGTGCGATTCAGCCCCGATGGTTCAATGATTGCCTCGGCGGGATTGGATCGAGGGGTAAGGTTGTGGAATATTCAAGGAAGGACGATTAGATCTCCCATCGCCGAATCGGAAAAGCAAATTCACGACCTTCAGTTTAGTCCGGATGGCAAGTTGATCGCCACAGCCTCGGAAAGTTGGCAGGCGAAGATCTGGAATGTGGAAACCGGTGAGGAAGTTGGATCGCTCGTTGGGCATACCGCACCTGTTGTCGGCCTTAGTTTCTCGCCCGATGGGACACGACTCGTTACGGGATCGAAAGATGGCAGCGCTCGTATCTGGAGTGTGGAAACCGGAAGCGAACTGATGCGGGTCCAGGCTCATGAGGAAGAATTAACAGCCGTTGCCTTTTCAACGGACGGAACGGAACTCGCCACGGCATCTACCGATTCGCTGGTCAAGGTCTGGGATCCCATTCCCTGGCGTTTGAAGGACTTGCCGGGTTCGACACAACTGGATTGGAAACTGCGCTTCACTTTGTGGCAACGCGATAGAAGTGAAGAGTGGAGCGAACGTTGTGACACACGTGGTCGTGTGGTTGAATATTGGTATTTGGATTACCTTTCTCGATCAACAGTCGAAGAAGGACGCGAATCCATGATTCAGTTGCTTGCGTCGGTGGACGATTCACTGCCTTTGTTCGATTTGAAGCCCGAAGACCGGGAACGATTGAAATTGGATTTGTCGGAAACGCGCACAGCGATTATGAATGCTCCATCGGATTCCTTCTTGTCGAAGCAGGTTGCTCCTCTTTTAACGAAGATGGAGTCCGTTCGCATGAGTCAGCTCATTCCCCCGGCGGCTCAATGGCGTCGCCCCGTTCCCAACGAACTTTTACCCGAACCATTCCGGGAATACCTCGTCGGTGTGACGGGGCCGATCGAGCCGATCGAACAAATTTCGCCGCTCGGGGGGCGAAAAATTCAGATTATGTGTTTGGTGCCGAAAAAAAACACGGACAATCGTTTGTTTATCTCGGGCGATCTGGAGGATTTAGGTGCCTGGACACCCAATGCGATTCCAATGAAGTTCCTGGGCGAAACGAAATTCGGTACAATGTGGGAATTCCGAACTCGCAATGTGCCGATGCAGTTCAAGTTTACGTTTGGTCACCGGGGCGACGATTGGATTGGCACAGAGGAATGGCCAGATCAACCAAACCGTACGCTGCCCAGTCAAGCGTCTGAAATTTACCAGACGCCGGATGGGAATTTGATCTGGTTGAACGTATTTGGAGAACGACCGACGGAGTAATTAGGCCCGAGTCGAATTTTCAGGGTAACTCGGCTGGCTTTGTGGGCAAAGATTTACCGATTCGGTTTGCTGCAATTACCCGGTATTGCAGGTCCACGCCTTCGGGTTGATTGGCAAGGCGGATTTCTGTCTCGACGGTGACCCCTGCAATGGACCACTCGCTGTATTCGTCTTCATCCTGATCGCGTTCGCGTCGTTCGATTTCGTAAAATCCGACGCTTCCACCACTACCGCGTGCCGGGGGATTCCATTTCACGGTTACGTCCGAGGGATCTTTAGCCAGTCGGTGAACCTGAACCGAACGCGGTGTGCCGGGTGGCGGAACTGCTGTGAGTTCTGAATTATCGCCCCAACCAATGCGTTCCAGTTTGTCCAGGTCGTCAGAAACATCGGTTTCCGCGCGACGTAATTCGCGCTTCATTTTTTTGATCAGCTTTTCAAGGCACTCGTCTTTTTCTTCCGTCGCCTGTTTGTAGGCTTCGAGCGCGGCTAATTGCTTATCTTTTTTGACTTCATATTCTTCGCGCACATGCTGCAAGCCTGAGAGGTCGCAACTCGGGAAACTGGTGGAATATTCTTTCAGTCCCGAAACCATTTCATCGGAAAATCGAACAATATCGCCTTCGCGACGGGGAAACCGTGGCATACTGAAAAGGACTCCTTGAAAATTACCAGATCTGAATGAACTGTCCACCTTTGCAACGGTAAATCGCCGGGGCGAACAATGCGAGAATCCAAAAGTGTTTTGTATCATGAGAGTCTCGGAGAGCGAGGACAAGCATAGAGTGCATTTGCCCAAATGATTCAGCAAAACTTTCTTCTGTTTTTTTATTGCCGGAACGAAATGAAGCATTTTTTAACGCGAAACAGGAAGGTCGGGACGGGGCATCCGGCTGGCTTGGAATTCGCTGCTGAAAGTAGAGAAGGCAATAATTGGCTATTTGAGGTCTTATTTATCCATTTTTTTGTCCGTTGGCAATTGGAGTCGGTTCCTTCTCCTTGACGAGGGTCGTTCCATGCCACTAAACACAAGCTTTACAGGGCTGTGCCGAGATTCAGATCAGCGCGTCCGGGCAAACAAGGAACCTACCACGTGACATTGATTTCATTGAGTAAAAAGGAACGTTATCTTCTGACTGTCAAGCAGCAGGAGACGGATCGTCCTCCGGTCTGGATTATGCGGCAAGCTGGCCGATACATGCCAGAGTATCAGGAGTATCGCCAGAAATATAGTTTTCGCGAGTTGTGTTTGAATCCGGAAGTCTCCGCCGCTGTAACGTTGCTTCCACTCGATTTGCTCGATATCGACCTGATGATCATCTTCAATGATATCTTGATTCCGCTCGAACAAATGGGACTTTCAGTCGATTTCCCCGACGGCGGACCTCTCATCACAAATCCCCCCCGTACCGAAACTGATCTGGATCGATTCAACTCTGTGGGGTTTAGCAATCCACCCGTTGCGCAGTCGTTACAATGCCTGCGCAAAAAAGCGGGTATCGATGTACCGGTACTTGGATTTGCGGGATGCCCGTACACCCTGGTTTCTTACGCAGTCGAAGGCCGCATGAGCCGCAATGCGCACCACATCAAGCAATTGACGTACGAATCGCCTGCGTTGCTGCACGAGATGTTGAGCCGAACGACGGAAACGGCGGCGAATTACCTGATTAGCCAGATCGACGAAGGCGGCGCCGATGGCGTGCAGATCTTCGAGTCATCGGGATGGATTCTCTCCCCCACCGATTACGAAGAATTTGCCGCGCCATATCAGCGCGACTTGATTGCACGCGTCAAAAAAGCCTGTCCGGAAACGCCGATTCATTTGTATGTGCGGGGCAGTTATCCGGTGTTAGAATCCATGGCGAATTCGGGCGCCGATGTAGTCAGTGTGGATTGGATAACGCCGCTCGCCGAAGCGCGTCGCCGTGCGCCGGACAAAGCGTTACAAGGCAACCTGGACCCAACGGTTCTGATCGTTCCCGACGCGGTTGAACGTGAGTTGAAACGATCGCTGGAAGGGTTTGATTACCGCAAAGGATGGATTGCAAACCTGGGGCATGGAATTTTGCCGCAGTGCACGATGGAAGGCGCGCGCCGCATGGTTGAGTGCGTGAAAGCCTTGGGCTGAAAGGGTCAATATCATGTCAGCGACGTTGGAATCTCTGGGAATCACCGCGGATAAAATTCGTGCGTACGATCAACGTATTCCCCGCTACACCAGCTACCCGACGGCGCCGTATTGGAAGGAATCTTTCGGGCCAAAAGAATGGGCGACGCATCTGCGTGAACATTCCGAGGGCAGCCGCGACCTGTCGCTCTATGTGCACATCCCGTTTTGCGCCAAGCATTGCCTTTTTTGCGCGTGCAACGTCATTATTACTACCAAGGAAGGCATCAGCGACCAGTACCTGGATATGCTGGATCGCGACATTTCGCTGACACGCGACCAATACCGCGGTTCAGGTCGTGTGACACAGTTGCACTTTGGCGGGGGCACGCCGAACTACCTGTCGCACGAGCAAATGACGCGCGTGATTTCCCGGTTGCGCGGTGCATTTGATTTTGCGCCGGACGCGGAAATCAGTATCGAAGTCGATCCACGCCGCGCAACCCCTGAGGATATTTTCACACTTTATCATCAGCATGGGTTTCGACGTATCAGTTTCGGCGTGCAGGATTTCAACCCCGAAACGCAAAAGGCCATTGGCCGTGGACAGACGCGTGAAATTGCCTTTGCGAATGTGGCTGCGGCGCGGAATACGGGTTTTAAAAGCGTCAACATCGATTTGATTTATGGATTGCCACGTCAGACGGCGGAGAGCTGGACCCGATCGCTGGATGATGTCGTTGAACTTCGTCCCGATCGATTGGCACTGTATAATTTTGCGTACTTGCCCGGACGGCTGGCGCATCAGCGTAAGTTGGAATTGGAAATTCTGCCTCCCCCGGCGCTGAAGCTCGAGATGTTCATCGAAGCGCATAATCGTCTGACGACCGAGGGATGGGAATTCATCGGCATGGATCATTATGCGTTGAAGGAAGATTCCCTGACCATCGCGCAACAGCAAGGCACCCTTCGCCGGAATTTCATGGGCTATACGACGTTGCGTGGAACGGATATGCTGGCGTTCGGGCTTTCGTCGATCAGCGATTTCCAGGGAGCGTTTGCGCAAAACGTCAAAAAGTTGTCGGGTTATCGTCGAATGCTCGAGGAAGGGAAGCTTCCCCTGGAGCACGGACTTCGCTTGTCCGACGACGATTTGCTTCGCCGTTTCATCATCGAGGAACTGATGTGCAACGGTATTGTGCGGCGCGCTTGTGAATTCTCCGTCCCCACGGGACCCAGTTGTTGGGAATTAGTCGAGTCCGAACGCGAATTGCTTGCCCCCCTTGAGCAAGATGGGTTGATTGAGTTGGGCGACGAGGCTTTGGTGGTGACGGAGAAGGGGCGTATCTTCTTGCGGAACATCGCCGTGGTGTTCGATGCTTATTTGAAAGATAAAAATTCGCATAAACCAATGTTTTCACGCGCCGTTTGACGGAGCCGCTATTCATGGAACTCGATATTCTGGTAATTGGTGCAGGAATCACAGGCCTGACAACCGCGTACCGTTGTGCCCAAAAAGGTTGGCGTGTCGCAATCATCGAACAATCTGAACGATGGGGCGGTGTCATCCAATCGGAACGCGAAGGTGGATATTTAATCGAATGCGGACCCAATAGTTTTTCTTCGTTTCCCGAAGATGGTCTGCAATTGGTAAAGGATTTGGGCCTTGAAGATCGAGCTCAGATCACACCGATGAAAGAACACGAGCGGTTTATCTGGAAAAAGGGTAAGCTGCGAAAAGTCCCCACTTCACCTCCCGCGTTTCTCTTCAGCAACGCGTTGTCGCCACTGGGAAAACTGCGTACGTTTTTCGGGTTGTTTTTAAGCGGCAAGCCTCTGAAACAGGATATTGAACTCGGGAAGTTTTTCCGCCAACGTATTGGCAACGAAGCCGTGGATAGCTTGTTGAAACCGTTCATGGCGGGCGTTTATGCCGCCGATGCCGACCGCGTCAGTTTTGAAACGACATTCCCAAAGTTGTACGCTCCCGCTCGCAAGGGGTTAGCTCTGAAGGACATGATGAAATCGTTGCGAGAAAACACAGGCGCGGCTTCAACCGCACCAACACGCGCGTTGATTTCTTTTCCCAAGGGCCTGATCGAATTGGCGGATAAACTGGCAAAGGAATTTAAGGCCAAGGGCGGTACCATCTATACCGAGGAATGGCCACTGATCAAACGCAAGGGCACCGGCCAGTGGGAAATGTATCTGGAGAGCGCCGATCAAACGTTGAAGGTTCGTCACGTCGTGCTGGCTACGCCAGCAGAGGGGGCCTCGGAAATTATCGCCCCGTTGGATGCGGATTCTGCGGAAGCGATTGAAGCTATCGAGTACGCGCCGCTGACAGTGGTGCATGTGGGAGCCTCTGAATCGCAATTTACCGATCAGCGGAACGGTTTTGGCTTCCTGACGGTACCGGATGGCCAAGTGAAGGCTCTCGGTATGATTTGGAACGACCGGATTTTCAAGGAACGCGCGCCTGAAGGCAAACGGCTGATGACATGCTTCTATGGCGGTGAGAAGGATCCCGAAGCTTGTGCGATGGACGATGACGCGATTCGCCAGGCAGTCGAACAGGATTTACGCCTGACGCTCGGTTTTCAGGGTGGCGATTTCGATGTGTTCAAGATCACGCGATGGGATAAATCGTTGCCGGTTTTCCGTGTTGGACATACGGAAAAGATCAACAAGGTGCTGAAACAATTGCCGAAAAACCTGCACCTGCTGGGCAATTTCCTGGGCGGCGTTTCGATTCCCGAGCGTGTTGCTTCGGCAAATCGATTGGCGAATGAATTGGATATTATTCTCAAAGGTGGTTCCGCACCCGTAAGATGACCGCAACAACGCAAGCCCCCACCACGCGCAAACGCGTCGAAGTGATTTGCCTGACTTATGGCGAACCGCCCGAGCATAAATGGCGTCCCCAATACGAATATTCGTTGTCGATCTTGCGCCGTCTGACGTTGCGTGTGGCGCCAATTCCGAAATTTTTACTTCCACTGTTTGCAGCGCGGCGCGGACGCATCCGTAAACAAGGACTGATTGAAAATCAGTATTTTTCACCGCTGAATGAAATCAGCCACGCACAGGCCAATGCGGTAGCAGAGACGCTGAAGCAACGCCAACCGAACGTGGATTTCCACGTGGCGTGTATTTTTGAATTTTGCGCGCCGTTTCTGCTCGATTACCTGGAGACATTGAAGAAAAACCCGCCGGACGAAATCGTTGTGCTGCCGTTGTACTTGGCCGAAGGCGATTTCACATCGGGGGTCAGCCGTACGGATTTCTCCACGTTTCATCGTGCGTGCAGCGGCACGAATCCACTTCCCGCGCCAATGTATGTCAAGGGCCTGGGATTCGATCAAAAACTCGGGAAAGTGCTCGCGGATTTCATCTGGCAACATTGCCAGGAGGCAGGTTGGAGCGAAGATAAATGCGCGAATGCGGCATTGATTCTCGGCGCGCATGGCACCATTGTCTATCCCCCACCTGGGATCAACAACGGCGGCAAGGAAACCTGTCACGCGTTCGGCATGATTCGCACGAATCTGCGCGAGCGATTCAAACGCATCCGCATCGGATGGCTGAATCATACGTTGGGCGGTAAATGGACTGAGCCGGAAGTTGCGCAGTCCGCACGCGAAGTTCAGGAAGTCGGCGTGCGCGACGTGGTGTATTTTCCGTTCGGATTCCTGGGCGATAACGGAGAATCACAGCAAGAAGGTCGCGCGGCGCTCGACGAATTCGAATGGAACGACATGCTGTACCTGCCGTGTCCAAATACACATGGACCGTTTATCGAGTACTTGGCAGACAAGGTCGTTGAGCGTCTCGATCAACCGCGTGAAGATTGGGAAACCATCGAACAAGGCACACCGGAACTGGACAAGCGAGAGCGATACGTTCCGAAAGGCAAACCGGGTCCGCTGAATTTCAACGGGCCGACACTGGCGATTGTTGCCTGTTTGTTCTGGCTGGGAATCGGCAGCATGTTGATGGTACGTGGAGCCAAGCTGCTTCCCAATATTGAGTCGCACGCTTACCTCTTGGGGATCGGACTGATTGCGACGGTCATTGGGTATTTCAAAGGCACGATGATTTTGGGGAAAATGGCAAAGAAAAATCTGGTCCGGTTACGCCGAGTCGCTCAACCCAGTCCATGGTATCGCATGTTTCCCGTACCCACTTGGTGCATCATTATCTTTATGATGTTTTTCGGCATGACGTTGCGATTCATTCCCATGCCGGATCCATTACGCGCGACGATTTTGCTCGGCGTGGGTGGAGCCCTGTTTTTTGGCGGGTGCCATTACATCACGGGATTCAAAAGCGTGAAACCGCTGGACAAACTTCAGGTTCGTCCCGCTAACGCTCCTTCGCAAAGTGAAGCCTGATCACCCCAACGTTTTTTCCAATGCCCGCAGCATGGCTTGAGCCGTGAATTCGAGTTGTTCGTTCGTGTGTGCGGCAGAGAGGAAGAACGCCTCGAATTGCGCTGGAGGCATGTAAACGCCTTCTTCAAGCAATGCTGTAAAGTACTGCGCGTAAAGCTCCGTATTACAGTCTTTTGACTCGTCCCAACTGGTGATCGGTCCAGGGTGAAAGAACAACGTCGCCATGGAGCCAACACGCTGATATGCGACGGGCCAACCGTTCAAGGCGATGGCGTTTTTGATGGTTCCTTCGAGTGCCGATCCCCAGGTTTCCAGGTTTGTGTACACCTCGGGGTGCTTGGTTAAGTATGTCAATTGGGCCAATCCCGCTGCCATGGCGAGTGGATTGCCGGAAAGCGTTCCTGCCTGATAAACCGGGCCGGATGGAGAAATTTGCTCCATCAAATCACGCCGCCCACCGTAAGCACCGACGGGAAGACCACCACCGATGACTTTGCCAAGCGTCGTCAGGTCGGGGCGCACGTCGTAGCGTTCTTGAGCACCACCCAGCGCCACGCGGAAACCGGTCATGACTTCGTCGAAAATCAGCAGCGCGCCGTGTTTGTCGCAAAGGCTCCGCAAACCAGCCAGGAAGCCTTCGGCGGGCGGAACGCAACCCATGTTGCCCACGACCGGTTCGACTATGATGCCAGCGATTTGACCTGGGTATGCGTCAAAAAGCGAATCGACGCTGGGAACGTCGTTGTATCGCGCGTTCAGTGTGCATTGGGCGGCGCCTTTCGGCACGCCTGGGCTGGTGGGAACGCCAAACGTAGCCGCGCCAGAACCGGCTTTTGAAAGAAACGCGTCGCCGTGACCATGGTAACAACCTTCGAACTTTACGATCAGATCGCGACCTGTGGCGGCACGAGCCAAACGAATGGCGCTCATGGTCGCTTCGGTCCCCGAGTTGACCATGCGGACGACTTCGATGGAGGGGACGATTTTGGTAATGATTTCGGCCATTTCAACTTCGAGTTTTGTCGGCGCGCCGTAGCTCATGCCGATGGCCGCCTGACGCGTGACGGCTTTAACGATATCCGGGTGTCCGTGCCCCAGGATCATCGGTCCCCACGAACCAATGTAATCGATCAACTCGTTCCCATCGACATCCCACAGACAACTGCCATCGGCGCTTTCGATAAATCGTGGTGTGCTGCCAACTGACTTGAATGCACGCACCGGCGAGTTTACCCCGCCGGGCATTAAGTTGCGGGCTTTTGCAAAGAGAGATTGGCTCGATTCGGTCGAAAGAGTTTTCATGGTTACCTCATGGGGACGGAGAAGTTTTAACGTGTTCAACAAGCGCATCGACAAGTCCATTGAAAGACCGTTCGCTTGCTTCAACGTGAGGGGCAAGATTGACTTCGCATAAAGCCGTGGATGTTGAAGGACCAATCGATGCGATAATCACATCATCGAACATGGTGCGATTATTATTGGCAATCAACTTGGCGATGGGCTCGACGGAGGACGCGCTGCAAAACGTGATGGCGAGAGGTTTATCGTAACGAAGAGCGTTTACGACGCTGTCGAGAGCGCCGGTTTGAACCGTACGATAGGCGATCACGTCGTCCACTTCGACACCCATTGCTTCCAGCGCTTCCTTGAAATGCTCGGACGCAATATCGACACGTGGGTAAAACACTCGTTTTCCGGCGATATCCGTCATCGTCTGAAATGCGCCGATCAACCCGGCAGCCATGGAATGCGGTGATACGAAATCTACGGTGCCTCCGGCTTTTTCAACGGCGCGCGCGGTTGCCTTGCCCACGCAGGCAATGCGGGGACGGAGGCCTTTGAGTGGTCGAGCAAGCGATTCGACACCCCGTGCGCTGGTGAAGACGACCCAATCGTATTCGTCGATGCGTGCGACAGCTTCGGCTAACGGAGCAGGGTTTTCGGGCGGAGCGTGCTTGATCAGCGGCAAGCAGACGGGATGGCCGCCCGCATCGCGAATCGCAGTGCTCAGTGGTCCATCGGCGTCTTCATCGCGCGTGACGATAACCTTGCGTCCACCGAGAGGACGTCGGTCGAGAGCGTTGCTGCGTGCCACGGCGTCGTCGAATCCGGTGTTGGAACTATCGACGCCGAGTTCATGCAAAATTTCATCCGCTCCTTTGGCGAGCAATCGCTCGGCCAATGCGCGCCCCAACGCTACGGGGTCGTTGCAATCTCCTTCGACCATGTCTTGGATACAACGGACCCCGGCAAGAGATACCACGCATCCGCGCAATTTCAGTTTCCCGTCGGTGGTGATTTCCGCCAACGTCCCAAGCGGCAATTGGCATCCTCCGCCGAGACCCTGGAGCAGTGCGCGTTCGGCGTTGCAGCACGCGGCAGTTGGCTCGTCGTGAAACGTCGCCAGCACGGCGAGCGTTGCGTCGTCGCCTTCGCGACATTGCAGGCCAAGAGCGCCTTGCGCGGGGGCTGGGAGCATTTGCTCTGCTGAAAATCGTTGAATGTATGGCGCTGATTGCGAAAGACGATTCATACCGGCTTCAGCAAGAATAATGGCGGTGTATTGTCCGTCGATCATTCGTTGAACACGGGTTGGCACGTTGCCGCGCAAGTCGTTGATGACGATGTTCGGATTAAGGCGAAGTAACTGTGCGCGGCGACGAAGACTGGAGGTGCCAACAAGATGCTCCGCACCCAGGGCGGAAATCTCAAGCGGTTCGCGTGCAATCAATACATCGAACGGCGACTCGCGTTTGCTGATCGCACCAAGGCACAGGCCTTTGGGTTGGATTGTCGGCAGATCTTTGAGGCTGTGGACAGCGACATCGATTCGACCGTCGAGTAGGGCGTCTTCGATTTCTTTGGTGAACACCCCTTTGCCCCCGATTTTCGATAGAGAAGAATCGAGGATTTTGTCGCCGGTAGTTTGAATAATAACGACTTCAATGTCGATTTCGGGAAACTGCTCACGCAACGTTTCGGCGACGTGAGTGGTTTGCGCGAGCGCGAGACGGCTGCCACGTGTCCCAATCCGCAGTTTTATGAGTTCTGGCGGGGGCGTCATTCGTCGGGAAATCCTAAAGGAAGTTACAGTCGGGAGAAGGAGAATCGAACCCGACAAAAAAAGCGCCGAAAGTACTCAAGACTAAGGCGTAACAGGGCTACGTTACGGAAGCTTGAGACGGAAGCGCAAGACAGAGATTCGGAACGAAACGGAATTCTTACACCATCAGGTGTCCAGTTCGCCTTGAGTGATGTTGAAAAGTTGGCAGGCAAGATCGAATTCTTGTTTTCCGATATCCGTATCCATATCCAACTGGCGAATGTTCATCGTGATGTCGTGCATCAGAGTGTTGAGCAGACTTTGTGAAAACTTAGACAAACATGCACGATGGCGCTCGTCGAATTGCTTGCCATAGCGGTTCACATGACTTTGGCAGATGTCGTCCATCCGGCGGCGAACGGCGGTGACGAGTTTCGATGCCTGGCGCGAATGCAGCCAATCGGTCAGCTTGGCAATCTCAACGTCAACGAGCGATTCAATGTCCGGAAGGGCGGCTTCGCGCGTGCGACTGGCGCTTTCAACGGCTTGTTTGATTTCATTCATTGCGGCAAGGCGAATGCCTTGGACTTCGGCAACGGCTGGATCGATGTTGCGGGGACGGCAAAGGTCGATAAATACCTTCGGGACAGTCGTTCGACGCGCTTTCATCAGATGCACCGCTTCGTCGCGGGTCATCAGGTATTCCTGGGCGCCCGTGGCGTAAACAACGATGTCCGCTTTTGCCAGGGCGATGTTCAAGTGATCGAAAGGCATTGCGGTGGCATGAAAAGTTGCAGCCAATTCGCGTGCTTTTTCGAATGTGCGGTTCAGGATCATCATCGATCCCACACCACGCGACCAGTAGTGTTGGGCTGTTACTCGGGCGATTTCCCCGGCGCCGACAATCACGACGCAGCGGTTGGAAATATCGTCAAAAACTTCGTTCGCGATATCGTACGACACCGAAGCAAACGACACATGGCCTTTGCAAATGTCGGTTTCCACCCGCACGCGACGTCCAAATGCCACCGAACGTGTGAGCAATGCACGCAGAGTCTCGCCGACAAAGCCGTTCTCATCGGCCAGCCGGAAGGCGTTTTGGATTTGTCCAAGGATTTCCGTCTCGCCCAGAATCAGAGAATCGGCACCCGAGGCAAGACGCAGCAAGTGGCGCGCAGCCGATTGACTGGTATGTTGGTAGGCATGTGAGTTAATTTCATGGCGGGTATCATGCGCGATATGCTCGTACATCCGATTCAGAACGTGTTCGCGGGCTCCGGTCCAGTCAGGCGGAGCGACGTAGTAAATTTCGGTACGGTTGCATGTCGAAAGACCCGCGATTTCCTCGATGGGCGAATCGCGACGAATGCGTTCTAAAACGGGCACCATCGATTCGCTATTAATGCCCGCCTGTTCGAGGAGTTCAAGGGGGGCAGTGCGGTGACTTAGGCCTAAACAGTTCGAATTCATGATTTAGCGTCACGTTTCCGTCGGGGGGGGTGGAGTTTCGAACCTTAGAACTTTCGAGCCTCGGTTTTTTGAGAACTCCCGCCAAATGCGGCGGCTTTGTAATGCTGCCTGTGCTGCAAATCAATCCGATAAATCAGCTTTTTTCGCCTCAATCGACATAATTCGGATAAAACATGTATCATATATCCTATATGGAGCAAGCAGAAAATCAGGTTTTTTCTTTGCAAGTATAATTTTAAACCGCCAAACTGTATGATATCCCCCACCACACTCATTCAAATTGGGGAAAATGGAGCAAATTGATGAAAAAAACATCTCGCATCGAGAAGGACTCACTGGGCGAAGTTTCGATTCCGGCCAATGCCTACTGGGGTACGACGACTCAGCGCGCGCTCGAAAGCTTTCCGATTTCTGGCCTGCGGCATCATGGGACGTTCACCGATGCCTATGTCATGTTGAAGCAAGCCGCCGCTGAAGCGAACCGGGAGCTTGCAACCATTGAAGTTACACATGCCGATGCTATTATCCAGGCTTGCGGGGAAATCCTGAAGGGTTCATT
The DNA here is from genome assembly GCA_964580585.1 of uncultured Candidatus Sumerlaeota bacterium. Lineage (GTDB taxonomy): Bacteria > Sumerlaeota > Sumerlaeia > SLMS01 > JAHLLQ01 > CAZOKZ01. The sequence continues at coordinate 83,032 of CAZOKZ010000001.1, read as the reverse complement.
GCGCGATCAGTTTGTGGTCGATGTGTTCCAGATGGGCGCAGGGACCAGTATTCACATGAACGTAAATGAGGTGATCGCTAATCGTGCGAACGAGATTCTAGGCAAACCATTAGGCGCAAATGCACCTGTACGGGCGAACGATCACGTAAATTTCGGTCAATCGACGAACGATACGTTTCCGACAGCGATGCGCGTGGCAATTTTGTTGATGTTACGCGATTGTCTGCATCAACCGTTGGTTGATTTGGAAAAGGCATTCCGAGCGAAAGGTGAGGAGTTCGATGATATTCTTAAAAGCGCACGAACACATTTGCAGGACGCGGTGCCGATTCGGTTGGGTCAGGAGTTCGCAGCATACGGCGACACTATGGCGCGATGCCATCGCTCGATAGCCGCCGCTCGAACAGGTGTGCGCGAATTAGGTATTGGAGGATCGGCAGCGGGAACGGGTCTCAACACAGCGCCAGGATACCGGGAATTGATGCTGGAAAATTTGAAGAAAATCACGGAAATTAAGGACCTCGCATTGAATCCAAACATGTGCGAAGCGATGCAAAGTCAACGTCCGATTGTGGAAACGAGTAGTGCGCTCCGAAATCTGGCCATCGAACTCAGTCGCATTTGTAACGACCTGCGTTTGTTGTCGAGCGGACCAATGACGGGGTTGGCGGAGATCAATTTGCCTGCAGTCGCACCGGGAAGTTCAATCATGCCGGGCAAGGTAAACCCCTCGATGCTTGAATGCGCAAACATGGTCTGTTTCGAGGTAATCGGAAACGATACGTCAGTTGCATGGGCGGTTGGCGCAGGGCAGTTGGAGCTGAACGTGATGATGCCATTGATGCAGCACAAGGTCATCGGCTCGATTCACGTACTGGGTAACATGATTCGTGCGCTGACGGACCGCTGTATCGAGGGAATCACACCAAACCGGAAACGGTGTCAGGATTATTGCGAACGATCGATGGGTCTTGCAACAGCATTGAACGTGCATATCGGGTACGCAAACGCGTCGCGTTTGGCCAAACAGGCGTTGCACGAAGAGAAAAGCCTTGTGGAACTGGTTCGGGCAGAGGGGTTGCTTTCAGACGAGCAAATTGCGCGGATCCTGGATCCGAAGGCGATGACAATGCCGGGCATTCCAGGCATGTAAAGGAGTTGGCAAAAGTTCCGCTTTGCCCCCCGCTGCCATCAGGCTATCCCCTGCCCGGTAGGCATTCTCATGTTGGAGGAACGGAGTCACATGGAATTACCGGAATCATGGCGATTTTTGGGGAGTCTTTGGTGGGTATTGCATATTGTGGCGGTTGGATTAGTCTTCTATGTGGGGTATCTGATTGGGCGTTCGAGTGCGGAAAATGAAGCGAAAGAGAAGCCGAAATCGGATGTCGAGAAGTTTTGAAGTTCCCGTTCGGAGAAGGGTGGCTGGCAGACAGAAAAAATGCCCCATTCTGATTCGTAATAATCTTGTCGGGTTGAGATTAATGAAGAAAAATCAAAGGTGTTGGAACTTCTTCTTCTTGTAATTGTTAAATTTGCCAATGGCTTCATTTTGCGATGGTGAATTGCCTCAATCTTTTCAACGTGGTATATGTGTGGAAGGGGGTTCTGCGATTGAGGATTGTCACGTTCAAGAATGGATTCAAGATGGGGTGACGCATGTTTCCCTCAACCCGTTTGGGTGGATGAACGCTCTGGACGATCCCGCGATTCATTTTCACCGAAACTCGAACAATCCTTCACACGGAAGATGATGGGGCGAAACGAGCTCGATATCGCCGATATGACATTGGAAACTGCAAGACACGTAACCGAATCAGCCAAGCGCCTGCCGAGGCTTCGGTTGCTATGCGAAACAGAGGGTCCTTTGGCACTGCGACGTCGCGGTTTTTTTGCTCCTCCAGATTTCTTGACATTTGCCTAAATCCATAGTGGGCTTGCAATTCTCCGTCTGCTTTGGCTTGCGGTATCCGCATGGCTCGGGAAATGCTTTTTGACCTTTGGCGAAGGTGCTATTGCACCATGCCAGCCAACTTATTGATAACAGATAACCGATGCCCCTTTGATTGGAGTTTGAATCATGACGGAACAAGGAAACGGCAAACCACGCGCAATGCGGTCGGATACCGTTAAGAAAGGCTTCGAGCGCGCGCCGCATCGTTCGCTGCTCAAGGCCACGGGTAACTTTGTCGATGGCGACGAAAACAAGCCGTTTATCGCCATTGCGTGCAGTTACATTGACATTATTCCGGGTCACGCACATCTGGACGCGGTCGGCCAGTTTGTCAAACAAGCCGTTCGCGAAGCGGGTGGCGTTCCGTTCTTGTTCAATACCATTGGTGTCGATGACGGCATCGCGATGGGGCACTTTGGCATGAAGTACAGCCTGCCGAGTCGCGAATTGATCGCAGACTGCGTGGAAAGCGTGGTCGAGGCTCATTGTTTCGACGGAATGATTTGCATTCCGAACTGCGACAAGATCGTGCCGGGCATGATGATGGCCACGATGCGGTTGAATATTCCAACGCTTTTTGTCAGCGGTGGCCCGATGGAAGCAGGTGTAACGCCGGACGGCAAAACAGTGGATTTGATTTCGGTATTCGAAGGTGTCGGTGCGCGCAAAATCGGTAAAATCGACGATGCGCAGCTAAAAACACTAGAAGATTTTGCCTGCCCAACGTGTGGTTCATGCAGTGGGATGTTCACGGCAAACTCGATGAACTGCTTGAATGAAGCATTGGGTCTGGCGCTGCCCGGCAACGGAACGGTGCTTGCCACGAGCGAATCACGCATTGAGCTGTATCGCCGTGCTGCGCGCCAGATCCTGGAACTCGTGGATAAGGACATCAAACCACGCGACATCGCCACACGCGAGGCGTTCCACAATGCGATGGTGCTCGATGTGGCGATGGGTGGCTCGACAAATACGGTGCTGCATACGATGGCGGTGGCGAGCGAAGCCGAAGTCGATTTCACGATGAAAGACCTGAACGAAATTTCCGCTTCGACGCCCAACATCAGCAAGGTTTCGCCTTCGTCGGCTTACCACATCGAAGACGTGCATCACGCGGGCGGTATTCATACAATTCTCGGCGAAATTCGTCGAGGCATGCCGGGCGTGTTGAACGAAAACGTGTTGACGGTGACGGGGAAAACGCTCGGTGAAAATATCGATGCCTGGGATATTCGCGGCGCGAAGGTTGCGCGCGAGGCGTTGGTGCTGAACCAGTCGGGTGCAGTGCCGACAGGCAAGTCCGTGCGCGAACTGCACACCGCGCTTGGCAAGATGCAGGGGGCTGGAGCACGTTCAGATATCCCCGGTGGCGTGACAACGTTGGTTAAGACGGCAACAACCGAGGCGCTGGCGGCGGCATTTGCAGCCGCTTGGAATGCGCAAAATTCAGCAGCGGTTCGTGCCCAATTTACAACAGATGCAACGGTTTCGGGCGCTTCGCTCAGCCAATTCATCGACGGATGGCTGCATCGCGGCGATCAAGGCACGGCGGCGTGTGTGGCTGACCTGGACGGCGAGTCCGTTGCGGTTTTGTGGGAACGTGGAAAGACTCCGTCCCCCGTTGGCGTGCTCGTGTTCGATGGCCTCGCCGACGACGGAGCCACCATTGCAAAAGCGACGTTCCACGAAGGCGACGGCATGGTAAAGGCGACGAAGACGCGCTCGGTTTCCGAACTCGGTGGAACCTATCCCGTCAAACCCGCCAAGTTCGATCCGTACGATTGTATTCGGACGGTGCCAAAGGCATATTCAAAACAGGGTGGTTTGAATATTCTGTACGGAAATCTCGCGCCAGAGGGTTGCGTGGTCAAGTCGGCGGGCGTTGAAGAGAATATGAAGAAATTTACCGGTGCGGCGATTGTCTATGAATCGCAGGAAGCCGCGTGCGAGGGCATTCTGGCGGGGGAAGTCGATGCGGGGCATGTGGTGATCATTCGGTACGAAGGCCCCAAAGGCGGCCCGGGTATGCAGGAGATGTTGGCACCGACAAGTTACATCATGGGGCGTGGCCTCGGCAGTCAAGTGGCGCTCGTTACCGATGGGCGTTTCTCGGGTGGGACGCGCGGTGCATGCATTGGTCACGTTTCGCCGGAAGCCGCCGAGGGCGGAACGATTGGTCTGGTGCAGAACGGAGACAAGATTGCGATCGATATCTATGATAAAAAAATCGAGTTGCTGGTGTCCGATGATGAACTTGCCGAACGACGGAAAAATTGGACTCCCAATCCCCAACGCGTGACCAAGGGCTGGTTGAAACGATACAGTCGCTTGGTGACTAACGCTGCGAAGGGCGCCGTTTTGAAGGCGGACTTCTGACCAGTACTTTCACCGGCCCGGGCATCGTTCCGGGCCGGTTTTCTACCGACACACAAGGAGTACCAACTGATGTCTTCACCCGTTTCCGCGCTTGGTCATGATCGCCGGATTGCCGAAGCACTGCTTGAGATCAGTTATGCCGTTGGCTCGGTAATGACCATCGATGCGATAGTGTTGCGTATTTGTGAAATTGGCGCTCGCGTGATGGAAACAGACACTTTCTCTGTTTATTTAAAGGAAGGCGGGGACGGAGACTTTCTTGTATTAAAAGCTTCGCAGGGACGGAGTCGCGCCGAGGAACTTGGGCGCCAGGGATTTCGGTTGGGTGAAGGCCTGGCTGGCTGGGCCGCACTGCAAAATCAAACGTTGGCGGTAAACGACACGTCGAACGACGAACGCGATTTTCCGGAACCTGCAAGTTCGGAAGCGCGCGAATATCTGGCCTATTTGTGTACGCCGTTACGTATCCAAGACGAAGTTGTCGGCGTTCTTTCGATGCGACGCCGCAACCCACATGAATGGAGAGACGAAGAAATTGTGTTTGGCGAAATTCTCGCCAAACAAATTGCCATCGTGCTCGAAAAAGCCCGCCTTTATAACGAGAAAGTCGAAGCCGAACGGTTGGCGGCGATCGCAATTTCACTGAGTGAAGTGGCACATTACATCAAGAACGTTTTGCAAAATATGATGGGCGGTTCGTATTTCGTCGAGGCGGGAATTAAGCGCAACGATGTGGGGAAAATTCGCCAAGGGTGGGAATTGCTGGCGCGCAGCACGGAAAAAATCCGCGCATTGGTCGAAAACATGCTCGTGTTCTCACGCGAGAATCGTTGCGCATTGGAACAAGGCGATTTGAATGCGTTGATCGCTCGATTAGCACATGAAATCGAGGACACTGCGTTCCGACGAAATATTCATTTTGTCGTTAATCTGGATCATCGCGTTCCGCCTGTGATGATGGATGAAAGCGCGATGTTCGATGCTTTGCTCAACTTGGCGGGCAACGCATTGGATGCGATTCCTGCAGGTCGAGAAGGCGAAGTGCGTGTGTCAAGTGAACTGGATTGCGGTGCGCGTTTGATCCGGATTCGCATCAGCGACGATGGCGATGGAATTCCACCCGAGGTTCAGCAAAAAATGTTCAACCTTTTCTATTCGACCAAAGGCAAAGGGGGAACGGGTATTGGGCTCGCCGTGACGAAAAAAATTATCGATGAACACCATGGTGAGATATTTTTTGAAACTGAGGAATCTCAGGGGACAACGTTTATCATCGAGCTGCCCATGATGGGCGATTGCCCGCAAAGACGCTAACCAAGACTCCGTCCCCCATCTACGGGGACGGAGATACCAGTCGTATATTCCGCCTTCAATAAATAGATTACTGCACACGCCACGTCTTCGGGTTTCCCCCACCGTTTGAGGTACGTTCGTGCAATGGTATTTTCACGTTTTTGTTCCGTGATATCATCGGGCGCGAGCACGGGGCCCGGTGCGACTGCGTTTACGAGCACGTCCGGGGCCAGTTCCCTCGCCAGTGCGCGAGTCAAAGCATCAAGTCCGCCTTTCGCACACCAATAGACAGCGTATTTCGGATAGGGACGAGGCAACATACAGTCGGTGATGTTGACAATTCGCCCGGGTTTTGCTGCGCGAAGAAGAGGGAGCGCAAGTTGTGCGCACAAAAAAGGCCCACGCAAATTCGCATCGATGGTCGATGAAAATTCCTCGGTGGAAATTTCGGTAAATGGCTTGGTTGGAAATGTTGAAGCGGAATTGACCAATGCGTCGAGTCGTCCAAAGTGCGAATCGATTTCGTTTATTATGCGTTCCACATCGGCCCGCTGTGCATGATCGCCTTGAACGACAAGGGCTTTGGAGCCGATAGCTCGAATTTCAGAAGCGGTCGTTTCGGCTTCATTTCGAGAACGATTGCAATGCACGACGATATCGGCGCCTTCGCGTGCGGCTTCGATTGCGATGGTTTTGCCGACGCGTCGCGCGGAACCTGTAATCCAAACGACTTTATTTTCAAGTGTCATTTATTTGGCCGCTGATTTCGTTAAATCGGGGACGGAGTTGGTCGAAAGCGCTTCGATGACGGCACGTTCGCCTTTTAAAATTTCAATGTTCGACACAGTGCGATAAGCATGGCCGTATTCGTCGTCGCGGTTGTGGAGGTTTTGCAGTCCTGTACGATGATGGGTGCGATAACAAATTTTTTCCGCCATCCATTGGGCAAAGCCTTCGACCAAAACGGGATCGGTGCAATGTGGAAAATGCTCGAATTGCCATGCATGAGCCAGTTCGTGCGCAATGGTTTCCCACATGATATCTTCCGGTTGTGTGTCGAGTATCAGGATTTGTTTTTTTCGGCCTTGGGCTGAAAATAACCCAAGCTCTTTTAGTACGGGGGACGGAGAAGGTTTTCCAAGCCGTCGTGTCGGCGATTTGCCTTCGGCAGTTGGGAGACTATTTCGCACTGCGGTGAGTTCTTCCATCAGCACAACACGAATGGGAGGCAACGTTACCGGAAGTCCAAGAATCTCTTCGTATAAAGGAGCAATCTGATGCGCAATGGAGTTCACTGCCTCTGTCCCCGAAATAGAAGAATGGTAACAATCGGCGCATAATTGGCGTCCATCTAGCACATGGGCCGCGGCAGTTTTCATGGGACGACTGCAAAAACTACACTTTTCGGATCGTTCGAAACAAAACCCGCACCATTGTCCCTTATGGTATTCCAAAGTGTAAATTTTATCGTTTATCGGAATATTGCAAAGATTGCAAATTTTTGTCTTTTCCAAACATTCCGTACACCAAAGGTCATTCCCATAGGCTCTTAAATCGCGCTGCAGATAAGGTCGATTACAGGCTGAACAACGCGGTTTCGTTTGAATACAGTTTTGACAAATGGCGATATCGGATTCGCCTGCACGTTGATAAACCGAATAGGTACCTTTAATGAGCTGATTGCAAATTGAACAACGTTTTGCGTGCGAGATGCATCGACTGCACAAGACGTTTCCCGTTTTGATCGCCTTGTTTTTGGTTGGAACACCGCACAATTCACAACGATTCAGGGATTGATTGCATTGTGTACAAACCAGCAGTGGATTTTCTCCGGGGACGGAGTACGTCGTATAGGAGCCGGTTATTGTTTTCCGACAAAATGAACATGTTTCGGCTGCATTCCCAATGGCCGGAAAGCAAATGGCGACGAAGAGGAGCGCCAGAATGGCGAATCCGTTGCACGTGATCTTCACCTTGTTCTCCTCACGTCTCCTCGAACAGATCGGGGGCATCGTCCGTAGCAACCAGCCGTGCACGGCCATCCTGGAAATATGCATGAACGTGTGTTCCTGGACGGAGTTTATTCGACGACGCGATAACCCGTTCGTCCTTAACACCTCGAACGATTGCATAGCCTTTGCGCAAAATCAATTCGGGATTATGACCTTGCAAGGCAGCTTGGCAACGATTCACGCGGTGGTGCAAGTCGCTCAATCGTTGATTCATCGATTCATCCATGGTTTCAAACGCCAGATCGACACGTTGTTGGGCGTTCCGAAGTAAAATTTCCGGCTCGCGTAGTGCATAGCTATTGCTGGCGCGACCTAATCGCGAACGCAAATTGGCAAGCCGATTGTCTAGTGCGCGATCCATGCGTTGAATGCCTTCGAGCAGTCGAAGGCGCAATTGCGCACGATCGGCACTGACCAGTTCGGCAGCAGCGGAAGGCGTTGCGGCACGCAAATCGGCCACGAAATCGCAGATCGTGAAATCGACTTCGTGTCCGACGGCGGAGATAATTGGGATCGGAGCGCCATGGATTTCACGCGCAAGGCGTTCGTCGTTAAATTCCCAGAGGTCCTCGAGCGATCCCCCACCACGACCGATGATGATCACATCCACGAGACCGGAAGCGGCCAGCTTTCGTACCCCTTCTGCAAGTTCCTGGGCAGCACCGACACCCTGAACGCGTGCAGGCCAGACGAGAATTTCCACTCCTGGGGCCCGACGACGAAGAATCGAAAGTACGTCGCGAATTGCCGCACCCGTCGGTGATGTGATGACGCCAATTTTTGCGGGAAGAGTCGGAATAATTTTTTTATGCACCGGATCGAATAAACCTTCTCGTTCGAGTTTTGCTTTCAACTCGATGAATTTACGCCAAAGCAGCCCCTCGCCCACAGGCTTGAGCGAATCGACAAGAATCTGATACTGACCACGTTTTTCAAAGAGACTAATTTTACCGCGCGCTTCGACAAGGTCGCCATCTTTGAAGTTGAAGGATAGCTTTTGATGGGTTGACCGCCACATCACAGCGGAAATCAGGGCGCCTTCGTCGCGGAGTGAAAAATAGACGTGCCCGGACCCTGCCACGGACCAGTTACGTATTTCTCCCTCAATCCACAGGCGACCGAAATGGCTTTCCAGGTGATTACGAATTTGTGCCGTCACCTGCGTGACGGTCATGGGCGCGCGAGCGTTTGTATCCACGGATTCGGTCGGGGAAAAATCGTCGTCGTACAGGAATGGGTCCATTCGTTTCACACGCCTTGATTTGATAGGCGATTGCTAATGGCGAAGAGGCGAATCCCGCAAGGGATTTACAACGAGGATTTACCGTTCGCTATCCAAGTTCGCCATGGCTGGTGCCGGATAACGATCTCCTGCAGCGGCATCGGCTGGTATAGCCGCCTCGATAGCCGTCAACTCTTCGTCTGAAAGTTGAATGTAAAGAGCACCAAGTGCTTCGGCGAGTCGTTCGCGTTTACGTGCACCAACCAGCGGAATGATATCCTCTCCACGCGAGATCACCCACGCAATGGCCAGTTGAGCAACTGTCACCCCTTTTTGATTGCCGATGGCGCGAAGCGATTCGACCAGGGCGAGATTACGTTCCAGGTTTTCGCCCACAAACCGGGGAGTAAATCCTCGGAAATCATTTTTGGAAATATCACGATCCTTTGACCAATGACCGCTGAGAAGTCCGCGTGAAAGCACACCGTAAGCGGTAATTCCAATACCAAGCTCGCGGCATGTGGGAAGTATTTTCCCCTCGATGGTTCGGGTAAAAAGCGAATATTCAATCTGAAGATCGGAAATGGGATGGGTAGCATGCGCACGACGAATCGTTTCCGCTCCGACCTCGGACAGTCCTACGTGACGAACGTATCCAGCGGTGACCATTTCGGCAATGGCGCCAACAGTTTCTTCGATTGGGACGTTGGGATCGACGCGCGCAGGGCGATAGATGTCGATGTAGTCGGTTCCCAAGCGGCGAAGCGAATAGGCGAGGAAATTCTTTACCGACTCAGGTCGTCCATCGGTGCCAATCCAATTCCCACCAGCATCGCGTAAAGCCCCAAATTTAACACTAAGGATCACTTGTTCCCGGGAATGGCCCTTCAAGCCATCGCGCAAGAGCATTTCGTTGTCCCCCATACCGTAAAAATCACCGGTATCGAGAAGCGTCATACCTGCTTCGAGTGCAGCCGTGAGTGTCGCTTTGCTTTCGGTTGTGTTTGCGGAACCGTAAAAGTCAGACATCCCCATTCAACCAAGACCGAGAACCGAGACTTCGGGACCTTGTTTTCCCAGAATACGTTTCAGCATCATTGGTTCTTCCTTGATTAAAAATTTCATTCGATGAAGCAAGAAAGCATCAATTTTCGTGCCGAGAATACGAATATTGGGCATGCTCGATCGCTGTGGTATCACTGTTTTTGTTCGTACCGCCGAAAATTTAGCTCAAAGATGCGTTCCGGGTGTTTCATTCTTGAACAACCCCACTTGACCCAAGGACGGCCTCCCCCAACCGTAAAGTCGAATTCCGTCGAGGAGAACGTTGTCCGGTGCCAACGGTTACCATAAGTGCCATTCTGTTCGCTGTGTGCTGTGTAATCGGCACAATCGCCACATGGTTGGCGTGTCGGGTCAGCCATGCGACCGGAATTATGGATTACCCCGGCGAGCGCAAGGTGCACCGAGAGCCCATCGCGTATTTGGGAGGGCTGGGATTCACGCTCACGATCTTGATTGGCACGGCGATTTATGCCACCCTGGCGCCGTTGCCCGCGTTGTTGGACCAAAAAATTCTCGTCGCGTTTATGATCGGGCTACTGGGGATTTTTTTAGTAGGACTGTGGGATGACGTGGTCGGTATGCGTCCTTTGATGAAGCTTTCTCTCCAGCTCTCCATCGCTTTGGGCCTGTGGTTGGCTGGTGTGCGGATCGAACGCGTAACGACGGGATTTGGCGAATTTGTGGGACTTGTCGGCGATCCAGGAACCCATTTCGCAGCATACGTGCTGGCTAGTCTTCCAAGTCTGTTGCTGACGTTGGGCTGGTATGCCGCGCTCATGAATGCGATAAACCTGATCGATGGCCTTGATGGTCTGGCGGGAGGCGTTTCGCTGATTGCGGCGGTAACTCTTGGGGTGATCGGACTGGTGATTGCAGACACCGGTGCCATGATGCTGGGAATGGCACTTCCTTTTATCACGGCAGGCGCGTTAGTCGGGTTTCTGACGCACAATTGGCATCCGGCCAGGATTTTTCTCGGCGATAGCGGTTCGCTTTCCATCGGGTATGTTCTGGCGACCGCTTCCTTGATCAGCAGCACAAAGGCTCCGGCGTTATTGGCATTGCTGGTTCCGATGGTGGCGTTGGCTTTGCCCTTGTTTGAAACGACTTTTTCATTCCTGCGGCGAATTGTGCGCGGAACGAATCCATTCAAAGCCGACCGACGACATTTGCATCACCGATTGCTCGACGCGGGGTTGGACCAACGACGTGTGGTGCTGGTTTTTCTCTACGGAACTATCTATTTCGGCGTGAATGCTGTCTTGTTGGCACAAGGCCAATCGGCGTTGTTGCTGATCAATGTTGCGTTGATCGGCGTGGGGTTGCTGATGCTGATCGAGTACATGCGGTTCTTCGAGCGCAAACGTAACGGGGCTTCCGAGCAGCAGATTCAGAAACCCACGGACAAAACCTGATCGTCCCTTTTAACGCGGTATGGCATTTGCTGCGACCATGCCAAGTGAATAACTTTTCTGGAGAGAAATATCTCATGGCCGAGACTATCCGTGTGTTGGGTGTTTGTGGAAGTTTGCGCGAAGGGTCGCATACATTGGAGGCGCTGAAAATTGCCCTTGGAGCGGCAAAAGTCGAAGGCGCAGAGATCATCCTTTTCGACCTGGCCCAGAATCCACTCCCCTTCTGCCAGGGTCCCTCAACCGATTATCAAAAAGCAAACCTGGAACGGTGGCAAATGCTGGTTCAGGAAGCCGATGCGATGATTCTCGGAACACCGGAGTATCACGGTTCGTACTCGGGAGTGCTTAAAAACGCGTTGGATCTGGTGAGCATCGACCAGATGCAGGACAAAGTATGCGGTCTCATTAGCGTATTGGGTGGCGGAGCGAATTCAAACGCCTTGAATCATTTGCGCTTGGTTTGCCGTTGGGTGCACGCGTGGGTGATTCCCCACCAGGCTGCTGTAGGAGCAGCTTACTCGGCGTTCAACGAGGACGGCACCCTAAAAGATGAAAAGCTGCACAAACGCGTTGAGCGCGTGGGCGCCGATGTCGTTCATTATACCCGGTTGTTGCGCAAGCACCCGGAACTTCTCGGGACGGAAAACGATTCGGAATAAGGGTAATTGAAACTGGTGGATCATGGCTAAGAAGCAGGATAAATCGGAACAGCGTGCGGGCAAGATTCTGGTGCAGAATCGCAAAGCGAATCATTTGTACCACATCATCGAGCGCATTGAAGCGGGCATCGAACTCAAGGGGTCGGAAGTGAAATCTCTGCGCGATGGCGGCGGCTCCATCGCCGAGGCGTACATTGTTCCCAAGGGCGAAGAGATTTACGTCGTGGGGATGACGATTCCTCCTTATACTAAGGCAGCGGCATTTACCGAACCTTCGACACGCGACCGCAAGTTGCTGCTGCATCGTAAGGAAATCGATCGCCTGGCGGGTTCCGTTACCCAAAAAGGCATGACGATCGTGCCTCTCAAGGTTTATCTCAGCGAACGAGGTTTGGTGAAGATAGAAGTGGGTCTGGCACGCGGCAAAGACGCGATCGATAAGCGACATGATATTAAGGAACGTGACCTGAAACGCGAGTTGGCACGGGAGTATAAAGTGCGATGAAGCAAATAACGCGACATCTTGTTGGGGGATTGACGTTGATTGCGCTGTTGAGTGCGCCGGTTTCGCTTTCCCCCGTTTTTGCCCAGGAACGCGATCCTGAAATTGTCGCACTGGCGCGGAAAACCGGACCGCAACGTCAGGAAGTTTTGCTCTCGCACGGCATTCGAGTAACCGATGAAGGGTTGTTGGGATTTCTGAACAAAGGATTTGCTCGCACAGCAGACGGTAAATGGGTAAGCCTGCCCGATTCGCCCCAAGTGAAGACAGAAGTTGTCCTCGCCGCTATTCAGGAAATGGGCTTTCGCCAAAGTAAGACCGCCACACCGTTGTTGGTGCAAATGATGAAAGGCGAATTACCGTCGGGAGCGCGTCAAGTGCTGGATCGCGACATGGAAAAATTCCCGATGTCGGTTTACGATGAAACGCGTCAAACGTTCACCGCATATATTCGATATAATTCTCTCGTAGCGTTGGGATTAATTGGCGATTCCTCTGCTGGCGACTCCATCAAGACATTTATCTCCGAGACAGACAATCCGTCTTTTGTCATCGAAGGTGCCGTATCGCTCGGTTTGATGGATAACGGCAAAGGATTAAATGAATTAGCGCGTATTGCCGATAGCAACGACGAACTGAGTCTGGCAAAATTATTCGAAGCAGTCTATTTTCTAACAGGCCGAAATTATGACGTGACAGAGAACACCTCGATCGCTCGTCGTCGCGAAGTTGTTGAGGAATTTAAAGATTGGGTCTATTTTGAGGGCAACGATTACACTCCCACTCGTGCTTCGATTCTCCGTCGTCGAGTTGATGGCAAACCGGATTATGAATTACCAAAAACGACGTTGCGCGGAGCATTGCGTGCGACCAAGGAATTTGCCGATTACGATGGACGATACTTTGCCCGGCATTATTTAAGAAATTTAGGCGCTGCGGCGACGCCCGAGTATGAACAAATTTCGCTCGATCCCTTGGAGGATAATGATATTCGCCGCGCCGCCATGGAGTGGTATGCTGCCGCTGACCCCAAAGAAGCAAAGAAAGTGATGAAGAAACTGAAAAAGGATGAAAACGAATCGATTCGCCTCCAGGCCGAAAAACTGATAGAGGAAATCGAGAAGGTTCTGAGCGCACAATGATGACACAAAATGATACAATGGATAGTGTTTCAAATCAATCGATGCCTGCCGCCAAACAATCGTGGATGCCATTAGTTTTTACGGGTATCGTGTTCGTCATCGCACTCCTGTTGGTGTTTAAAATCCAATTTGCCGCTGTGGACCCAGGCCAACGCACACCGAACAAATTTATTCTGCCCGTTGATTTCCCTGGCAAAATCAAAATTACGTACGAAGTTCCAGATGCCCCTGCGTTGAACGTCGTTGATGGCTATCGTCAAATCGTGGTTCCTGTGTATGGAATGATCGAGACATCGTCGTCGTTGGAAACTGGCTATGCCGAAGACGTTTATATGAAATTACAGCCTGATGGCTCGATGACCGAATTGAATTCCGGATACATTCGTGTGCACAAGAACGGCCTGATCGGCGATAGAGACGAATACTTTTCCAGCGCCAAGGAATTGGAATTTCGCGATAAAGCGATGAAAGAAGCAGGTTTAGTGGATGAGGATGGAAACAATATCCTGGGAAATCCCTATGAATTGATCGAAATTCGCGACGATCTATGATTCGCGCCTTACCATAAGGGCGATTTATAAATATCAGACGCGCCTGGCTGTAGTTCTATTTTAATATTCGCTTTTTCAAACGTGGATTGAATCTTTTTTTCGATCGCTTCGGTGTCTCCGTCCCCCGATTTTTCGTAAATATTCCATTCACTGATATTCAATCCGGCTAAAATTAATTCACGTTGTCTCTGATTGATTTTGGTTAAATACGGATCATTGCTCAGGTTGCCGTTTTCGGATAAAAGAGTTCGTGTAAGTTGATTCAGATTATCTCGAATTAACCAGATTCTTTCTCCCTGGGAATTTTCATGCGTCTGCGTTTGAGCTGCCAGATATTCGATCAAAGGTCGATCATCCGTGTTCACCGATGTGCTATCGAATAGATATGCATGTTCAGATAAATTCCCACAATAATACACATACGGTGTAGCCGAGATCATCGCGGTGTTTTGCGCTTTATGTTGCAACGACAACGCATCGAGGCGCGTAGCGATGCCGTCGGGATCAAGCGGTGCGTTGTCCATACTGCCCAACAACATCAGAATCGGATAGCGGTCGCTGAAGTCGCCACGCCAAAGCGTAACGCTTGGAAAAACTTCCAGCATTGTTTTGGCAATTATGTCAAACTCGCGACGGGAAATCTGGCCAGCGGGAAGCCACTGCGCGTAAAGGCCGCCTGGATTGAGGCGTTTGCACGCAAGGCGATATTGATCTATGGAATACAAATTCCCGATTCCCGCGTTCCACGGCACGAATAGATCGCTAACAATAACGTCGAATGTTTCCTCCGTCCCCATCAGATAATTTCGACCATCTTCGATCAGCACATCGACTCTTGAATCGTCAAACAACTCATTGGAATATTCAGCAAAAAATTCCCGCGCGCCTGCAATTACTTGCGGATTGATTTCGCAGACGACAACACGTTCAACCGGAAAATCCAATGCACCGCCCGCCGTGATTCCTGTCCCCATGCCGAGATAAAATACGTCCTTGGGGTCGGGGTGCAAAATTAAAGGCAGCATTCCCTGGCGACGGCGCCGAAGAGATTTTTCCGTCCCTCCAAGCGAGTAATAATTGTTCAAACGCATGTCCCGATGTCCCGCGGAAGATTCCACGACGCTAACCACTCCTCCGCTTCCCTGCCATGTTTTCAACACACGTTCCCCAGCATCTAATTCAACCAACGCCGGACGATTGAGTGCCAATATTGCCAAAAGCAGATAGCCTGAACCGGATAAAGTTCGTGACAAATATCGGCAATCGGGAAGAAAAAAAACAAAGATAAAGTACATTGCGGCTAACAGACGAATGCTGTTCCAAAGTCCAAAGACGCTCATCAATACAAACCCGGCAAGCAACGATCCCACAATTGCACCACCGGTATTTATAGCGGCTAATCGCCCAACAACCTGGGGAGCATCGTCGTGTTGTTTTTCAACGAGTTTGAGTAAAAACGGAAAAACGGTCCCCATGGCAATAGCGGGCAGAAGCATGGCGAAAAAAATTACCATGCCAACGGGTAAATGTTCGACGTTCATCTGGTTCACCCCACCCGTGAGTCTTGAAAAAAGCAGAGGTGAAAGCGCGGCTCCAAATCCGGCAAACAATAACAGTCCACCAAGAACTCTTTGGGCGTTCCAACGCGGAATCGCCAGCAAATGCGCGAGAAAAGCGCCTATCGCCAGCGCGAGTAAAAATGTCATCAGGACAATCGTGAAACTATATACGGAATTTTGCAGTACGAGAGAAAACATTTTGGTCCAGAGCACTTCGAGACCAAGTGTGATTGCTCCGGAAAAAAATGCAATACTTCCGATGAGACGATCGGGCTTAGAAGTCGGTTTCGGAATCGAAGTTGCGATCATGGGGACGGTGAGCGATTTCGTCCCGACTCCAATCAAGAATGCGATTATGGCCGCAATCAGACTACAGGCAATTGCAATCCAATAGGAATTTTTAAATCCAAACGAGAGAGGTAAGATATACCCCGCAGCGAATGCGCCAAGCGTTGCGCCAAAAGTATTAGTGGCATATAAAATTGTTCCCGCCCGTGCCAAGTGATCGCGCCGATGGGTCATGGCTTGAACGACAACTGGAAACGTTCCCCCCATGAAAAATGCGGGTGGAAAAAGAATGATCAAAGCGAGGATAAATTTCACCAACAAAACAAGGGGGGGGTGATGAAGAATTGGTGCAACAAGATGGGGATAAATTTCCCGATAAACAAAGAAGAGGAAAAAATACAGTAAGGCGGAAATGGCTATCCCAATTTCCAACAGGCTGTAAGTGCGCAAAGGATGCGTTTTTGAACATTCTTTGCGTCCCCAAAAATAACTACCCGCCGATAATCCTAGAAAAAAAACACTCAACGTGCTGGCGGCTGCTTGCGCGGTATTTCCAAACAGCAAGCCAAGTTGCTTTAGCCAAAGCACTTGATAAATCAATGCAGCCATTCCAGAGATGAACACCGTCATAAGGACACCCAAACGTTGGATGTTCGATAAGGGGCGAATCATCGTGTAATGCGGGACGGAAGCGGGACTTTCGTTGGGATGCGGCATTGTTGGCGACTCGGTCATGTTTGCCGATTATTCATTTGAAGAAATCGAAGCCACAAGTGGGTTCTCTAAAATGAAAGATAGCGGAGTGAAAATCACCCCGCTACCGGATTCAGTGCTTTTTCGGTTCGCTTAGTGCACGACTTTCGGAATCGAGAAGAGTGGCAGATAGAGCGCCACGACGATGGTACCGACGATCACACCGAGGAACACGATCAGAATCGGTTCGAGAATCGAGGTCAAGGCGCTGACGGTGTCATCCACTTCGCGTTCGTATGCCTCGGCCACTTTTGTCAGCATCTGATCGATGGCACCGGTTTCTTCACCGACGGCCACCATGTGGACGACCAGAGGCGGGAAAACCTTACATTCGCCAAGCGGTTCGTGGATTGTTTCGCCGTCTTTCACGGATTGATAGACTTTATCCATGGCGCGGGCGATCACTTCGTTACCCGATGTGTCACGCACAATATCGAGAGCCTGAAGAATCGGCACGCCGGATGTAATGAGTGTCGAAAGTGTACCGGCGAAACGAGCAATGGCAACTTTCTTCACCAGAGTTCCGAAAACCGGAAGTTTCATCCACATCTGATCGAAGAAGTGTTTTCCTTCTCGTGTGCCGTTGATTTTCTTATACACAATAACCAAGGCCACGACGGCGATAATCACGTAGTGCGTTTTGTGTAGCAAAATATCGGAGGCGTTCACCAACATTCGCGTCAGACCGGGTAGTTCGGCGCCGAGTTGCTCGAAAATTGCAACGAAGCGTGGCATGATTTTCCACAAAATAAACACAACGATAATAATGGCCAGACCGGACACCACGATGGGGTACATCATGGCGGATTTGACTTTGCCCTTCAAAGCCTGGCGTTTTTCCAGGAAGTAGGCAATTTTATTGAGCACTTGTTCGAGCACACCGCCAATTTCACCGGCGCGCACCATGTTGACATAAAGGTTGTCGAAGACTTTGGGGTGCTTGGAAAGAGCCTCTGAGAGGGAGGCACCACCTTCGATGTCCTTGGCAATCTGGTTGATTTTTTCTTTGAAAACGACCGATTCCACCTGCTCGGTTAGAATGAACAACGAGCGTAAAATCGGCAAACCGGCATCGATGAGCGTTGCCAACTGACGTGAGAACGTCATGACGTGCTTTTGTTTGATGCGGTGGAAAATGTTACGAATACCAGGCAAGGCAAAGATATCCATATCATTGCCGCTGGATTTATGCTGCACGACCTTGAGAGGATAATACCCCATTCCGCGCAGCTTTTCGATAATAACGTCTTCGTTGGCGGCATCGATGATGCCACGCACCTGTTTGCCGCCTTTATCGAGGGCTTCGTAGAAAAACTCTGCCATGCTCGCTTCTCCTTAAACCCGTTCCAATACACGTGAAAAACACGCTGTGGAACTCCGAGCCGTAGGGACTACCCCTAACATACTCTGCTCTCTATAGTTAGGGGCTGCGGCGCAGTTTCTGTCAACGCCTTTTCCAGTGCTCCAGGGCGCCAGATTTTGGCAGCGACTGCGCCAGGTACACCCCCATGTCCTGTAAACGGGACCGTGGAGCAGAATGTGGACACTGGCGCAAAAAAAATGTTATTTTTCTCCCCCGGGATAGGGACCCCAATCGGGTTGGGTATTCTGCCCGGTGGAGGTGAGCACCGTCTGGTTGGAACCATCGTCGAGCATCATATAAATCTGCCAACGCCCGGACCGATTGCTTGCGAAAGCCAAATGCCGACTATTCGGCCCCCAGGAAGGACTTTCGTTGTCTCCCTGGTTGATCGTCAAACGACGATATGTGTTTGGATCACCGTCCGAATGAATCACGAATATGTCGTTTTGCCCATCAATACGCGAAACAAAAGCGATACGTTGACCGTCAGCCGACCAAGACGGTGCATCGTTCCAGGAGCCACGCGTCGTCAGGCGTTTTTTCCCCGAGCCGTCGGCATTGGCGACAAATAAGTGCAATCCACCGGCTTCATTGCTGGCGTAAACATAACGGGTGCCGTCCGGCGACCAGCAAGGGCTGCCTTCGGTGGCTTTCGTTTTGGTCAATCGGCGAGCATCTTTTCCGTCGCGCAAACAGGAATAAATCTCGGAATTACCATCCTTGCTCAATGTCATCAGAATGCGCCCATTGGATTCGCACCAATCGGGCGAGTGGTTAGTGCCCCCATAAGCAGCAATGGGCCACGTTTGGCCGGTGGAAACTTGCTGGCCGTAAATGTTGGCGCGATTGCCATGATAAGACGTATAGTAAATTTCCGTCCCACGAGCTCCCCACGTCGGCGTCGTGCAAATCTTGTTGTAACGAGTCAGATTCAATTGATTGAAACCATCGGCGTCCATGATTGCGGTTTCTTTGATTCCAGGAATTTGCTCGCTCAAGTAAATCAACTTCGTTCGCGCAATCCCATCCGTAAATTTGGTGAATTTGACGATCTCGTCCGAAATCGAATGAGCCAGGTAGCGCGGATCGTTGGCATCTCCATCGAAATAGCGATTGATCACGATACGTGCCGAGGGAACATCGTAAAGAAGAACCAGTACTCGCAGGGTTCCTGGCTTGGGACTACTGACGTTACCCATCAGGTAATGCTGGACGCCCATTTTTCTCCAAAAATCAAAATTCACCTGGTTGTTACGCACATCGATGATGTTCTGGCTATTGACCTCCTGCTGGTCAGCGGGCAGTTGAAAGAACCCCGACAAAACCAAATCGCGCCGGATGATGCGCGGCATGGTTTCATATTCAACGGGAGAGCTTTCATCGCGTCCAAACGGAGGAATAGCGATCATTGTCGGTTCCACAGTTGCCATCGGGCGAACGGTACCGAGTGAATCGGAGTTCTCGTTGGCGGCATGAGCCACGGGGAGAAACGAAGAGAAGGCGCATAGAGCGCCGATCAGGCCAAAAAGAAATGCGGTGCGTGTTTTGTTGGGGTACAGAGCCATGGGAACGTTTCCTGCTGTTTACGAATTTGGAGCACGAGAAGGATGTCGAAGGATGCGCGAACAAGCTCAATCCTTATTTCACATTCAATCGACTAAAAATTATACCTTTAAGTTTGGGGGATTTGGAGTTCCTTGATGGCTGAGTTTTTTGAAATCTTAAAACTGACACTCTGGAACATGTATTTGGTGCTAGCCGAGTCCGGTTGGTTCATCCTGGGAGGATTGGCGGTTGCAGGTCTGATTCATGTGTTTCTTTCCCCCGCTGTGTTGCATCGATGGTTGGGCGGCAACTCGATACGGGCGGTTTTCAACGCCTCGGCTCTTGGCGTTCCCCTGCCTCTGTGTTCTTGTTCCGTGATCCCGGTGGCAACAGGACTAAAAAAACAGGGAGCCAGTAACCCCGCCATCTCGGCGTTTTTGATTTCCACGCCAGAAAATGGCGTCGATTCGATTTCCATTTCCTGGGCGCTGCTGGGTCCGTGGCTAACCGTTGCGCGCGTGGTCACTTCTTTTATCACTGCGATGGCAGCCGGAATAGCGATGTTGTTCCTGGGCAAAAATAACGACGATCCGATGATCGATGAACCGGCGCCGGCTTCTTGCTGCGCTGGCAAAAAAGCAGAATCGGAAAAACCGCAACCTGCTAAGGCGTCTTGTTGCTCTACTCAACCGGTCGAACCGGAAAAAGCTTCCTGCTGCGGTGGCACAGACGTACACGCACACCACAACCACGACACTCCCGAGAAAAAAGATGGTTCCTGGTTTCAACGTTTTCTCGCAGGCCAACGTTATGCGTTCGGGGATCTGTTTCCTTCGCTGGCGAATTACTATTGGTGGGGATTGCTTGCCACGGGATTGATCGCGGCATTGATTCCTCCTGGGTTTATCGAAAAATATGCGGGAGACGGGTTTCTCAGCATGGTACTGATGCTGGTGATCGGCATTCCGATATACGTTTGCGCCAGTGGTTCGACTCCCCTGGTGGCGGGATTGCTTGCCAAAGGTCTTTCGCCCGGCGCCGCGTTGGTTTTCCTGATGGCGGGCCCTGCAACTAACATCGCTACCATGGCGGTGGTGCGCGGGCTGATGAAAACGAGAGGTCTCGTGATATATCTCGCCAGTATTTCAGTTTGTTCCTTGGGCTTTGGTCTGCTGATCAATCAATTGGCGAAGAAAATTCCATTTGGCCGTCCCGATTTG
The DNA here is from genome assembly GCA_964580585.1 of uncultured Candidatus Sumerlaeota bacterium. Lineage (GTDB taxonomy): Bacteria > Sumerlaeota > Sumerlaeia > SLMS01 > JAHLLQ01 > CAZOKZ01. The sequence continues at coordinate 62,113 of CAZOKZ010000001.1, read as the reverse complement.
TTCGACTCGGCAGAGCACATGCATTTCAGCGTTTTTTCTCACGTCGGAGCGGTGATTTTCCTGCTGATGCTTATCAAAGCCATGCTCCCTCGTCGAAAATAGCAACCAGTGCGGTCATCCATCTTGGCATTTGACGCAACCGTCTGTTGTCGATTACGACACCCGAACTGTTTTCTCATCCCTTTTCCGGAACCTCCCTGAATGAGTTCTCCTTCCAGTTCGCAAACCCGGCTGAAACAATTGCAAGAGCGGTTCGACGCGCTGGAGGGCCAACTTTCCGATCCCCAGGTGGCGAGCAATCCGCGTCGGTTGGCTGAATTGGGCCGCGAACATCACGAACTGGGACAAACGATTCAACTCGCGCGTCGATTGGTGGATACGGAATCGCGTTTGGCGCAGGCAGAAGACTTGATTGAAAACGAACGCGACGAGGAAATGCGCGAATTGGCAGAAGCCGACGCGGAAGAAGCACGCGATTTAGTCGAAACGCTGACCGAAGAGTTGGAAATTCGTCTGCTCCCCAAAGACCCGTTGGATGATCGCAACTTGCTGCTGGAAATTCGCGCTGGCACAGGCGGTGACGAAGCGGGATTATTCGCAGGCGATTTGCTCCGCATGTACACACGATACGCGGAAACCATCGGGTGGAAAGTGGAACTCGTTTCGCAAACCGAAGGCGAACTCGGTGGGTTCCGTGAGGTCATCGTTTCCATCAAAGGCAATGGCGCCTATAGTGTTTTGAAGCATGAAAGCGGTGTACATCGCGTGCAACGTGTGCCACTGACGGAAACGCAAGGGCGCATTCATACCTCGGCAGCAACGGTTGCCGTTTTGCCTGAAGCCGAGGAAACCGACATCGAAATCAAAGAGTCCGATTTGCGTATCGACACCATGTGCGCTTCGGGACCGGGTGGCCAGGGCGTGAACACCACGTACAGTGCTGTGCGGATCTTGCACCTGCCGACGGGATTGATCGTAACGTGTCAGGACGAACGTAGCCAGTTGAAAAACAAGGCCAAGGCCATGGGGGTGCTTCGGTCGCGCTTGCTCGAGGAGCAACTCCGCAAAGACATTGCAGCCCGAAGCGCCAATCGTAAACAAATGGTTGGAAGCGGTGATCGCAGCGAGCGTATTCGCACGTACAATTTTCCTCAGAATCGCATTACGGACCATCGTATCAACTTAACGTTGTATTGCCTGGACCGTGTAATGGAAGGCGATTTGGACGACATCCTGCGTCCACTGCGCAAAGCGGAATTGGCGCAAAAGATGGCTGATCTGGCTCAATAAGTTTCAAAAAAAACGCGCCTCGGATATACCGAGACGCGTTTTTTGTAAATGGTTTCGATGGTTCTTAGAATGGCGGATCTTCGCCCGCTTCGCCTTCGACGGTGGTGCCTTCGGGTGTAACTTTCGGCATTGTGATTTTGCCGTCGCCATCGATGTCCAGGAAGGTAGGCGCTGAAATAGCCATCGGGAATTGACCGCGTGGGATTTTGTTATCCCGTGTCAACGCAATGAACGGATTGACCGGGTCCATCGGAATGTCAATGGAGCCTTCGACGACAACATCCAAGACAGCGTCCTTGCGCATGGTCAGCTTGAGCTTGCCGTCTTCTGGCGAATCCTTCGGCGGAAAAATGCAACCCGCGTTGGGGTCCAGCGCGGCTGAATTGAGCAGAATTTTACGCACAAACAGGCCATTGAGGTTTACACTGATCGATTCGATCTGAACCCAGTTGGCGGCTTGAACCTCGATTTCAAGATCCACCGATCCATCGGTGTCCGTTACCAGCGACCCCATGGGTTTACCGTTAACCTTGACGGAAACAAAGGGACCGTTCGTCACACAGACCTGGCGGTTCTTGATATTTCGCGCTAATTCTTCCGGATCGATTTTTGACGGATCGTCCGTGCTGGATTTTACATACACGCGCGGATAACCGGGTTCCTGCATCCATGTCTCATGGGAATTACTGGCACCAAACGCGGTCAGCTTCATCCCTTCGCGCAAGAGGTTATGATACGTCAGATAATCTTCGTTGATCGTCCCCTGGCGCTTGCCTTCCCAAATTTGAAAGGCATCGAAATCGCGGCTCCAATCGCCTTCGGGTATTGTTCCAACCGTGGGATCGAAACCTTGAAGCGACAAATAACCAATCGACGGCCAAACGGGTCGGGAAACCAAGATAGCGGCTTCGGGACAAAGCGCGCGCATGGAAGCCAGAATTTCACGGCTGGAATTTGCAGCACGCACCGGAGTGAAATCCGGTTCAAAACCCGACGAACAAATGTTCGTTGGGAAGAGCAAGAAGTCGCCTCGAAACGGTGTCACATCGCCTGAATGTCGGAATCCGGGGGATGTCGTCAAAAACTTCGATAACCCCAGGCTTTCCACTGCGGGTTGCAAATCGGTCGCAGTGTCCGTGTCACCGCTCACCAACCACTCGACGCCTTCCGCAACTGCAGAGACGACTCGCGACTCCTTGCTCACTCGGCTCGATACCGTGGCATCGGTGCGCACGCCAACGTCGGCGGAAATCCAACCGGGTGTCTCGAATGCGCGTTTGAGAACAAAAACCTGTGTCGTATCTTTGACTTGGTTTACCTTAATGCGTTGCTCGACGGTATGGTACTCGGGTCCACGCGAGGCAATTACGCGATAGGACCCAGGGGGCAATTCAACGATCCCCGCACCATGGGAAGATAACACTACGTTTCCTGCGCGCACGTCGCTTGGCGGTCCCAGTTCGAGCGAACGTGTGCCTCGCAAGGGCTCGATTGTTAGTTTACCGGGAATTAACTCCTTCGTATCGGCATCCACGAGTTTGTAAATCAAACGAGAAGATGCCGAGACACCGAAATCGATGGCTTCTACTTTGTCTTTTTCGATTTTGGACGTATAGTTGGGAATCGGAGCCAATCGGGACTCTGGCGCAGGAATCACCCGATAATCGCCCGAGGGTAAAAGGGTGTTGAAAACACCGTTGGGTTGGCTCGTGGTGATCAAATAGGGGCGCCCCATGAACGTGCTACGTTGCTCGTCGGTCCAAGTCTTACGAATGACGGGCGAAAGGAAGATATCGCAGTCCCCCACTGGTCCGCGCTCCATCATCGCACCGTCTGGGGTTTGTTCACGTTCAATAACGCGGCCCAACAAAGTGCCGAAATCGGCGTTCGGACGTTTTTCAAGGATTTTCGAGTAAAGGTAAGCCGGATCATTTTTCGAGGTTAGCACCCAGCGGCGGAAAACTTTAGTTTCGCCTGGTTCCATGTTACTGGGCGAACCGTATGAAAGGCCGCACAGCTCACCCCGCTGGTCGATGTCCATGGTTCCCGATTCAGGCGCGATCAACATCCAGACATCGTATCGTCGGGCAAAAATGAACTCGGCTTCGTCGATTTTGGCGTTTGTCGCCCAACCTTTGCCGGGAACAAAAGGACTCATCGCTCCCCACAGGATGAAATCCGAGGGAATCACATTCTTGGCGATGTATTCTTCGCTGGTATTGGTTAATGTGGTGGTTACCAGCACACCCGGCATGTCGCTCGGCATGTTGAATTCTGTGCGAGCAGTCAGAAAGGGGTACGTTGAATCGTAATATTCAACGATGACCGAGGCGCTTTTGTCGTCGTTTTCCCGGCGCGTCAGATCACGAGCTTGAAGACGGTATTCGTTGGCGCCAGCCGTGTTTGGCAGCAAAAGATGGAAGTTTTCCGGGTCCGCCATGGAGGTCGTGATGTCCAGCAACCCGCCTTGACGAAGCAGTTTTTGCTGCCCAACTGCCAGCCTGAAATCCGAAGAGATATCGCCCACGGACACAAAAGAAAGATCGTTACGAAGGACGGAATCTCCCAGCAGCGTATTGACCCAGAAGCTGCGCGGAAGGTTTTCCATATCCGTTACCTGCTCCACGCTGGCCGGAGTATGACTTTGCTCTTCGGCAGTGGTAACCTTGAGTGTGGTCGTCCCCTCGCTCATGGTGGATAACTGCGCATTGCTCCAACTCGGGAGCAACAATGCTCCAGCCAGAAAAGCAAGTGAGGCGGATCGGGAAAAGTGTTGCAAGTTCTTGATTATCAAAGACATGCGCATGATTGTCCATTCAGTTTGTTAGCAACCCATAAGAGGCTGACGCCGATGAGACTGGAAAAACACGGCATAAGTTTGGCGATATTACGATAAATCGTCAGGCGCATGTTTCCCTAGCCCCGGGCAGGCAGATTGGAAAAGTAGGGAACGCGTTTGATCGCCGCAAGGCGGAATCTCACGAAAACGCCCAGAAGATCGCGAAGAGATCACGGCATCCCCTTATCGCGAAAGCTCATTTTCAGCTTTATCCCCCAAAATGGAATCGGAGCCATGGTCGTTAAAGACCCCAGGAAAATCCAATCGATGTTCGGCGCAATCGCCCCCGTTTATGATGCGCTGAATCATGTTTTTAGTCTCAATATCGATCGCATGTGGCGACGTTTTACCGTGAGACAGGCCCTGCGGGCTGACGACCGTCGGGTGTTGGATATAGCCTGTGGAACGGGCGACTTAACGATTGAATTAAGGCGCCGCGCTCCTGAAGGTTGCGAAGTTTTTGGCGGTGATTTCTGCCTGCCGATGTTGCAAAGAGCCCAAGGTAAGGCGCCTGGCGGTTTTTTGCAATGCGATGGACTGAATCTGCCGTTTCCCGACGCAACATTCGATTTGGTAACGGTTGCATTCGGATTGCGCAACATGGCCGACACCCGGGATGGGTTGCGTGAAATGCGCCGTGTTCTGAAACCAGGCGGACGGCTGGCGGTGTTGGAATTCACCACGCCAAAGAATCCGGTCATTCGTGCATCATACCTTTTTTACTTTCAGGTATTCCTCCCTTTCATCGGCAATCTGGTGAGTCGTTCGACTGCCTATCGTTACCTGAGCGAATCGGTGATGGAATGGCCTTCGCCAAAAATGCTGGCCCGGATGATGCGCCAATCTGGCTTTGACCGGGTTCGTGGCTCTCAATTGACGTTTGGCATCGCTGCATTGCATATCGCCGAGTGCACAAAGAAAAGGAATGCCAACACATGAACGCATCCAAACGCATTGTCGTTGGTATTTCCGGAGCTTCGGGAACTATCTACGGGTCACGATTGGTGGAGAAGTTGGTCACCCTGGAATGGGATGTGCACTTGCTTGTCAGTTCCAGTGCGTGGAAAGTAATGCAAGCAGAAATGGGAATTGCGGGTGCAGGTCCCGGGCTGGAACTTGATAAATGGCTGAACCTGACGTCCGAGCAAATCAAACAATTCATTCGCACATACAATATCCGTGATATTGCAGCTCCAATGGCATCGGGGACCTTTCAGGCGAGTGGTATGGTTGTTGCCCCTTGTTCGATGAAAACCATTGCCGCTATTGCGCATGGGTACAGTGATAATTTACTGACGCGTTGCGCGGATTGTTTCCTGAAAGAACGCCGACCGTTGGTTTTGGTACCACGGGAAACTCCGCTTTCTTCAATTCATCTTCGTAATATGCTCACCATTTCTGAATCGGGCGGTCAAATATTGCCCGCAATGCCAGGGTTTTATCATCAACCCAACACGATCGACGACCTGGTGGATTTTATCGTCATGAAAACGCTGGAATCGCTTAATATTCCTCATGATTTCCAAATGCAGTGGAAAGGTTCTGAGATAGAATGAACCTGATTTTCAACACCTTCTCTTAATTATAAGCAAACTGAGGAAACGGTTCGGCTCCATGGTTTTGAATAGCAAAAGAATCCTCATTAGTTCAATACTCTTCATCCTGTTCTGGATTCTTTTTCTAAGTGGACCCGTTACACAAATGGCGGACTCTCGTTATTCGCTGTTGTTGAGCGAACATTTGATGGAAACGGGGAGCTTCGATCTAACTCAATATTTTCAACGCCCCTTAGACCCTAATCGACACCCTTCGTTAAACGAATCGGGGCTTCCCTATCAAATAGAAGAATATCAAGGTCGCTTGTATTATTATTATCCGCCTGGAAGCAGTATTCTCAGCATCCCATTCGTTGCTTTATTCAAGCTTGGGGGATTAAGTTGTTTCGATCAGGAAGGCAAATATAATCCCAGTAACGAAGATTTGATGCAGCGAATACTTTCTGGTTTTTTAATGGCTCTCGCAAGCGCTCTTGTCTTTCTTTACTTTTCAAATGAGCTTAGTATAGTACCTTCCATTATTTGTACAATAATATTTGCCTTGGGGACTTCGGTTTGGAGCACCGGGACGCGCGCGCTTTGGTCGAGCACATGGGGCGTATTCCTTCTCATCGTAGCAATTATCCTGCTGTGTCAACATGAAAAATTCCCAACAAAATACTGGCTATCGTCACTTTTAGGGACAATATTAGCGTTTATGTTTTTTTCCCGACCAACGTTTGCTATTTCAATGATTGCCATCATCGTCATTCTTATCAAGATGAACAAAAAATCAGCAGTGATCATGTTTGGAACCTTGTTTTTCTGGGGACTTCTATTCATCTTTTATTCATACAGCCATTATAATCAATTTTTGCCAAGATATTTTTACGCAGCACGAACGGCAGATGGGAATGTTGGTGAGTCCATTCTGGGATCACTTATCAGTCCATCCAGAGGTTTGTTCTTTTATTCTCCAATATTATTACTCCCTCTCGCGGGTTTGTTATTTAAACCATCGCTCATATGGAATAATATATTCGTCAAATGTGCTCTATGTGTATTTGGAGTTCACTTTTTGCTGATAGCCGTGTACTGGAGATGGTATTGGTATGGCGGGTTCAGTTATGGCCCACGCTTATTTTTCGATATGATTCCCTGGTTCATTCCGATGGTGCTCGGTGTGATGAAAGAATATTCGCAAATGCCGAAAACAGGCTGGAAACGCCATTGTATTGGGGGAATTATATTTATCGCGAGCATTCTAAGCATTGCACAAAACGCTCCCGCTGCATTTTCGTGGAAATCGTGGCAATGGAATGAAAAACCATTTAGTATTGACGAAATGAAATGGCGACTTTGGGACTGGAAACAACCGCAAAGCCTTGCATGGCTGCTTCCCGCATCATTGCCACCTGAATTCCCTGAATATTCGATTGGTACAAATATTAATCCTGGGTCTGTTCTGGCACACCCGGTGCTTTGGTCAGGATGGGCAGCGTACCCTGAAGGTACTTTTCGTTGGACAGATGGTCAACAGGCTACGATATTACTTCATTTCTCAGAAGAAAAGACACCTCGCTATTTTACATTACGTGGATTCCCATTCTTGGATAATGGAAGAATAAAATCGCAACGAATTCGTGTTTTCTTGAACGGTCAATTATTAGGAGAAAAAGAGCTAACGGAAACCACGACTATTTTATTTCCAGTATCTTCATCTTATCTTACAGAAAATAATATCGTCATTTTAGAGTTGCCCGATGCGAGTTGCCCAACCGATAGTGCAGACAAACGTATGTTAGCCATAGGCGTTGAATGGTTTAAATTGGTTTGAAAAGTGAGAAAAGTACACGCAACAAAAACAAACGAAATGCAAGGTTGTTTCTAATGAAATTTGTTATACCGGGCGGAAGTGGTCAAGTTGGTCAAATTCTAACACGTGCCTTTATTGCCGAAGGCCATGATGTCGTGGTGCTTTCTCGAAAGTTAGCACAAACAGCAACGCCGAAAGTGGTTAACTGGGACGGAAAAACATTGGGTGGCTGGGTGGCTGAACTGGAGGACGCCGATGTTGTCATCAATTTGGCGGGCCACACGGTAAATTGTCGCTACAACGCGCAAAACCGTTTGCGAATGATGAACTCGCGCATTGAATCCACGCGAATTCTGGGCGAGGCTATTACCAACGCCGAAAATCCGCCGAAAATTTGGCTGAATGCCAGCACGGCAACTATTTATCGGCATGCGCTCGACCGCTCGATGGATGAAATCGATGGTGAATTGGGAGGCAATGAACCAGGCGCGCCGGAAAAATGGAACTTCAGCATCGAGGTTGCCAAGGCCTGGGAAAAAACTTTTTTCGATGTTGAAACACCAAGGACACGTAAAGTTGCTCTGCGTTCCGCCATGACGATGAGCCCCGATAAAGATGGGGTATTCGATGTCATGCTTGGTTTAACACAAAAGGGCTTGGGCGGTACAAACGGAAATGGTAAACAATTTTTATCCTGGGTTTATGACAAAGATTTCGTTCGAGCCGTCAAATTTATAATCGAACAAAATGATCTCGAAGGTGTGGTTAATGTTTGTTCCCCCAATCCAATGCCAAACCGCGAATTTATGGCCGCCATTCGTCGAGCGTGGGGAATATCCATAGGATTACCCGCCATGGAATGGATGCTTGAAATCGGAGCGATTTTTCTGCGCACGGAAACGGAACTCATATTAAAGAGCCGCCGCGTTGTGCCGCGTCGATTGCAAGAAGCTGGGTTTGAATTCGACTATCCCGATTGGAATACTGCGGTACAGGAATTATGTAAACGAATCCGCGCGGGCGAGGGGCGGTGATATTCCAAATGACATCACATCAACATTCGATGAATAAATCCTGATCTTTGCTCAGAATCATCCATCTATGTTTGAAAGCTGTCTAACCGCCTGAATTGAGGATATGCTCTTCACAATGGGAATCGAAACAACCTATTATGGCATCGACTGGAAATGGTTCCGAACCGAACTGGAGCACACAGGCTCCATGGGCTTCTTCTGGGAACTCCTCGATGACGAAGACACGGAGGAGGGACACGAACCCTGGCGTCCCTATGTCTTCCTCCCGAAAGACTCGCTCTGGGAAAACTGGCGGGCTGGAGAATGTCTGGCGAGAGAGTTAGGAAGCTTAGGGGATCGAACTTCCAAAGAGTTGGAACTAAGAATTCAGCGCTTCCTGGTGAGGATGGCTGCCATCCCTGATCTCGCAAAAAATTGCTATGCCCCTGCTGCCGATCTCGGCGCCCCTGCGGAAATAGACACTGAGTACTTGGGAGCCCTTTCCCCCGACAGCGTATCGTCGCTTGCCAAGGAAGCGCGCGCCGCATTGCATCAGGTCGCTAGCGTGTGGCACAGCAGTTTCGCTCCTCCAGATTCCTATCTTTGTCAACTCCCAGCGATAATGACTGGTTACTGCGCCTTTCTGGAGGAAACGGAGTCTCGCAGGTGGGCTATCCTGATCACCGCAAGTTAGCCGTTGCTGAGCAGTCCCAAGATGCCGACACTTGGTTTCGGCACTATTCAAGCACCATATCTTCTCCATACTCAGCAAGGATAACTCTACATGGCCAAAAAGACCGAACCCCTAAGCGAAATGATCGGCAAGAAAGCCCCCGCTATCACTCTCCCCGACCAGGACGGGAAAGTCCACAAACTTTCCGACTACAAAGGCAAATGGGTTGTCCTATATGCCTATCCCAAAGACTCGACCCCGGGCTGCTCGGCGGAAAGTTGCGGGTTTCGCGATACGAGCGCTGAGTTTGAAAAGTTGAATGCAGTGGTGCTTGGAATTTCGATTCTGGACTCCAAGTCAAAAAAGAAGTTTGCCGAGAAGTTCGACCTGAATTTTCCTTTGCTCGCGGACGTTGAACATGCCGTGTTGGAAAAATACGGTCTGTGGGTTGAAAAATCGATGTATGGCAGGAAATATATGGGGGTCAGCCGCGAAACGTTCATTATCGATCCATTGGGAAAAATCGCCATGCATTGGCCCAAAGCAAAGGGCAGCGAATCGCACGCGCCGGAAGTGTTGGCGTGGTTGAATGAACACGCAAAGTAATATCAGGACACGATAAACCTGGCCCAATCATCCAGGCGTTTTTCGGTGATTTCTGATTCTAAATTGATCCATTCAGCGTTTTCGACGGCGCGAAACCACGTGAGTTGACGTTTCGCAAATCGGCGCGTGAGGAGTTTGATTTGTTCGATGGCTGCTTCCAACGTGCTTTGTTCACGCAAGTGGGCGAAAAGTTCACGGTAACCCAGCGCTTTGCACGCCTGGCTGTCGTCGGGCAGACGGCGCGCCAATAATTCACGCGCTTCTTCGAGCCACCCCGCATCCATCATCGCATCCACGCGTTGATTGATACGATCCATCATGATGTCGCGCGGTCGGTGCAACACCACGTATCGATGGGGACGGAGTCGGCGGGTGGCAGTGTCTTGCGCGTGGAGTTCCGACATCGGTACCCCGGTGACTTCGTAAACTTCGAGCGCTCGTATGACTCGTACCGCGTCGTTGGGGTTAATTTCTGACTCGCGTTTCGGATCGACAGCCCGCAATCGTGCACGCAAGTGATTGTAACCATGTTCCTGCAACTCCGCTTCCAACCGTGCGCGCACTTCGGGGCTACGCGGCGCGCCTTCCATGATGCCCTGGAGCAAGTGCCGCAAAAAAAGTCCCGTTCCTCCACACACGATCACCTTACGCCCTTCGGCATGTTCACGCGAAATCGCCTCTTCCGCTTCGGCAACGAATCGCGCAACGTGGTATTCTTCTCCGGGTTCAACATGACCGACGAGGAAATGAGGGACGGAGTCGCGTTCCTCGCGCGTGGGTTGTGCCGTGCCGATTTCCATCCCGCGATAAACCTGCATGCTGTCGGCGGAAAGGATCCCTGCCCCCGTTTGTCGAGCCAACCGCAACGCCAATGCGCTTTTCCCCACTCCCGTTGGCCCTGCAATGATTAGCAATGAGCGTTCGTCTTCTAATTGTCGTTCCACGCCTTCTACTCGGCTCCATAGTTCATCGTTGTGACACGTTTCTCGTTACCAAGAGTTGTCATTTCAATCGAAATCGGCTTCTCTTGAAAGGCAAAGTCCATCCGTGTTTTAACATCCGATGTTGTCGTGGATACGTGATCGATCCATTGCCCCTGATCGAGCGCCAAGCGCGAAATATGATGGGTCTCGCCTTTCATCGCCAGAAACGTAAAGTCCGCATCGCCATCGATTTCTTCCATCGGTAATTTGCCCATGGGTGCATTAAGATTTTGCAGGTCGCTATTGGCATACCTCGTGATGACGGCTACACGGCCTTGTGGAGTGTCTTCGATACGCTCGAATTTGCATTCGTACAAAATATTGAGACTTGGGATTTCCGGGACCGTGATCGTTCGAGTCCAAGTGTCTCCTATGCGAACGGGTTTTTCTGGAAGTTCGCACAGAGCGATCCGATCGATGTTTCCCAATGCCAATAAGGCGGGGTTAGACATAAAGGTATCGTTTTGCTGCTCGTCTTTTACTTCGGACATGATTCTTCCGAATGAATCCACAACGTCTATAGTATTGGTTCCGATCATGGAACCGATGACATCGACTCCTTTACTTTTCAAATCAACTTCTTCACCATTAACCACAACGGTCATTTGAGCGTCGTCGATCAGGTTGTCGATTTGTGTCTGTCCCTCTTCATTCGGTGGTAAAATTCGGTGTGTCGAATGAATGCGTATGGTCGTTTGTTGCTCAATGGGTTCGGGGATTATCGCTCCTTGAACTGTGCTTGAAGATTCAATATTCGTTTGGCTTTTCCAGGTTTTTCCCGGAACTAAATCCACCCACAATCGAATAGCGGGATTGTTTTCGTTCGACACCGCCGAATTGGTGGTGACCACGGCTGGAGCCATCTCGGTCAATTGAGAGGTCTTTTTCGTTGTCTCGAAATAATAATAACCAATTCCCGATAATACCAAAACACCGGTTGCCGTACTGATTCCGCCGATGATTTTCGCCTTACTCATGGTCGTTCTCCCATGAAAAATAATTGGCGGAAGGCCATTTTACGTCGATTCGCGAATGTTCATGCTCTGTGTTTCGCTCCATTGCTCACCCGCACAATCGTAGCTTCTTGCGATACAAAGTGTGCAACCTGTTATTCATGAATCTGTGTGTATTTGGTGAATTCAAGCGCGGTTTTATATTTTCGGATAGTCGGTTTACTGTTCTTGTTACACTCCGTACTTCATTTCGGTTGTACGTGTTTCGGAGCCACTGGTTTTCATATCAATCGATATGGGTTTGCCCTGAACAGTTAAGTCCATTCGCGTTGTGAGGTCGAAACTCGTTGTCGCAAAGTGATTCAGCCATTCGCCTTCATCGATCAGCAATCGTGAAATATGGCGCGTTTCACCTGTCATCGATAGAAACGTCATATCAGCTTCGGTTCCTGCTTCTGGAATCGGAATTTTCCCAAGCGGCGTTGGTTTATCCAAATCCACGACCGAGCGACGCGTAATCACAGCAACTCTTCCTTGGGGAGTTTCTTCGATTCTGTCGAACTTGCATTCGTAGCGTGACTGGAATTGGACGAAATCAGGAGCGCTGATGACGCGAGTCCATGTATCGCCCACCCGAACGGATTTTTCAGGCAGTTCCCCCATGGCGATTCTGTCGATGTTTCCCAACGCTAGAACCGCCGGGTTCGTCATGATATTATCTTTTTTCGTTTCGTCATCTTCAACGGATGTAACAATACGTCCAAAATTGTCCATCACATCGATGGTCTTTGTACCCGCCATCGCCCTGCCGATATCCATTCCCGTTTCCTTGGGATCGACTTGTTTGCCATCCACTACGGCCGTCATTTGCATACCACTGACAAGGTTTTCAACCTGCGCTTGTCCTTGTTGATTCGGCGGCAACGTGCGGTGAGCCATTTGCGTTCTGACGACGGTTTGCGACTTGATAATACCTGGTTTCAAACTCACCTCTACGTCACTGGTTGTTTCAACTTGCGTTTCGCTTTTCCATGTTTTGCCGGGAGTTAAGTCCACCCAAAGTCGAATTTCCGGGTTGGTTTCATTCACTTCGCCCGACGACGTCACCACGGCTGAACTCATCTCGGTTAACTTGGTGGTTTTTTTCGTCGATTCGTAATACTGGTACCCCACTCCCGATAATACCAAAACACCTACTGCTGCACTGATTCCACCAACAATTTTTGCCGTACTCATGGTCGTTCCTCCATAAAGGATAATTGGGAGGAGCCATTTCACAAAGGTGGACAGACGGGATACATTTCTCGTGGTCTCGAACGCTTGGGCAGCCGCCGACGTGAACGTTGGCGAGGCGAGCAAATTGGCGCGCGCCGCTTCGTTCATGGCCGCCACGGCAGAAATCAACCCCGCCGCATACACCGGTGCCTTGGCCGAAGCCGCCAACGTCGGCGCCGTGCTTTCGAGCGACGTTTGAACCAGTCCCTTCATGCTCGAAACCGCGCGGTCGATCTGGCGGCCCACCGTCGAAGGATGCATACCGAGGCGTTGAGCAATCTGCTTTTTACTCAACTTCTCGGTGTAATGCAGCACCACCATTTCGCGTTGATCGGCGGGTAAATCCAGCACCGCGCGCTCGACGGCGCGGCGTTGTTCCGCCGCGATCATCCGGTCGCGTGAATGGTCCGTCTCGTGGTCGGAAACCTGCATCGAATCCTTGTCCAGTGGCACCATGGGAACCAGCTCCGAACGGCGTTGGTTTTTTCGCTGCCAGTGAAACGCCAGATTCCGCGTAATACGCGCCACCCAGGCGGGGAAATTCACCTTCCGCCGCGTGTCGAGTTGCTTGACGTGCAGAAACACCTGGAGAAAAACCTCCTGCGCCAAGTCCTCGGCAGCCTCGCGATTGCTCATGCGGGCATATGCAATCGAGTACACGAGACCGAAATGCCGATCGACCAGTTGCGTGTAGGCCTTGTCGTCGCCACCCTGCGCGGCGCGCACCAAATCGATGTCCGAGCGTTCACTGTTGCGAGAGAGCATCCTTCGTCTGTCCTTCCGTGAAAATTGCTCCTTCACCAGACACAAGTGCACCGGCGGAATAAAATTGCAGGAGATGGATTTTTTTTCTGAAAAACATCGAAGCCACGTTGGTCGCAGATGTTCCTTTCATCTTTAAATAATTCATCCACCCGACGGCGTCAAAGTGTCTTGACGCCATTCGGCATGGTTTTGGACGGTGCTTTCGTCTGACTTTCGCCCCAACAGGATACCTCGCTCATGTTTCATTCGCTCCATGGTACGCTTCTCGACTTCGAAGACGATTTTGCCGTAATCGACGTCAACGGCTTGCGCTTTCAGGTGGAAATTCCCGGCAGTACGGCGTCGATTCTGCCCGCGAGAGGCGAAGCCGCCACGCTGATGACGCGCCTTTCGTTCAACGCCAACGACGGCACATTCTCGCTCTTTGGCTTCGCGACAACGATGGAGCGCGATTGCTTCGACGTGCTGCTGTCGATGAGCGGCATCGGCCCACGCAAGGCGCTGGGGATTCTCTCGCAGATCGAAATTGGCGCCTTTGCCAATGCCATCGTGCAGCAAGACTTGAACTATGTGTCGAAAATCAAGGGCGTCGGCAAAAAGACCGCCGAGCGCTTGATCGTCGAATTGCGCGAAAAGATGGTGCCGTTTGTCAGCGCGGGCAGCGTCGGCAAGCCGTCCTCCCCTGCCGCGCCCGCCGGATTGCCCCAGAAAGAAAACATCGCCGACGCGGTTCAGGGCCTGATGGCGCTCGGTTGCAAGCCCGCCACGGCAGAAAAGGCCATTCGCTCGGCGGTGGAATCCATCGGCGAAGACGCCCCGACAGCGGATTTGGTGCGCGAAGGATTGCGCTGGCGGTAATTGCTTAACGCAAAGTTATTGGAAAATTAGACAGGATTGACAGGATAAACAGGATGGGACGGTGGTACATTCTTCCGTCCCTTTTATTTTTCATGCTTTTCTTTGTGTTCCTTCGTGCCTTTGTGGCTTCGTGGTTTTCTTTTTACTCGCTCTCACCAAACAACGCATGTGCGAATTGTTCAGAATCGAAGTCGCGCAAGTCGTCGGCGCCTTCTCCCACACCAATCAACGTAATCGGAATGCGGTGCATGTCGAGGATGCTGAGAAGCACGCCGCCTTTGGCTGTGCCATCGAGCTTCGTCATGATCAAGCCGTTGATTTTCACCGACTCGGAAAAAATTTTCACCTGCTGAATGGCGTTCTGGCCCGTCGTGGCGTCGAGCACCAGCAGCGTTTCGTGCGGCGCGTCGGGAATTTGTTTCTGGATCACGCGTTCCATCTTGCCGAGTTCGTCCATCAGGCTCGATTTGGTGTGCAAACGCCCAGCTGTATCGATAAAGACCACCTGCGACCCACGTGCTTTGGCTTTTTGGAGCGCGTCGTAGCACAATGCAGCGGCGTCGGAATTCGGCGGTGACTTGGCAAAATCGCAACCCGTGCGTTGCGACCAGATTTCGAGTTGCTCCACCGCTGCGGCACGGAACGTGTCTCCCGCAACGAGCATTGTTTTCAACCCCGCGTCGGTGCAGCGCTTGGCCATCTTGGCGATTGTCGTTGTTTTCCCCACACCGTTTACGCCAACCACCATGACGACGTATGGACCGCCATCGGCAGGAGGTTTGGGCTCAAAACCCGGCGCTGCGTTGGCAAGAATATCGCGGATTGAATCCTTGAACAACTCCAGTAACAACTCCGCGCCTTCTTCTTTGCCGCGCTTGCGTAGTTCAGCCTTCATCCGATCGATAATTTTCACCGTTGTGGGCATGGCAACGTCGCTCTGGAGCAAAATCGCCTCGATTTCCTCGATCGTTTCTTCGTCCAGCTTGCCCGACATGCCAAGCACGGCACGCACGCTGTCGATCAGGTTCTGGCGCGTTTTTCCTAGTCGTTCGGTTAGGCGCCGAAACCAGGACTTCTTCGGCTCGGCAGGTGGTTCATGAGCGGCTTCAGGCTCAGGAGCGACTTCGATTTCGCCCTCGGCGGGGGTTTCTTTTTTGCCAAACCACCGCTTGAGCACTCCCGGCTTTTTCTCGGTGTCGAGAGCGACAGGTACGGTTTCGGCAACCTCAAGCGATTCGGAGGCCTCGTCCTCAGGTGTCAGTACTGCCGACTCATCGGTTTCCGGAGGAGTCTCGGCGTGCGTCACGGTAAAAAGACGGCTGAAAAATCCGGTTTTTTTAGGTTTATTTTCATCCATGGCAGAACGGTTCCAGGAAACTTGATCGAATTTTAGAGACGCGGAAAGTCAACTCGTCGAGGTACAGCCTTCCAAGCTGATCGTCGCGCGCGGCTTCTTCTGACGGGTGTCAGGGTTGCGGGTCAACCCGTGGAATGAACTTGTGAGAGATTTCCTTAGTCCAATTTTGATTGCCGTAATCGGCTGTTGGCGATTTCCAACGCATCCAGGCTCATATCGCAACCCAATGCGCGGCGGCCAAGATTTGTGGCGGCTACCAGAGTCGTGCCGCTGCCACAGAAAAAATCTCCCACCAAATCGCCCGGCTTGCTGTGGACGCGAGTCAGCCAATCGAGCAACGCCATGGGTTTTTGTGTCGGCCAGCCCGTCCACTCCCGCGCATGATTCGGAGGACGCGAAATATCGAGCACGTCCCCCGCGACCTTGCCATTTTCATGGAACAGGTGCGCGCGTTTGGCGGCAATGGTTGCATCGTACGGCACGCGGGCTTCGTCTGTGTTGAAGCAAAACTTTTTCCCCTTACTGTACCACAAAATCGTGTCGTGTTTACGGCCGTATCGTTTCTTTGTTCCGCCACCCGACCGGTATGCCCAGATGATTTCATTTTGGAAATTCTGCATTCCGAAGAGTTTGTCGCACCGGACCTTCAAATAATGTACCGCATGCCAATCCAGATGAAGTAACATGGACCCCGTCGGCGTTAGAAGGGGGATCAGACGTTCGATCCGCGCTCCCAGGTAATCGGTGAAATCGACGATATCGTTTTGCCAGACATCTCGAAAGCCATTGTTCGTTTTTTCCGGTGAAGAGTGGACTTTCCCCGTAAAAAATGGAGGGTCCAGATAGATCAGCGAAAAGCTTTCCGGCTGAAGTCTCGGTGCGATATCGAAACAATCGCCATGCATTAATTCCCAGGAGTTGGAATTTTGCTCTGGAGGAGTGGAAACGGTATTCGGAGATTCTGGGGTCATTACTTCGGCTCGTTTGCCTTTTCGGCGCGTTTACTTTCCACGGCAGACATCATTTGCCGTTCCGATTCATCCGCCGCGCGCAAAAATTTCTCCGCTTCTTCGTTGCTGATCGCTTCGGAAGAATAACACGCGCGGTCGAACAGCGGTCCCATTGTCGAAGGTATCGGTTCGTTGTGCAATAACTCTGTTGCCAAGCGGTTCAAATATTCCCAAACGGTTTCATCTGAGCGACGCCCCCAACCGGTTTGTCCCAGTTGCCGATAATAAGCACGGAATCGGGCTAAAATTCGTCCACGCGCATCGTCGCCAAAAGGTTCTTCCAACGGTTTGGGCTCCGAACCGGATACCTCATCGCGGCCTTCATGTGTTGCGTACATATCTTCGATTTCGGTGCCTTCCGCCGACCGGAGTTTTTGCAACTGGTGCTCGATCCAGTACATCAACACGAGCAGACCGATGATGATTGCCATGATGAAAACCGCATCCCAGATAAGATCGCTGTATTCCACGGGACCCATGCGCGCATTTTTGCCCCAAACACCTTCATCGAATTGAGGAACGCGCAGTTTTCCCTGCAATAGCACTGCGAACCAGAAGTACAAAGCTACCGCGGCGGTCCATGGCAAAAAGACAGAGGGGATTGTGAAACGGATACTCTCCCAAAATGCCAGAGAACGACCTGGATGTCGGCTTTCCAACAGACGGAAATTTAAAAACTTCAAACGCATTGCCAGCAACAAAAACAACATCCAACTCGTCACGAAAACAAACGGCGGCTGGATTCCAGAACAAAGAGGGCCGAATAGAAGAAGGAAGGAAACGGCATACAATCGTCCAAAAACAACACGGTTGATCGTTTGCCCGCATTGCAGTGCCAGTAACACGCTCCAGATATAGTTCCAACCTTTGAATCCCAGATACCAGGGTATTCCCATCAGCACCAGATGACCCAGGAACAGGGCAAACTTTTCACGGTACTGAAAGGGGGCGAAAAACTCCACCATCAGCATACCCAATTTACGTCCAACGTACAATCCACCGATACATAACGTGAGGAAAAAATATACCGCAGGATGCATCCATCCGCCAGATTCCCAGAATGCAATCGATAGCGCACAATAACACATCAACGCCACGACCAGGCGGTGCACAAGGTCACATTGCGACGCGGTAAACCGTACCGTCTTACGCGATGGTTGTTCCTCGTCCAGTTCAATATTCATCAGCGAGGCAACTCCTTTCCAGACCCTGTAATAGAGCCTGTTTCGGAGACTTGGCTTTTGTCACCAGGTGAACGCGAACTCCCTGAGCTGTCAGATATTTCACGGCGTCTTCGATACTCAATCCTTCACTATGACTCGTTTCCTGTTCGCGGTAAAGTTTGATGAACGCGCGGTCGTCGATCAACACCACAACGGGTAATAAACGCCGATAAAGCAACGCCGCGATCAAAGGTTCGATGGTATCGATGGAAAGCGTCGTTAAACTGAGAACGAGAATCACTGTTCCTCCGGGTTTAAGCAACGGCGTGTAGTGCAGCACCGTTTCCGGAAAGACGGAATCGCCTTGAGCCTTCAAAAATGCCAGCCGGTCGAGAATCATCAGCAAATGGCGGCTTCCGGACCCGAGGGGAATATGCTCGATCTCCGTCCCTACCGCGAATACTTGCACATAATGGGCGTTTTCGATGGCGCGTTTGGCTAAACTGGCAGCGGCCTTGATGGCGTACTCGATCGATGTCTGATCGCCGAGTCCGGTTAGTCCCAATCGCCCAATATCGATAAAGATCGACACATGCGTCATCATGTCTTCCTGAAATTCTTTTACCATCAAATGCCCGACACGTGCTGTCGAACGCCAATGGATGGTGTTCGGGCTGTCGCCAATGCGATACTGACGTAAGCCGGTATATTCGGTACTTCTTCCAGGACGTCGCGTTGTTTCAATACCCACATGCGCCAATGTTCCATCGCCCAACAATTCGGTCATATGCAAATCAACGGCAGATGGATAGACCAACAACGAGGTAAACGTTTCGATCTTCAGTTTCCGTTTGATTATCCCCATCGGATCGTAGGCTTCGAGACGCACCGGTCCGAGCGTGTACAATCCGCGTCGGTGGACGATCTCGCCCAGATACTCGACGTTTATGCGCTCTCCACGCGTAAACGAGTCACGAATCAGGTGCTTCACGCGCAGTGCTTCGCCCGGTGGAAAGTAATCTTCCAACATCACCAAGTGCTCGCGAGCCTTCGATTTCGATTCCAATTCAAGCGATACGTGTACGAACTGGCCCTCGAAGGCGCGTGCTGTGTGGTGGCGCGCAATGCGTACGTCACGGAGCATCCGTGATGCTTGCCAGATACTGGAGAGCAGTGCGAGGAACGACGCTGTGCCAATAAACAACAACTGAGGATTTCGCCAATAGATCCCCAGATACAAACAAAGCCCCGCCCACACACCGAGCAAATTGCGCGGGGTCAGAAAACGAAGGCTGGCATGTGGGTCGTTCATGAATTGCCTGTATTATTCTAGGGGTCTAATGCCTTGCGAAATAAAAATTGGTAATTCGCTTCGTGGAATCCATCCAGACCGATTTTTTTCAACACTTGCAACGTGCGAATGAATGGGCGTCGAAAGGGACGCAACTTCGGGTGCATCATGAACAAAAACGACGCACGCAACAAGTGCCAACTGCTTAACCGCAACGAGGTTTCATTGTGCACCATTTCGGTGAAATTTTTAAACGTAAACTTTTGAATGTGCGGACCGCGTGTACTGCCCGCTACGGTTGTTGCCAGACGAAATAATCGGTCTTCCAGCGACCGGTAATGCGGTACTGCCACGTAACACCATCCTCCGGGACGCAAAACACGTTCGGCTTCTCGCATGAAACGCGCGGGGTCCGGCACGTGTTCCAGAATGAATCCCAGGATAACGGCATCGCACGAAGCATCTTCGATAGGAAACGTCTCCAACTTGCCCAAACGAAATTCATCGCGATCTTCTACCAAGCCTTCACGATTGTCAGGCTCGAACATGTCGAACGCAATGAACGACGCGGCATAGCGATGATACTCGAACGGCCCTGTGCCACACCCCACGTCAACAACGACTTTACCCGGCTCCAGATGAGTATAGAGCACTTCCTTCAGATTCGGGTGATCCACTTCTCCCTCGGGAGGAAAGGGCAAAGTCGCATCGACCGGCGGACGCCAGGCAGGATCGGTTGGGTCTTGTCGTGGATCGTTTTTCATCGGACGAGTATTTCGCTAAAATTCAGATAAGGCGGAAAACATTGACGAGCAGCGCTTGCGTCGCAATCTCTTCTCCGCCAAAGTGAAGAAAATTTACTCTCTCTTGCCACCGATATGAATCTTCCACCCATCACTGGCCCTCAACCCGAACCTCGCGAATGGCATCGAGGAAAATTCCGAGGGTACGTTCTTCACGGTTACGAGGACCTCGCCCCAGAATCCCTGCCCTGGCAGAACGCAGGCGACAAAAAACCGCTCCCCGACGGGATTGAGCTCGCTAAACGCGGGCGCTCGCGGTTAGTGCTGGCTTCCAATTTCAAGGATGAAAAACTGTATTTCAAGCGGATGAAACCACGATTGTTGCGCCAGCGGATTTCCAACCTCTTTCGCGGATCAAAGTCCTGGCGGGAATGGAAAGCCGGACGTGAGTTGTTGGAAAAGGGCGTTTTGACTCCCGAGCCGGTTTTGTATGCGAAATCACCGGACGGAACCACTTTTATCGTCACGCGAGGTTTGCCACCTGCTTGGGAGCCACTCGATCATTGGTTGAATCGAAATGGGCCCGATGGTGAAATGCTCGACCAGGTAGCGCAATATACAGCATGGATACACGGATTGTTGGTATATCACCACGATTACCGCAGCGATCATATTTATCCTGTTGTTCCGATCGAAAAAAACGCTGCCATCGGTGAACGTTTTTGCCTGATCGATCTCGATGGTACGCGCATCGGTAAGCCCATCACCAACGCCAAACGCGATGAAGCTCTGTTCGAGCTGTTTCTTTCTGTCATGCGATACGAATTTACGCCTGAATTAGCGGGACGTTTCATCTCGGTTTATGAAGATTCCGCCGGGGTGAAGATCGAAAATAGCCAAACGTTGTTTGATCGAGCTCACCGATCGCTATCAGTCTATCGAGAAGCAAAGGCTAATCGCAGAAAAGGCTAATCGACCCGACGAAATTCCACATCCACCGCGTCGTCCGTCTTAAAGGGTGTCGGACGATGAGGTGTATCCTCCGGTTCACCCTCGAATGGTGCTTGATGCGGATGTTGCGGTCGTGCTCTGCCACTGGTAAACGCCTGGAAACCGCCATTTGTTCCAACACGAAATTGGAAGCTGCGCTTTGCCCACCGAATCAGGATAGTTGTGTATAACTTGCGAATCGGAGCAACGAGGGTAGAAAGTCCGATCAGGTCGGTTATCAAACCCGGGGTGATCAAAAATGCCCCACCGATGAGAATTATTAACCCATCGGCGATGGGTTCTGCCGGAAATTGACCCGAGGCAAGCTCCCGTTTGGCCCGAGTGATGACGTTCAGGCCCTCGCGTTTGACCATCACCGAACCGGCCAAGCCCGTACCGATGGCAATCAGGATCGTGGTCGGCCAACTGGTCCACGCGGCGAGCATGAAAATCAACTTTATCTCGAGCAGCGTAAAGAAAGTAAATAGAACAAACAAGACTAGCGTTATTGGAATTTTTGGTCTATTCATGCCGTTCCCCGGCTTTCAGTTATTGAGCGCCCCGAATCGGGCAAAGTCGATCACCAAATCAAGGGCACAAAGTCGAACGTCAATTCGTCGTTTTCATCGTGCCATTGCATGTAAACGACCGACGCATTGTCATAGTTACGCGATTTTCCTGCCGGTCCGGGATTGATCAGCCAAATTCCGTCGTGTTCGTACTCATAGGGCCGGTGTGTGTGCCCAAAAATAATGACCCGGGGATTATAGCGCCCAAAGTGCTTGGCCAACATTTTCGGATGAGCAACCCCCCCCGCTACCAGATGACTGTGAGAGACAACAATGCTGCCAAACGGCGCATCGATAACCTGGATAGGGGGCAATCGTGGGCTGGGATGATCGCAATTTCCCTGAACGGCAAAAACGGGAGCGATGGTTTCCAATTCGTCCAGTATATCTTCGCCTTCGACATCGCCCGCATGAAAAATCGCATGCACCCCATCGAAGATGTCGAAGACATCTGGGTGCAGGACTCCATGCGTGTCGGATATCAAGCCAAAGGCGTAAGACGCCATCGTTGCAGCCTTTGCGAGCGGGCAAGCGCCCAGCATCCTGGGGAGATCATATCGCAATCTCAAAGTATGCCACGGGGAATTTCGGCGGCGCGAGGGTTTTGCGCAGGAGATTGTAAATTCAACAGTTGCGTAAGATTCAATAGAAGCGTTTCAATAGCCATTAGGTGTCAAAAACCCGCCATTCCTCCCCCAGGTTGTTGCGCCGATTCGGCAAAGCTGTGGATAACTCGCAGTCCAAAAGAAGACTTCATGGTATTCCGCATTACTATTGACACTGTGAGGACTCATTCGACAGGGTTCGGGTGTTTCCAGGGAATCTTTAGATTCAAACCCCGTTCCTGTTCCTGCAGATACCTATTCGGAAGGATGATACGCTCATGGTGGAAATTGTTGATCAGTTGGAAGCGCGCGTAAATCGCCTCATTGACGAGCTCGAATCCCTGCGCACGACGAAGAATCAGTTGGAAACCGAAAACGACGCCTTGAAAGTCACGGTCGCCGACCACGACAAAATTCAGTCGGATCTTTCGGAAGCGCTCGAAGAATTGGCGCGTTTCGAGGAAGAGCGCAAGGAGCTCGAAGCGCTGCGCACCGAACGCGACCAGTTACGTGGCGAAAAAGAAAATCTTCATAATGAATTGAATACCGTTCGCAGTGAATTGGACGCAGCCCAGGCCCGCGCCAATGAAATCCAGGGCTGGCACGATAGCGCCGTGAAGCATCGCGATGAAATCCAGGGCGAACTGGATGGGGCTCGCGCACGCATCACCGAGCTGGAAGGTTGGCACGACGGTGTTGTCAACCACCGCAATGAAATTCAGGGCCAATTGGACCTAGCCAACAATCGAGTGGGTGAATTGTCACGCGAGGTAGATGGAATGCGTAGCCAACTCGAAGAAGCGCAAAACCGTGTGGCGGGTCTTGAGGGAACGATCACCGGTCTGAATCAGAAACGTGATGAATTACAGCGCGACCTTGACGAGGAAGTCGAAAAATTCCTCGAATTGGAATCGCGCATGGGCCAGTTCAACGAATTGGAAAGTGAATTGACCGTTCTGCGCCAGGAGAAAGAGGAACTGGTGCAGCGTATTCAGAATGCCGACGCACGCGATGAAAAAATGCGTCAACGCCTCAGCGTCCTGATCGATCGAATTCAACACGCCGAAGAATGCCTTTCTCAAATGGAGTTAGTCCATGAAAACGCTGGATAATTCGAGTCGGGAAAAGATCGCCGTCAATGTTGCCGGTCATGAAGTGCGCCTCGAAATCGAACCGGAGGAAAAGGTTCATGTCGAGAAAGCTGCGGCTCAGGTTGCGGAGCGCATGCGGAAATTGACCGAACGCATGGCTACCGCTTCGCCCCAAAAAATCGCCACCATGGTGGCTTTTCAGTTCGCATGCGATTTGAATATCGCAAACGACTGTCTGGACGAAGCCGAACAGTTGCACCACGAGTTGCAACGCCAACGCGAAGCCGTCAAACGCCTCGAAGGCTTGCTCGCCAAAGTCGATAATGCCTTGGCGGTCTAACCCACCTCGTTTCATCCGAAAAAACTTCCGCCTCGCAAGATAATTGCGAGGCGGATTCGTTTTTATCGGGTACTGTGTAGAGGTTATCGCTGATGCGGCAGCTTCTTTCTGATCTTCACGCGTTTACGTCGTCTTTTTTTCTCTTCGGTGTTCGGGTCGGGGACTTCAAATCCGCGCCGCGCAGTACCATTTTTTGTAAATGGCGATTCGCGTTTTTCCTTGGATCCGAGTCGAGTGTTAAAATTGGCAAGGCGATTGGATCGGGACTTGATTTCTTCGGCATCCTCTCGCCGTTCCTCATGATAAGGGAAATTTTCCATCCGTTTGCTTGGAATGCGCTTGCCGATAAGATGTTCGATTTTAGCGATGCAAATTTCTTCGTTCGCCGACATAAAAGTCAGGGCTTCTCCCGTTCGACCGGCCCGGCCTGTGCGACCGACGCGATGAATATAATCTTCTGGCGCGGTTGGAACATCGTAATTAATCACATGGGAAATACCGGAAATGTCCAACCCCCGCGCGGCCAGATCTGTTGCGACGAGAATGGGAACATCGCCTGCGCGAAAAGAAGCCAGCGAGGTCTTGCGATCGGCCATGACTCGGTCGGCGTGAAGGACTTCGGCGGTTTTTCCCGCTCGTTCCAAACTGTTCGCCAACGAATCCGCCCGACGTTTCGTGCGTGTGAAAATCAGGGCACTGGTCATCTGACGTTGATCGAGCAAACGCACCAGCAGGTCGAGTTTTTGATCCTGAGGCACAGGCCAGAGTTCCTCGACAACCGGTTCGGCGGTCGTTGCCAACCCCACGTCGATACGAATGGGATTTGTCAGAATATGACGCGCCAGTTCGCGCATTTGCGCGGGCAAGGTCGCCGAGAATAATAGCGTCATCCGTTTTTCGGGCAGGTAACTGACGATCTTGCGGATGTCCTGAATAAATCCCATGTCGAGCAGTTGATCGGCTTCATCGAGGACCAAATACTCGATAGCGCTGAAGTCCACATAATCGTGCGAGAGGTGATAAAGCAATCGCCCGGGTGTGGTGGCGATCCAGTCCATTCCGCCAGCGCGAAACGCATGTTCCTGAATCACGTAGGCCTCGCCGCCGGTAACGCTGAATCCCTTCAGTTTGGTAAATCGCGCCAGTTCCGTCATTTGCTCGTTGACTTGGCGCGCTAATTCCCGTGTCGGCAGAATCACCAACACGCGGGGACGCCGGTTCGTTTGCTCCAATAAACGATGAAGAATAGGCAACCCATACGCCGCAGTTTTCCCCGTACCTGTTTGCGCACGCCCTAAAACATCGCGCCCCTTAAGAATTTCCGGGATGGCTTTTTCCTGGACCTGGGTAGGTTTGTCGAATTCGAGCTGCTGGATTGCGTCCAATAATTCGGAACGCAGGCCAAAATGTTCAAAACTCATTATATTTCTTTCCCAATTATTATTAACTCGACAGCTCATATTTTCTGTCGCTTGAAAATAGTTGCATAAAACCAGGGCTGGTTCGCAAGGAGGATCATTCCTAGATGCCGAACTTCCGGCTTACGAGGTCAATTTCCCCTCGTCCGCAAAGGAATAGTATCGGTCGCGCCCAATGATAATATGATCGAGCACTTGAATTCCCATGATTTCGCCCGCCTTGACCAATTTATTCGTCACCGCAAAATCCTCCCGGCTGGGCTCGGGGTCGCCGCTTGGGTGATTGTGGATGAAGATCACCGCGTGAGCGGCGTCGCGAATTGCTTCGCTGAATACCTCACGGGGATGAACGAGGCTTTGGTTCAACGTTCCCGTTGAAACGTGAACTTCGCGCGTAATTTCCAATTTGGTGTTCAACAACAATACCAGAAACTCTTCCTTTGTCGCTCCGATAAATCGGGGACGTAAACGCTCGAAGACGCGCCGGGCACTGTTGATTTTCACCCCCACCGAACCATCGCCGCTTTGTTTCAATCGCCGCGCCATTTCAAGCGCCGCTTTGATTGTGATTGCCTTGACCTCTCCCATACCGGGAAAGCGGGCCAATTCGGCCACCGACATGGCAGCCAGGCGCTCGAACGTTCCGGCCTCGCGTAAAATTTGCTGCGCCAGATCGATGGCGTTCAGTCCTCCCCCACCAGTGCGCAGAATAATGGCGAGCAATTCTTCATCGCTCAATACTCCGGGGCCTTGAGCTGCCAACCGTTCACGTGGGCGCTGCTCTTTGCGGGTGGTAGCCACCAGACTGCGGTTCTGTGAGCGGACTTCTTTCCCGCGCAACCGGTAGTAGGTGCAATGTTTGGCAAGTGGACATTGCGGACATTTGGGGACTCCCAGGCAGCGCGCTGCCTGGCGCGCAATTTCACCACCCGACCCGCAAAATGCTCCTAACACAAGGTTGATTTCACTCAACGTTGCGCCAACTTCATGCGCCAACACCTCAAGCGACTCCAACGTTTGCGCACGTTTTTCATCGCCTGAACCTGATTCTGTTCCCATCCAGCCCATGCGCATCAGAAACCGTTGCCGGGCGGCATCGGGCACCGCCATCGGATAGCCCAAGGCAACCAGCCAACGATGCGCTTTGAGTCCATTGAGATGTTTGATTTCCTGACCCACCCATCTAACGGCGGCTTGTGGGCCCGACACGTCAGCCAAAAAGGCTCCTGGAGGATTCGCCTCAACAGCGGCGATCAATTGCTGTACTTTTTTTCGTTTAGTGGGAGTCAATTTTTCCACAAACGTGGGAGAAGATTCGCGCACAACACCGAATGCGGGTGTTTGAGCAGTTTCTTCGTCCTTCAACTCTTTCAAAAACGAACGCGCCTGGCGCCGAAGCGAAGAGCTTTCCACGTCTAAATCAAGCAACACCATTGCCGCGAACAGTTGAGCCTCGAATAGCGGCAGACGTTTCCAATCGGCGCGCGATTTGTCTGGCACGTGCTCCAGTAATCGCGGCACGTGATCGAGCACGTGGGCTTTGAGCGTTTCCCACACGTCGAGTCGTTGATAAGGGTTTGTGCTGCTGTTTGTCATGTTAACCAACCACCAGAATTGGATCCAAAATCCCACTCTTTCAAGGTAACTTCATATGGACTCTGGTTGCAACCCGGGAAGCACAATCTTGAATCCAGTTCCTTGCTCGAAGGATGAATTCGTCAGAACCAGTTCGCCGTGCAAATCGGCAGCGATTTTCGCGCAAATGTATAAACCAAGGCCAGAACCTTCGGAGTGGCTTTTTGTCGTGACAAATGGATCGAACAACGTTTCGCGCAGTTCAGGATCGATGCCCGGGCCATTGTCATCGAATTGAAGAGCGATGTTTTTGTCTTCCAATGTTGCGCGAATCCGCAGGACTCCTTTGCCATCCATTGCCTGGTAAGCATTTAAAATCAGGTTGGAAAATAACTGAATCAGGCGATGCGGCGAAGCAAATATCAACGGCAACGAACCATCGTTTGGCACATCAATTTCAATCTCCACATCGCCGCGTTCATACTTCACCAGGGACAATGCACGTTCGACCATTTCTGGTACATCGCAATATTCGCCTTCTTCGGTTTCTGCGCGCACGAATTGTTCAAAACCCAATTCGCGCAACATTTTCAAAAACAACTCGGTTTGTTCATGTACCGCCCGAAGGGTTTCCTCGCTGGAATGGCCCATATCGAGCGCGTCGGTGACCTCGTGCTTGATGTTCAGAACCGGTTTTTTGATATCGTGAAAAATATTGGCGGAGAGTTGTCCGGCCAACGCCAGCCGTTCGAGTCGGATGACTTCCGCCCGACGTTGCTCAAGTTCTGAAACTGTGCGATGTAGCTCAGTTTCTTTGCCGCGTTGGCGGAAAATCAATGCGCCGAGACAAAAAACCATCAAGGCGCTGAATGCCAGAATAACGCGGTCGATGGCTTGGCGATTGGCGGGATTCAGGCGCACGTAAATCCACCCGCGAGGAGTGTTTTCCTCACCAATGGTCAATCGTTGATATTGGGAAATCTCATTGCTCCAGTTTGGATGTGCGAGATCGTAATAATACGGGTAAAGCAACACTTCTTGGCGTTGTTGTGTATTTTTACTCACGAGCAAATGGGCGATCAAATCGCGTTCTTCGATACTACGTGCGATGGACTCGATCTGAGAGAACCGCACCGAGTCGTTTTCCGGTCGGCGCAGGGCATCCGACAATTCAAAGAGTCGCACAGAATAGGCAAGGAAGGCTTTCTCCTCTTTCACGACGCGTCCACGTAGCCAAAACAATATAACGAGCGCGGCGACGGTAAACACCAGCGCAAGTATCAGCGGCCACAATGCCGGCGTGCGCGAAGGGGACGGAGACGTCATCGCAAGGATTTCCCCAGTCGATCGTCGAATCGGCGCAGAAGCGCCCGGGTTTCCTCGTAGTCGCTGTCCTGTGCATCTTGAAGCGACATTGTTCCAAATCCCGTTTCGAGTGAATACGAACGCAATACACGTTTCAGTTCGCGCCCCAGTTCCGATCGAGACGGCGCCAAGTCCGGGTGCACCACAACGGGATCGGTGGGCACAGGGCTGGAACGGAGGATCACGCGAGTGAATTCCTGCTGACGGTCGCTGATTCCGGACGCATTCAACGTTTCGATCATCGCGCCTTCTTCGCATGTCCCCACATCGGCAAGCCCGGAAATAACGGCTTTAGTGACTTCGGCACTGGATTCACACCAAAGCAAATCCGCCGCCGGATATGAACGGTTGTATTCATCGGAAAGCGCCAGCAATGGCGCTACATAACCAGCCATGCTCTTCGACGAAACAACGGCGATACGTTGTTCGCCAAGATAGGTTGCGAAGTCAGAAGAATCGATCGTTTCCGAATCGAAAAACGGACTGCGCGAACTGACAAAAACCACACCACGTTGCCAGACCATTCGCCCGCGCGTGGCGGTAAAGTCGCGTTTTCTTCGCGTTTGTAAAATCACCGTGTATCCGGCGGATTGCTCGGCCCAGATGCGACTCGGTACAAACGCGACATCCAATTCACGCGCGTTCAGCCGACTGAGCATCTCCGTCCCTCCATCAATTTCATACAGGCCAATCCCACGAGCATCATATGCGCGCGTAGCCGCTTGTTGGAGGGCATTGTCGGCAAGCAACGCTTTGCGCAACCCCTCCATGCTTTCTTCGGTTAAATCCGTTTCGCCTTCCGGACGTAAAAATCCGATGCGCAGTGGATTTGGTTTTATGGGGACGGAGGAAAGCGTTGCCGTGGATGATGCATCCGACGAGTTGGTTTCGGCATTCGCAACGTGCACACCCAAAACAAAATGGAAGAGAGCAACAAATAGAATGAAAAATTTATTATTGGGTATCATACAGAAAAGAGAACAACCGAAGCCTCCGAAGATGCCCACGTTATTTCCCCGTACGGCATTCTTCGATGAAAGCAAGGATTTTGCGTCCGCGCTCGTCGTAGGACAAATCGCGTGCCGTGCGCCAGCCGCCTTCGGCCAACTGGCGACGAAGGTCGTCATTTTCGAGAACGTCACGTATTCCATCTGCCATGGCTTGGGCATCGTCGGGCTCCACAAGCAACGCGTTTCGCCGATGTTCTAATAAACCTTCTACCGAACGCAACCGTGTTGCCACGATGGGCGTACCGGCAGCCATCATTTCTAACGCCTTGAGCGGACAGCAAAACAGCCGGGCTTCGGGAAATCCTGCGCGGGGCAAAGGCACGACCCCAACGCAGGAACGTTGCATGATCCCCTTGATTTCGCCGTGGGGACGATGGCCCCAGAAGTCCACCCGGTCGGCAACATCGAGACGCGCGGCGAGACCTTTGAGGCGGTCCATGTCCTCGCCCGGTTCGCCTCCCACCACGGTCAGTCTTCGACCTGGGAGGCGCGGCATCGCTTCGATCAATAAATCGACGTTTTTCCAGCGCAATAATTGACCGACGTATAAAATATCGATGTTTTTTTCACGTTTGGAAAGAATGCTTTCCAGACTATCCGCCGTGTCGAGGTTTGCCCCGTTCGGAATGCAGATCGTCGGTTTTCCATAGCCGTGATCGATCAATCGTTCGCGAATATTTTGTGTCGTACACACGACACCATCGAAAGTAGCAAGACGTTGGAGTTCACGATCGCGCTCGCCACGCGCATAGTTCTTGAACTGCGCGAGCGTACTGCGCCCGGGACGTTTTTTCTTCAGTTTGCCTTCAAGCGTTTTGACGTATTCGAACTTGTGGTGTTCATTGATAGCCAACGCCTGATAACGGGCGATCAACTCTCGAGACGTGGTGGGCACATCTTGGTCGCGGGTATAAAAAACGATGGGCTTGCCGTTTGTGGAAATCTCCCGGAGCAATCGTTTGACGTGCCGCAACGCCAGCCATCTTCCAACCTTTCCTTGCGATTGAGAAAGCAAATCGCCGTGCAAGCCAAACGCGTTATAGACGCGTGCGGGCACAACGGGGTGAACATGAAAACGCTCGTTAGGAGCGAATCCCATCCCACCGTACACTTCATCCATTGCACCGGGTTGAATGGTGCGCGCCAGAATCCAAACATCAATGTTTTCGCGTCGAGAGAGCGCATAGGCTGTGTTTAAAATCTGAACCCAGTGTGCGCGTTTAATCGACAGAGAACTACCCTGTACGAAAACGATGTTCAGACCGGTTGGTTTTTCACTCATTCCGCGGTACTCGTCGCGGTCGGTGTTGTGGCGGTATCCTCGACACGGAGAATCAACGGACTGGTAACGTCATCGTCCACGTGAATCTCAACGGGTTCCGGCGTGGGGGTCGGTGTCCCTGTTGGCACAGGTGTCGGTGTCGATTCAATAACCGGTATTGGGGTCTCCAATGGGATGTCGATCGGAACTGCATCCGTATGCGGGAAGAATCGTACCAAAACCAAAGATGGATCGAGTGTTGCTTTCAGGCGTTTTTGGAACTTTTCGTCCGCCGTCAGATAGGAAATCTCAATCGCCGTTTCCACACTGTCTCCGATGCGTTCCTCGTCGAGGAATTTCGTCGTTCGCGGCGTCAGCCGAATCATCGCTGGTTGCAATTGCGTGAGCAAACTGGGTGGTCCTTCGACCGAAACCGTGACATTGGAAGGCGTCAACTCTGCCCGCACCCCGCGTTTCAATGTTTCGTATCGAACGGGGATGTTATGGTAAACTCTAGTGCTTTCAACTTCTTGAATCGGCACCATAATTTCAACGGTTTCCGCTCGTCCCGGAACGGGGAAAATTCCGTCCGTTTCACCATAAAGCACTCGGTATAAACCTGTTATTCCCACCTGCTTGCCGGTCACATCGATCGGTTCCGTTTTGATGACCAACTGGTTTGTCAGCGATTGCTCATATCGTTTTTGATCAACGGCCACATAGATTTCGTTGGGGTTCATGACAATGTTCTGGCGATCGATACGATAACCCATCGCCGGATGATCGCCTACAAGGTTAACCTCGATCCGTGCCATGGCGACACGCAATCGGGCGCTGAACGTCACGGCCGGAGTATCCTCGAAGGCTATAAATGTAAGCTTCTTGGGATAATCGAGTTTAGTCCGTTCCACCGGAAGAGAGATTTCCTTAAAGCTCTCCGTTTGGATATTGCGCTCTACCAATCGAGTCAAATCCACCGTGGCGCGAAATTTTTCCGACGCGCTTGTCAGGGGGTCGTCGCCCTTGGCCAGGCTGAAGCTGACAGCGATATTCTTTGGATTATAGTCCTGCAACTCAATATAATCCGGCAGGTTTTCGTAATACACCGGCACCAGGACCGTGCGCGTCACCGTTTCCTGCTGGCGAACGATGACCCAGACAATGAACCCCAACGCGAGCGAAAAGAGGATGAGAGCGAAATCACTGAATGGACCGCTAGACGGCTTCGACATCCGCTTCCTCCTCTTCGATTTCAAACAGATCGCGCAGCTTTTGGCGCAAGGAATCCGCGGTTTCCGGTCGTTGGATAATACCGTCGTAGGCAATCGAGATCGTCCCGGTTTCTTCCGAAACGACTACGACGACGGCGTCCGTTTCTTCGCCCAATCCAATCGCCGCCCGGTGACGCGTGCCTAAATCTTTGGAGAGTTCCTGATTGGTCAACGGCAACAGGCATCCCGCCGCCACGATGCGGTTATTGCGCATGATTACCGCCCCGTCGTGCAATGGCGTATAGAGTGCAAAAATAGTTCGGAGCAATTCGACGGTGACGAGCCCGTCGATCATGGTGCCCGTTTCAATATAAGGCCTGAGCGGTGTGCGACGCTCGATGCAAATCAATGCCCCGACTTTTTTTTCCGCCAAACGCGCGACTGCCTTGATTACCTCGTCCAAAGGAGCGGCTTCCTGCTTGAACAAGGCTCTAAAAATTGGCAACCGGCCATAGTCGGTCAGGCTTTTCTTGAACTCGTTCTGGAACACGATCAGGAAAATCAGCACGAACACGACCCATAGCCGGGTCAGCAGTGCCTTGGTGGCGCTCAGTTCCGCCATGACCGTGATCAAATAAAGCAGTAACGTGAACGAAAGCACGATCAGCAATCCGCGCAAAGCCACCTGGCTGCGCGATTTTCGGATCATGTTGAAGAGCAAAAAGAAGACGATCGATATCATCAGGATATCGATAACGTCGCGAATCTGCATATTCGCCGCGAGTGAAAACAGGTCCGTCAGGGGGTGTGGCTCCGTCTG
This sequence comes from uncultured Candidatus Sumerlaeota bacterium, assembly GCA_964580585.1. Lineage (GTDB taxonomy): Bacteria > Sumerlaeota > Sumerlaeia > SLMS01 > JAHLLQ01 > CAZOKZ01. The sequence goes on along the minus strand of CAZOKZ010000001.1, from coordinate 29,688 downwards.
GCGGGCAGGGGCCCGGGAATTTCGTCAACGCACGTTCTTGATTAGTCAAGCCCGGTCGGGCGGTAAAGGTCAAACCCTAGATGGAGGGGGTGGGGTGGAATTTACCGGTTATTCATCCTTCAGCATCAACTTCTCCTTCAACTCCTCCAACTTCTCCGGCGGCAAGTCTTCGTGTTCGAGCAGCGCGGTCACCTGTTCGGCGTTGGGCGCCACGGCACGGTAGCCACATTCAGGAAACAATGGCGGGTTGGCTTCCCAGAGCAGCGCTCTCGGGTAATCGCGGCACATGCCGGGGCGGCTGGTGTACGAATCGCACCGACGGGTTTTCGGATCGAAATGGGTGCAGCGAAATTCGAACGCCCGAATTTGCGGGTCCTCGCCCGTCAGGTGAAATCCGTTCACCCACCGATGCCAGGCGAGAAAAATCATCCGAAATGTCACCAGTCGATAGGTCAGAATCCCCACCTGGATCGTGGGAGCTTCGCAACATTTGGCACACCCCTGACAGCGACCTCCCAACCGGTAAGATGTCTCCCCCATCGCGCGCCGAATCCGACGGCTGGCACGCAAATCCAGCGTAAAACAAATCAAGGCAATGCGCTTAAGAACGATCCGTACAATTCCGTCTTTCATGGAACAGCCTGTGAAGAATCCCGGGTTGAGGAGTCTCGTGAAAATTCGCCCAAGAATTCTCAATAATTTGATTGGCTCGTGGCAAGACTGGTCTCATCGTATTCGAGACTTTCAAACGCATCGCAACGACCGCACAATAAAAATGCATGTCCTTTTTCTCAGCAATCACGATCTGTTCCGCGGGCCTATGGCTCGGGCGATGACGCAGAACTTTGCCAAGGAGTTCAACGTCTTCGATACGTCCTTCGATAGTGCCGGAATCGACGTGCAAGTGCCCACGCCACCCGAGCGCGAATTCGCCAAATTCCTCTACGAACACCGGGTTAGCCTGAAAGGGCATCGCAGCAAGCCCTTACTGGCTCCTCAAATTCGCTGGGCAAATTTGATCCTCTGCATGACGCATGAAATTGCCGATTCCGCCAAAAAAATGGTGGGACCGCCACACAAAGGCAAAGTTGTTGTTTTCAATGATGCCGTGGGATTTGGCCGCAAGAAATCCGACATGGATATTCCTCCAATCCAAGCGGGGTCGCTTCACTCCTATCAGGCCATTTACAGCCAGATGCGCGCGACCGCCGGACGATTTGCTCGCATGCTGGGCGATGGGGACACAGAGCCCGCGGATTACGGCGCCGTGGACGCCAACACAAAGCCGGATCAGTACCTGGACGATCCGCATTTGCGAAATTTCCTGGGTCGCTATATTTTGGAATTCATCGAACGTGCGTTCGAGCCCCCAACAACACGTCATATTTGTGAAGCGCTCGAAGGCATGGGTCGCCCGCTTTCTGTCATCGATGTCGAAGAAATGCTGCGCAACGACCTGGCCCCTAAAATCCAGGCTCATCCCATGGGCGGTTGGGAAACTCGCCCGAAAGCGCCCCCCAAAGCGGATGAGCCCGAGGAAGAAGAGCCCCGTGAAGACAATGGAGCCTCTGAAGAAAAACTGAGAGTCGAAGATAAAATTTCCTTCGAGGAAGCGCTGGAGTTGTTCGCGCTGACGGAAAATACAACACTTGAATACGCGCAGAAAATTTTCCGTAAAATGCAAATGCGCTACCATCCCGACAAGTTCCACGACGATGAAGACTTCCGCAAAATGGCTGAAGCCAAAGCGAAACGACTTAATCTGGCCTGGAAAGTCTTACGGGATAAGCTGCCGAATGAGTGACGCGTTACGGCGTTCTTCCTTTCTTCGCTCTCCTTAAAACATTTCTCTTGTCTTCTCCAGCCACGGTGGAACAACTTTTGCCTACAAATAAGAGTGCTAACGGACGGGCGGCCTCGAAAGGCGGCCCGTTTCTGTTTTCACCCTTCATACCAACGTGCGGAGAAAAAACCGTGGCGAAGAAGAAAAAAAACGAAATCAAGGCCCTGAACGTCAAACCGCTGATCAAGATGATCTCGAAGGAAAAGGACCTTGAACCTGATGTAATCAAACATGCTGTGGAAATGGCGATCCTCTCGGCGGCCAGCAAACGCGCCCAGGTCTTTCATTTCCCACGCCCCGACCTGGATTTAGAAACCGGCGACATGCGCATTTATGTCAAGAAACGCGTTGTCGTTTCGGTGAACGATCCCCGCACGGAGATCGACATTCTGGCCGCAAAAGCCCGTAACCCCCAGCACATGCTCGACGATGAAATCGAAGTCGAAATCGATCCCGAAGAATTTGGCCGCATTGCCGCCCAATCCGTACGCCAGGGCATTCTCCAACGCCTGCGCGATGCCGAACGCGATCGTATTTACACCGATTATAAAGACAAAGTTGGCTCGGTCGTTACGGGCATCGTCCAACGTTACGAACGTCGCGACGCAATCGTCGCACTCGGCAAGGTCGAATGCCTGCTCCCCAACCAGGAAATTCCCTTCGGTGTGCGTTATCGCTATGGCGACCGTATCCGCTGCTTGATCATCGATGTTCGCCGCACGCCAAAAGGCCCGCAGGTCATTTTGTCACGTACGCGCTCTGAACTGGTGAAACAACTGTTCGCCACCGAAGTACCGGAAATCAGCGACGCCACCGTTCGCATCGTTGAAATTGCCCGTGAGCCAGGCGTTCGGACCAAGATCGCCGTCAACAGCATGAACCCGGACGTCGATCCCGTCGGTGCGTGCGTCGGTATGAAAGGCTCGCGCGTTCAGATGATCGTGCGTGAACTCGACAACGAAAAAGTCGATATCGTGCCGTACTCGGTGATTCCCGAATCGTTTATTTCATCGGCCCTGAACCCCGCGAAGATCGTTTCGATCAAGTTGAACGAAATCGAAAAACGCGCTCATGTGGTTGTTGAACACGACTCGCTCGCCAAAGCCATTGGCAAGCGCGGACAAAACGCAAAACTGGCCGCGAAGTTGACCGGTTGGAAAATTGACGTGACCGAGCAGGAAGACGAAGCCGAAATGGCACGTCTCGAGACAATCTCTCTCCAGTACCTCAACGACTTCCTGAACCAGATCGATGGTTTGACGGCATTCGCCGCCGAAGCTCTCACCCGCACGGAAGACTTCAACAGCGTGGAAAAACTGGCAGAAGCAGACGCGCAGCAATTGCTCAGCTTTACGGGCGACGATCAGGAATTGGCAGAAGACATCGTCGATGGCGCCAAGGAATACTTGGAAAACCTGCAACAGATGACCAAGGATTCCGAAGCTGGCATCACCGAAGACGTACGTCAGCGCTTGAAGGCGGCTTCGGCACTTGCCGATCGCCTGGCAGGCAAGGTAACGGTGGAAACTCCCGAGGATGCCGAAGAAACAGAGGCGTCTGAATCGGCAGCGTCCACAGAAGCCGAACCTTCTGAGGAAGAAGTCCCCCAAGACAAGGCATAACACATCAAAGGGACGGAGATAAGTTATCTCCGTCCCTTTTCCTTTTTCCGCTGGATACGATTCCATGGCTGACACCCCGTTTTCCTCCGCCGAAGAACTTGCACACTATGTCCAAACCATGTTGGGCATGAGGGAATTCGACAAGGCCATCTCTGCCATACAAAATGTGGATAGCGAGTTCCCTGACGATCCCATCGTCCAACACCTGGCGGGCCTCGTGTGGGAACGCACGTATCTGGAGCGCAACGCGGAAGACAAAGCGCCGGGTCTGGATTTATACGAATCGGCCGAACGTCATTATCGTCGCGCATTGGAATTAGACCCCGATCAACGTCCTCTTCATGGGGAACGGCTTTTCACGTGTCTTTTTGTACTGGGGACGCAGAACAACGATCAGCCACGTTTAGAAGAAGCATTGGCGCTTGCGTTGGAACTCGCCCAGAATGACGACCCAACGTTGGCCGAAACATACAAACGCGAAGCCGCCATTGTTCTGACGGCGATTGCCCGGATATCCCAGGACCCGAAAGATTGGGATCGTGCAAACGAACAATTCGATTCCATCGCGGAACCGGAATCCGACCGCGAGGCGTACTTCTTCCTCTTTTATCGTGGTATGGTCAAACGTGCCGTGGCCCATCGTCTTGCCGATCAACAAGCGTTCGCCGACGCCGTTTCGTCGTTAGGCAAAGCTCGCCGTGTGCAATCCAACCGGGGATTGGATTATTTGCTAGCCGATTGTCTGGTCGAGATAAAAAACCCCTCGCAACACCAGATAGATCTGTTGCAGGAATGCCTTGGCGAATTGCAATCAGGGAATCCCGACGATAAATTTGTCGAGACATTGTTGAAACGTTGGCAATTGCGTCAGCAACTTCTGGACTCGGAAAAAAACTCGCTTTCTTGACGGAAAAAACACGATGATTCTGGTAATCGACAACTACGATTCATTTACATACAACCTGGTTCAGTATCTTGGCGAACTGGGTGAAACGTTGCATGTCATTCGGAACGATAAACTCGACGTGAATACGATCGAGCTTCTCAATCCGACGCACATTGTGATCTCGCCCGGTCCGGGTACGCCGGACGACGCGGGGCAATCGCTGGAAATCCTGACGAAGTACTCGCAAACAATCCCCACGTTGGGCGTTTGTTTGGGACACCAGTGTATCGGCCAGGTTTTTGGCGGAAACGTGATCCGCGCGCCGCGTTTGATGCATGGCAAAACCAGTCAAATTCGTCATAATAATACAGGTGTCTTTGAGAACCTATCGAACCCCTTTACAGCAACCCGTTATCACTCGCTCGTCGTTGAACGCGATTCACTTGGCGACGACGTGGAAATTTGCGCCTATGCCGAAGACGACGGCACCATCATGGGCCTGCGTCACAAAACCTATCCCATCCACGGGGTTCAATTCCATCCCGAGTCGATTCTGACAACCGAGGGGAAACAACTGCTGAAAAACTTCCTCGATTTATATGCCGTGTGATATTGCTCGTCGATGGCGAAGAGGATTCGAGGGACGAAGACAAGTTACTCCGTCCCTCATTATTTTTACAGACAGAATTCGCGCAGGTCACTGCTTTCATACGTCACTGCATTGTGTGGAACCTTGGTGATATCGAACCGATTGACGAATTCTTTCATCTCGAGTCGTTCCCGCTTTTCACACTGACCCAGTGTCCACGCCAGGTAGCTGCGTACAGCGGTTTCGTCCGCGCCATGTAGAAGGAAATAGGACAAATCGTCGGCTCCGTCCCTTTTGGACAGCCGTTTGCCATCGGGTCCGTGCATCAGCGGAATATGCCAATAGGCAGGTGGGGCGATTCCGAGTGTTTGCAGAATAAATTGTTGCCGTGCTCCTGAATCGAGCAAGTCTTCGCCGCGCAAAACTTCCGTCACACCGGACAACGCATCGTCTAATGCGCAAACGAACTGATAGGCGAAGAGCCCATCGGCTCGATGCACGACAAAATCGCCCCCTTCGCGAGGCAAATCGACGGGAACTTCACCTGCGAATTCATCATGGAATAGTTTCTCTGCGTGTGCGACACGCAATCGCCAGGCATGCTGATCGCCGCGATTTTGGCGCTCCTCCACGGTTGCGGCATCCAGATCCGCGCACAATCCGGGATACCCCTGCGCTTCGTCTTCTCGATGAGGCGCGGAAAGCGCCGCCTGAATATCCTTTCGACTGCAAAAACACGGGTAAATCTTTCCATCCGCACGAAGCCGATCCAGGTACTCACGATAAATGGCCGAGCGTTCCGACTGTCGCCACGGCTCTTCGTCCCACTCGATGCCCAGTGCGCACAAATCCTGTAATTGGCGCGCCTCTGCTCCGTTTCTCACACGTGGCTCATCGATGTCTTCAACCCGCAAAAGGAACTTCCCACCACGCGAACGAGTGAATCCACACGCCGCCAATGCCGTGCGTAAATTCCCCAGATGCAACGCACCAGTCGGGCTAGGCGCGTAACGTCCCACGGGTTTGGCACTATTAGATGTCATCGGAAAGTTACAAACGCTGAGAGAGCTCTTCAGCCACGTCGCGAGCGCGTTTATTCCAATCGCTCGGTGATTCTTCATCATCGTCGGAGGAAGTACCGGCAGCTTCATCGAGCAATTCGCGGGCACGCTTCATCAACGCGCGATCCGTGCGGCGAGCTTCGCGTAAACGGCTGTTTTCCAGCCCATAAATCCGCGTACGATCCATGCTTTTGAGTACCAGGTACTCGATAACCATGATGACCAAAATAAACCCAGCGGTTTTGTTATACAGGAGATCGGCAACTTTTTCCGCATCGAAGCCGAATATCAGAATAACGAAGAGGAAAACGATAAATATCAGAAACAAATCGCCCGAATGCGAGCGTTGCCATTTGCTCAGCCGACTCGCCCGACCGCCGCGTACCTTGCGGGTACGCGGCGAATCGTCCGGCGAATCGGATCGTTGTTCGTTTTTTGGTTCGTTGGTCATTCGGGACTCCGTCCCTTGTTATTGAGCCGGTAGAACCGCTTGCTGAATGCGAGTGACTTCGTAATTCACCGTGCGACCGTCAGGCAATGTCATGGTGAATTGCTCATTCAACTTACGGTTCATAATCTGCGAACCGAACGGTGTCAGGTAAGAAATGATTTTCTTGTCGGCATCGGCTTCCCAAATGCCAAGCAATGTGCATTCTTCCTCTTCACCCGTTTCCTGATTTTTGAGTGCCACCGTCGTGCCAAAGCGCACCCGGTCGGTTTTGACTTTGTCGAGCTCTACGATACGTGCACGACTGATGAGGCTTTCGAGTTCGGCAGCCTGTTGCATCAACAGTTTTTGACGATCCTTGGCCGCGTGATATTCCGCATTTTCGCGCAAATCCCCCAATTCGCGTGCCGTACCGATGGCAATGCTGTTTTCGGGAATTTCCACATTCAGAATATGGCTCATCTGCAGGCGTTTGCGTTCGACCGCATCAGCAGTCGAATAATGGAAGGCTGTGCTCTTTTCTTCTTCCTCATCCTGACGCGTCGATTTCTTCAGATTGGGGTGTTCGTGATAGACAATCTGTTCGATTGCCAAACGCATCTGGTTGCTGACCGCGCCAAGCATGTTGACGGCACCAAGGAACCGGCGTGCTTCTTCGGCATCGGCTCCACGAACGGCTTTTTTGATATTCTTGAATTGGCCTTCCTGCAGGTAAAGACGCAGTTTGTTGGCTTTCGAGGCAACATCCTTGTCCTTGCCATCGAGACGTCGGTTTTCTTCCTCGAAGTCGTTCATTGCCGTGATGCCCAATTGTAAAATCGCCAACGGCGACACACTTTCCGTCACATGCGGCAAAACACCTTCCATTACCTTCTTCGCGGTCCAGATAAACAACTCGGGGTTGCGTTCGGGTTGAGAAAGAATGCGCTCGAGACAATGTTCCATTACATCGTGCGAGCCTTTGGATGCCAACTTGCGTTCCATCCAGCTCACCAAACGAGCGTCGGCATCAAAGAAGACTTCCGAGAAAATAACCGGCGTGTCCTCTTCGCGCATTTCAAAAACGCGTTCGAGCGCGATGCGTTTGAGTTCGAAAATATCCAGCGAAGCAAGCAAGCGAACCAACTGGTCTTTGTCCTGGTTCAGGAACTCTTCCAGGTGGATCGGATTTTCTGCCCCTTCGGAGAAGAGCTCTTTATATTCCTCGAACAGCAAGCCGTATGCGAACATTTCTTCCGGCGAACTTAACCGGCCGTCTTCGAAACGTTTGAGGTACAAGGCAGTCAGCGCCTCGTGATCATCCGCGGACATCTCGGCGGCGTCACCGTGGCGGTCAACGTCGCGCAAAACGCTACGCAATTCCGTGATGTTTTTGGCTTCGAGTAATCGGACGCGGATTTCATCGACAAACGAGCGCGGTTCTTTGCGCAGGATCAACTCCATGCTGGTACCTTTGCCGCGTTGATCGATGAATGGATCGAGACGAATTTCGTTTTTCGCTTTGTTCCACCATTTTTTATATTCGTCCTCGGCCAGGAAACCGGTCGTCATCAGCTTCTTCAGATCGCCAGCCTTGATCTTGCCACCAACGCTTTTCAGCGCCAGACGCATAGCTGCGCAATAATCTTCAAAAATTTCCGCTTTGAACTTTTCCGGATCTTTGGCGATTTTCGCCAGAATATGGTCGTGAGGAATTCGTTGAAGGAAATTTTTGATCCCCTCGATGGTCATGCGGTGATTAGGCTTCTTGGGAAAGTCCAAAATAGCCCATCCTTCGCGCGCATCCAACTCTTTGACGATGCCCAAACCCCATTGGTTGTGTCGGAAAACCTGGCCCTTCGAGGCACCAAGCAGATCATCGAGTTTGGCCATCGCCTTGGACAGATCCGGTGTTTCGCCATCCAAGCCGGAAATTCTCAGGAACTCGGCCATACGATCGGGGTCGCGATCGGCATGAAGGCCACGCACCCCTTCGATTAAATGTGAACGTAAAAACGAGGCGGACGGATTGAATTCCAGCAGTACGTCTGCAACATCAAGGGCGTACTGGTGCCTTCCGGATTCATTAGATTGCGTCAGAAGGGTTGTGTAGAGATCGACAATTCGTTCCAGTTCTTTGCGGTTAGACAAATAACGAACCAACGATTCGTGAAACATAACGGAACGATCATCTTCCAACACCTGTAACCAGGCTTCTTCGAGTTCATCGTATTTTTTTGCACGGACGAGGTCTTTGATACGGTCGCGGAGCTCAAGTTCAATTTCCTGCAAGGCTGTGTCTCCTGAAGGCGTTTGGGGGGAAGTTCGGCAAAAATCTTCTCCGAATTCCAGACAAGGGAAGAAGAATTAGTGTCCGAGTGCCTTGTCGCACAAACGAAAAGTTCCTTATTTGCAAAATCGATTAACGTTCGGCTTCGATCAACTTGCCATTTTCAAGCTGATAGGTGCGGTTAGTTCGGGCTGCGACGGCGGGATCATGTGTCACAATTACCAGCGATCGTCCCTCTCCCACTGTCTGGCCGAGAACGAAATCCATGACCTCGCGGCCGGTTTTTTGGTCTAAATCTCCCGTCGGCTCGTCGGCCAGAACCAAAAGCGGATTGTTCATCAGCGCCCGCGCAAGGGCCACACGCTGCTGTTCACCACCGGAAAGTTTGGTCGGTCGATGTTCGGTTCGTTCGGCTAATCCCACATTTTCCAACAGTTGACGAGCGCGCTGCGTAAGATAGGCAGTGGGCTGGCGATTGATCATTCCCGGCAAGAGAACGTTTTCGAGAGCGGAGAATTCCGGCAGCAAGTGGTGGAATTGGTAAATAAATCCCACTTTTTGTGAACGAATATGCGCCAACGCCGCCGATCCCAACTTGGAAAAATCCTCCCCATCCAGCATGATTTCTCCCTCGCTGGGTTGATCCAGCGCCCCGAGTAAGTGCAACAAAGTCGATTTGCCCGCGCCGCTTCGACCAACAATGGCAACCGATTCGCCGCGCTTTACATGGAAATCCGCACCGGTCAGGACATTCAAGGTCCGCTCGCCGTCTCGATAGCTCTTATGGATACCACGCGCATCCAGCAAAAGGCTTTCCGCCAAGTTCGTTTTCTGGGGTTTTGAAGCTGAATCGGTTTGTGCAGCCATGATTTTTCTTTAGTTGGCTTTCTATTTTGAATGTTCTGGTTCAACCCAGATAAGTGCGCGTTGTCGCTTTTTCCAACTCGCGAAAAGCCATGGGTATTGTCTCGGCCACCTCCCGAATTAACACTCCCCGAGGCGATTTTTCGCGAATCACGATGTCTGCGGCCAAGCCGCACACGAACACGCCGAGAACGGCTGCATTGCGGGAAGACACCCCTTGGGCCATCAATCCGCCAATCATTCCTGAAAGCACGTCGCCCGATCCGCCACGCGACAGGGCTGTGTTACCTGCTGGCACATGTATTACTTCACCCGCAGGATCGCCGATCAGGGTACCATAACCTTTCAATACGACCACGCATTGGAATTTTTCCGCCGCGCGTGCCACTGCCGACCAGCGGTCGTCTTGTACTTCAGCGACAGACGTGCCGAGCAGCCGAGCCATCTCGCCCGGGTGAGGCGTCAACACTGTGTCCGTTCGTAATCTCGTGTGCCAACCCGATTCCTCGGCCAAAATCGTTAAGGCATCGGCGTCCAATAAAATCGGTTTGTCACAGTTGCGTAGCAGATGATCGACAAAAGCACGCGACCCTGCTTCCGTTGAAATTCCGGGACCGCAAATCGCAGCCGTGCATCGATCCATCAGCATCGCCCATTCACTCTCCGAAAGAAGACCCAGCCCTGCATAGGACGATGCCGCATTTGGACCAAGCAGCGTCTCGGGTAGATGATGCGCCACGGCAGGCGCTACACTGCCAGGGACGTGCATTCGCACGAGGCCCACACCACTGCGAAGCGCGCCAGTCCCTGCCAAAGTCGCCGCGCCCGGCATGGATTGCGAGCCCGCACAAATGGTTACGAGACCAAACGTGCCCTTGTGGCCGTCCAACGGACGATGAGGCAGCATCATGGCCACTTCTGCCAAGGTCACGGTTTCCCGCCGAATCGCCGGATTCGTCAGCAAATCCAGGGGGAACTGTATTGGCTCCACGCGCACATAGCCAGCATGAGAGACTCCGTTTGGCGTTAGCAAACCCGTTTTTGGCAGCCCAATCGTCACCGTGGTGGCGGCGCGGATGAGACAATCGCCTTGGCCGGTGTCTGCATCGAGTCCCGTCGGAATATCCGCCGCCACAACAGGCAATCGATAGCTGTTTACCGTCTCGACGATCCAGGAAAGCGGATCGCGCAGGGGAGGCGTTGCTCCTGTGCCCAACAATGCGTCGATCACGCCGTCCATGTCTTCGAGCAACATGCCCAATTCATCTGCCGATTTGGGAGAAACAAACGTTACCCAGTCACTGGAAAGTTTTTCATACGCCAATCGCGCATCGGGAGATAAATTTTCGACGCCTAACGCGGGAAAAAGGAATACACGAAACCCGGACTCTGCCAAATATCGCGCCGCGACAAACCCGTCGCCACCGTTATTGCCTCGCCCGCAAAGAACCAAAACTGGCCCAGGTTCAATGAGATCGATCATCGCCCGGGCAATAACCTGCCCCGCGCGCTCCATCAGGTCGATGCCCGGAATGGCGCGTTCTTCGATTGTCGTGCGATCGATTTCGCGCATTTCTTTCGCCGAGGCGACTTTCATGAAGGGAGCGATCTCCGTTAGAAATTTTTCGACAAGACGACTTGGGCGATCTGATTATTGATGGACGAGACCTCTGTCGCCATATCCTTCATCCTGACAACCGCCTTTTCCTTGCCCCCATGGGCCGCGTGCTGGCAAGTGCCAAAAGTCTTGTACGCGTGGTTTGTTCCGCTCATCTCGCCCGGAGTTCGGAATTTTGGAAACACCCCCCCAGCAATTGCTGGCACCGTTGATCGACCGCTTCACCGATTTGGTGGATCGTAAATTGGCGGAGGTCATCGCCCGCGAAGAACAGGTTTCAAATCTTCACGATGGCTTGCTGTATTCTCTGGGCTTGGACATCGAAGACCGTTTGGCGCGTGGCAAACGTTTGCGCCCCATGCTGTGTCTTGCCACGGCGGAAGCGCTGGGTTCACCGCCAGAGAGCGCTCTCGGATTTGCCTGTGGTATCGAGTTGATGCACAATTTTGCGCTGGTACACGACGATATCGAGGACGGCGACGATGTACGCCGCGATCGCCCCTGCACCTATAAAAAATACGGCCTTGCTCATGGCATCAATATTGGCGATTACCTGTTTTGCAAGGTGATTTCGGTGCTGCTGGAGGAAACCGGTCCGGACGCCGAGTTGACACTGAAGCTTATACGTCTGATGTCGGAAACGCTCGACCATACACACATTGGCCAGAGCCTGGATATTTCGGCCCGTTCAAGCCGACGCTTTACGCACGACGATTATTTCCGGCTCGTGAAGGAAAAAACCAGCTACTATCTGGCCGCCCCCATGTTGGGAGGTGCCATCGTAGCGAACGCGCCCCCGGAAGTCCTGAGTTCGCTTTCAAAATTTGGACACTACATCGGACCGCTCTTTCAAATCACCGACGACACATTGGATCTGACAGAAGGTAAAGGTCGAGGGGGGATGATCGGCAGCGACATCCGGGAAGGGAAGCGTTCCTTCCTGGTGGCAGAGGTAACGGCCTGCGCAACCGAGGAGGAAATTGGAAAATTGTACGACATTCTGGATCGTCCGCGGGAAGAAACCACGGAGAGCGATGTAGAATGGGTGATAGCGCTTTATCGTCAGTATCAGGTAATTGAGAAAGCGGAAAACTACGGCCGGGAACTACTGGAAAAAGGGCTCGCCGCCTTGCGACGCGTGCCCGCTCCCCTTGAAGCGATCTTGTCGGTCTTTGCCCAAACCATGGCAACTCGCAAGCGTTGACAGAACAGGCATTGACGGTCTGGCTGGATCTGGTAAAATCTCTTCTATGATTTGGCGTTAGGATTGCTGGAGATATCATTGCCCTCGCATGAAAGTGAGGATTGTTTGCATGTTCACCCCTTTTGGTTCGATCGGATTTGGAATGCCTGGAACACCGGAATTAATTGTTATTTTGGTGATTGTGCTAATCATTTTTGGCCCAAAAAGCCTTCCCACGCTTGGACGTTCGCTTGGGAAAGGGTTGCGCGAATTCAAGAGTGCCTCGAGTAAATTCACCGAAGCGTTGAATGAGAACGAGGAAGAGGAAGATATCGCCTCGAAACGCGCAAAAAACGCCCCGCGTCAGTTACGCGAAGAGTCGGCACCACCTGTCACAAACCAACCCCCTTCAAATTCAGTCGCCACGTCGCCCAACGGCACCGCGGTGGACGAGAAAACCTGACAGCCTCCCACTCGAATGAACAGGGGGGCTTGCGTTGGCCCGAAAATCCATAAACCATGAACGTCACCTGACTCTGATGGGGCATCTGGAGGAACTCCGGATTCGCCTCATTCGGTCTTTTTTAGCCATTGGGATCGGTGTTTTTGTCGGATATTTTTTCGCCCCCATGGTGGTGGAAATGCTCCTGAAGCCCTACAAGGATTCGGGGCTGTTGACGGTATCGACCCAGGAGGGCATCCAGATTGAGGTTCGCGAAGATGGAACGTTGAATTTCGAGAACTTCGCTGATTTTTTGGAGAAAACATCCGAGGTAAGCTCTGGCACTCCGTCGATTCAGAAACGAATCGAATTTCACCGACAGGGCGAAGACTCGCCTTTTGTGGTGCTCGATCCCGTCGGGCAATCCGGTGTCGTGTATTTACGGGTGCTTGACCCGGTGATCGTCCAGTTCAAAACGGCGGGGTTGTTGGGGTTCATTCTGGCAATTCCCTACATTTTGTGGGAAGTGTATCAATTTGTATCTCCAGGACTATACCCCCAAGAACGACGTTCAATTATGCCCGTATTTTGGGCTGCGTCCGTGTTGTTCCCCTTGGGTGTACTCTTCGCCTATTTCTCCATGAAGTACGCTTTTATGTTCTTTGGCGATTACGCCGCCAAGGACGTGATTTTCTTGAGCGATATCCGCGCATATTTATCGTTTGCGTTGACGACACTAATAGTGTTCGGTGTGCTGTTCGAGATGCCCATCATCATCTTGTTGTTGTCCCGGCTTGGGGTCATCGATGTGGAGTCTTTGGCAGGTAAGCGAAAGTTTATTTTTGTTGGAATCCTTATTCTTTCGGCCATTTTGACTCCTCCCGATCCGTTCACGATGCTCTTGATGGGATTGCCCCTATACTGTCTGTTCGAGGTTGGTTTATTGATCAGTCGGTTCGGTGGGCCTAAGACTGCCAGCCAAGACGAATTCGAGCACGGTCAACCCTGATAAGCGCATGCCGGATCCACAGCCATCGAACCCCAATGCCCGCGAATTCGTGTATCTGGATCGCGACCAGGAAGGTAGCCATGCACTTCGCGAAGTGCTGAGCACGCTTGGGTGTGTGACACCTTGTCATGATCTGGCTACTTTTGTCACCCTGATGCATGAAAAAAAATTGGGAACGACCATCGGTCTGTTGGATACCACAACATTGATGGATTCCCCCACCGGTTTGATTGGCCAGTTGGTGGAAATGAGAACGCATTTTCCGATGGGTCTGGTAACCGACCAGGATTTGGAACACTATATCTCGCACATGAGAGTCTGGGGATTGACGCAGTGCCTGACCAAGACTTCTCCCGTTGGACAAAGCGACGTCGAGCATTTCATCAGTATGATTGTGAATCCGGCGAACGGATTCGGCCTGATCAGCTACCTCTCCTCCACCATTCAAATGTACAGCGTGGCGCTCGATACGATCGCATCGAAAATGATGGCGATCGAGCGCGTTATCAATCATTTCGCGACCTGCGGTTTCGAGGTTCATGAACTTTACGACGTACGGCTGATTTTAGAAGAGATCACCAACAACTGCTTTTTTCATGCGTTTTTGACGGCATCGGGCGAAGAAAAGTACTCCATCGCGAACTTTACCAAGTTAGAACCGGAAGAAAACGTTCGCATCGAGTACGGATCGGATTCCGCCCTGGTAGGATTTTCCGTGACGGATAATGCGGGAACGCTTCCCGTCGGGGTTGTGATTTCCAAATTGGAACGCCAGTTCAACCAGGAAGGCGTTTTCGATGAATCCGGGCGCGGACTCTACATGTCTCAAATGCTTGCTGCCAAGTTAGTCATTAATATCGATCGTTTCAAACGCACCCAGATCGTTGCTTTGTTCGAGGAAAGCCGAAAACGCAATGTTGGGCGTCCCAAACCGTTTTTGGTGAATTATGTGGGTGATGATACGTTCGATGAATGGCGCAGCGATCCGGATTTGGACTGAAGTTCATGGATTGGCGTGCTTTTTTCTGGGTTATTCCGGCTAGTGTTGACCACGCCGGTACACCCGTTTCACCTTGCAGCGCCACGATGCGCTGGAAACTCAAATCGAGAAATCATATGTCTGCCGTTGTTCCCTTTCGTCTTTCATTATTGTACTTCGCAATTTTCATCCTGGTAGCACCAGTATTCGCCGCTAGAACCGCGGAAGTCGATTATAACTCGAGGATGGAAATTTCACTGGTTGAATACAACGAGGGTAAGGATGTGACCGTCGAGGTACTCAATCGGAACGAGGAAGCGCCGACCACGCCACAATCCCGGCAACGATTTTCTGCCTGGGTTGCTCTGCCACCGGATAGCCGGATCGAATACGAGTTTCAAAATCTCGAATGGATGATCTACTGGAACGATGGTTCTTCGGAAGGTCCCTTACAGATCGACGAAAACAGTTCGACGGGGACTGTGCCAAACGCACTAACGTTTCTTTCGACTCAATATCCAGACCGCTTTCGCGGTGTGGGAATGGCCAACTGCACGTTCGGTATTACTCAGACCGTGGCGGCGGGGGCAGATAAAAAAGGCACAGCGGTATTAAATCACGCGTTGGTGAAATTAACTTTTACGGGTGGTACGCTCGACGAAAAACCTTGGCCTGAGAATTTGGCTGAACGCGATCCGTTTTTGCTCGAAATGGGCAAGGAATTGTGTGTGAACGCCGAACAAATTCCGTTTTTGGTCCGGCGTGAAGCGGATTTACCCGATTTGGAAAAGTTGAAAAAATGGGATACGCTGCTGAAGCGCGCTTCGACGGAAGCGCCGATTGTGTTGTTTAAAATCGCGCGACCTGGATTGTATAGCCTGTCGAGCGAAGATTTGGATCACATGGGAATTGATCCGAATCAATACACGGGCAATCGCATTCGATTTTATGCAGGCAATCGCCCCCTGCAAACCGTGAATATGCTTTCATCGGCTTCGAGTTTCAACCTGACCGTATATGTGCCCGAATCAGAGTTCATTCGTTCTCCCTATATTCCCATTTGGATGTTACAGTTGCCAATTGAGGATGGCAACGGCCCATCGACAAAAAACTTATTCGCGTCCTCGATCAAAGCGCCTCAAACGACTTCCCCGCACTTGTCTTCCGAAGTCGAAATTTTCAAACCATTGGTTTATAATCGACACCTTAGTTACACGGAAAAGACCGGTCATTGGGCAGTGGCAAAATGCGGAGTGAATGAATTCGTTCGGTTGCCCTTCGATATTCGGGGAGTGAATTCCGAAGGCGAAGGTGAGTTGAAGGTTAGTCTGAATGGTTTTTATCCGCATGATGAACACTTGGTTGAACTCTATATCAATGGCACAATGATCGGTGAGCGTGAAAGCTTTATCTCGAACAAATCCATTGAACGCACATTCAAAATTCCAGGCAATGTGTTGCAAGAGGGACGCAATGTTCTGGTGTTTCATTTCCCAGAAGAAAACAAGCCTCGCCTGGCGCGAGAAGTCGCTTTAAACTGGGCTACTGTTCGTTATCCGGTGGACCCGAATAATTTCCCGATTAATCGAAAAGTCCGCTACGAAGGACCCGAGGAGTCTTCGACGAGTGTTACCATCTTGCGGACGGATGTGGATAACCGCACGCAAGGTTTCATGGTTGATGTGACAAATGAATTGGAACCCCAGGTGTACACTGCGCGAATGCTCCGTACAGCCGATGGGCAGGATGCGTTTAATACCACGATCAGTTGTGAAGGGAAGCAGCGGGAATATTATTTTTCCGACACGGCGGGCATTCATTATTTGAGCGATGCTTCTGTTTGGAAGTACGAAGATTTGCTGTCGCCCGATGATGGAACCGATTACCTGATTATCGCCCATCCCGAGTTGTCGTATGCGATGGAAAAACATGCGAACCGAAGAACTCGACAGGGACTCCGAACTCGTATTCTGAAGACGGATAGTATCTACGCCATCTTCAGCTTTGGTTACTTGCGTTACGAGCCCATCGCGGATGCTATTCGGCATGCGTATAATGCGTGGCCGGGCAAGCGTCTGAGCCAGGTTTTGCTTGTAGGCGAAGCCAGCGAATACTGGTGGGAGAAAACATCTCCGCGAAACGATGTGTCGCGCAACATGTTGCCCGTTTACGGATTCGCCGACCAGTCAGAACACATCCGAGGCGACGATAATTACGGGACGGTTAGCGGAGACGGCGCCTTGACCGATTTGGAAATCGGACGGTTTTCCGCGTCAACTCCCGAAGAAGTTTCGCGATTGATTCGGTACGTCGAAAATTACGAGACGAATCCTCCGGTAGGTCCCTGGCTTGATCGACATGTGTTCTTTACCGATGACGAGCCTGAATTTGCGAAAGTCACGGACAATATTATTCAAGCGGATCTGAGCAGCAACAGTGCGACTCCCGTGCGACTTTATCTTCAGGACATGCCGTACGAGGATTATTTCCGTATTTATACGCGTAAACGTAGTCCGGAAATGACGGAAAGAATTATCGAAGAATACTCTCGTGGAGCATTAACGGCAACGTATGCTGGTCACGGTGGTCCAAATTTGTGGTCTGCGGAACGAATTTTCCACTATCGCGATATCGAGCGTTTGAAATGCGGCGACAAACGTCCGATTATGACGGCAGCTTCCTGTGACACCGCTTGGGTAGATTATCCCATCGACCCGGTCCGTCAAAGTATCGGCGAGCAATTTTTGCTCTCCGAAGATGGCGGCGGCATCGCGTTGTTTGCGCCAGTGTCGGGAGCGAATTCACTGGAACATGATTATCTGCTTCGACCTTTTTTCTCGGCAATCAACGAAAAAGGCTTCGACCATCTGGGCAAAGCAGCCATGTTCGCCAAATTGAATTATCTGCTGGAACGTAATCAGATACATCTTACCCGACAATTTATATTGCTTGGCGATCCTGCGCTGAAAATTCCACATTCGAGCAACAAAATCTCGCTCTCTATTTCGCCTTCGGTGGTGTACGCAAATCAAACAACGACTTTACAGATTTCCGGCAAAGTTTCCGAAATCGTTTGGGGTAAAGTAGAGGCATGGTTGATGGACGACACCAGTCACCTGTTGATGCCTCCGATTCGCGAGCATTTTTCCCTCAATGCATTTGAGTTGAAAATGCCCATTCCCGCGTTTACGGAAGCAGGCGATTATCGCTTGGTTATTAATGCTTATAACGAAGCCGAAAACCAGTATGAGACACTGAATTATCAATTGGAAATTCTTGAACCGGAAATCGAATTGGAATGGCGCAGCAATCCCCCCGTAGAGCAAAGCTTGCCCGCTGGCACTCCTATCGATGTTGAATTGCATGCAAGAAATAAGACCGAATCCTATGTTCCCGGGGTAAAACTCAGCATCCGCGATCTGGCTACCAATACGGTGCTGACAACACAAACGTTGGTACTCAACGCGGGAAGCGATTTGAATTGGAATTTCCCCTTTACAATGGCGGAAGGGATTTCCGTGCTCGAAGCACGGGCCGATTACCTTAATCAGCAACCCGGACAAGATTCGCTCGCAGTAGCATCGTTGGAATTGTTGGGAACATCCAAAGAGCACGGTACTGTCTCCGTCCCCGGCGGGCTGGTTCAAATTCATCGCACATATGAACCTCCGAAAACGAAGTTCAACGTGCCACTTTATAATTTGAGTGAGGATGATTTAAAAACCCTTACGGCGGAATTGTTTATCCTGGACACTCAAGAAGGCACTCCGGTGGGGCGAAAGATTTTCATCGGCCGCATTCCCAAGGGTAAGAGCAGCCCCTTGGAATTCATCGTCCCGGAACATTTCCCAGAGGGTGAACTGCCGTTTCGTCTCAAGGTTTCCGGAACAGTAGCGGAGTCGAATCGGACAATTGATGAAGTGCTTACTTTTCCGGTTACGATTGGACCGGTGGCAGATATTGCAATCGTTCCGGGTTCCATTCGGGTAAACAAGGAGACCTACATTACGGGTGAAACCGTTTTTGTCAGTGCGACGGTACGCAATCGCGGCAAGGAAATCGTCGATAATATTCGCAATACGCTTTATCTGGACCTCCCCTGGTCCAGAGACAGCATTGCCAATGCGGCTAATAACGATTCGGAGTTCTTGTTCCGGGACCCCTTGATGCCCGGCGAAGAACGCGATGTGCGATTGCGATGGGATCCCACCAAAGGCGACCCTCAAACTCCGAAATTGTATTTGGTAACCAACTCGGAACGAAGTTATCTGGAAGATGATTACGACAACAACGTGGCTTCGATCGAAATCGCCCGCCGCGATTTACCGAATCTGGCGCTTGTCCCAGAGAAAACGGGATTAAATATCACGAAGGTCATGACAGGCGACACGTTGATGTTGACCGTGACGTTCACCAACGACTCGCCGTTGGATTTTACTCACCCATTCGTGCTCGATGTTTCCTCCAAAGGGATCGCTGTTTCGGAAAATCGACTTTACCGCGAACAATTCAAGGGGCTCGATGCGGGCGATACGACAAGCATTCAGCTTTCCTTCCGTGCCGATGGCACGCGCGATACCATATTCGTGTCGCTGAATGATGACCGCGATTACGGCGAAACATCGGATGAGGACAACACGCTTCAGTATCGTCTGGATTATATTTTGCCGGTTACGTTTCTTGAACGCACGCCCACCACGTGGTCGTTCGCGCCCACCCTGGCTTTGGGTGAATATCGTTCGTCCTATCTTGCTCCCGACGATTCGATTACGCTGTATGATTTGCCCAAAGAAGGTGATGAATACGGTTTCACCAACGAGAATCTGGTTAGCGAAAATCCCCTGCCAACCGAGTATGTGGACTCGGATAAAGACAACCAGTTCCTTTTGTTAGACAACCGAGAATTGCATTGGTCGATTTACGAGATGCCGGAACCGGCTACGTTCCGAATTCCGTTGCCGAACGACGACTTTACGACCGAGTACGATATCTATGCCCATCGTTTGGCACGAAAGTCAAAACAGGCGACGACTATCAATCATTATCAATATCTGATCGAAGGGGCGGAAAACTGGGAGAAACCCGTTAATTACGATCAGTCGAATGTTTACATGGGACGGATCGAAACACGGGACGATGCGTTGGATATTACAATTTCTCCGACGGAAATCCCCTCATGGAATGCTATTTTCAGCCTGACAATCATCCCGATCTCCGGGACGTTTACCTCACCGGTTTACCTGATTGAGGGTTTGGAAACCTGTCGGTTTCAACCCGAAGCAGAACTCCCTCAAGGCACCAAGCTCAAATACCGGGTTCGCATTGGAACAGGCGACCGTCATGCCCCCGAGTTCGGCCAGTGGGTGGATGTGGAACCGGGCGATGAATTGCCCTCGGTACCAGAGGCAACAGTGTTGCAATGGCGTGCTATTTTGGTTGGCCACGGCTTGACGAAACCCAAACTTAAGGACGTTGTTTTCGATTTCAGCAATCCAACGGTCCAGGCCAAGGCAGACTGATGAGTCATCATACCGTGACATCGGGGGACAAAGCCTCAACGCTGGCATGTGATATCAAACGCATGTTGCCCGTGTGGCTCATTGTTTTCGCAACGGCTGCCGGGGCTCTGATTGTGATTCGGTACAATGGAGTCCGATATCTTGAGCGGGGATTATACGCCCAGGCGGATACTTGTGCTGTTGCCGATATCTATTTCGAATCCGGCATGGCAGTCTGGCGCGATCTGGCTGCTCAAGTAGCGAAGAATCCAACTCGCGGAGAATTGCATGGAGCCTTGGGAGAGTTAGAGGGCACACCGAAACTCGACGAGGCCCGGCAGAAATTCCTCCAGGCCATAGAAATCTGCCCACGCCAGCAAGGACCAAATAATGCGCTGGCTTCGATCGAATATTGGGACGGCAACGAAGCGCTCTCCCATTATTACCTGGCTCAGGAACATCTCTTGATCCAGGAATACGATATGGCTCGGATCGAATTGGAAACGGCCTGGGATTTGGATTCCGAAAATAGCGACATTGTTCTGGCGCTGGCGAATGTTTGCACCCGACAAAAGCGCTGGGACGATGTGGAACAGTATTTGGAATCGTCGGGCGCCGATGCACGTGATTCGGCGGAAGGATTATTAATCCGAGGGACTTTGGCATTTGAGAGAAAGCAATTCGAGGAAAGCCTGGAGTTGTTGCGACAGTCGCTCGAATTAGAGCCGGGCCGCCGCGAAGCAATCGACCATCTGATCAATATTTATGCCTATCGCAGAGATGCCAAGGAAGGCGCCGATTGGATGATGGAGAACCTGAAAAGCGCCAAGGCACCTTACGCGGGCAGTTATCATCGGTTGGAAATCCTCTATACCGATCTGAAAGAGTTTGAATCAGCACTCGATGCCATCGAACGCGCGCTTGCGTTAAGTCCGAATAACGTACGACTTTTGCTGGAAAAAGCTTATTGCTTGTATAGCCTGGATCGAAAAAAGGAAGCTAAACAGGTAACGGAAATGGCCATCAATCGCGATTACAACGCTTACAGCCAGGTGTTGAACGAACGACGATTCGGTATTATCCGCGATCTGGACGAAACCCCCTAAGCACGAAACAAAGACCATGAGACGAAGGAGTTCTTTGCAATCGTGAAAATTCTTGTCACCGGAATCGGAGGATTCGTTGCGCAGCATTTAGTTGCGGAATTGGCCGATCATGGACACGAAGTTTGGGGCACGGGCCTGTTTGCTTTCAATTCAAACGATGGCATTGATCAAAACCGTTATTTGCAAGCCGATTTGACGGATCGCGAAGCGATGGCGCGGGTCTTGAATACTGTCAATCCCGCCAGAGTGATTCATTTGGCGGCACAAAGCAATCCGGCAAAAAGTTGGGATATCCCCGAATTGACGTTTGAATGCAACGTCATCATGACAATTGAATTAGTACGG
The DNA here is from genome assembly GCA_964580585.1 of uncultured Candidatus Sumerlaeota bacterium. Lineage (GTDB taxonomy): Bacteria > Sumerlaeota > Sumerlaeia > SLMS01 > JAHLLQ01 > CAZOKZ01. Next base: position 7,926 of record CAZOKZ010000001.1, on the reverse strand, counting down.
GAAGTAGCCAAACTTTCTACGTTGCCCAAGTTGATCGTGATCAGTTCCTCCGATGTTTACGGCACCCCAACCCACGAAGATCTCCCACTGAGTGAACAAAGTCCTCTCCGTCCCTCGAACCCGTATTCGGTCAGTAAAGAAGCCGCGGAACAAAGCGCCCGGTTGTACGGTCAACGTCTTGGAGTCGATGTGATCGTTCTCCGTCCCTTCAGTCATACGGGTCCGGGTCAAACCGATCAATTTGTGGTTCCAGCTTTCGCTCGTCAAATCGCCTTGATCGAATCGGGCAAAGCGGATGTTCTGGCGCATGGCGATTTGGCAGCGCATCGCGATTTCACCGATGTGCGCGATGTCGTGCGAGCCTATCGGTTGGTGGCAGAATCGGATATGCAGGAAGGCACCTTCAACGTTTGTTCTGGAAAGAGTATTTCAATTCAATCCATTCTCGATTCACTCTGCCGACTAAGCTCGGTACCCATTAAAACACGCCAGGATTCCGCGCGGGTGCGGAATGACAAAATTCTGGAAATCAGCGGCAACGGTTCCGCCCTTGAGAACGCCGTCGGTTGGAAACCTGCCATTACATTCGATAAAACACTGCGCGATGTGCTCGACGACCAACGTGCCCGTGTGAATGCCTTATGAAAATGAGGGCATTGATCAAGCCATACTTCGAGCGACCACTCATTGAAACCGCCCCATTCTGGATTCTTTCCCTGATGGTATTCCTGGGGCCGTTGTTCATTTGGCCCGGCGCACAGGATTCATTCGTTCTCGCAAAATTTTCTTTTCTTCATGCAATGACTTGGTTGCTTTTAGGCTCTGTATTGATCCAAACAGCCGCAGGCCAGCCGATTCGCCTCTCCCTGCATCCGATTAACGGTTTTCTCCTGGCCTGGTTTCTCTGGCAGATCCTCAGTGTTACCTGGAGCGATTCCCCCACTCTCGCATGGGATCAGGTACGGGAATCGGGCACACTGGTATTGTTCGCTTTCCTTTTCCAACACACCTTGGCCGGAGACCGCAGAAGATTAATTTCGCTCGTCTGGTTGTTAGTGCTTTCCGGAATAGGCGTTTCTCTTTGGGCGCTCGGAACGGATTATTTCGGAGCCTATTTACCTAATTGGTTTCATGTCGGTCAGGCCTTGGGCGATTGGCGCGATTATGTTTCTACTGCCGGGTTCGGAAACACAGGCCATGTGGCCGATTTTCTCGTTCAGGCATTTCTTGCGGCGTTGATTTTATGCTTCACGGTGCAAGGACGGACCCCGCGATACTTCCTGTATGCCTCCTTATGGTTAATGGCGGGTGCGTTGATTATCGCATGGTCGGTTCATTCGAATCTTTCGCTCATTATCTGCGTCATTCTGCTTGCGATCTTACTTCGTCCCTTGCGCATCGAACCTCGCTGGCGACGCGCCATGAAACGGATTGTCCCCCTGACGATTGGCTGGATTGTGGTTGTTGCGTTTTTTACAATTAATCACCCTATGAATCCGCATACCGAAGCACACTGGCAAAGTTCTTCTCTCCACAAAGTCGATCATGAGAGCACGCCATTACCCGGAATTTTCGGGCATGCGTTTTCTTCTCCGCGATGGAAAGAAGGCGGTTCCACACGCGTAGCCATCTGGCTGACAACACTCGAAATCATTCGGCAAAATCCATGGCTCGGTGTTGGCGCGGGCAACTTCACATATGTCTATCCAGCCACCACATCGGAGATTGTTCAAAACGATCCCGATCTGGCTCCTTATAGCGGCGCCTGGACCAACGCCGCGCATAACGAGATTTTGCAAACGTGGAGCGAAACTGGCATTGTGGGATTGTTTCTGCTTCTTGCACTGATCGGCGCCAGTTTTCATACGCTCATCAAGAGGGACGGAGAGGAAGGTTTCAGCAACAGTATCGTCCTTGCGATGGGACTCTGCATGCTCGCGGCAATTTGCTTACAAGCCCAGATGAATTTCCCACTCGAACTGCCGTTTTCGTCCTACTACCTGTTCGCTTTGATTGGACTACCCATTATCCTACCTCAACGCGGAAAACACATCGATCTTTTGATGCCGGTTTCCCGCACTTATCCCGGGGTGGAATTGGGTATCATGATGAAAAACATGCGCGTTCCCACCGAGTTGCATTTTGCGTTTTCGCTTCCAATCGCCGGGCGATGGGTTGTCGGCTTTCTTCTCGCAGGAGCCTGTATTGTTATGGCAGTCTGCTCGACTGCGCCACTTCGTGCAAGCGTCCTCTATCGGCCTGTTTATCACGGCTTGCATGATGGATATACTTCGACAATCCCCGAGGGCCGAACCTCTCTGATCGAGCAATCCCGTGCGGCGCTTGACATCGATCCGACCTATACGGATTGCCAGTCTGCTCTGACGGATTTGTTGATTCGTAACGGTGACTTTGAAGAAGCAAACGTTGAGCTTGAAAAGCTCAACAAACGACTCAATGCGATTGAAGTCTATTGGCGTCGCGCCATGACGCTCGATGCAATGGGACGCGGTGAAGAATCGTTGCCATTCTGGGATGTTGTTTTTGAACGCCAACCCCAGTTGGTTTACCAATATCCCGAGGCGGCAAAACGTTGGACGGGTTGGAAAAGCACCACTTCACCCGAATAAAAAGAGAGGGACGGAATACTCCGTCCCTCGTTCTTGTTTAATTGCTCTCGCCTACTAAATCAGTTCAAACGATCAAATCGATTGTAGCCAAGTTCGCTACCAACTGTGTTGGGAAGCAAAATCAGCGTTTTATGCGGGGGAACAGTGACGTCGATGATACCTGCATGAACCTCAAAGATTTCTCCGGTGTAATGATCTACCAGTTTTTGCGTATCCTGGTACTTGCTTTCACGCAGTTGAAGAACTTCCCTCACATACTCATCAGTTGGGTTTGCAACCACAGTAATCGTTTCGTGCACTGAGTTTGTCCGACGCAAAAATGCGAAAGCTTTGCTTGTGTGCAACTTGCGGAAATCGCCATAACGAAGCGCTGGCTGGCTCTTTCGCAACTCGATCAAATCCTTGCAAAAAGCCAATGTTTCGTTTTCATCATTTACTAAATCCCAACGCATCGGTCCGCGCTGTTCAGGATCTTCTCCGCCATCCATACCCAGTTCACTGCCATAATACATACACACAGAACCGGGTAGCGTGAATTGCAGTACACGCGCCATGTCCTGTTGCCATTTTTCTTCCATCATCGTTGGCAAACGCGAGGTGTCGTGATTATCCAGCACGAACCAACTCTTCAAAATTGGTTCAAGCCCAGCATCCGCGATCATCGTTTCCCACATATCGGCAGCCACAGGCGCTTCGATATTCCCCCACAACATATTAAAAACAACCAAACGCCCGTGCATGTTCATCACTGCATCGACAGACGGTGACCATTCCTCGGGGTAGTTGTAAATCTCGCCAACGATCAGAGATCCAGGTTTGGCTTCATGCGCAGCGCGCGTCAATTCATCCAGTATCGAGAAGCCTATATCGAACGCCACGTCTAAACGCCATCCATCGACGCCTTCTTCACGCAGGTAGGACTGAATGACTGAATCGGGTTTACCGTAAATGTAGTCTTGGACTTTGGGGTTCTCAAGATTCAGCTCGGGCAGGTTTTCCACGTCCCACCAACCAACATAACCCATATCGTTTTGGTCGGTGAAGACAAAGAAATCGCGCCATTCGCTGTTTTCATCGTGAAGCGCTTCTTGAAAATAAGGACTTTGGCGTCCCATGTGATTGAACACGCCATCGAAAACCAGCTTCATCCCACGCGAATGCAGTTCATCGCTCAATTCGCGCAAATCTTCACGAGTTCCGTAAACCGGATCGACCTTCATGTAATCCCATGCGTCGTACTTGTGATTCGTAAAGGACTCGAAAATCGGGTTCAGATAAACAACATCAACACCAAGATTATCCACGTAATCCAAATTCGTGCGAAGACTGTCGAGATCGCCACCCCAAAAATCAATTTCATGCGTCCACACACGAGCCTCTTCGCTATACACGCCTTTTCGCGGTTCCTCGCTCCAATCGCGCAGACGGCGCGGCGGTGCGTAGAGATCTATTTTTGCATCCAGGTCTTCCGAGGGAGCAAAACGATCGACCAAAATCTGATACACGATGGCACCGTTGCGCCAATCGGCGGCTCGGTCTTTCAGCTCCTGATCGCGAGCAATGTCATATTGATTCATGTAAGGGCGATCTTGTGGAACTTGAATCGAGGTGGTCATGCTATTACATCCCGCCAACCCAATGGCAAGCAGCACCCCCGTCCAAACCGTCCGTGTTCCGTTTTTCCAAATACTCATCATGTATTCTCCTTTGTTTTCCTTCCTTCTTGGAGCGCTTCAAATGCTACGCGCCGAAAACAGCGTCACTTGATCAATCGCTGTTAGGTTGTTTCTGCTTCACGGTCGGGAGCATTCAAGAACGCATGTTCTACCGCTTCGCACATCGCGTGTAAAACAAACGTATGGATTTCCTGAATGCGTTCACTGGCTTGATGAGGAATTCGAATTTCCAAGTCGGCAAGCTTCGCAGCCTCGCCACCGGTCTTGCCGGTCAAAGCAATCGTAAATAGGCCCAATTTGTGCGCGATTTCTAACGCATGATTGATATTTGGAGAATTGCCACTGGTTGTGAATGCGACAAGAACATCGTCCTCAACACCGAGACCAGCAACTTGACGCGCGAAAATCTCGTCAAATCCGAAATCGTTCGCAATGCACGTCAGCGCCGCGCCATCCGCGCACAAATTCACGGCAGGTAATGCGCGTCGAGTGTTGCGAAACCGCCCGATCAGTTCTTCAGCCAGATGCGCCGCATCCGTCGCGCTGCCGCCATTGCCACAGGTCAAAATTTTGCCGCCTTTTTCCAACGCGCGTACCACACGCAAAGCGGCTTCGTCGATTTTCTCTACCAATTCCACGTCTGCATGCACTGCTTCGGCCAATGCACAGTACTTGCGTAATTGACTACCGACCGACGGCCCCATGCGAAGTTGATCGCGATACCCGTGGTGAATTGCCGCTGCAAGCGAGGCCATGTCGCCGAGACGATTGCCCAGTCCAGCGGAAACGATTTTGCAACGCGCGCCTAAATGCGCCAAAGCCTCTTCACGCATGGTTTCGCGAATCGTTTCGAGGAACAAATCCTCGGCATGAACGGCGATCGTTCCCAGCGCGATCAACTCGACACCAAACAAGTCAATCAGCCGTGCGCATTGACGACCGACTTGCTCGGCGGCGGCGTCGATCACGCCACGCGCCACGTAATCGCCATCTCGAGCGCTACGCGTCAATTGCTCGACCGTGACGTTTGCGGTAAACTGACCGGTTAATGCCGCGTGTTCCGCCATGCCCGCGCCACTGGCAAGCCCTTCGAGACTACCCACCTTGCCGAACATTTCGGGACCGTCTTCGGCCACGCGCCAGTGGCCCACTTCGCCGGGAAAATCCATCAAGCGACCGTTCAAAACCATCCCCAGGCCAAATCCCGTGGCAAATGTCATGAACGCCATGTTGCGCGCGCCTGTTTGGCGTCCTGCACCAAAATAGAACTCGGCAAATGCGCACGCTCGCGCGTCGTGCATCATGTATATGGGGAGCCCTAGTGCCTCGCGCAAACGTTCAACGAGGGGAATATCGATCCACCCCGTCAAATGAGGCGGCCCGATTAGAACACCGCGTTCTTCGTCGAGAGGACCGCCAACGGAGACGCTCGCGCAATGAATCGGCACGCGGCTTTGTTCGCGCACGGCCGCGACAACCGTCAATAATTCGGCAAAAAACGCGTCAAATCCTCGCACAGGATCTGTCGTGAATTGCTGACGGCCATAGGTTTCGCCTTTGGCATTGCCCAGAACCACGGCCGTCTTGGTCCCGCCGATGTCGATGCCGAGTATCGTCATGAAAAACCCCGACTGAATGTCTGGTGTCGAGAACACCCATTCCACGGGGCCATTTTGCGGACTGAGCAAAAGGTGTCAATCGCCGCTGTACATTATCCACGGAAACCGTCATTTTTTGCATCTGAACCGCCCTCCCATGTTTTCTGCCCAAGGAGCTTGACGCCAACTTATTTCAAAACATGAGAGAAGCCACCCTTCCCCCGCTGTTTACCGAACGTTACAGGTACTTTAACCGTACCTTCCCTTACCCTTAAGACTCCTTAACATCAAACCATCCAAATCATAACTCATTCAAATTCAATGCCTTGCAAACCAATGTGCAAGCGCTGCGCGTCAACGTTTCCATCCGCTTTTCCGATAAACCCGCTCGAAGTTTGTCCAAAGTACCCAATACCGCCGGACTTTTTCGTCCATTGCAATAAAAGCGCTTTCGAGAATCGTGAGGTAACGATTCTCAGAAACAGCGGTAAAAGAAAAAAATCAGCCACACGTCCGTGTTGCGCAAGCAAAGGCGCGACAAACATGGCAATGCGTTTAAGTTACCAGCAGGAAAATAAAAGCTACAAGTATTGAGGAGCATCGCGTTGTGTTGTCCGAGTGAATGTGATTATATGTTACTTTTTTCTTGGTATTCATCATCAATTTCTTTAGCAATTTGCTCAAAATGACTGTGCTGCTCATAAATATAGAAGTGATAAATTCGAGCATCGCTACCAGTCATCGTAGAGTCATCGCCTTTTAAGTAGCTTTCCAATCTGCTTAATGCATGATTGTACTCATCAAGTTCGTACTTAGTGTAATCATTGAGATCACCTCTCTCCAAGAGCGAAACCTCAAATTCCTCATAAGTATCTCGAATCAATTTAAGCATCGAAAGTGCAAGTAGAGGTTTGCCACTGTGGGGAGAGTGAATGCCTTCCGCAACCTTGTTAAAGTTGTAACCCATTGAGGAATGAAATATATCTATAAGCAAATTGTCTTTATATTTATCTCTATGCATTTGATCTGCCTCTTTGAGTTTAAAAGCCAATAATTCATAACTCGCTTCAATGTCCTTTAGTTGGTCACAGACCATTTCATAAATATTGATATCGAAAAATTCAATAGATTTCCGACCAGAGCTACGCATCAAGGTAAATCCTTTTTGGGAAAGACTCATCCTTGAAATATAGTTATAACATGTCACACCCTTAATTTTGTTCTTCGTAGGATGACCGATCGAAGCATTGCGTAATAATCGAATCTCCTTTAGACGGTCAGTCAATTCAAACTTAATACCAAATGCCTCCGATAAATGAGACATTGCATCCTGTTGAATAAAGAGTGCCTGGAGAAGACCATAAGTAAAAATGTACTTGAGACCATCACTGGAGGGATACTCGGAAGACAGATAAGCTTGTTGTGAACACAACGTGTCTCCAATGGTATCGAGAGAGCTACAAATTTGACTCCAATTGTCAGAATCTCTCAAGAGATGATTTTGATACCTTGTGGTATTGATATATTTGCGGACGGACTCCTCAAGACCCCCAATCCGTTTTATCCTCTTCGTAATACTTTCAAGAATTTCGTCTTTTTCAGACACTTCTCAGTTCCCCATGATATAACAATAATTCGGTAAATCAGTATAAATCCGGCTTCCCTTGCCACGTGGGCAATGTTTTTGTAAACAATGACCACATCGAGTAGTTCTCGAAACTCTTTTCGCAAACGAGCAGGGAATTCCCATTTGGAGTTTTCATTTCTCGAATGACTTCTTTTCAAATTTCATCCTCAAACCAGTCCCGCAGGGACGGTTGATTGTAGCCCAGCAGTTCACTGCTGGGAAACCAGAGGGCTCAGAAACCGAGTCCCAGAGGGACGACTGAATAGCTAGATTCAAAGGAATTTTGACCGTATCAGCCGTCCCTTCGGGACTCAGCCACTCTTGGGAACTCGAAACATAGCACTAAAAGTGCTGGGCTAAATTCCAAAGCCCCATCGGGGCTTTATTCCTTAGCC